>JAFWGA010000036.1 GCA_017515325.1 Blautia sp.
AAAAGCCAGGCTCTGCCGAATGACTCAACTGAGTATTCCAGATGCCTTGAGCTTAATAATGCTTTTTAAAGGGACGGTGTGGTGTCAAAAAATACCACATGGTCCCTAAAAGTGTTGCACACCTCCAGATTAATCGCTTACTCTGCATTTGCTGATTGTCCAGGACTTACGCAGACTGTCGACCATGATTCGTTTGTGCGGCAATAATATGTTTCTGACTAAAGTCAGAACTGGAATGTTTGGGAATGGACACCGGTACTTCAAAGGAGGGACGATATGTGTAATATGAAAAGAAATATCCCCACAGGCGAAGCTAATCAGGAAATTGCTAAGATTCATGACAGGAATGGCCTGGATGTAGCCATCCATGATCGTGAGTCTTATTTCGATACCATTTTCGTGAGGGATGTTGCCCACTTTATGGAGCGGGCCGGCATGACGAGACGGACGCTGACGATCGCGCTCGCGCCGGTCATGTCTGATGGGCAGCTGTATAGCCTGCTCAATGGAAATCGGAGACCTTCCAAGCGGATATACGTCATCGCAATAGGAGTGGTACTTGGCCTTTCGGTCGATGATATGAATATTCTCCTCAAGGATTCAGAAAGTCGTGGCCTTGATACGAAACGAAGCGTCGGTGATACAGTGATCATCTATGGATTAGCCAACAAGAAGAATCTGGCGGACGTCAATGACATGCTGCATGAGGTTGGCGCAGAATATGTGCTCTTTGATTAACGATAGTTTCGAACACAGGCAGGAGAACTCCGGCCTGTGTTCGAAACTGTCGTTAGGGGGATTTTCTAGTAGGAAATCTCTGATAATCCCAATCCATGCCTGCCATAACGGAAAAAGGGAATGACGATAATCCGGCACATTGAGAGGAATGTTCAAAAAACAAAATAAGTATTCTTGACGTGCGTATCCCTATGTCGGTATCCGGCCCATGCCCGTTGCAAAGAATATAATTCCATCTGAATAACTGTGCTTCCTTTCCGGGTCGTATAATCAGGCTTGCATAGGGGATGGGGCGTATGGAAAGCCTCATTCGATATGCCTCCCTCTCGGAAGCCTGTCGCCTGGATCGAGAAACTGAAGGAGCGGGCCAGGAGCGAGCGGAAGGCGCACAAGAAAGGAAGCCGATATGGAAGAACAGAAGATGACGATCTTGATCCCCGAAGGATGTTTCATGGGAAACTGCACGGACTGCAGGTATGCAAACTGGAACGACACGAACAGCCAGGGATACCCCCATTGCGATGGCAACTATGGCGGGTATAACAATCCCCGCAATCGCAATGGCTGCTTCCATTACGTCAAGAAATGATTTGCGGCAGAATCCGCTATGGATTTGGATTCTGTCGGATAAGGTAAGACTGAATGGATGAACAAAAGATCCCAGAGTGTATCAGCGTAGAGGTATACGCTCTGGGGTTTTTCATTTCCTGACAAATAATTCGTATGGAATAACTACAGGCTGCCCTGCTGGCTTATAATCGGGCATGTGAACAGGATATGGGCCGGAACGCAAGGCCCTGAGGGACTGGGCATCGGTTACTGATTCTGCCAGGCAAGACCGACGCTGTTCCTGGTGATGCGCTGATGGGGGGTAGGGTCCAGAAGGAGGGGAAATTGAGATGGAGATAAAAAGAGAGATTTATGAGGCAATCGTCAGTTATCCTGCGGAGACGCCTCCCGAGGTGGGGGGCATCATAGGGAGCAGGGAATGGCCTGTCATAGATATGTTCGTAGGCGACCCCGGGAAGAAGGGGCCGTTCGGATGTTCCTATGTCCCGGATACCACGTTCCTGAATGAGACGATCAGACAGTGGCTGCAGGAAGGGATCCTCTTCCAGGGTATCGCGCATGCGCATTTCCATGGCGTCCGCACTCTTTCCGATGGGGACAGGGCATATATCCGCAGAATCATAGAAGCGATGCCGGCTCAGATTAAGAGCCTTTACTTCCCCATCATCGTCCTGCCGGAGAGGGAACTGGTGCCTTATAAGGCCGAGCTGGCCGATGGCGAGCTGGTGATCGTAGAAGATCTCCTTAAGGTGGTATGACGGACAGCGCATCAAGAAAGGACAAAAGGGCATGGAAGAAAAAAAGATGTCCATCACGATACCCGATGGGTGCTTCATGGGCAACTGTTGCTTTTGCAAGTATGCCGACTGGGAAGACACGAACGAAAAGGGCTATCCCTATTGTAGGGGGCTTTTCGGCGGATACAACGAACCTATCAATCGATATTACTGTATCGGCTATATCAAGAAATGATGCTGGACATGGCTGAGAGGGCTGACATCAACTGACGGCACGTGGCGCAGCCTGCTATCCAGCGAGGCAATCTATAGTTGGGAGGACAAATATGGGAATACTGGATAAGCTGTTAGGCCGGAAGACGGTCAAGGTCGAGATTGCGACAAACAGGGATAAAGGGCACCTGAACGAAGGCTTCTATGTCATCGAACAGGCCTACGGCGCGAGCCAGGCCCAGAATCTCTTCCGACAGGCTGAGGCCGGAGACGTGAAGGCTACCGCTGAGATTGCGAGATGCTTCTACGGCTCGATCGAGAACGAGCTTGCCTTTGAGTGGCTGAAGAAGGCGGCCGACCTTGGGGACGCGGATTCCATGGTGATGCTGGTAGATTATTATCAGGGGCATTTTGAAGGGTTTGAAGCGGATCAGGTGATGGCTGACAGGTACATGCAGAAGGCCATCGAGCTGGGCTCGCCGAGGGCGTATATGAAGCTGGCGGACGAGCATTACTCCGAGGATGATCCGCAGGAGAATGCGATCGCATTTGGCTATTACCTTCAGGCTGCCGAGCTGGGGGACCCGGAAGGGCAGGCAGAGGTCGGGCTAGCTTATCTGGACGGCATCGGCGTGGGGCAGGATGCTGCGGAGGCATTCCGGTGGCTCTCGATGTCGAAGGACGACAAGCATGCGGCGTATCCTCTGGCTAAGTGCTATCTGGAGGGAATCGGGACTCCCGTCGACTATGATAAGGCTACGGCGGCCTTGGAGAGGGCCGTCGAGGCAAAGTGCCTCGAGAAGAATGCCGCGAGGCATAAGCTCATAGGGCTTTATGCGCAAGGCTTCGGAGGTGCAAACAGGGCATCTAAGATGGCGAAGATGCGGGCGGAGCTAGAAGCGAGCAGCAAGCTACTGGATGATTTGGCCTCGTCTCTGCTCAGCTCCTGAGGAATGTGACAGGATGGATGCCGATATCTGTGGCATGGCATTCGTGGCTGGATAAAGAGGCTGTTCCGGATGGGCCATCGATGAAAGGCCCATTATAGCAACATGAAACTGGGCAACAGAACGGAAAAAGGGAGGAAGAAGATATGGGACTTTTCAAAGCTATCGTGGATGTCGCTGTCGACGCGGCCGGCGAGACGTATCGCAGGTCTAAGGCCAAGAAGCAGGAAGAAAATATGTCCGATGAGGACCGCGCGGCCTTAAACAATGCCATCAAGATGGCGGAAGGCGGCAACATTGCAGCCATGCAGGCATTGGCTGAAGCCTACACTTTCGGACGGAAAGCACCGTATAACCCTGAAGAGGCCGTCAAGTGGCTCAACATGGCCGCTGAGCGGGGCGATGTGATGTCGATGCGCAATTTCGGAGTGCTTTATAGCGGAAGCGATGTGACACGTACGTTGTATGATGCCAACCTGGCCGGATATTGGTTCAATGAGGTGGCCCGCTGGGGAGACCAGGACTCTGCTCGCATGTTGAACAAGTTCCGCTTCAATGCCAGAACGCAAAAATGGCAAAAAATCGGGTGAGGCTTGAGCCGTAAAGCCCAGGATGTAAAAGGACTCGAAAGAGAACGCCGTCATGAGGCCTCTGCGGCTTGCTTCGGTGGGGTAGTAGCGTATGCAGTGTCGCTTATTTGGAATATCGAAGGAGAAGTCATGTTTGGATTATTTAACAAGAAAAAGAAGCAAGCGCAGGTCAGAGAGGAAGCGGCATCTTCGGGAAACGGCAACAGGGATCTGATGGAAGAGGTATACGATCGATGCAATAAGGTAATCGCTGATAATGGGCAGGGGTGCCCGGATTTTACCTTCCTGGCCAGCTATAACAATGCATTGATCCAGGATCCGAGATTCCTGGACCTGCAGAAAATGCTCATCGCGTCAGTATCAAGGAATCTCATCCTTCGCGCATTAGCCCAGGGCGTCAGGAGCATCGAGGACAACATGCGGTCGCTGCTGTCCCTCCAGCTGGCGCACTTTGCTAATCTGGATGACCGGGCAAGGAATTATGAGGCCTTGCAAAACATAAAGTCGGTCGCCCTAAATAGCCTATTTCGGCCAGATGAAGATTTCGATGAGCAGCTGGATCATATGCAAGATTATGAGGACGCGATCTCTGGCGCATATGATAATCTGATGAACGCGTTCAAGAGCATGCATTCCAGATATAAGGAGATATCAGCCAACGAGGATGCGCACCCCATGCAAGACTGGCTGGAACTCGTGAACATGGCCCTGCTGTGCGACTGGACTGTGGCCGATCTCCGATTGGCGAAGTACAGGGTTATCATGACTGCGCTGATGGACGAAGAGATAGGCTTGCTGGACCCGGTAGAGGATCCGATGGGAAATACATCGGATCATTATTTCCAGTACTGTTATTGGACACCATACAGTGCATATTTTGCACCGCATTGGGGCAAGTCTTTTGGACTGAACGTCGATTACATCATCGCGGAAGCGATATGTGTCGGAGAATATGACGCGGACCTGGAACTGGTCCGTGACCTCAAGTCATATCTCGACCATCTGACAGCAGAAGAGAAAGCCACAGACAACCTCAAAGTATTGCAGAATGTCTTTGTCCATTATGGACTCGATGACTGCCTGGGGATGATGGAAGAGTACGGGTTGCTGTGAGCATATATTATAGAAAGCTTGCCAGAGGCTCGTTCCGGGTAATGCCGGAACGAGCCTCTTTTATGGGTTTCGATAATTCTGTTCGAATAACACGGGATGATCTGGGACGTCTATAATCGTTGCAGAGGATGTGAGGTGGACGGCCTAGGTAGTCCCGCTATATGTTGTTTTCTTTTATCTTTCCAGAAACGCCTGATTTTGCGCGACCTTGGGCTAAGCACTTTTTACGCTGTCCGTGTAGCCTGTCATGTGGTATCCTTTAAGAAATGTCTTTTTTTCATCAACACCTGATCCAAATACATGCTTTCATTAAAAACGAGGGGAACGTATGAAATCTACCAGATGTATCGCTTTTGTAGCCAGCATAGCTCTGGCACTTTGTTCTGCTCCGCTGGCTGTTTCAGGAAAAGCGGATGCCGCAACTGTGAGATCGGTGCAACAGTATCTCAGTGAGAATGGATACAATTGTGGCGCTATCGATGGGGTCATGGGAGCGAACACCATGGACGCCATAACGAGATTTGAGGCAGACCACGGGATGGAAGTCACTGGAGCCATCACTGATGGCCTGCTCGCAATCGTGAGTGGGACGGATGTCGAAGAGGCTGAAAATCCAGATAGCATAGCAGAACCCCCTTATGATGCTTCCTCGCTCCCACCTGGCGGGCATTTCTATTCTGCCGCGGAAGCTTCCTGGATCGAGCCCCTGAGGATCGAAGCATCATCGACACTCACGGGAGGGAATTACGGCGTGCAGAATATCATGGACCATGACATGCGGACGGCATGGGTGGAAGGTGTGCCTGGCAATGGGCAGGGCGAATTCGTCGACTATTTCTTTGAGCCGGATACGGCTATCATCGGAGGGATGATCATCCCTGGCTATTATCAGGACGAGTATACCTTCTGGCGGAATAGTGCGCCGGTCTCCATCACGGTCATGTCGCAAGGGGTCGAAGTGCCGGTCGATGTCTCAGCGTATTCTGTCAGCTACCAGGATGGCTACCAGGGCTATCGCTTCATGCTATCCACGCCGCTTATATGCGATCCGGACTACGGGACCCTCAGGATCACGATCAGCGACGTGCGCGAAGGGTCCGCTTATGCCGATACATGCATCAGCGAGCTGCACTTCATGGGATTCCCGGATGGGCAGACGGATCTGGACGAGCAGATAGTCGAGAATGTGATTCCTTATGATGACGAGGATGAAGCCCTATCAGGGCTGAAGATGATCGCATATCTGATCCAGAGGCAGGTGATGTCGTCTCTTGGCGGGAACTATGATAAGACCATCCCTGACATGTCCATCACGCGCGATACGTTGCCGGCAGATATAAAGGCTCTCGTCATGTACTGGTATGAATGGTATATGAAGAGCGATCCGAGGATCATGCGGCCGGGCGGCCCGTATAACAGCGTGAAGCTCACGGACCTGAGGGACATCCTGTATGAGCTGTTCATGGATGACAGCGACGAGACGTGGCAGGTGCTTAAGGACACCTGGGTCAAACAGGAAGAGGACGGGATGGGGATGATGTACTCTTCTGCCGATTTTGGAGGATGGTATGGGCTCGCTGATCCCGTCAAGGTCACGAATGATGGGGATACCCTGACTATGTATGGCTATGCCAAGAAATGGAATTCTGATATCCAGCCTATCGTGCTGGACAAGAAATACACGGCGGTGTTCCGGAAAGGAACGGAGAACCTGTTAGGAGGTTGGGTCTTCCAGAGCCTGGACATCGGGCCGGATTTCATCTTGCAGGCAGACGCGGGCCATGATGCCGAGAGCGTGGATAGCGAGAGCAATAAGACTGTGGATGCTGATGTGCGACCAGACGGGGTATCGCATGCCGGGATGGCGCTGGTGTCTGGGTTCTTTGAGACGCATACGGCCAGCGAAGTTGAGTTTACCTATTATGATGATGGGCTCTTGAAGACATATGACACGCCCGATGTGAAGAGGACATATCATTACGATGCCGACCATGTCCTGACAGCCATGGATTATCAATATCATGGTGGGGAGATCCAACATGAGACGTTCGAATACGAGGAGGGGAAGATGGTCAGGAAGATCGTCCTGCCGACTCAGACGCATACGTATGAATATGGCGCCGACGGACGCATCGCGAAGATGGTGGATGAGATACTAGCTGATGCGGGGGCCAGCGTGTACGAATATTTCTTCACATATGACGAAAATGGCCGCATCGCGAGCATGCGCATGGAAAGCCCGAACGGAGGGATTCCCGATCAGAAGTCTTTCCAGTATGACCAGGAAGGAAATATCGATTATGTGTTCTCAAATGACTTCGAGACGGATTACATGAATATCTATTCAGTCGATGGCCTGGCCGAGATGCGGATGGGAGAAAAGAACAAACGGACTTTCAGCTATGTGGAGCATGACGTCCAGGACGATGTCCGAGAGATGGTCGAGGAGCAGCAATGGATGATATTGAACGGGGACTTTTTCATGATATATAGCTGAGGATGACTTGGTGTCCACCCGCCTGGCTGGGCATTCCTGACAGGCGGGGGCATGCTGATGTGCATGCTCTTCAGGGCATTCATGATCTTCATGATAGGAGGAATCTTCATGACGAAAAAGAAAAAGGCGGCCTTAGCCCTGATGTGCGTGTTGACGCTCTCCACCTTGTGCGGCAACTTTTCTTAGGCTGTCGCCGCAGACCAGGCGGACTCATCTGCCGAGGAACTGTATTCCTATAGCAAAGCTATCGCGCAGGAACCGGATTTCTATGAGGCTTATCTGGGTCGAGGCAAATGCTATCTGGGCTTGCCGGAATCCGCGAATACGACAAAGTCGGCCATAAGCGATTTGGAAAACGCGAGGAAGCTGGGAGCGGATGAGGAGACATATGTGTGCCTGGCAGAAGCATATATTCGGGATGGGAATTATGACGGGTTCTCTCGCACGGTCCAGGAGGGTCTAGACAGGTTTCCGGATTCGGAAAGCCTTGGAGGCTTTGAGGACGGATATCCGCTCGTCTTCTGTGGGAACGGCCACAGGCACCTGACGCTGATGATTGATCCGACGACAGGCGAGGTGTACGGGTATTCCGGCCTCTCATATGTGGATGACCATACGAGATGCACCGTGCGGAAGAATGAGAGGGGGAACCTCTACACGAAGGCAGTCACCACCTTCGATCAGGATGGAAATGTGATCGAGGAGAAGAAATACGAGAGAACGATCTGAACTACGAGACGAAGACGTATGTGTATGATGAGCATGGCGACATGGTCCGGGAAGATAGGCAGGCATTCCCGAACAATGGTAACTATGCCGTCAGGTTGTATGAGTATGATGGCGACCATCGTATCCTGAAAGAGTCTTCCTATGATGTGTTGGGAAATCTGTTGCTGGAAGAAGAATACGTGTATGTGTCCGGAGAAATGTCATATAAGGTGCAGCGGAGCGATAGCGAGGTGAGTTATTATGACGCGAAGGGCAATGCCATCAGTGCGCCACCACACTGAGACTATGATTATATCGTGAACTGTGGTATAATCTGCCTGGAGATTGATAAAGCCTGGCCCATTCGGAGCCGGTATTCCACCACTGAAAAGAGAAAAATGATATGGCCGCGTTTTGACGGATGCTGGTTCGTGAAGGGTTGGCCTATTTTTGAATCATATTGCTGGATCAGCATTCATCGGTCCTGGTAGAATGAGAGGGGAAGGACATGAACGTTCAGACAAAGGATATTCCAACGAGAGCGGCAAATCGAGAGATAGAGAATATCAGGGATGAGGATGACCTGAAGAAGACTATCATGATCGGACACGACTACGTTGACACGATCTTTGTACGCGATGCCGCCCGGTTCATGGAACTGACAGGAATCACCAGGCAGAAGATGGCAATCATCGTAGCCCCGGTCATGTCGTCTGGACATCTATATAGCCTCTTGAATGGGAATCGGAAGCCAAACAAAAGAGAACATGTCATCGCAATCGGCTTGGCCCTCGGCCTGTCGGTCGATGATATGACCATCCTGCTGAAGGACTCTGGAGACCGTGGCCTGGATACGAGAAGGAGCATCGGCGATACCGTTGTCATTTATGGCATTTCTAATAAGCTAAGCCTGATCGATATCAATGATATGCTTCACGAGGTAGGCGCAGATTATGTACTCTTTGATTGATGGAAAAGAAAATCATGAAACATGAAAGCGATATCCGACGGCAGCTTGATGAGATAGGCTTTGTTGGGGGGCCCATCTCTGACAGTTACATTTTTATCGAATGAGAAGGTCACGATTAAACGAGTCCAGTATGGTCCGGATAAGGTTGATTGCCTATTGAAGATATATCACGGAGTAGATAATACAGAACAGTTTCGCAAGTTGATGTACGTCACGAGGAAGAACCATGATTGCGGCTTGGCCAAGGTATATGGCGTCAGGTATATGCATGGTTCCACTTATGTCCTCGAGGAAAGGGTTCAGGGCCATACTCTACGCGAAGAGATAAGGAGGAGGCATCAAGCTTTTGCTGATGGCGGCGGGGCGGGAATAGGAATCGCCCATATCGGGGATGGCAGACGTTCAAGTAACGAGAAGTATTCACGTGAAGTGCTGTTCTTGACGGATGAGATCATCAGCATTTCGAGCCATATTTGTTCTGCTGTTTCAATCCTCCATGAGAATCATGTACTTCATGGCGACATCAGGCCAGAAAATGTCATGGTTCAGATGGATGGCCACGTCAAGCTCATCGATTATGATAATTCCATACTTCTGGATGAGCTGGGGAAAAAGGGGCAGGGACGATATCCCACCTTGTCTTATCTGGCTCCTGAGGAAGAACTTAGGATGACCGAGAGCAAAGACGTCTATCAGATAGGCGTTCTGATATATGAATTGATGTATGGATGGCGGGATGAATTGCTGATGTTCCAGAGGAAAGCGAACGGGCCCATTGAATTTCCAGGGAGGTGGCCTAGGCCTATCGACTTGGTGATTGACAGGTGTTTGAGTCTGAATCCTGGCAGGCGGTTCAAAAATGCGGATTCCCTGAAAAAGAGCCTACAAAGCATCGTATCGATTGAGGAGGTGTGGCGTGGCAATATAAGGCGGATCATGGTGGCATTGGTCGCGATGGCCCTATCTGTAGGTATTTTGTACCATATAGGCAATGGTCCACAATCAGGAGAGATGGCAGCCCAATCAGGCGCGATCGCGGGATTCCTTCTCCCTGATTCCGTGAAGAGATACCTCACGGAGGCTGACCTTGCTGATATGTCCTGGCAGGTGCTCAATTATGCCAAGAACGAGATATATGCGAGGCATGGGCGTATCTTCCAATCACGCGAGCTTGCAGGATATTTCTCCTCACAGCCATGGTATCATGGCACAGTGGCTTCCGATGAGTTTGACGATGAAGAGGATCTAAGCCGGATGGAACAATGGAACTTCCAGCTGATCGAGCAATGGGAAAACCGCGTAGGGAAAGAGCAGGAGCCAGAGATAGAGGACGATTACGGGTATCATCTGGATTCTGCAGGCTTTTCTTATTCCGAGCCGTATCGCTATCTCAGGGAACATCCGGAAAACCAGATCCATATCGGAGAGATGGAACCTGTTATCGGCTATATCTTGGCGGATTCTTCCGAAAGGCGTCTGACAGAGGATGAAGTGAAGGCTATGTCCCTGCAGGTGCTCAGCTATGCTCGAAATGAGCTGTGCGCGAAACATGGCCGGATCTTTAACAATATCGAATTGGATGCCTTCTTTTCGATGCAGCCATGGTATCACGGATCGATACCATCCGATCAGTTCAAGACGAAAACTATGCTCAGCGAGATAGAGATGTACAATTGGAGGCTTCTCAGAAGGCAGGACAAGAACCTGGCAAGGACCATTGGAATGGTGCGCGATGATGGCGTATATGGCTATGTGTATGCCGCTAAAGATTACGACTATGATCCGGTTTATGAATATATGGCCAGCCATGGCTCGTCATCAGGGGAATAATTCCGTTTGAATAACACATCTTCATCTGAGAAGGTATAATGAGCCCATGAGTTGCATGACGTCTGGATTCGGATCACACATGGAGGAAAGAAAGATGAAGAAGACCGGACTTATCATTATGGTGCTTGTTGCGCTGTCGATGTTTGCCACAGGATGTGGGAACAAGTACGCTCCAAACAAGGGCGATGGCGGCCATTGCGCCATCTGCGGCAAGGGCCCGTGCACGTCGGTCCCTTACAATGATTCGTATTACTGCCTGGAACATTATGCCGAGGCATACTATCATTTCGAGAATCAATAACGGCGATACGCATTTGGCCAATAGGATGCGGAAGATTGGGAGAAGGGGCAGCACTTTTGCGCTGTCCCTTTCTCGTTCCATCATATACCGCACCGTGTCACTTCCGATTTTTGCATGTGTAAGGTATGGCTCTTCCATAAATGATTCGGGGAAGGATTTATCCGAACGATGATGCGAACGATATGACATGCTGATTTGCTCGAACTTGTAGATGGCGGTTTGATGGGATTCTTAGGTTTGAATGGGAGGAGATTATGAGAGGAAAAAAGAATAGACGATGTGCTTATGCATGCTTTGTGCTAGTCATCCTTCTCGCGCAGGCTTATGGCATCGATTCGGGGTGCGTTATGGCTTCAGAGACAGTGAGGGATATTTCGGCAGGCTTTTCTGAAAGTAGCCTCCAGGATAGCAGGCGAGTCATCCAGACAATTGGAGAAGAGGGGATTGTGCTCTTGAAGAACGATGGGCTGCTTCCACTATCTGAGGAGGTGCAGAACCTGAACGTTTTCGGATGGGCTTCGACCAATCCGATTTTCGACGGCGATGGTTCATTGAATGGCGTAATGGCCACTGGCATTCTGGACTCGCTGGAGAGTGCCGGATATGTGACGAACTCAGATATTACCAAGATATACGTCGATTATCGCGTCGATCGACCGGCCATTACCATGGCTGAGCAGGATTGGACATTGCCTGAACCGACTGCGGACGTATATACAGAGGACGTCATGAGCCGTGCCACGGACTTCTCCGACACGGCAGTCATAGTCATCTCTCGTGCGGGAGGCGAGAATACAGACCTTCCCATCGACATGACCGCGGTCATAGACGGAACGTATGACATGTCCTATTTTGCTGGTGCACCACAAAATTTTACCTATATGAATGCAAGCTATACGAATAATGGCGACTATGATGATTTCGAGTCAGGAGAAAGTTATCTGGAACTTTCTGTTACCGAAGAACGGATGGTCGACAGGGTCTGCTCTGAATTTGACAAGGTCATCGTCATCATCAACGCCAATAACCCTATGGAGCTTGGTTGGGTGGATAGATACGAGCAGATAGGAGCAGTCCTTTTGGCTCCGGGAGCTGGCGATGTTGGTTTCTCTGCTATCGGTGAGATCCTGAACGGTTCCATAAATCCTAGTGGCCGTACGGCGGACACCTTCCTCAAAGATCTTTCTAATGCTCCTTATTATAATACGATAGGCAATAACAGGTACGATAACGTCGAAGACCTCAATCAGCTGATGTGTCAGTATGACATCTCAGCTGAGGGCAATCTCTCTTTCGCTTGCTATGTGGAGGGTATCTATGTTGGATATAAGTTCTATGAGACTGCCGCGGATGAGGGCGTCATCGATTATGACGACTATGTGCAGTATCCATTCGGCTATGGCCTGAGCTATACCACTTTCAAAAAGACAATTGAAAACTTCAGAGCCGATGGAGATGCCATCACTTTCGATGTCAATGTCACCAATATCGGGGATGCCACAGGCAGAGATGTCCTGGAAGTCTACTTCACTCCGCCTTATGAGAACGGTGGGATCGAGAAGGCTTCTGTGAACCTTGTCGACTTTGCTAAGACTTCCCCTCTGGACGCTGGCTCATCCGAGACTGTTTCTTTCTCCATACTGAAGGAGGATCTGGCAGCCTATGATTCTAATGGCGTCAAGATCCCTGGGGGAGGGTATATCCTCGAGGCTGGTGAATATGAGATATCTGTTCGCTCTGATTCCCATACTATAGTAGATGCGGAGAAGATTGTCGTAGATGAGGACATCGATTACAGCAAGGGAAGAAGCTCCGATAAGGTTCCCGCGATCAATCAGTTTCAGGATTATTCAAGAGGTGATTTCATAGCCCTTTCTAGGGCGGATAAATTCGCCAATTATGACGCCGCATGTGGCCCTCTCCCTGAGGATGCTTATCGGATTCAGAATGAACTCAAGCAGATGATCGCGAATGTTTCGGTTGTCGCGTATCGCCCTTCTTTCGAGGAAGGGATTGAAATGCCGACTCAAGGTGCCGGCGGTTTCCTGAGCGTCTCAAAGCTTCGAGGGATAGCATATGACGATCCTAGGTGGGAGGAGCTCATAGATCAGATGTCGGCGGAAGAGATGGCTGAAATGGTCAATAACGGAGGATGGTGGACTATCGAAGTCCCGTCCATTGGGAAGATTCCTACCAATGACTCAGGCGGCGTGACCGGCCTCGCGAACTTCATCACTGGCATATACGGATCGGTTTATCCGACGGAAGTATTCATGGCCCAGACATGGGACAAGGATTTGCTCGAGAGGGCAGGCGAATGCCTGTCCATGGAATATCGCGAAGCCGATAATTTTGGTTGGTATGGGCCTTCCATGAACACGCATCGTAGTGCTTTCTCTGGCGGCAATTTCGAGAATTATTCTGAGGATCCTGTGCTGACTGGATATCTGGCATCAGCGGAGATCAATGGCGCACAGAAAAATGGCATATATCCATATCTGAGGCGATTTGCCTTCCATGAGCAAGAGATTAATCGTCACTCAGGCCTTCTCATATGGGCGGATGAACAAGCTGTCCGAGAGATTTATCTAAAGCCTTTTGAATTGGCTGTGAAAGGTTATGAGGGCGCGGCCCTGGCCGTCATGAGCTCTTATGAATGGATCGGTACGATCCCATGCTACGCTAATCCGTATCTTCTCGAGAATGTCCTTCGGGACGAATGGGGATTTCAGGGCTTCGTCTCGACAGAGTATGACGGCTCTTATGGCTACATGATCACAGAGCAATGCATCCGGAACGGAGGCGACCTCATGCTCGGGTTTGGGCGTGCCGCAACAAATGCTCTTGACCTGACGAATCCTATCACTGTCAATAATCTTCGACGGGCAGCAAAGAATATCCTATATGTACAGGCCAATTCTGGCGTAATGATGCTGAGAAGAAACAGAGCGGTTTTGTAACAGAGATAGACAGCTATCAGGTCAAGCTTCTTGATGACGACACGGCCGAAATCGTAGGGTATCTTGGCGATGAAGAGCATGTGCACATCCCGGACAGCATCGGCGGGCATAGGATATCCTCAATTGGAGATTATGCTTTTGCTAGATCATCCAGGCTCACGAGTGTCGAGATTCCGCTGGGAATATCCAAGATAGGCGCTAATCCTTTCGCGGGCTGTGATAGCCTTGATGAGATAACGGTCTCTCCAGACCATGAATATCTGGCAACGATCGATGGCGTGCTATTCTCAAAAGCTGACAAGCGGCTCGTGTCATATTGCCCCAAGGTGGGGGCCGCGGCGTATAGTGTGCCTAGAGGCATCAAATGTATCGGACAGGATGCTTTCGACAGTTGCGAGAACCTGAAGATCATCGAGCTTCCAGATACGATATCAGAAATCGGAGACGATGCGTTTCATGGATGTGAGAACCTGCGGACCATCTCATTGCCGGATGGCCTCTCAGCCTTCGGGCAAAACCCATTCAGCGGTTGCCATAGTCTTGAAGAGATCATGGTCTCGGCGGAACATCCCATCTTGTCCGTAGTGGACGGGGTGCTGTTTGACAACGTCGGGAATCGCCTGGTGGTCGCGTTTGATCTGAAAAAAGAGGCTGTTGAACATTATGTGGTTCCTGATGGGATAGAGGTGATCGACGAATCGGCCTTTGCGAAGCTCGAGATGCTCAAATCCATATCGATCCCTGAAAGCGTGAGGGAGATCCGAGACCAGGCATTCTGTTCTTGCAGAGGATTGACTGAAGTCATATTGCCTATCGGAGTGCGGGAGATAGGGAAACAAGCTTTCTCGGGTTGCCAATGCCTGAAACTGGTGGCCTTGCAGGAAGGACTGACCATGATAGGCGATATGGCATTTGAGGGCTGCGTAAGCCTGAGGGGGATAGAACTTCCTGAAGGCATGGCATATGTCGGTGCCAAGGCCTTTTGTGACGATGCAAATTTGGCTGCCATTTCTATCCCGGCATCTGTCATCGAGATAGGAGAGGACGCTTTTATGGGGTGTGAGATTCTGAAAGCTACGGTGGCCAGAGATTCCTATGCGAGACAATATTGCATTTATCATGATATAGCTTTTGATTATTTTGATTCTCTTGATTGGTTGCTCGAATGAGCGCTGAAGAGAGATGAAAATGAATCACGCTTTGTGGCAACATGTAGATTCATCCTGGGAAAGAGAGGTTCTCATCATGAGAGCAAAGATGATCCCCGGTATCGCCATGGCTATTTTCCTGGCGTCGGCGTGCCATGCGAAAGATTTCGAACATCTGACGGACTATCTGAACGAATCAATCTCTGTCGTCCGGGAGCATTTCGACGAGGTGGAGATCCCCTCGGACTGGCCGGAGAGCGTCTCGCGACAGGACGTCCCCTCTGATGGCCTGACCTTCAGTTTTGGAGAGGGACGGTATTATGGAGGGCTGGTCGGCACGATAACCTGCGCTGGGACTCATCAGCCCATCATAGGCGACTTGTATGGGGACTCCGATGCCATCGACTTCATCCGGTATTTTAATGAAAACGGCTACTTTGCCGAGCCGGTCGCCGCGATCGGGAACGGACCGTCGGTCGATGAGCTCAGCTATGTCGACCCGGACATGAGATACGTGTTCACCATCCAGGTCGAGAGCATGGACGCGAAGCCGGCCATGACGGCAATCTCGACCTTCGTGCCATCGACCTATGACGAGGCGTCCAAAGTCCGGTATGTCCAGACCGCGCTCACGGGGATGGGATTCGACCCAGGCATGATCGATGCACGGATGGGCGCTCAGACGAGGCAGGCCATCAGGGATTATCAGGAGCATTACGGGCTGGAGGCGGATGGGGAGATGGACCAGGACCTCGTCCAGGCGCTCTATATCCTGTGGCGCGATCCTGCCCTGTGGTCTGGAAAGGCCAAGTGGTACAAGGATTATTTGAAGTACCTCATCGCCGGGGACTATATCTATGAGGATGACAATTATGTCTATTCCCTGATATATGTTGATGACGACAAGGTACCGGAGCTTGTCATCAAGAAGGTGAGCTCGGCGCACGGGAGCAAGGTACTGACATGGCATGCCGGGCATATCTCGGAGCTGAGCCTGGCAAGGTCTGGATACCTCTATGGACATAAGAAGAACGTCTTTTCCGATTCGGCCGGCATAACAGGTGGATACTGGGATCTGATCTATCAGATCGAGGATGGCGAGTGGAAGAAGATAGCCGAAGGAAGGTTCAACGAAGACACGAAACGGCTGTACGAGCTGCGGGAGCAGGATCCGGATGCGCGGATGCCCTATTTGTTCACTTGGGATGGCGAGACGGTCGGCGTGCATGAGTACGAAGATGCCTTCCGGTCCTATCTTCCTAAGGACCAGGCGAAGCGGGCCAGCAAGGAGTATTACTACTGGGAACTGGAACCGATCCTCCGGAATGGAAAGCTCGATGCGAAGGATAAGGGCCAGCTCTATGGATATGAACGTGCCTATGACCATCAGCTCGAGCTGGACCTGCCCATGACTCAGAAAAGCGATGTAGTACAGGCTGGAGACGCCAGGGCGGATCTCTCATGGCTGCTTGGAAAGACCCTGGATAATGCGGGCGGCATAATCGATGTCGAGGCTCTCGAGAAGCGGACAGATACCTATTATTATCATGCGGACACGTCCATCGATGGGCGGACATACGGGTACGGTCTGGCGATCGGCGAGGATGGCAGGATATGGAGCATCATGAACGATTCCATCGACCAGACGTTCCGTATCTTGGGCCTGTATCATGGCATGCCGGTCGGCGACGCTCTCGATCTCCTCTATGGGAAAGGATATCACTTTGTCGAAGCTGGCAGCTCCAATGGGGTCTTGCAGGTCTGGGCGGGATTCGAGAACGATTCCGCCAGGGTCTCGTTCGTCACCGACCAGCATGCGGCTCATGGGTCCGTCACCGAGGAAGGGCAGCTCGATCGCGACGCCTTTATCGATACGGTGACGTTATCTATGGTCGACCCAGTGGATGATGAGGCCACTGCCGAGAAGAATGAGCTGGTCGAGAAGGAAGGAACGGCCGAAATTGCTGGGGATAGCCATGGCAGCGTCGAAGGAAGCCCTTTGCTCGGGAGCTGGAAGGCATCGCAGTTCCTCTTCACCCTTGCGCAGGTCGATTTCTTTGAGGATGGTACGATGCTCCTCTGGGTGTCTGGGGAAGAAAAATCCTTGTGGCTCAATTGGTATGTCGACCTGAGCCAGGAAGAGCTGGATGCCGGGATAAGCGCCGCGGATAAGATGGAAGGGACCGTAGTCCTGTACCTGGATATAGAGATTGACGGAGAGCGCATGGAAGAGATGCCTGTGGAATACAAATTCCTGTCTGATGACACTATCAGCTTCATGGATATGATCTTCAAGCGTGATCTGTCTTCTGACACGACATGGCTGCCAAGGCCATACTCGAGCATGCGTTAGTTCCTGGCAGATATCGCGTGGATTTCGTTCGACGATATTTTCTTTGTTTCGGAGGGGTGCAAGAATGGATGAGGCGATCAGGAACAAGCTGGAGCTGATAAGGTTCCTTGGCGGACCGGAACCTACGGAGACGCTGCTCATCAGCGATAAAGTCACCATCCAGCGTTTTTCTTATGGTACGGACAAGGTTGACTGCCTCTTGAAGATCTATCATAAGAGCAGCGACCTGGATGATCTTGTCGATATCTATCAGAGGATATCGGGGATCACCAGGACAAATGAACGATGCGGCCTGGCCAAGATATATGATGTCACGGAGATCGGCGGCGATACCTATGTTATCGAGGAGAGGGTCCAGGGGCATACCCTGAGAGATGAGATACGGACTCGATCCGAAGCGGGGGCGGAAGATAGCGGCGGTTTGTTCTCCTTGCAGGAGACGATCTCGATAGGGCTCCAGCTATGCGATGCCCTGCGGGTCATGCACGTGAACGGATTGAAGCATCTCGACATAAAGCCTGAGAACATCATGGTCCAGATAGACGGGTCTATACGCCTGATCGATTATGACATATCCATGGTGGATAAGGGTCTTGCAAGCAAGAGCTCGAAGATGACGTCATACTATGCCGCGCCTGAACAGCTGGCGGGCCTTGCGCTTACCGACAGGACGGATATCTACCAGGTCAGCCTGGTCATGTACGAGCTCCTCTATGGCTGGTCGACGGAGAGCAGGATCCTCACCAGGAACGAGCGGGGCAAGGCTATCTTTCCTAAGGGAAGCCGAAGGATGAACAAGATTCTGGAAAAGTGCCTGCAGCCGAATCCTGCCAAGAGGTGCGGCATAAAGGTGCTTTCCAGGATGTTGAACCGGATGACCATGGAGCATGTTGGCAATATTCTCTTCATCTTGATGGCGTTCGCGGGACTTTTGATCATCGTCAGGCTCCTGACCGGTTTTTTGATACCTGCGGACAAGTCGGGCGTGGATGTCCAATTCGAGCCGTATTACCTGTATCCGTTCGTGATCATCGGATCGCTTTACGCGGCATATCGGATGTTCAAGATCAACGAGCCCCTCATCGCGGTATGCATCATCGCGTTCCAAGTGGCGATGCTGCTCGACCCTCTCGGGCTCCAGGATGGGCCGAATATATTCATGAGGGACCTGAGGACCCCGACGCAGGAAGCCCTGAGGCAGAAGATGGAGGATGCCAGCGGATATGACGGATCCTCCATCTATGAGTTCCAGTATGATGATTTCGACAAGGATGGGGACTACGAAGCGTTCGCAGTGATCGGCGCCGTGAATTGGGATGTCTCGGCCGCGGGCGAGAGATATGTCGGTGAGATATGGTTTGCCGATGAAAGGCTCAGCTATCCCCTATCGGCAAGGGATACCTTCTCCAGCGTAGGCTATATGGACCAGATCCTGCCATGCCAGGACAGGGATATCGTCTTCTTCAACAAGATCGGGGATACAGGCGATCTGGTCTCTTATATCTATCAGGTGAAGGATGGCCGTGCGATGGAGAGCGTGTTGTCAAAAAAAGGATGCGTGATGTCCTGGGACGGGAAATCCAAGGGCGAGATGCGGCTGCCCGACGTAGAGGAAGCCATTGCTTCGAAGGAGATCATGTATAGCCAAAAGGTCGGCGATCTCATGATGGATGAGTTCTATAATGCCGATTACTCGATGCCGATCAGCAATGGATATACGAGCTACCAGATACCTACCTTCGATTATCGCCAGGAGGCAGAGCTTCAGAGGGCCGCTGCTGAGCAGGGCGATCCTCTCGCGCAGCTGAACATCGGGTACATGTATTATATGGGGCTTGGCGTTGAGCGCAATTATAAGGAGGCCATGAAATGGTACCTGCTTTCCGCGGAGCAGGATTTCCCGGGCGCTCAATATTCCATCGGCGTCATGTATGAGTATGGCATTGGCGTAGAGGCTGATGCCGAGAAGGCGATCGACTGGTATCGCCTTGCCGCGGAAAACGGATTTGAGGAAGCTTCCAGATCGCTGAAGAAGTTGGGCGCGGAGTGAACTGCAATCCGTACTTGGAGCAAACGACCTCCGCCATAAAGCGGGGGTCGTTTTATTTCGAAATAATTCTCATCGAATAACATCTGATCATTTGATGGGGTTATAATCCAGCCATGTCAAGAAGCTGCGAACGGAAGCCGGGAGAAAAAGGATTCCGGTCATGTTTCTCTTGACGAACTGTATATAGGTTTGGCTGTTCGAGATGAGTAAAGGAGAGTATGAGCATGATCGAATTTGTACTGTTGATCTATGGCGTGTGGGGCGTGTATTCCGGATTCCAGTTCCTTTCCGGAAGGTCGGCGTTCCTGGAGAAGAACCTGTGGGCGAAGATCCTTGTCAGCATCCCTATCGGGCTGTTCTATGGAGTCTTCTATTTCTTCATCAAGCTGTTACAGATCATGGGATTGATCCATTGATCGAAAGGTGCCTGGGCTATAGGTGATGAGGAGAGGGGCGTAAGGCTGGTTTGAGATGTATTCTTTAGATGCCAGCCAAGATGCCTCTTGGGACGGAGGACATCATCGGGTGCGGCGACGTTCGATGATGCCTCCCTTAGATTTGCCACGGTGAGAAAAGGACACGAAGATGGCCGAGAAGATGGAAGAGAGGAAGAAAGAGCAGAAAAGGCTGTCAGATATTCCGGCTTATCATGGTTTCAATGGCTGTTGCTATGATTGCCGGTTTGCTAACTGGGCGCGTCAGGGATAGCAGAGGATATCCACGTTGCGAAGGGGCGTATGGTGGTTACAACAAGCCTTTCGACAGGAGGGGATGTTTCTATTACGTTCCGACATGACGAAACGAGAGCAGGCATGCTCACTGAAGAGACGGACATGGAATCGCTCGATGAGCTTTTCGGCGTCCGATGCCAGATGATGTGATAGCAATCTTGAAATTCGCGGGTACTTTTCGAGCTTTATGAGAATGGACATAGCGGAGTCGACTGGGAGTCCAAGCTGGTCAGGCAAACGGCGCACAAAGCGCACGGCAGGCTCCTGGACATTTGGCCGCTACTTTGAGCATGAAGCTACGTTTATAGCCCATGAGGGAAAGGAGTATGGAATGATGAAGAAACTGATGGTCCTTTTTGGCGTGATGATGCTGGTTGCTCTTCCTGGCTGTGGCGGCATCTCGGAAAAGAATCTGAGCCGCGCCTGGTATGAGAAAGGCTATTCGTCACCAGCGTTCATCCTCTATGATGACGGCACCTGCGAGATCGCCGGGGAATATGGTTCCGGCACCTGGGCGCTGGTAAATGGCGATACCTTGAAGTTGAGCAATTATTATGGGGAGTCCGAGACCGGCAAGGTCGACAGCGTGACATCGAGCGAGCTTCACCTCAGCGGCGGCGGAGAGACTTCTGTATTCTACAGCTCGCCGAGGAAGTGAGAGCATGGCCTTTGATCCATAGATGAATGAAAGGAGGCGGAATATGAGACGCGTTATGATGATGGCCCTGGCCTGCGCCGCGGCGTCCCTGCTCAGCGTGAGCGCCTGGGCGACAGACGATGTGGCAGGCGCACTGTCGCTGATGGAGCCGGCGATCCATGCATATGCAGAAAGCAGCGGTTATGGGGAGGTGGACCTTTCCTCGCAAGATGTCGACAGGTTCTGGAGCATGATCCGCATGTTCGGCATCTTCAGAGACCAGTATGACTATGCGCACGGAATCGCCAATGTTCGTGAGTTCTTCTATTCCGATGAGGATGTGAGGGAGATCGCGTATTGCCTGTTCGACGATTTTGCCGGGAACGTGCCGCCATTTTATGTGGACCCGATGCATGGCCGGGACATCGTGGATGGTTTGTACCATCTGGAGCCAGCCACTCCGCAGCAGCAACAGTTCGAGCTCCTGTCCTATCGGTGGAACGATGACAATAGCGTAGATGCCGCCTATGCCCTCAAATATAAGGAATACCGAGACGGGAGCATGGATTACTATGAGCGCTCGAGGCATTATGTCCATCTCGTGCCGAACGAGCATGCGAATTATGCATCTCCGCATCCGCTCTTTTTTAGGATCCAAGCTATGAGCGGCGAGGAGACAGGAGGTTCCCCAGACAGTGTGGAAGATGGCACGGAGTCTGAAGAAATCCAGCGGATAGAGATTGGCGATACGATCGGTCAGGATATCAATGAGGTGGGCAGTGCTTTTGGAGGCATGATGTCGCAGGTGATCACGTCAGCTGGCGTGCTGACTCCTCCGGATGAAATGGAAGATAAAGTTAGGCGCATGCTCATCCAGGGGCTTACGGTGACGTTGGACGATGACGGGATCATCACGAGGATCGACCTTCAGGAGGCCCGGTCGCACAGCATCAAGGGCATATATGTCGGCATGCCGGTAGGAGAGGCCATCGAAACCCTCCATGCGAGGGGCTATACGCTCGAGGAAGCCGGAAGCACGAAGGGCGTCCTGGCTGTATGGGGCGGATATACCGACGGCGCGACGAGGCTGTCGTTCGTAACTGACCAGCATGCGCCCCATGGCTCGGTCACTTCGGAATCGGAGATGGACAAGGCTGCGCATATCGAGTCGATCACGCTGGCGTGGAGTGAAGGCGAGGATGCTGCTGGCGGCGACCATTCTAGCGCGGGGCATTCCTTCATCGGGCACTGGACGGGATATGATGTTGATGGCCGATATGACATCGAGTTCCGAGATGACGGGACGCTGACGATAACGTACGGAGAGAATACAGCATCACGTTATTGGTATGTGGCCCAGAGCATGGAGGATCTCCTCACAGGGGACGTGCCGACCGACCAGAAGGAAGGAACGATAATCTGCCATGAGGGATCGCCTGCCGTGATCCAGACGCTAACCTTCGAATGGCAGGATGAAGACCATCTCCTGCTGAATGGTGCTCTGTTTTCGCGGAATAAATGAAACTGTCTATCAGAGAAGCTGATTTGATGGAACAGGTGTACGGGAGTCTGTCGATCGAGGTCGACAAACTCCCAAAATGATAGGAAAGCCATTCTGGAGGAGATACTGGACAGCGACCTTCTGCTGCTTTCTTTCCCTCTTTATTGCTACGGGATGCCGGCATCCCTGAAGGCCCTGATGGACCGCACGCTTCCCCTTTCCAACATGGCAATGCAGAAGGTCGGTGACCGTTACGAGCATGTGGGGCAGGCTGATTTCAGCCATCTGAAATACTTCATGATCTGCGGCTGCGGTTTCCCCAACAGCAGGCAGAACTTTGAACCGGCTGTCATGCAGTTCAAGCTGTGCTTCCCCTGTGATCACACGATCATCACCGTTCCGGAAAGCCCGATGTTCAATGCGATAGAAGCGGCAGTTGTGACGGCACCAAGACTGGAGCTGATCAAAAAGGCTGGACGGCAGTACACCGAAAAGGGCGAAATAGAGGCAACACTTCTGGCAGAGATCACTTCTCCGATGCTTCCCGAGGATCAGTACGCTGCTATTGTGAACAGCGGTGTGTAATCTGGGAAAATGAAAGCGAGTCTGACCGTATTTTTCGAGGATCCTTTCTGGGTCGGTGTCTTTGAACGTATCAGGGATGGAAAGCTTTCTGTCTGTAAAGTGACCTTCGGGGCGGAGCCGAAGGATTATGAGGTCTGGGATTACATCCTTCACCACTACTATGAAATGGTTTTCAGTCCGGCCATCGAAACAGAAACAAGGCAGACGGCGGATAATCCCAAGAGAAGGCTCCGAAATGCCAGAAAGCATTTGGAGAAAACCGGTATAGGCACAAAATCACAACAGGCTCTTCAAAGACAGCGGGAAGAAATGAAAACGGAGCGCAGGCAGATCAGCCGGGAGGAACGGGAAGCGGAAGTCCAGCTTGGGCATATAAAAAAGGCAGCCAGGGAGCATGGACGTACACCATGGTCTGGAACATACTGAAGCAGGAAATGTACTATGGAGCAGTAGTCGGCCATAAACGGGAGTATGTTATTCCTTGTCACAGAACTTCAAGAGCAATTCCAAGAAAAGGGCATATTATCGTCGAGGTACAGCACGATCCGATAATCACAAAGGAAGAGTGACTGAAAGCTCAGGAAGTAGTGCAGAAAATGAAGAGCAAAGTCAAATTCAGGAGCAGACGGAATTGACCAATGATATGTTGAAGGCCTTTGTAGACCGGGTGCTTGTGTATGCGGAAGACAGGATTGAAATTGAATGGAACTTTTCTGAAAGGTTGTTTTCTGAATTGTTGTGACCTTGAAGCTGGCTGGAGAAATCTGGCCGGCTTCTTTTTTTTACTCTGTTCAGATGCGGATGCTTTTGCTATACTGGACTAAAGTAGGAAAACAGTTTGAGCCCCTTGAAATGATCAGGGTCAGTATGATGAAAGAGAGGAAGGAACATATGGGAAAATCGCTGGTGGCTGTGAATGCCGGACCCCGCTCCGGGTGGAATACGGATACGCTTATTTCTGAAGCAATTAAGGGCGCTGAATCAAAAGGCGCTGTTGTACAGAGGTTTGATCTGTTCAGGCTGGAGAAATACACCGGATGTATTTCATGCTTTGGATGTAAGAAGGAAAAGTTTAAAGGGCATTGTATCTGTAAGGATGGACTGGCTCCTGTTCTGGACGCTATCAGGGAAGCAGATGGGCTGATTATCGGCTCGCCAAACTATCTCAGTGAGCTGACAGCATCTTTTCGGGCATTGTATGAACGGCTGATCTTCCAGAACCTGACCTATAATGTGGAGACACCGTGCTGTAATGAACGTCTGATACCGGTTCTATTGATTATGACCAGTAATGCGCCTGATACGATGTATCTGAATATGATCCGGTCTTATCAGCAGACTTTGAGCCGCTTTGTAGGACCGACGGAGGTACTGGTCAGTGGTGATACACTTCAGCTGAAAGATTATAGCAAAACCGACTGGCAATGGACGATGTTTGATCCGGAGGCAAAGCAGAAGAGGCATGATGAAGTATTTCCGGAGGAAATGAAAAAAGCATACGAGATGGGGATGGCACTGGTATGATACTGTTTGGTGATATCAATAAGGGGGTAAAGGAGTATAAGTCTACTACAGGCGCTGTCCTTGTGGACGTGAGGGAGAGGACGGAGTTTGCTTCCGGTCATATTATGGGTGCGATCAATGAGCCGTTGTCGATGATTCCTAAGACATCTCTGCCAAAGGAGGTACCGTTATTTTTATATTGTCTCCGGGGAAGCAGAAGCAGGAAGGCTGCCAGTATCCTGAAAAAAATGGGGTATGAAAAGGTGAAAAGTATCGGTGGGATCAACAGATATAAGGGTGAACTGGTAAGATAGAAAGGAATGTATCAAAACAGGCGGAGGATTGAAACGGGAAAAAGTAATTCCGGATACAGATGAAAGACGCGGAAGGCAAATACACCAGTGTCTCCGCATGATCAGAGGAGGAAGTAAGGGTCAGGTATCTGAAAAAATACAAAGAGATCGAGGACGCCAGGTTTCGGTAGATGAACCGACGGTGAAGGTGACTATGGATATTCAGCAGGAGCTGTTGTCTGGCAACATCAGAGCGGTAAATCTGCTATTTATGGGGGGCAGCGTATGAAAGACGGAATTGTTATAAAAGCCATGTGGCTGCTTATGGGAAGTGCGGTGAAAGCATCACTTCCCATTCTCGGTGTAAACGATCCTAAGACCTTTTGGAAAGAATCGAAAAAGATATACCGGAGAGAAATGAATAAACTGCCTGAATACGGGCCGAATGATATCTTGAAGATAAATCTTGTGCATGCCGTTATGCTCGGTGCGGTATATGAAGTCTGTGACCCCAGACCGGACATAGACGCACTGACAAGGTTTTACAGAGAATTGTTTCTCCGGCAAAGGTTCCTTATAGCTGCTTTAAAGCGGAGAAATATACTGAAGCCTTCCGAGGTAAGAAGGCAGAGCGCGATCGGCGAAAGGAGCCGGAAAGCCACACACCCGTTTACGTGGCAGTTCACGGTCCATGTCGAGGATGAAAATCGATATACTGCCGTTTTTACCAGATGTGGCATATACGATTACCTGAACAGCCGGGGTATGGCGCATATTGCTCCGGCCATGTGCGCCATAGATTATCTTTTCGGAGAATGCAGCAATCACTGGTTCCTGCGCGAATCCACGATAGCAACCGGAGGAGATGTCTGTGATTGCGGCTACGTCAGTAAAAGAGCAGCGACGCCTGATGAGATACGTCGGTCAAAAGAGAACAAAAAGTCGGAAGCAATACGCGGCGGACGTAAAGAGTTTTGAATTAAGCAAGGTGAAAAGAACAATGAAGCAAAGCTTCGAGAATGGAGTGTTCGTTTTTCTTCTGTTACAGCAAAGAGTTATATGCGAGGTTACCGGGATATCTACAAAAACGTAGGGCTGTTCCATAAGCTGATGATCCACTTCTGCGACAGGCTGGTAAGAATGAAGATCGTTAAGATCGAATTCAAGACAGACGACATGATGGGGGCCGCTCGAAAGAAAGCATAAGGAGTTGCAGATATGGCAAGAAAGGATTCGGAAAACCAGAAGAAAAGCATGAGTCTCCTGTTTCGAGGGAAAGAAATATTCAAGCCGCTGAATACCGGATGGATTGACGAACACGTTGCCTGCGTGCGGGAGTGGTGTAAACGGCACCCTCGCTGTCATCATCAGCGGCGGCGGGGAGATAACATGAGGGATTGTTTATGGCAAAGCAGGTCAGATATCTAAGACTGATATGGTCAAATGCCCTTATCATGATACATGCGTAAAATATGGCTGCCCGGAGATCGTTAAAGGGATTTTGCGATGCGGACGATGTCTGCTACGGGAATATGCACCCAAAGATTTCCTGGGACAGGACAAAGACCATCGGCCACGGCGATGATATCTGTGACTTCAAGGTTCATATCAAGGAGAATTAAGTCGCGTCAAGTCTTTCCTTCGGCAGTTTTGAGCAGGGCTCCGCAGGATAAATACCATTGACAGCAAGCATAGCAAGTGATACTATAACAGATAGATACAACTAACCATCGTTATCATATTAAAACTGCCATAAATTGGCAGGTTTTTGCGTATGGAGATTAGCGATTGCTAACCAAAGGAGAATGACCACTGTTGAATACAAAGGAACTGCACCTTCTGTTTACAGCGTATACGACTGCGCTGTTCGAACCGGTCATTCATAACTACTCACAGGGAGAGGCATTACGCTGTCTGGAAACGGTGGAGGCTTTCTTTCTGCCCGGTTGGAAAGACCTGATGGGGTTTTAACCCTATATCACTCCGTCAATCACACCGCCTATCTCTTGCTTTGAGAGGTAGGCGATGCGTTTGAACGGTGGTTAGCTAACGCTAACCACCGTACGTTAACTAACAAAAAGGAAGGGATGTCAATGAAAGAAAAGAAACAAAGCGACTTGTTCGTGTTGCTGAACTTTGCAGGCAGTTACAAGAGACTGACCTTTCTGGGGCTTGGTCTCTCGGCAGTGGCCATGATCCTGGGGATGCTGCCGTATATCTGCATCTGGCTGGTAGCGCGGGATCTGATCTCCGCAGCCCCGAACTGGACGCAGGCAACGGGTATTGCCCGTTACGGTTGGATGGCATTTGCGTTCGCATTTGCGGGAATCCTCGTCTATTTCACGGCGCTGATGTGTACGCATCTGGCGGCATTCCGTACAGCAAGCAATATCCGAAAAAAAGGTATGGCGCATCTGATGAAAGCGCCACTTGGTTTTTTCGATTCGAATGCCTCCGGCCTTCTCAGAAACCGGCTGGACGGGGCTGCCGGAGAGACAGAAACCCTGCTTGCCCACAACCTTGCCGACATAGTCGGCAGTATCGCCATGCTCCTTGCGACGATCGTGCTGATGTTCGTGTTCGACTGGCGTATGGGCGCTGCCTGCCTGCTGGCGGCTGTTGTCTCCGCAGGTGCAATGTTCTCCATGATGGGCGGTAAAAACGCCAAGCTCATGGCGGAGTATCAGGCGGCTCAGGATGTGATGAGCAAAGCCGGTACGGAATATGTGCGCGGGATCCCTGTGGTGAAGGTCTTCCAGCAGACGGTGTATTCTTTCCGGGCCTTTAAGCAGGCGATTGAGGATTACAGCGCCAAAGCGGAACACTATCAGGCAGATGTTTGTCAGGTGCCCCAGGCACTTAACCTTACCGCTACTGAGGGAGCATTTGTGTTCCTTGTGCCTGTTGCGCTGCTCATCGCTCCGGGTGCACTGCAAGGCGGCAATTTTGCCGGTTTCCTTACGGATTTTGTATTTTATGCGGTCTTCTCTGCCGTGATCTCTACGGCGCTGGCCCGTGTGATGTTCGCGGCAAGCGGCATGATGATGGCCAGTACGGCACTGGGCCGTATCAATCAGGTCATGAGTGTCCCGACGATGAAGATCACCGACAAACCGCAGACACCGAAGGACAACAGCGTAGTGTTTAAGGATGTGAGTTTCACTTATGAGGGCTCGGACCTTCCGGCACTGGATCATGTTTCCTTCCGTGTCGAACCGGGACAGACGGTCGCTCTGGTCGGTCCCTCCGGCGGCGGTAAGACCACGGCGGCCAGTCTCATCCCGCGTTTCTGGGATGTAAGTTCCGGCTCGGTTGAAGTCGGATGTGTGGATGTCCGACAGACAGACCCCCATGTGCTGATGGACAGCATTGCTTTTGTGTTCCAGAACACTCACCTGTTTAAGGCATCTGTTCTGGAAAATGTGCGGGCATCGAGGCCCGATGCTTCCCGGGAAGAAGTACTGGAAGCACTCTCCGCCGCGCAATGCGACGACATTATTGAAAAGCTGCCGAACGGCATTGATACCATGATCGGCACCGAAGGCACATACCTGTCCGGAGGAGAACAGCAGCGTGTGGCATTGGCACGTGCCATTCTGAAGGATGCGCCTATCGTAGTGCTGGACGAGGCAACGGCATTTGCCGATCCCGAGAACGAGGCGCTGATCCAGAAAGCCTTTGTGAAACTCACGAAGGGGCGCATGACGTCCAGTGGACGTCAGCTTTGCGCCGACCGGAGCGGGAGCGGAGAACGGACAGTAATTATGATTGCCCACAGACTTTCCACGGTTGTCGGTGCAGACCGGATCATCGTTCTGGATTCAGGCCATGTGGAAGAGCAGGGTACACATGCTGAACTCCTTGCCGCAAACGGGCTTTATGCACGCATGTGGACTGATTACCGGAAGGCCGTGAACTGGAAGATCTCACAAGGGACCCCCGCGAAGTCTGCTTCGTGGGGAGAGGACGAGCAGCGGAATGATCGAGATTGTGAGCCTGCGAGCAAGCGAGAGATATGCTGCTTGCGAGGAGGAAACGAGGAGGGATAAGATGTTCGGGAAGGAATTTCAACGTAAATTTGCTCTGACGGAGCAGGGCGTTCATAATACGAAAATGGGGACGCTCTGGACGGTGATCGTCAACCTGGTCGTCATGGGCGGAATGGGCATCCTTTATCTCATGATGAACGGATTTATTGGCACTCTCACGGAAGGAAAACCACTGCCCGGCGTGCTGACCATACTGCTTCTGGTCCTCGGGTTCCTGATCCTTTCTTTCTTCACACATTTACAGCAGTACAAGGCCACCTACGGTCTTGTTTACCGCGAAGTGAAAAATGTTCGGATATCACTGGCCGAGCGGCTTAGGAAACTCCCTCTCGGATATTTCGGCAAACGGGATCTTGCGGACCTGACGGAAACGATCATGGGTGACGTCAACCGTCTGGAGCACGTCTGGTCCCACTGCCTGGGCTATCTTTACGGCTCTTATATTTCAACAGCGATCATTGCCATGATGCTCTTCGCCTATAACTGGAAGCTGGCGATTGCCTGCCTCTGGGGCGTACCGGTGGCATTCCTGCTGCTGTTCGGAAGCCGGAAGATGTCCGCACGCAATTCGGAAATCACAAAAGCTGCTGCCGTTCAGGTATCCGACGGTATTCAGGAAACTCTGGAAAACATCCGGGAGATCCGGGCGACCAATCAAGAAGACCGGTTTTTGAAAGCGCTGAATGATAAAATCGATTACCATGAATCGAGAATGATCCATACAGAACTGACGAACGGCATTTTTGTCAATGCGGCCAGTGTAATCATGCGCCTTGGTGTTGCGACGACGATCCTTGCCGGTACAGGCATGATCCTCTCCGGAGAGATCAGCTTCATGGTGCTGTTCATGTTCCTGCTGGTCATCACCCGCGTTTATGCGCCTTTTGACCAGGCCCTTGCGCTGATTGCCGAGATGTTCCTGTCACAGGTGTCTGCAGATCGGCTCATGGAGATCCATGATGCAAAGACGGCAGAGGGCAGTGAGAGCTTCTCGCCGGAAGGTCATGACATCGTGTTTGAAAACGTGGGCTTTGCTTACAAGGTGAATTCCGGCGAAGCCGGAAGAGAGGGCCCCCTTGGGGGCGACAATGAGCAGGTCTTAAGAGGTGCCAGCTTCACCGCAAAAGAGGGCGAAGTTACTGCGCTGGTCGGTCCTTCAGGCTCCGGAAAGAGTACCTGCGCCAGACTTGCAGCACGTCTCTGGGATATTGACAGCGGTACGATCAGGGTCGGCGGCGTGAATATTGCCGATATTGATCCCGAAACTCTGCTGTCGGACTATTCTATGGTTTTTCAGGATGTGGTGCTGTTTGACGATACGGTTATGGAAAACATCCGTCTGGGCAAGCACGGTGCAACGGATGAAGAAGTCCGTGCTGCGGCGAAGGCAGCTAACTGCGACGAATTTGTGGAGAAGCTGCCGCAGGGCTATGATACGCTCATAGGGGAGAACGGAGCCAGGCTCTCCGGAGGCGAACGCCAGCGGATCTCCATTGCCCGCGCCTTGTTGAAGGACGCACCGATCGTCCTTTTGGACGAGGCAACGGCCTCGCTTGATGTGGAGAACGAGACCAAAGTGCAGGGCGCTCTGTCGCGTCTTTTGACAGGTAAGACTGTCCTGGTCATTGCCCATCGGATGCGCACAGTGGAAGCGGCAGACAAGATCGTTGTTCTTAAAGACGGTAAAGTGGCCGAGGAAGGAAGTCCGGAGGAGCTCTTTGCCAGAGAAGGCGGTATGTTCCGCCGTATGACCGAACTGCAGGCTGCCAGCGCAGGCTGGACAATATAACAAAAAGGAGAGCGGAACCCATGCAACTGACAACAAACTGTAACACTATATTTTGACTACGGATGCAAGAAAAAAGCGAGGGGAAATCCATGATTAAAACGACAATGAAAATAGACGGCATGATGTGCGGGATGTGCGAGGCGCACGTCTGTGATGCGATACGGAAAGCCGTTCCGGAAGCAAAGAAAGTCGTTGCCTCAAAAACCAAAAAGGAGGCCTCCTTTCTGACGGAGGAGGCAGTGAATGCCGATGACCTAAAAAACGCTATTGACGCTACGGGCTACACATGCTTAGGTGTTGAATCGGCTCCCTATGAAAAGAAAGGCTTGTTTGGACGGAGATGAAAACGGTAATCTGGGGACTATTGATTCCCTTTATCGGTACGGTAGCCGGTGCCATGCTGTACGTGGTCGTGGAGGAGCTGATTCCGGAAATGTCTTCCGGGGAGTATTCCAATATCGGCGTTGTTTTTTTCGCCGTCGGTTTCAGCCTGATGATGGCGCTGGACGTGGCACTGGGATAAGGAAGATGGTAAAGATCGTTTTTGGAGTGTGAAGATATGACTTCGAAAAGGTTTTTCACGCCGCCGTTTGAAACAGAGAAAAGCCTCATGCACAGATTGTCGGGAATGTATGAAGAGGTTCAGGTGACTACAGTGGAAGGCATCGGGTGTTTTCGGTGCAGTAAGAAAGCGTAGGAAGCCTCTTTTTGATGATCCCGGGGAAGTGGATCTGACGGGGATCGTTGTGGGGAACGGTGCTGTCATAGCGCGGGAGGTTGCGGATGTGACGATAGCCGCAGAGGATCTTAGCGAGCTGGTATGTCTGAAACGGCTGAGTGATGCACTGATGCAGCGCATCAACCGGAACTACCGTTTTGTTATGGGCTTTAACGGCACATTGATCCTTCTCGGCGCTTTGGGGCTCCTGGCTTCCTCGGCGAGTGCTCTGCTGCATAATGTATCGACGATCCTTCTGAGTATGGATTGTCTTACCGAATTATCGTCAACGACAGATGTAATATGCCTTTGACGATAAGCCTCCGGCAGGATCCGCACGGATCATAACATGCAGCAATAATATGACTGAAATACTGACGGGAGAAAGGGGCGTTTTTACCTGGCCTTGGTAAAAACGCCCCTTTTCTATGTGGCTATTCTGAAAAAAATCAGGGATATGGATTACTTCATGATAGTTTCACCGGCAAGCTTACCGAAGACAACCGTGTCAACTACTGCGTTTCCACCAAGACGGTTTCCGCCATGGATTGCACCGGTTACCTCACCGGCAGCGACAAGACCCGGTATAACGTTGCCTTCTGTATCAAGGACATGACCCTCTGTATCAATATGAACGCCGCCCATGGTGTGATGCAGGCATGCCTGACGTGGGGTAGCAACCCACGGACCGTTTTCCAGCTTGGTGCTGAAGAGAGTACGTCCAAATTCCGGATCGCTGTCATTCTCTACGCATTCGTTGAATTTCTCAACTGTTTCCTTCAGATCTTCCGCTGTCATATTGGCTCCGGCAGCGTTCAGTTTTTCAGCCATCTCATCCAGTGTATCCGCAACATAAATGTATCCCTGCTCTTCCAGGAACCGGAGTGAGAATCCGTCAGCGGAGATTGCTTCGTCGATGTCTACATAATCGCCATCAGCGGATTCAAGGAAATAGAACATACCATCTGTCTGCTCCAGAGAAGCGAGGCAGATCTGGTCGCGGCGGCCATCCTCCTGGACAAAGCGTTTGCCTTCCTTGTTGATGAAAATTTCCTGGTCAGTGCCATTGACAACACGGGTGGGATATTTGGTAAGCTGGCCATCCTTCAGATTGCCAAGATACAGAAGCTGAAGCTGATCCATCTGGATCAGGTCAGCGCCGATCTCCGTCGCCATTGTGATGCCGTCGCCCTGTGAGCAGGCCAGACGGTTGGTTGTCTTTACACCGCTTAGGTCTGCCCATTTGCCGGAGGTATTGTATTCCTGCGCCATCGCACTGTTTGCGGAGAACCCGCCAGTTGCCAGAACCACACCTTTGTTTGCATTAAAGGTGTAAGTGTTGCCGTTTACGTCGGTACCGGTAGCGCCGATTACCTTGCCCTCATCATCCCGAATCAGGCTTTCTGCCTTGGTAGAAAGGACATAGGTCAGTTTATCACTGTAGTTTGCAAGCTGATTGACATATGTGGAGATGAAACCTGTGCCCATCTGCTTTATGGATGTATGAGTTCTCTGCCACAGAGAGCCTGCACCCTGACCAATCTTGTCGGCAAATTCCATGCCTTCTCCGACAACCCAGTCATAGCCAGCCTTGGCGTTGTATGTCAGGGTCTTTACCAGATCCAGGTCCGCGATGTCATCACCGCCATCATAGGTCTGAAGGGCAAACCATGCTTCTGAATCAAAGATATCTGTGCGTCCGGCTTCCAGATACGCCGCGTATTCTTCCGCTACAATATCCTGCAGCTCTTTATGCTCGTCAGACACCGGTTCTTTCGCCAGTGCGGCTTCAATCGTAGCTTTTTTCGCATCCGTCATGGTCTCGACAGACTGAAGAGCTTCATCCGGGCAGTTGTAGATCGCGCCGCAGACCAGGGTGTCACCACCGACAGCGCCGCACTTTTCTACGACGATCACGCTCTCCGCGCCGGCTTCCAGTGCGGAAAGAGTAGCTGCAAGGCCTGATCCGCCGCCGCCGATTACAACAACATCCGCTGTCATATCAAAAGCCTGCGGCTCCGGCTTCTCAGGAGCAACGTTCCATTCATCTATATTCGCTCCGGCCTGGGTAAGGGCATCTTTAACGGCGCCTTTAATAGCTGCACTGGTAAAGGTAGCGCCGGACACACCATCTACGCCGATGGACTGTGCTTCCACTATACGAGCCGGAAGTACTGCAATGGGGGTTTCGCCTTCATAGCCCTCTTCTGTCAGAGGAGCGCCAATGCCAGGCGTTTCCTGATGGGATACGATCTCTACAGACTCAATCGCGTCCTCTGTGACGGTAACTGCTACGGTGACGAGATCATTCTGCCCCTGCATGGATCCTTCATAAGTGCCAGGGGTCATGGGAGTTTTTTCAACGCCCTCCTCTGCCATGGGGAAAGAAATGAGGCTGACCGCCATTGCAACGGTCAGAAGTAAAGCTAACACCTTACGCATAATAATACCTCCTGTCTGTTAAGCTATCAGTTCTGCTTTTATCCACATCCGTGGAAGGCTTTGTCAGTCTGCCCCAGAACGCCTGAACACAGCACTGGCTTTTTATCAATAATTACCAATTAAACTATATTCCTGTTTCCTTTTTTTGTCAATAGGGTTTAAATATATGTACAGATTACCCATAGGTACAGATATAAGTAGATCACTATTGAATAGATATATGTAGTAGCACATTATATAGTCAGATATCGACATAGAATTTCAATTTTCCTATATGCATTACTGATTGCCATTTCCGTTAAACGGTTATATTATATTTATGATTCCAGTGCAAAAAGCCTGTTCCCACGGCAAGCTCGCTTGCCGGTGGGGACGAGGCTTTATTGCACGCCCCGATATGAGCATGAAGTGGGGCAGGGGTCCCACGGAATGCGAATATTGGGGAGGATTGTGGGAGCGCGAAGCGCGGAACAATCCGGAGGAATCATTTTTGCAGTAGAATCATTTATGGCAAACGACAGTGAATCATATTACAGTATTTGATGTGTTAACAAAGAAAAAAAGGAGGGAAAAAATATGATCTATGATTACACAATTACAACTGGAACCGGCGAAGAATTAAACCTGGCAGACTATAAGGGCAAGGTCATCATGGTGGTCAACACGGCTACAGGCTGCGGATTTACGCCGCAGTATGCACCGATTGAGCAGATGTACCGGGACTACCACGATCAGGGGCTGGAGATCCTTGATATCCCCTGCAACCAGTTCGGCGGTCAGGCGCCGGGAACGGATGACGAGATTCATGAGTTCTGTACCATGCATTTCAATACCACCTTCCCGCAGATGAAGAAAGCGGATGTGAATGGAGAGAACGAGCTGCCACTTTATACTTATCTGAAATCGCAGAAGGGCTTTGAGGGATTCGGTGAACATCAGTATAAAGCTCTTTTGGAGAAGATGTTCTCCGAAGCCGATCCGGATTGGGACAAGAAGCCTGACATCAAGTGGAATTTCACTAAGTTCATTATTGACCGTGAAGGACGTGTTGTAGCGCGTTTTGAGCCCACGGCTGACATGGCGGAAGTGGAAGCCTGTGTAAAAGCATTGCTGTAAGGGAATATCTGCAAATGGAACTCTAAGCGGTCATACTCAGAAAAGACGGATTTACACCGGCGGAGCTCATACAATAAAACCGAATACTGTAAGCAGGCTGAGCATCGAGAATATCGCTGCTCAGCTTTTTTTCTACTCTGTTGCCGGATCCGCACAGCGTCTGACAAAGAATTCAGGTCATTGCCGGATATTACAAATGATGGTATATTGATTATGTTCAATCGGCACAGATAACGAATCAACAAAATGAAGGCATTTTGCTCATTCGCTGAAAATCGATTTGTGAGGAGAAATGGATATGACTGAAAAGGAAAAGATGCTAGCCGGAATGCTGTACGACCCTTCCGATCAGGAATTAAGCGCTTTATTGGTCAAGGCACGCAAGCTTGCAAGACGCTATAACCAGATAGATGAAGATGAGCCGGAAAAAAGGACTGCCGTGTTAAAGGAGCTGCTGTGCAATACGCCTAATCTGCCTTCTTTACAGGCGCCGATCTATTTTGATTATGGCTGCAACACCACCTTCGGCAAGTTTAGTAGTGCTAATTTCAACTTCACCTGTCTGGATGTCTGTCCGGTGCATATTGGCGATAACGTGATGATCGGTCCTAATGTGACTCTGGCTACTCCCATGCACCCGCTGCTGCCGGAGGAGCGCAATGTCCGTCAGGATGAAAATGGACGCTTTTATAACCTGGAATATGCTAAGCCTATCACCATTGAGGACAACTGCTGGCTGGCGTCCAATGTGATTGTCTGCGGAGGTGTGACCATTGGGGAAGGATCTGTGATTGGAGCGGGCAGTGTGGTAACCAGGAATATTCCCGCGCACAGCCTGGCAGCGGGAAATCCCTGTCGTGTGATACGAAAAGTAACGGATGCAGACAGAATGCAGCCCTGAACTCGACACTGATATATGATTTCAGGGCAAAAAGCCTGTTCCCCCGGCAGGCTTGCCTGCCGGACTGAAAGATACATTTTGAGAGGAGGAGTACAAAGATGCGGCGATTGATCAGGATATTGATTTTCTTATTCCTGCTGTCAGTTCCTGTTGACTATTGCTTCGCGGAAGATATTGACAGGGTAACCGGCAACTATATCCTTGTCATAGACAACAGCCTGAGTACTTCCGGTGCACATTCCCTTGGCAGTGCGACGGATCCTGAAGGGCTTCGGTTTGACGCGGCAAGGCTGGTGTATGAAAATGTACGGTCATCTGCTCGGTCAGACACCAGCGGCAAGATAGCTGTTATCGTTTTTTGCGGACCAGAGAATTGTGTGGTATATGGGCCGATGGATATTGCTTCAGAACCGGAAGCCTTACATGATGCGATAGGGCAGTACCTGACCGAACCGGCGAACCAGGATCGCCGTGATAATTATACGGATATCAGAACCGCTCTGGAAAAGGCTTACCGCATGATGTCAGACTGGCAGGGGGATACCAGCGTCTTTCTGCTGACGGATGGAGTGAATGACCTGACCAATCAGGCTGATCCTTTCCGTCAGCCTGAGAATATAGAAGCGAACAGGGAATCGGTTCTCATCGCGGAGAAAATGCGGGATCTTGGCGCATCCTTTTATGTGATTGCACTGACAGACCAGGATTCTCTTCAAGGCAAGGAGGATTTTCTTGCCTTCATCAATCAATTGGCTAAGGCAGGCGGAGGAAATATTCTGTCTGACGGTTCCTTCGGCAATGTTTTGATGACAACGCAAACCGATCTGGAGAGCAGGCTGCTGCAGCTGTTTGTCAGAGCGGAGAGCAAGGCTGCTGCCCAGACAATTGAACAGCTTTCCAATGAGGAATGGCCCTTCATTGTTCCTTACAATGGAATCAGAAAGGCGTCGGTGAACCTTACCTTTATGCCGGAGGATGGGGCCTGGATCAAAGCGATAGACCTGATTGCCCCTGATCAGACCGTCTACGCTCTGTATCAGGATGGAACCGCACAGCTGAGGGAAGACATTACAGTTACGGTGGATCGAAGCTACATGATCCTGGGAATTTCAGCCCCGGCTGCCGGAAAATGGCTGGTACGAGTGACAGGTGATAATGTACAGATACCTGTCAATATTGTCGTTCGCTTTGATCATAATCTTAGGCTGAAACACGATATTCCGGAAAGCTTTTCCGCTGATACGGAGCAGATCATTCATGTATGGCTGCAGCAATATAATGGCCAGGTTTATGAGAATCTGACAGACAGTGATATCTTTCGGCTTTCAACCGCTGCCCTGCGGTTAATTCCTCTTTCAGAAGAGAACAGGCCCATGGTGGTAAAGATGCAGCCTGAGAATGACCATTTTACCGCGAAGGTAGTACTGAACAGGCCTGGGGAATGGAAAGCACAGGTTCGGATAGAGAATGATTATTATGTGGAACAGTGGGACGACATACCATTTACCCTTCTGGGAAATTCCGCTGCCCCCCTTGAAGCGGAAACAGATCTGTTTTCAGGTGGGGAAGATGACAGCCTGATTGGAGATACAGGTACCGATGAATACAACGTCCTGATTGCAGATACAGGCAGCGCTGAAGACGACGTCCTGATTGCAGATACAGGCAGCGCTGAAGACGACGTCCCTATTGCAGATACAGGCAGCGCTGAAGACAACGGCCTGGTTGTAAATACAGGCACCGATGAAGATGCGTTTTTATGGGAAGTGGAACCGGATGACAAGGCGGAAAAAATCACCGTTTCCTGGCTGGGAAACGGTGCGGATGAAGCTGTGGCAGAATTGCGGGAAAAGGGATCGGATCTGCCGCTGATTTCCGGAATTCATTCTGGCGATTCCATTGATATAGCGGCTTTGGCAGAGGAACAAGGATATACTCTCGCGATTATGGCATTTTCCGGGCCGGAAGACGACATAGCCTCTCCTCCGCCCATGCAGGAGCTTGAATTGGAGGTGATCCCAAATGCAGAGGAGATTGGCGGTGCAGTTCTGGCTGTCGCAGACGCAGTCATAAAGCTTGCCCCTTCTCTTCAGCTGGATCAGACGAATCTGACAAAAGTGGAAACAGACGAAGGAAGTGCTTCGTCGGAATTTTCAGCAGATCAGATCGAAAACGAAAAATCCGGGTCAGCTTCCTCTTCTGAGCCGGCAGAGAACGAAGAAAATATGCTTCTCAGCGGTGAGAAAGCAGCAGAGGGCGGAATAAGCTCCCTTTTTGGAAATGCCCTGTCTGGTATTGCGGGGAAAGGGATGGCTTATTTCGCCGGTGCTGCTATTCTGGCAGTATTGCTTGCCGTTTTTTTCATTGGAAAATCACTTGGAGGGAAACGGGTGACCGGAAGGATGAAGATTACCTGTGATGCGATTAATCTGGATATGCTTCTCCTTTTTGAAGGCCGTGGAAGGATAAAGGAAAATTCATACCTGACAGCACATCCGGATCTGGCAAAACGGAAGAACTCCAAGGCTTATGATGTCTTATCCCATGTAAAGGTAAGCATGGCAAAGGCTGATCATAAGGGACAGGTATCCGGAAGCGAAGTGACACATCTTCCCAACGAGGAGCTCATAAAGCTGACATACGACAATGCAGTGACCAAGGAGCAGGAGGTTTGCTATATCGGGCGGACAGATATAGGGGATTCTGTCCTGGAGCTCTATGATTTCGGAAGGCCCTATGAGGTTCATTTTAACGGCAATCTGAGTTTTGATGAGATCACAAGGTAGCGGAAACAGCAGTAATTACGCAGGCCGGCAGCTCGTACTTGCTGCCTAAGGCAGTTCTGTTAAAACGAGGCGGGGCAGAGATCTGGTATCTCTGCCCCGCCTGGTTTTATTCCTCTGCAAAATCCGTGTCCATGGCCGTCTGAAGCTGATATTCAGGAAATTCCCTCTGAACATGGGCAATGACTTCCTGGTACACAGCCCTTCGATCCTTGGCGTTGAAGCTGATCACAAGGTCGAAGCGCATGGACTTCTCTTCCTTGATCAGGTAAAAGCCGTGCAGCTGTGTTACGAAGGGATGGGAAAAAACGATGTCCCTTAGCTTCTCGAGGGTACGGATCACTTCTTCGTCCTGGGTATTCATGGAATAAACTCCTATGGCGGTCAGGACGACATGATGCTGACGGTAAACAGTAACCTGGATTTCCCTGATCAACTCGTCCAGCTGGGCAGCCTGACAGGTATCCGGTACCTCGATATGGATGGAACCGTTCCAGGAATCCGGCCCGTAATTATTCAGGATCAGGTCGTAGGCTCCGTGAACACCGGGAAAGCTGACCACGGTTTGCTTGATGGCCTTTGCCAGCTCCACGTCGTTGGATTCTCCCAGCAGCCTGGAAATGGTATCCTGAAGCATTTCAATGCCGGACTTGATGATCACGATGGAGATGAGGGCACCCAGCCAGGCTTCCAACGAGATGTGAAAAATCAGGAAAATGCCTGCCGCCACCAGCGTGGAGGCGGAAATGACGGAATCCAGGGTCGCGTCCTCCCCGGAATTGATCAGCGAATCGGAATGAACCTTTTCCCCGACGCTCTTAACATAATGGCCCAAAAGAATCTTCACAAATACAGCCACAGCAACTATGATGAGTGACACCATGGTATAATCCGGCATTTCCGGACGGATAATCTTCTTGACCGATTCAATGAAGGATGTGATGCCGGCATAGAGCACAATGACGCAGATGATCATGGCACTAAGATATTCGATTCGTCCATAGCCAAAGGGATGCTTCTTATCCGGCTCTTTGGCTGCCAGTTTGGTACCGACAATGGTGATCAGGGAGCTGCCTGCATCGGAAATGTTGTTGACGGCATCCAGAACAATGGCGATGGAATTTGTCAGCAGACCGATGACGGCCTTAAAGGCTGCCAGACAAACATTTGCGATGATACCGATAATACTGGTTTTGATGATTGTTTTTTCCCTGGAATCTTCGGCAGAGTTCTTTTCTTTCCATACGTTAAGTTGATTCATTTCAGTCCACCTCTGGTTTCTGCTCATACGATAGGAGCCTGCGCCTGACCGCCTTAATATTTGCATTTCTCAGGACCTGGGTCTCGCCTACGGGTCTCGCCTCCGGGTTTCGCCTACGGGTCTCGCCTCCGGCTCGGTCGGTTCTAAACGATGCCCACCGGGCATCAGAACCGGTCGGTTCTAAACGATGCCCACCAGGCCTCCGGCTCGGTCGGTTCTAAACAATGCCCACCGGGCATCAGAACCGGTTGTTGCTGAACGGGCGCCGCTGGCACACAGTACCCCGTTTCATGCCCATAATGGGGGCGTGTCATAAAGCCTCGCTTCCACTGGCAGGCAAGCTTGCTGTGGGAACAGGCTTTTGGCACTGGAATCATAAATATTGTCGGTTTGGCTGCGGTACACAATTGACATGGTAAGGGATGACATGTATAACTATATCAGTTGAAGACAAGCTTGTAAAGAGCTGGGCAAGGTGATCCTTCTGCACAACAGCCGTCCGGGGATAGCTTGTCAGAATAGAACATTCGTTCAGGAGGAGAAAAAATGAATCGTAAAACTGTACTGAAGCAATGGTGTCAGATCGCCGCAGGCCTTCTTGTTTTTGCCTTTGGTGTCCACCTGACCATTCACGCAAATATCGGACTTGCCCCATGGGACTGCCTGGGGATGGGGATTGCCAGGCATACACCGCTCAACTATGGCCTTTCCATGACAGCCATCGCGATTTGCGTTCTGGGAATCGATCTGCTGCTGAAAGAGCGTATCGGATTCGGAACGATTATCGATGCCCTGCTGACAGGCAATTTTGTTCAGTTCTATAATGATTTGAATGTCCTGCCGGAGAATAAAAGCCTGATCTTTGGCATTGCCTTTATGCTGACAGGCTTTGTTTTCATGGCGCTGGGTATGTGGATCTATATGAGCGCAGAGGAATGCTGTGGGCCAAGAGATTCCCTTCTGGTAGGGCTGGGAAAGCGCCTGCCGTCAGTCCCGATCGGGATCGTGGAGGTGATTCTATGGACACTCGTCCTGGTAACCGGCTGGGCACTGGGCGGTCCGATCGGGGTGGGGACACTGATTTCTACCTTGGGGGCAGGGCTCGTTATGCAGCTCGTCTACAATGTCATCCGATTTGAGCCAAGAAAGCTCAAACATAAGGATGTCTGGGAGATTTCAAGGATTCTGGCAGGTACGCTGCCATTGCAGCAATGAGAATCTGACCCTGTACGGCAGGATTGACGGGGAGGATATAACAGATGTTTCGGATAAACGAAGCGGGCGGAAGATATGAGCTGAGTGAAGACTGTATCCGCTTTCTTTCGGAGAAAGCATCTCTTACGATTGCCCAGGGAATTGAGCTGTTATATGATTTCCCTGTGGTGGGAGACGATTTCTCCTCTTATGAAAAACTGAATACCATGTATGACTGTTTTTACGACGGAGATTTTTTTCGGGGGATAGGAAGCTATTTCGGGAAAACAGACGAGGAAACGGGAAAAGAAATACTGGCCCGCAAGATTGCCCGTATGCATGAAAAGCTGTTGTCTCAGGAATATGATGTCTTTGATCTCTTTGAAGAGCTGATTTTCCACAATATGATCCTCTTCATGGAGAAGCTGCAGGAAATGGGAAAAATAGAATATCCCATAGACAAGGCGGCAGAGAGGGAAACCACCCTGACTCTCTTTGGCAGATATGGAGTGTTGAATGCGGAGGCAAGGGAGTTGTCGGCTGCGGTTCACCGTCTCTATGAAATGGGTCTGAAGGATGATGGGGATGTGAATCTTTTTTTCTGGGATGATGACTATGACTTCTTCTGGACTAAGGGCTTTGTGGAAGGGATCCGTATGATGAAGGGCCCCCTCGGAGAGCAGCTGGGATATGGCTATCAAAGTGCCTGTGATATTTTTGAGGATATTCATATCATACCACCGGTCAGGCTGCTGGGTTCAGAGGAGGGAAATCGCATCTGGAATGAACAGGCGCGCAGACAGCTTGGGGATCAGATCAATCTCTTTGCGAATGTGGCATTTGCTCCGAATGAGGATGTGAGCACCATCGAAAGGGTGGCCAGGATGAAGGGATTGGATGCGAAGGAGGTGGAAAAAGATATTCAGGAAATGATTGACATTCTCTGGACGCAGCCCTTGGATGAGACAGTAGAACAGATGGGAATGAAAAAATATTTTGAGGGAAGAAAACCGACCGTTGAGGAATTGATCCGATATATCGCGGGACGGGCGAATCAAATCAAACCGATAGACGATGATCTTCCTTCTGGCTGAAATGGAACGGACCGGCTTTTCGCCGGTCCGTTCCATTTCTCGTTATGTTGAGTTACAGGGTAAGGTCTCCTTGCCTGACCCATCCCGCCCTTTTCAGGATCCACAGGAAGAGGGGGCTGAGCAGTCCCGGCAAGACAAAGCAGATCATGATCAGTCCTGCCCAATCCATGGCAGTAACACTGGAGCGCAGACCTTCGGCCATCTCGTTGGCCCAGCCTGTCACCACTCCGATCTGCCCCACGAGGCCACAGGTTCCCATGCCGGAGGATACCGGTGTCCCGTTCATCTCCAGGCGGAAGAGGCAGGTGGCAAGAGGTCCGGTGATGGCAGAGGTCAGGATGGGGGGTATCCAGATTCTGGGATTTTTTACGATATTTCCCATCTGCAGCATGGAGGTTCCTAATCCTTGAGAGACCAGCCCGCCCCAGCCGTTTTCCGGAAAGGACATGACGGCAAATCCAATCATCTGGGCGCAGCAGCCGGCCACTGCGGCACCCCCGGCCAACCCCGTCAGTCCTAAGGCTGCGCAGATGGCAGCGGACGAGATGGGAAGAGTGAGGGCAATGCCTACAAAGACGGAAACCAGGATTCCCATCAGCAAAGGCTGCAGACTGGTGGCCCACATGATCAGGCTGCCTGTTGTCATAGCTGCTTTTCCGATGGCGGGTGCCCACCAGGCAGAAAGAAGTACCCCCACGCCAATGGTGACCAGAGGGGTGACGAGGATATCGATTTTCGTTTCCCTGGAAATCGCCTTGCCTGCCTCTGCAGACAGGATAGCGATAAACAATACAGCTAAAGGTCCTCCGGCTCCGCCCAGGGCATTTGAGGCAAAGCCCACAGTGATCAGGGAAAACAGAACCAGTGGCGGACAGTGCAGGGCATACCCGATTGCTGTCGCCATGGCAGGACCGCTCATGGCGGTAGCAAGACCTCCTACGGTATAATCCGTTCCGTTCACCGTAGCCACTATCCTTGTCAGGAAGGGAAGATGCAGTTGGCTTCCTAACGTGTTGATGATGGTACCGATCAGCAGTGAGCAGAAAAGCCCCTGGGCCATGGCTCCCAGAGCATCAATCCCATAACGCTTCAGAGAAATCTCAATATCCTTCCGTTTCAGGAAAGCCTTTATTCTATCCTTCATTTGTTACCGGTCCCCTTTCTTAAGAAAACGATCTGTCAGTTCAGTCATGAGACGTTTCACAGCTGCAGACAGGCTCAGACCTCTGTGACCGCAGTTCAGATGGGCCTGGCCTTGGCTGCAGGCACTTTGCAGATTATAACGCCTTTTTCCCTCTGATTCAACATTGCATTTTTAGCCTTTGGCAGTTATAATTCGCACAGGTATAGTTTTTTTGAGGGGATCGGACAGGCTCCGGTTCCAGGGAGGGATTCGAACATGCAGGTCATCATAGCAAGCAATAATCAGGGGAAGATCAGGGAATATAAGGATATTTTTGCGCCTCTTGGCTTTGAGGTTTTTTCTCAGGGAGAGAAAAGCATTGAGCTGGACGTGGAGGAAACGGGCAGGACCTTTGAGGAAAATGCTGTCCTGAAAGCCCAGGCGATTTATGATCTGACCCACTCATGTGTCATTTCTGACGACAGCGGACTGGAGGTGGAAGCCCTGAATGGGGAGCCGGGGATCTATTCTGCCCGTTATAAAGGGCTTCAGACAGAGCATGAGAGAAGAAAGGCCATTCTTGACGGACTGAAGGGGGCCTCATACCGCAAGGCGAGGTTTATCTGTCTCATCTGCTTCATTGACGAAGCCGGGCAGCAGCACCTCTTCAAGGGCGTTTGGCCGGGAACCATCGCATATGAGGAGGAAGGCAGCAACGGCTTTGGATATGATCCCATTTTCATCTCGGAGGATTCCCAGGGAAGGACGACAGCCAGTATGCCGATTTCTTTCAAGGAAGAGCATTCCCACAGGGCTAAAGCGGTAAAAAAGCTGATGGAATATTTAGAGAATAAGGCAGAAAGCCTGTAATGGAGGTGGCGATTATGCAATTTCTGCCTGAGATTGAATATGTCAGAAAACTGGCCGGGACCGGAGCCTGCGATATTCTTCCGGTAAGCTGTGAGATTCTGTCGGATTTTACCACACCCATCGAGACGATGAGGATACTGAAGAATATTTCCGGTCATTGCTATATGCTGGAATCGGCTCAGGCCAACGAGACCTGGGGTCAGTATACCTTTATGGGGTATGATCCGAAGATGGAGATTACCTGTGTGGATGAGAGGATGAGCATTAAGGTAGGGGGGATGACAAAAACGGTGACGACCCAGAATCCATCCCAGGTCCTCAGGGAAATTCTCTCGGAATACAAAAGTCCCCATTTCGACTATCTGCCACCCTTTACCGGCGGTTTGGTGGGGTATTTTTCTTATGATTACCTTGGTTACAGCGAACCGAGTGTGAGAAGCCGGACCCAGGATACGGAGAATTTCAAGGATGTCGATCTGATGCTTTTCGATAAGGTGATTGCCTTTGACAATATCCGGCAGAAGATTATCCTGATGGTGAATATGCGGTTGGATGATCCCCAGACCAACTATAATAAAGCGATATGGGAACTGAAGCAGCTTGCCCTTTTGCTTCGCACAGGGGAGAAGAGCCGGGAAACCGGAGGCCGCTTGCTTGGGCCTGTCACGCCCCTGTTTGAAAGACAGGCATACTGTGAGATGGTGGAAAAAGCCAGGCGGCATATCTTTGAGGGGGATATTTTCCAGATTGTCCTGTCCAACCGTCTCTCGGCTCCCTTTGAGGGAAGCCTCTTAAACACCTACCGGGTGCTGCGCACGATCAATCCTTCGCCCTATATGTTCTATTTCTCAGGAACGGATGTTGAGGTGGCAGGTGCTTCGCCGGAAACGCTGGTTAAGCTGGAAAACGGTATTCTGCACACCTTCCCCCTGGCAGGTACCAGACCCAGGGGCAAAACGCCGGAGGAGGACGCCAGGTTGGAGCAGGAACTGCTTGCGGACGAAAAAGAGATGGCAGAACACAACATGCTGGTGGATCTGGGAAGAAACGATCTGGGGAAGATCAGCAGCTTCGGTTCCGTCAGTGTCGAAAGACTCCATACCATCGAACGCTATTCTCATGTGATGCACATCGGTTCCACTGTGCGGGGAGAGATCAGAGAGGATAAGGATGCTCTTGACGCAATAGAGGCCGTCCTCCCGGCCGGAACCCTTTCCGGGGCTCCCAAGATCAGAGCCTGCCAGCTGATTGCAGAGCTGGAAAACAATAAACGCGGCATCTACGGCGGAGCCATCGGCTATATCGATTTTGCCGGAAATATGGACACCTGCATTGCCATTCGCATCGTCTATAAGAAAAACGGGAAGGTCTTTGTGAGAAGTGGGGCGGGAATCGTGGCGGATTCCGTAGCGGAGAAGGAATTCGAAGAATGCATGAATAAAGCGAAAGCATCGCTGAAGGCATTGGAGCTGGCCGGGGAGGTGGAATAAATGGTATTGCTGATCGATAATTACGATAGCTTTTCTTACAATCTGTACCAGCTGATCGGAGAGCTTCAACCGGATATCAGAGTGATCCGCAACGATGAAATGACCATAGAGCAGATTGCCGAACTCTCACCTGACCACCTGATTCTCTCTCCCGGCCCCGGAAGGCCGGAAGATGCCGGTGTGATCATTGAGACAGTCCGAACCATAGGCAGGAGCATTCCTCTTCTGGGGGTATGCCTGGGCCATCAGGCAATCTGTGCAGCCTTCGGAGCTACCGTAACCTACGCAAAAAAACTGATGCACGGCAAGCAGTCCCTGGTCAGGCTGGACACGGCAGGCACATTGTTCCGGGATTGTCCGGAGACGGTACCGGCGGCAAGGTACCATTCCCTTGCCGCCGACCCGGCTACCATGCCGGAAGAATTGAAAATAACCGCCAGAACAGAGGATGGAGAGATCATGGCGGTAGAACACCGTGACTATCCCATTTTTGGCCTGCAGTTTCATCCCGAATCCATCATGACACCTGACGGGAAGATCATGCTGAGAAATTTTCTCAGACTCTAGAGAGAGATAATGACAGCCACTGGAACAGGTTCAGCCGGCGTCTCACATGAGCTGTGAGGCGCCGGCTGTTTTGGCAGGGCTGCGGGAAGGAAGCTGTCCTTCATCTGTCAAAAGTGAGAACCTCGCCGTCATGGTTGGCGAAATAAAGCTCCTTTTCTTTTACCATTTCGGCACGAGCGTTTGTGCTTTCTGTGATGGCCGAGCGGGCGCTGCCTTCCTGGCTGGCGGGGAGCAGCAGCTGCATGGTCACAGAGTCGGCAAAATCGGTCTTCCAGACGGTGAAGCCCTTTTGATTGGCCAGATACTGGACCTTACCGTAATCCGTGTAATCCATGTTGACTCTCAGGGAAATTCCATGGATCCGTTCTATGACATCACTGGCTGCAAGACCGGCTTGGACGGCAGTGGAGTAGGCTCTGACCAATCCCCCTGTCCCCAGCAGGACTCCTCCGAAATATCGTGTGACAACAACGGCAGTGTCATAGAGCTGCGCGCCCAGAACGACGTCCAGCATGGGACGGCCGGCTGTCTGGGAAGGCTCGCCATCATCGCTGCACCGGGTCAGCTCCCGGTTTAGTCCGATCGTATAGGCATAGCAGTTGTGGCGGGCATCCCAGTATTTCTTCCGCATTTCCTCGAGAAAAGCCAGGATTTCCTCCTCTTTTTCTACATGGCGGACAGTCGCGATAAAACGGGATTTTTTTTCAACAATTTCAGCCTGTCCTCCCTGATAGACAGTGCGATATCTCTCAAGCATGGATATTCCTTCGCTTTCCTTACCCTATGGCATAGAGGCCAGATTCCTTTCCCTACTTATCCTATGGCAAACTCTCCATCCACATCAAAGCCGCTTTCCGATCCCTGGACATCCCAGGAGAGATCCCCTCCCTCTGTGACGTAATCCCAATCGTCCGGATTAGGAATGCCGATGGGGTCTGTGGTAGAGGAATCAGAGTTACTGATCTGCCCGGATGGAGTATTGTGCGTGCTGCCTGTGTCATTGTACTCATAATAGTCGTCCAGATTATCGTCATAAGTATCGCCATGACCATAACAATAGTTGATGGGGATGGTGACTCCTTCAAAGTACTCTGTGATCGTCGGACAGGAATAGTCGGGAAGCATACCGGTGATGGAGCAGACAGAAGCCTGCTGGACGGAGGGCGGCATAGAAAAGGTTGCGGCAGGAAGGCCGCTGTGGATGCGGGTCATCACCTTTTTCCATAAGCCCTGGTGGAAATTCCGGGCGTATTCCGGCAGCTCGGCATTATTGTCATAGCCTGACCAGACAGCACAGGTATAGTAGGGGGTATAGCCTACAAACCAGAGATCATTATAATCCTCGGTGGTTCCGGTCTTTCCTGCCACGGGCATATTAATGTCCAGCTTGCAGGCCGTACCGGTACCCTTCTCCACGACATCCATCATGGCGCTGGTCAGAAGCCAGGCCGTACTGTCGCGGATCACGGAGCGCTCCACGGAGGTGTTCTCAATGAGAACATTATCATTGTGATCATAGATCCGGGTATAATAGATCGGCTTGATATAATTTCCCTCATTGGCGATGCAGGCATAGGCTGCACAGAGCTCCACATTAGTGACACCGTAGGTGATACCGCCCAGGCAGGTAGCCAGGGTAGCATCGGTGTAGACATTTCCGTAAGCATCGGTATCCGCTTCTGTCCCGTGAGCCAGGGTGGTGAAGCCGAAGGCGTCAAGATATTTCAGACCAAGCTCAGGCGTAACATCCTGGAAAACCTGGAAAGCCACTGTATTGACAGAATTCTGGATCGCCTTGCGCAGGGTGGTGGTTCCGGAGAAGGACATCCAGGCATTGTTGACAGGCTCACCGCTGGGGTAATGGACCAGCTTGTCTTCATAGGTGGTAGCCAGGGACATTCCCTTCTCATTGAGGGCAGGAGCATATGTGGAAACGATCTTAAAGGTGGATCCGGGCTGTCTGGTGGAATCTGTCGCCCGGTTCAGTGTCAGGCTGGCTGTTTTTTCCCCTCTTCCGCCCACGATTGCCTTCACATAACCGGTGTGTTGGTCGATGACGCTCATGGAGGACTGGGGCTGGGGGACAAAATTGATCCGTTCAGAGAAGATCTCACCACCGTTGGCAAGAACAGCAGTCCGATAGCGCTCTACATAGGTCTGGCCTTCCACAACCGTATCAAAGAGAAGGTCAAAGCTGGGATCTTCGGCCTGGAAATAGAGCATCATCATTTCCTTACTGTAATTGGTCAGATCACCCTGATCGTCTTCAATGGTCAGCGCGTAGTCCAGCTCATACTGGACGATGGAAGGATAATTGGATTCGTTGCTGTACTCTTCGTCCAGGATCGCCTGGATGGTAGGATCCTGGGTTGTCATGATTTTCAGCCCGCCGCTGTACAGAAGGTTTGTCGCCTGGGTGCGGGTATAGCCCTTGATGCTCATCAGGTCATTGACCACCTGGTCGGTCAGCTCATCCTCAAAATAGGAATACACGCTGTTTGTCTCGGAGGATACTACCTCCTGGGCCTCCTGGATACGGGTATAGACATCATCCTTCAGGGCTTCGTCATGCTCCTCCTGTGTGATATAACCCTGCTCCAGCATGTAGTCCAGGACAAACTGCCTTCGCTTGGCATTTTCCTCCGGATAGACGATGGGGTTAAACTGGGTAGGATTCTGAGTGATGCCGGCAAGCACGGCGCATTCCGACAGATTGAGCTTCCAGACATCCTTATTGAAATATTGCCGGGAGGCTGCCTGGACACCGTAAGCGCCGGCACCGAGATTGATTGTGTTCAGATAGTTTTCCAGGATGACGTTTTTGTCCTGGATTTTCTTTTCAATCTGGACGGCCAGATATTGTTCCTGCAGCTTTCTGGTAAAGCTTTCCACCAAGGTGCTCTCATTGGTCCAATTGGTGAAAACGTTATTTTTCAGAAGCTGCTGGGTGATGGTACTGGCTCCTTCGGAAAAGCTGTGGGAGGTCAGCGCGCGCACGGCGGCTCTTAGGATGCCGCGGACATCTACCCCGTTATGCTCATAAAAACGTTCATCCTCGATTGCCACGACGGCATGCTGAAGATTCAGCGGGATCTGGTCGATAGAGACCGGCAGGCGGTTGGCGCTGGGAGCCGCAAGCTTACGCAGCTGGTTGCCCTGGTAGTCATAGAGAAATGTAGCGTAGCCCAGGGGCATAATATCAACATCCTCTGCCCGAGGGGCATTGGCCAGTACTCCCTGCAGAGAACCGATTCCTGCGCAGCTTATGGTTACTGTCAGGGCGATCACTCCGAGCAGGATCAGACGGATCACAGAGACATTGGCTTTCTTTCCCATCATGGAGCTGCGGGAAATCAGGGCGTTTCTCTTTCTTGTTATCATTCTTTTTCCATAATTCAAATCCTGCATAACCCCCTCTCATATCATTTCCTGTATTTACTCAGGTCAGCAGGTCGCGCTTTCTGCGGCCTGTGTTTTCTTGGCTCTATTTGGCAATCCCGGACCTGTGCGCCGGGGAAGATTCGCTTTGGTATTGTGAAAAAATCAAGTCGGCCCAGGTCCGGCAAAGGCGATCCAGGGACCAGGAAGCATTCGCCGGGCTGGTGGAAGGAAGCAGGACAGGTTCAAGGCCGGTCTGGGGCAGGATCAGCTTCCGATACAGGCACAGGGCGGTAGCTCCGTTGGTGAATATGGCAGATACCTGACTGCCTGACAGGATCATGGAGATATCATTTGCAGTCACATCCCTGATGCTGCTGTCGCTGGAACCGGAAATGGTGCAGCTGGCTGCCACATCCCACAGGGCGATCCGGTGATGAAGGAGAAAAGCCCTTTTCCCCGGAATATCCTCAGGTACCTCCTCCTGGAATATGGTGGAGAGTACCTTCCAGAAACGATTCTGGGGATGGCCGTAGTAAAAGCCAAGCTCCCGTGATTTGACGGAGGGAAAACTTCCCAGGATCAGAATGCGGGAACGGCTGTCCCAGACCGGTGGAAATTCATGAACCTGCTTCGTGGAATTCGCAATACAGGGATTGTCTGTCCGGACCTGTGAAGAACTATGATACGGTTTTGTGGTCTTCATGACAGAAAATCCAGGATCTTTTCCCAATATTCCTGAAGCTCTCTGGTCCGACAGGCATAGATTTCATGCTTTGATTCCTTCATAAGGATCAGGCTTCCCTTATCGCCAAGCTGGCGGATAAAGGTTTCCTGCCCGTGAGGCTTTACCATGTTTTCCCGGCCTGCCTGGAAGAGAAGAACCCTGGCTTTTATTTTGGCGCAGTTTTCAGGAGAAACTGCCTCCTTGGTCAGCTTCAGGAACTCGTAAGCGCTGCGGACGGACGGGACACACATCTGCAGACGGATATCTGCCCTTTGCTCCTGCAGCCAGTAGAGATAGCGCTCTCGGCAATCAGTGCAGCTGTTGTTAAAATCATCTTCTCCGGAAAAGATATGGGAGCCTGGCATATATTTTTGGTCCTGCTTTCCGGCGAGCCGGGCCTTGGTATAGGCCTTGGCCAGCCACAGGGGAGTGTTTCCGCTGTCCATCTCAAGCATGGGCGCGTTGAGAATGACCCTGGAAAAATCGTCAGGGTATCTTTCGATATAACAGGCACAAACCCCGCCTCCCAGAGAATGGCCGAAAAGATAGAGAGGATACCCTTCCGTCTCAGAATCTGCTTTTACGATGCCGGAGACAAAGGCTCTCAGGTCGAGTATGAGATCCTCATATTTTTCGATGTGGATCAGGTAGGGATCCTCCGTGCTGCGATAGGAGAGACCATGCTCCCTCTGCTGCAGCATCCAGACATGGAAGCCCTCCTGCAGGAAGTAATAAACGGTTTCATAAAATTTGCCGATGCCTTCGGAAAAACCGTGGAGCAGGACGATGCTTCCTCTGGGCTGATCTGCCAGATAATGCTCATAATAAAGAGACTGTCCGGGAATCCGTTCCATGTACCCCTTCTTCATTCGTTCCTTCAGATAGGGCAGCACGGTCCAGGCCATCTCTGAAGCATAGTTTTCTTCATTTAATATCTTCTGCATGGATGATAGACTCCGTAAAGTATTCGACTTGTGCGGTGACTCAGCACTTCTCCGGTTCCGGATATTCTTCGCCCAGCGTATCGACAGTGATGGACTGTATTCTCTGGACCTTCAGCGGACGGTCACGCCGATCCGTCTGTGCCTGGGCGAGCCGGTCGACTACATCCATGCCCTCTGTCACCTTTCCGAAGGCAGCATAAGCCCCGTCCAGATGGGGAGCGTCCTGATGCATAATAAAGAACTGGCTGCCGGCGGAATTCGGCAGATAGGCTCTGGCCATGGAGAGAACTCCTCGTGTATGGCGCAGGTCGTTGGGAACGCCGTTCTGGAGAAATTCACCCTTGATGCTGTAGCCTGGGCCGCCCATTCCGGTACCGTCAGGACATCCGCCCTGGATCATGAAGCCATTGATCACGCGGTGGAAGATGAGTCCGTTATAAAATCCTTTTTTTACCAGGCTGATAAAATTATTCACTGTATTTGGCGCTGACTCAGGATAAAGCTCTGCTTTGATGACATCCTGGTTTTCCATGGTGATAGTGATGATCGGATTTGACATAGGAATGCCCTCCTTTTCTTCTTAACATAGCATATAGAGATATCATAGCATATTAAGCTGGCGACTTCAATAAATCTGTTTTGAATTCATTGACGCAAAGCCTTGTCTATGCTAAACTCCCCCTTTGTGAGTTCGAAACCATCCTCACGTAAAACAAAACTAAGGAGAATGAAACCAATGAAAAACAAAAGTACAATCTTTCTGGCACAGGCTGGTGCCATCGGAGCCATCTATGTCGTCCTGACCATGATATTCTCTGCCTTTTCTTTCGGAGAGGTTCAGGTTCGCATTTCCGAGGCACTCACTATCCTTCCTTATTTCACTGCGGCTGCGGTTCCGGGGCTCTTTGTCGGCTGCCTGCTGGGCAATATCCTTGGCGGGGCTGTCCTTCCCGATGTGATTTTCGGCAGCCTTGCGACGCTGATCGGAGCGTATTTTACCTGGAAGCTGCGGGGCAGGTCCAGGTGGCTGGCCCCTGTTCCGCCTATCCTGGCCAATACTCTGATTGTTCCCTTTGTGCTGCGTTATGCCTATGGTGTCAATCTTCCCATCTGGATGATGATGGGGACAGTCGGTTTGGGAGAGGTCATCTCCTGTGGCGTCCTGGGCATGCTTCTGCATACCGCCATTTCAAAGTACGGGAAAAATATTTTTGAGACCAAGGCTCTGTAATCAGATCCCTTCCCCCTTTATCCCGCCCGGGGCAGAGAATGCGGCTTTGCCTTCCTCTGCCCCATTCACCGGAAATACGATTCTGATTCTGGTTCCGACGTCTTTTCTGGAGGTGATCTCAAAATGAGCCTTATGCTTGTCTACGATCCATTTCGCGATAGACAGACCCAGTCCTGTTCCCGGATAGTTGCGCACTGAATCCGACCGGTAAAAGCGTTCAAACATCTGTTTCACTTCTTTTTCATCCATACCTAATCCGGTATCCTGAACCTGAATATAGGCGGCATCCAGCTCATCCCTTCCGCAGCTGATGACAATTTCCCTTCCCTCATCGGTATATTTTGACGCATTATCCAACAGAATCCGCACCGCCTGCTTGAGAAGGGCTGCATCTCCCTCGATCACAGTGTCCTCGGGATGGGGGAGAAAGCGGTAAACATGGGCCTCATCAATCAGGAGAACCTCCTCATAGATTTCCTCTGTAAGTGCATGAACGGATAGTCTTTCTGCTTTTAACTGCGTTCGGCCGCTGTCGCCTCTGGCCAGAAAGAGCAGCTGCTCTACCAGATGCTTCATGTGGGCGGACTCTGTCTTGATAGCTTCCAGGGATTCGTCCAGGATCCGGGGGTCTGTCTTTCCCCAGCGGTCCAGCATTCTGGCATATCCCTCGATTACGGCGATGGGGGTGCGCAGCTCGTGGGAGGCATCGTTGACAAAACGGGCCTGCTGGCGGTTAGCCTCCTGGATCCGGCGCAGCAGGTTATTCATGGCAGCTTCAATGCCTGCCAGATCTTTGTCCTGAAAAGCCAGCACCTCGTGGTCCTCAGGCTGGATCCGGGTGATGGCGTCCTCAATCAGCTGGTACTTATCCTCCGAAAAGGAGATTCTGCTCAGTTCATCCGCCCGAAGAGCGATCTCATTGATGGGAGACAGGTATTCCCGTATGAGAAAGCGGGTTTTGGAAAAGGAGAACAGAAATCCTGTCCCCTGGATGAAGACAAGGCATGCAGCCAGGACAGTCAGGATTCTCAGAAAAGGAGCCAGGGGCTGGGAAAGCAGGATGCTGCCGTCCCGGCTGATCTCATAGGTCAGTGTGTCGAAGGAGGAGCCGGTGATCCGGCGGGCAGCATCACGATAAAAAGCCCCGTTTATCGTCCATTCCTGGTCCAGGAGATGGAGGATAAACAGGGACAGTAACAGGATCAGGTCCAGGAAAAAGACAGATCTGAACTGATTCGCGGCAAATAGACCAAACAGCTTTCGGGTAATGGATTTGACGCCGGAGGCATCCTTATCGAAAACTTTCTTAAATCCGGGATCCTTTGCAGGCTCCCTTCTGGCTTTATTCTTTTTATTCTTCATGGTATCTGATCTGAGCCTTTTAGCGGGCAGAGGAGCCGGACGGTAACGATTTGATCACGTAGCCCACTCCGCGGACGGTATGGATCATTTTTACACCGTATACATCATCGATCTTGGAGCGGAGGAAACGGATATAGACGTCAATGACATTCGTTTCTCCGATATAGTTATAGCCGCAGACCCGGTCCAGCAGGGTATCCCGGGAAAGGACGACATCCTGGTTTTCCAACAGAACCTTGAGCATCTGAAATTCCCGGTTTGTCAAAGTGACAGGCTGGCCTGCGTAGGTAACCGTATGGCTTTTTTCACTGAGAACCAGGCTGCCCCAGCAAAGGGCCCCCGGGTCCTGGCCAAAGGAGCCGGAAGAGGAAACCGGGTGAAGCTTCAGGGCTACCCGAATCCTGGCAAGCAGCTCCTCGATGGCGAAGGGCTTGGTAATATAATCCACCGCTCCGGCATCCAGGCCTGAGACCTTGTCCATGACGGAATCTCTGGCTGTCAGCAGGATGACGGGGACGGAAACGCTTTTTTCCAGCCGCCTTAACACCTCCAGGCCGTTCAGACCTGGAAGCATGATATCCAGAAGGATCAGATCGAATTTGCCTGTTTCGGCCTTTTCCAACCCTGTTCTTCCGTCAAAGGCCTTTTCTACCTCATATTCCTCATGAAGAAGCTCCAGCTCAATAAAGCGGGCAAGCTTTTCCTCATCCTCCACGATCAGAATTCTGGCAGCCATCGGATCCCCTTTCTTTTCTTGCGGCATAGTATGCGCACGGATTTATGGGTTTTATTTTGTGAAATCTTCCTTTACGTGTTCGGCAGCGTCCCCCGCCATATCCATAAAGCGGTTCACACTGTCAAATTTTTCATTTCCCACAAAATGGTATTTGCAGTCCATGAAAAGAGAAATAATGACAGCGACCAGGGCAAGCCTCCAGGAGAAGATAAAAATGAGGGCAAAAAGCCAGAGCGGAGCCCTCAGTACTTCATCCCCATGGCGCTCGACCGTGACGGCATTGCTTCTTAATTTACTCCAGATCTTACGCACACCGTTGGCAGCAGTGCGGGAATACCGTTTCTGATCCTGCTGATAGGCATTGGTGTGCTGGCGGACATCTTCATAGTCATCCTGGCTCTCATAGCTGGTGGAATACGTGCTTTGCTCCGGGCCACGGGTACGGCCCTGCTTCTCCAGAAGAACAAGAGCATCCAGCAGATCTCCGCCGGCAGCATCCAGGGCAGCCTTGGCTTCCTCGTAGGTCACATTGGCCTTTTCGACCAGCTTTTCAACTTTTTCAAAATCGTTCATGGAAACTCCCTCCTAGGTATATTTTACTGATTGATTTCTCTTTGTCAACTGAAGACAGGCAAATCATATCATTTCCGGATGAAAGAATCCTTTGGGATACATTAAAAAAGCATTAAAAAAGAAGGAGGGGATTTCTCCCACTCCTTCCTCGCATAGCTTTGTACTTATACGCAATTCTGCTGTCAGTCGTCTATACCAACCATGACCGAAGTTGCTTTGATAACGGCATAAGCTTCCTTCCCGATAACCAGTCCCAGCTCTTTGATGTCAATAATCGTCCCTTTGAACTGATTCCGTGCACTAAGGCCCTGTAATTAAATTCCTCCGCCCTCTGACTTGTCTTCGCAAGCATCTGCTGCGTTGTCGTCAGTTGGCGATGCCCGCATCGCCGCCTTCCTCCGCCTTGCATATGCTCACGAATACTGCGTCATATGGCTAAGTTATTTAATTACAGTGCCTAAGCTTCATCTGATCGTCCTCGCTTTATGGTATCAGCCGAAATATCTCTCAAGCAATCCCTTGAATGCCTTGCCGTGTCTGGCCTCGTCTCTGGCCATCTCATGAACGGTATCATGAATCGCATCCAGGTTAGCGGCTTTTGCGCGCTTGGCCAGATCCGTCTTACCGGCGGTAGCTCCATTCTCAGCCTCAACGCGGAGCTGGAGGTTCTTCTTGGTGGAATCGGTGACGACCTCACCCAGAAGCTCGGCAAACTTCGCCGCATGCTCTGCTTCCTCATAGGCAGCCTTCTCATAATACAGACCAACCTCCGGATATCCCTCGCGGAAAGCAACACGGGCCATAGCCAGGTACATACCTACCTCAGAGCACTCACCCTGGAAGTTTGCACGCAGATCGGCAAGGATATCCTCGCTGACACCCTGTGCCACGCCCACAACATGCTCAGCCGCCCAGGTCATATCCTCAGACTGCTTGGTGAACTTGGAAGCAGGAGCCTTACATACAGGACATGCTTCGGGGGGAGTATCGCCTTCATGAACATAACCACATACATTACATACCCACTTTGCCATAATAAAATCTCCTTTATGAAAAATGATAGTATGCGCACGAATCTACGGCGAAATAATACCGCCTTCGCGGTGTAAATTCGGCGCCGTAAATGAATCACAATGAAAAGGCCTGGTTCGTTTACAATATTATTCTGAGAATCCTCTTGAATTCCCGGAAAGCCCTATGGACTTGGATACAGGATCTGCAGCTGTCTGGATGCTGACGGAACAGCTCAGCAGCGGGGGTGCCTAACCGCCGCAGGAACTGCATCTGCCAAAATAGGAGATGCGGCAGGATGAAATAGTTCCGCCATTACAGGACGCAGATGCCCGGTGAACCATTTCACTGACATTCACATCGACTGTATTCAGATCCTGAACCTTACCACATTGCAGGCAGACAAAGTGGCTGTGCCAGTCTGTGCGGGGATCGAAGCGGTCTGCTCCGTCCAGCCCATAAACCTTCTGAATCTCACCGGATTCACACAGAAGGGAAAGATTCCGGTACACAGTGCCCAGGCTGATATTGGGACAGCTCTGTCTGACATTGGCATAGATCAGATCCGCAGTAGGGTGATCGGCCCTTCCTTGCAGAAAATCCAGGATAAAATCCCTCTGGCGGCTATGTTTTCTTCCGGTCATGGTCAGCCCTCCCTGATGAAATAAAACACCGCCAAAATCATCGCGATGATTAAAACAGTAATAATTACTGTTTACATAATAGTAGCTTATATCCTTGCAGTTAGTCAAGAGAGACTTATGGATTTGAAAAGAATTTTTGAACAGGAACCAAAAGGTTACTCCGCTATGACGGTATCATCAACGTACCCATCTGCAGCGGCTGTATCATCAATAAATTCGGCCTCGGCTACAGCCGTATCATCGACATAGTCTGCTTCACCGGAGCCTGTATCATCCACATAGCCTTCTTCACCGGAACCTGTATCATCGACATAGCCTCCCTCACCGCCGTCATCAAAGGCGATCGTCACCGCAGGAGGATCTGCGGCAAGCCCGTTCTCATCGGTCCAGCTTCCGTCCGGCTGCTCATAGATCATGACATTCTCACCGTTGACGGAGATAATCTCGCTGTGAGAATTGTAGAGGGTATTTCCCTTGGCGTCCGACCAGGTTCCGTTGTCGTTGTTGAAAAAGGGAAGACCGGTATCATCGGTCCAGATTCCGTTGGCATTCTGGTAGATGGTGACTGTGCCGGCGCCCCCGCCAAGATTAAGGGTAAAGGAGGGCAGGCCTTCAGTGGATATCTTAGGCTGAGAATCCTGGCTGCCGCTATCATTTTCTGTGCCGGCAGGAGGCTCAGGAACCAGGAAAGCAGAAGAAGTGTAGGCTACTCCTTCATTATATTCAATCTGGTACCAGCCGAAATCGGCTCCGTCCTTCGTGACGGCACTTACGACATAGACGCTGTCACCGTAGGAGAGGGTGCCAAGCTCTCTGTCGTCTGTGGAACAGCCGGTACGGACAACGAGAAGATCAGCATCCACATAGTAGGTCGAACCGACGGGCCTGAGGCCAATGGAATCCATGGAGGATGCGGAGGAGGTACTCAGCGCGGTCAGGGTATTATACTGCAGGATACGGACAGAGCCAATGGCGGTCATGATCTTTTGCATATCCTCGACGCGGGCGGCTTCCCCCTTGATGATGAAAACCTCATTTCGCGTGGACAGAAAAGCATGAAATACACCGTTGTAGGATGAATTGGCTACCTCTACAGAGGGAAGGGATGCTCCATTACTGCAATGGGCGATGGAAATAATATTGGCGCCGTCAGTCAGGGAGATCCAATAATTGGGATCTGTGATCTGTCTCCAACTGCTGTCCGGTGTCTCAATGGACAGAATACCGTCAGCTGTCGTAATGGTCTCAGCACAGACCGGAAGCGCAAAAAATGCTGCTCCGATAGCCAGAGAAAGTAACGCATGTCTGATCTTCATAAACTCCTCCTTTTAATTGGTAATATTGATTCTCCCAGAGCCTTTCTATACTTTGTATTATACGCATGACAGAGGAAAAAATCAATGAAGAGCTGACGAGGGAAAAGAAGAACTGTTGTCGTAGCCTATCCCCCTTGCATTGCGCAGATAAATATACTATAATTCGTAACTATTCAGTCGGCGCCTCGCACTACATTGCCGGGCCTGTGTGACAAATGAATCCTGGTGACGATGCAGCACTTTTCGCTTTGTCGTTACGAACCATTTAATGAGGAAGGAAGAATCATGACTGTAATGGAGGAAGGGGCAAATAACCCAGAAGAAATCAGATATATCAGTACCCGTGGAGGGGAAGCGCCGGTCACGGCATCCATGGCGATTCTGAAGGGGTTGTCGGATCAGGGCGGCCTGTATGTGCCGGAGAGCTTTCCCCATCTGGATGTGCCGCTTGAAAGGCTGGCGCAGATGACCTATAAAGAACTGGCCTTTGTGGTGATGCGGCTCTTCCTGGGGGATTTTACCGATGAAGAGCTGAAGACCTGTATCGACAGAGCCTACGATAAAAAGTTTGATACGCCCAATATAGCAGAGATGAAACAGGCAGACGGAGCCTGGTATCTGGAGCTGTTTCACGGGGCAACCATAGCCTTTAAGGATATGGCTCTATCCGTTCTCCCTCACCTGATGACCACAGCAGCCCGCAAAAATCAGGTCGATAAGGAGATTGTGATCCTGACGGCAACCTCCGGAGATACCGGCAAGGCTGCCCTGGCGGGTTTCGCCAATGTTCCGGGGACCCGGATCGTTGTCTTCTACCCCAAAAACGGAGTCAGCCCCATTCAGGAGAAGCAGATGGTCACGCAACAGGGGGAAAATACCTGTGTTATCGGGATCCGGGGGAATTTTGACGATGCCCAGACAGCCGTCAAAAGGATGTTCGGAGATTCCGGGCTGGCCGAGACCATAGGAAACAAGGGCTTTTGCTTTTCCTCGGCGAACTCGATCAATATCGGCCGCCTGATCCCCCAGGTCGTATACTATGTCTATGCCTATGCGTGTCTGCTGGCAAAAGGGCAGATCCGGGTGGGAGAGGAGATCAATTTCGCTGTGCCCACCGGCAACTTCGGGAACATCCTGGCTGCCTACTATGCCAAACGGATCGGCCTGCCGGTGAAAAAGCTGATCTGTGCTTCCAATGAGAACAAGGTTCTCTTCGATTTCTTCCGGACCGGTATCTATGATCGCCGCAGGGATTTTATCCTGACCAGTTCTCCCTCCATGGATATTCTGATCTCCAGCAATCTGGAGCGTCTGATCTACTTTGCCGCCGGAAATGACCCTAAAGTCTGCGCCGACCTGATGCGTTCCCTCTCGGAACAGGGAGTCTACGAGATCACATCCGAGATGAGACAGCGGACAGAAGGCTTTTATGGGAATTATCTTTCGGAGGAGGAAACCTTCCGGACCATCGGCAGAGTATACCACAATGCGTCCTACGTGATTGATACCCATACAGCGGTAGGGGCGGGAGTCTACGAAAAATATAAGGAAGAGACAAAGGATGAAACGACCACGGTTATCGCCTCCACGGCCAGCCCTTATAAGTTTACCCGCTCTGTCATGAAGGCCTTGGGTGAGGAAACCGGGGATGAGGATGATTTTGCCCTGGCGGACCGCCTGGAGAAGATTTCCGGCGTGAAGATCCCTGCGGCAGTCGACAGTATCCGTACCGCTCCGGTTCTGCATAAACAGGTGGTGGACATTGACGACATGCCCGGGGCGGTTCTGGCTTTTTTGGGTATAACGGCATGAAGGAGGCGCAAGGCAAGGTATGAGGCTGTCCTGGGATAAACTTCTGAGCGCGGACCGGGTAGGAAGCTACGGAAAGACAGAGGCCAGATCCGGCGATCTGCGCAGTGAGTTTGAGAAGGATTATCACCGGATCATCGGAAGCTCCACCTTTCGCCGTCTGCAGGACAAAACTCAGGTTTTCGCCCTGGATAAAAGCGATTTTATCCGCACCCGCCTGACCCATTCGCTGGAGGTCTCCTCCTTTGCCAAGTCACTGGGACAGAATATTGCCGAGTATCTTCTGGCCAATCAGGTGGATGAGGGGTTTACCCGGCAGACCAAGGCGGATATCTGTGATATTCTGATGTGTGCCGGTCTCATCCACGATATCGGCAATCCCCCCTTTGGCCATTTTGGTGAGGAGGCGATCCGGGACTGGTTCCGGCGTCGGCTTCGTCGGCTCAGCTTTAAGGGGAAGCCTCTGCCTCAGCTGCTGAACCGTCAGATGCTGCTGGATCTGCTTCAGTTTGAAGGAAATGCCCAGGCACTGCGTCAGGTGGCCAAGCTGCATTTCCTGGTCAATGAGAATGGGATGAACCTGACCTATGCCCTTCTGAACACCATCATCAAATATCCCGTCTCTTCTGAGGGGATGAATCCTGAAAGCCCGAGGATCAGTGAGAAGAAGATGGGGTATTTTTATGCCGAACAGCCCTTGTATGAAAAAATTTCCTCCGCCTGTGGAACGCCTGGCCTTCGTCATCCCCTGACCTTCATTCTTGAAGCTGCCGATGATATTGCCTATCGTACCGCAGATATTGAGGATGCCTTCAAAAAGGGTTTTATAACCTTTGAAATCCTTCGCAGAGAGCTTCAGGCAGCTTGTGAGAAGGCAAGGGCTTCCCATATGAACGTGGATCTGTCGCGCCTTGACCCGGTGAGTATGTTGGACAGACAGTATGAAAACGGGTTGACAAGAGGAGTGGGAAACCCCGCCCTGTATGCGGTACAGAATACCATGGTCCGGCTGCACAGCGCCTTCATCTATTGTGCCACCTATGGCTTCACCTCTCATTATCGTCAGATCATGGATGGTGTCTGGCAGAAGGATCTTTTTGCCGGAACCTATGCGGAATGGGTCATCATCGCCTTAGGGGATATTGCCTTTCATTATGCCTTTTCCTCCAAACAGATCCTTCAGATGGAGGTCAGTGCCTTTACCATCCTGAATTTTCTCCTGGATCATTTCGTTCCTGCCGTGATCAACTATGACACCGACGAGCGCCTGGGAATGATGGAAGGCAAAATGGTAGCCCTGATATCGGAAAATTACAGGCAGATTTACCAGATGTACAGCCGGCACGCCGTCTCCGCGACGGAAAAGCTGTACCTGAGACTACTTTTGGTGACGGATTTTGTGAGCGGCATGACAGATAGCTACGCAAAGGACCTCTATCAGAAGCTGAATGGGATTACGTAACTTTGATCCAAAGCCTTGACAGAGAATCGGGAAGATGGCATAATATAGCGTGTAAAAAAGTGAAGACGATTTGTTCGATTAAAAGAAAAGAGGTACATGTTAGATGGCAGCTATTGATCTAACCAGATATGGCATTACGGGAACCACAGAAATCGTTTATAATCCTTCCTATGAGTTTTTGTATGAAGAGGAGAATAAGCCCGGCCTGGAAGGCTTTGAGAAAGGCCAGGTTAGCGAACTGGGTGCCGTCAATGTCATGACAGGCATTTACACCGGTCGTTCCCCCAAAGACAAATATATCGTTTTCGATGAGAATTCCAAGGATACCGTTTGGTGGACGACTCCCGAGTATAAGAATGACAATCATCCCATGTCTGAGGATGTGTGGAAAAAGATCAAGGAAATCTCCCTCAAGGAGCTGAGCAACAAGAGGCTCTTTGTCGTCGATGCCTTCTGCGGAGCCAACAAGGACACCCGTATGGCGGTTCGTTTTATCATGGAAGTGGCATGGCAGGCTCATTTCATTGAGAACATGTTCATTATGCCCACAGAGGAAGAGAAGGCGAGCTTTGAGCCGGATTTCGTAGTCTACAACGCTTCCAAGGCAAAGGTAGAGAACTATAAGGAACTCGGCCTGAATTCCGAGACCTGTGTCGCCTTCAATATCTCCAGCCGTGAGCAGTGCATCATCAATACCTGGTATGGCGGCGAGATGAAGAAGGGTATGTTCTCCATGATGAACTATTATCTGCCCTTAAAGGGAATTGCCGCTATGCATTGCTCTGCCAATACAGATATGGAGGGCAAGAACACCGCTATCTTCTTCGGTCTTTCCGGAACAGGCAAGACCACCCTTTCCACTGATCCCAAGCGCCTTCTGATCGGCGATGACGAGCATGGCTGGGACGACAACGGTGTCTTCAACTTCGAGGGCGGCTGCTATGCAAAGGTAATCAACCTGGATGCAGAGTCCGAACCGGATATTTATAACGCCATCAAGAAGAATGCTCTTCTGGAAAATGTTACCCTTGATTCTGCCGGCAAGATTGACTTTGCAGACAAGTCTGTCACCGAGAATACCCGTGTTTCCTACCCGATCGACCATATCGACAAGATCGTGAAGAAGGTCAGCCCAATCTCTGCAGGCCCGGATGCCCAGAATGTCATCTTCCTTTCCGCAGATGCTTTCGGCGTGCTTCCTCCTGTTTCCATCCTGACACCGGAGCAGACCCAGTATTACTTCCTGTCCGGCTTCACGGCTAAGCTCGCCGGTACAGAGCGCGGCATTACCGAGCCCACACCTACCTTCTCCGCCTGCTTCGGCCAGGCCTTCCTTGAGCTTCATCCGACGAAATACGCCGAGGAGCTGGTAAAGAAGATGCAGAAGGTTGGCGCCAAGGCATACCTGGTCAATACCGGATGGAACGGCACGGGCAAACGTATCTCCATCAAGGATACCCGCGGCATTATTGATGCTATCCTCAACGGGGATGTAGCCAAGGTTCAGACCAAGAAGCTTCCTATCTTTGATTTCGAGATCCCGACCGAGCTTCCGGGTGTTGACACCGGCATCCTTGATCCTCGCGATACCTATGCCAACCCCGAAGAGTGGGAGACCAAGGCTAAGGATCTGGCTCAGCGCTTCATCAACAACTTTAAGAAGTACGAAGGCAATGCCGCTGGCAAGGCTCTCGTAGCTGCCGGCCCCAAGCTTTGATTTTGATGCCAGAGCACTGATTGCCAAGGATTCGTACTGACACGATGAAATGAAAAAAAGGACTGCCTGAATGGATTCATTCAGGCAGTCCCTTTTTTTCACACCGAGTCATGCAATGGATTTATCGCCGGAAAGCTACGTGCGGCTTTGCTTCCTTATGCCCTGCAAGGAGGATGTCAGTTGAGGGTGACTGGCAGCCCGGTTTCTTACATCAGGAGAGAGAATTGAGTCACTGTCCGTGTCAGTTCGCTCATCACGGCGCTGATGCTTTCCTCTGAATTTCTCCAGTTATCCCGTGTGATCCCATCGGGAAAGGCAGGAATCACAGATAGCTCTGCCTCCGGGAAGGCTCTTTGGTAGTAGAGCAGGCAGCGGCGGGCATGATAAGCCTTGCAGCAGATCAGGGCCCGGCGGATCGAAAGACCGGCAGCATCTGTCGCCTGCCGGGAAAAGAGCGCATTTTGCCAGGTATAGGTGGCCTGGTCTTCTCTTAGGATCCGTTCCTTTGGTACGCCCCTTTGGATCAGTACATCCGAAAGGAACTCCCATTCCGTCCGATAGGGGCCAGGGTACTTGTCAGCGGCTTCAGGAACAGCCCCTTCAAACACTCCCTTTGCGATCGTGTATTTTCCGCTGGGAATAATATAGGGAGCCCATCCTCCCAGAAAGAGCTCAGCAGCTCTTTCCGCCATATGAGGAAATCTGTTCCCAGGCACAAAAATGATATCAGCCTCTACCACTTCATCCTCAACAAAAATCATATCGGTCAGCTGAGAAAAAAACAAATCCTCTTTCTTCTTACCTGTGCTCATCATGCTCACTCCTCCCAAACGCAGTTTTGCTGCTTGGCCTGATGCCCTCGGATGCCGGTTTTCTTGCTTCGGCAGACAATAAGATTCACTGGTGTACTTGAAAAATATCTCCGGAACAGATAGAATACCATCTGTTGAAAAAAAATACAATCGTGTGTCACTGAGAATCATCCCCTCTGGCACACCTGCCAAGCAAGGAGAATGATTCCGTGACTTTTGATACAATTCTGCAGATCATAATGGTAGTGGCTATGGTTGCTCTTTCCGGGTTTTTTTCATCGGCCGAAACAGCCCTGACGACAGTAAACCGGATTCGCGTTCAGGCCAGGGCGGAGGAAGGGGAGGCTAAGGCAAAGATCCTGCTGAAGGTCCTGGATTCGCCGTCAAAGATGCTCAGTACCATCCTCATAGGCAATAATATTGTCAATATGGCAGCCTCCTCCCTGATGACAACCCTGACCATAAAGCTGTTTGGCAGCGTTTTTGTCGGACTGACGACAGGAATGCTGACTTTGTCTATCCTTCTTTTCGGAGAGATTACCCCCAAGACACTCGCTTCCCTGGAGGCAGAGAAGATCGCCTTATCCTATGCTGCCTCCATCCACGCCCTAACAGTTGTGATGTCACCCCTTGTCTGGCTGGTAGGGATCCTGGGCAATACGATCCTTAGGATGATGCATGTTGATCCGGATCATCATTCCTCCCCGGTGACGGAGAGGGAGATCCGGACCCTGGTGGCAGCGGGAGAAGAGGACGGCGCACTGGAGAATGAGGAAAGGCTGATGATCGACAATGTCTTTGACTTTGGCGATTCCTATGCCAAGGATGTCATGGTTCCCCGCATTGATATGACCATGGTTGATGTCCACGCTACCCTGGATGAGCTGATGGAAATATTCCGCCAGGATATGCATACCCGTTTTCCTGTCTATGAAAATGATACTGACAATGTTATCGGTGTGATTAATATCAAAGACATCATTCTCTTGTCCCGCGACCAGCCCTTCTCCATAAGAGATATATTAAGAGATGCCTATTTTACCTATGAATTTAAGCGTACAGCGGATCTTCTCATTGATATGAGGAGATCTCAGACCAATATTGCCATAGTTCTGGACGAATACGGTTCCACCTCGGGGTTGGTCACTCTGGAGAATCTCTTGGAGGAGATTGTTGGTGAAATCAGAGATGAATATGATCAGGATGAGAAGGAAGATATCGTGGAAATCTTACCGGGACGGGAATATAAAGCTCTTGGTGCGGCGAGAATTTCGGATATCAATGAGACCCTTTCACTGTCTTTGTATTCCGAGGACAATGAATCCATAGCCGGTTATATCATAGAAAAACTGGATCGTCTTCCTCCGCAGGTAGGTGACAGTGTTATTCCGGCAGCAGGGGTACGCCTTGTGGTAGATGAAACAGAAAAGAACCGGATTGAAGCAGTTCATATCTGGCTTGATGAACCTGATCGTAATCTTGAGGAAACGAAATCGTAATCATTTCCAAAAAAAACGGAAAAGTGATTAAAAATCTGTTGAAAAAGGTAAAAGCTGCGTGTATAATAAATTTAGCTTTTTCCTGGGATGTTCGACGACCCTTTTGTTTTTGAACCTACATTGACATCAAGGGAATCCAAGATCGCAGTTTGGATGTCAGACCTCTCGTCGTGGTAGACAGAAGAAATGTTGAGGATACCCACCTAGCGATCCTGCTAGGAGTCAAAAAAAAGGGAACGGCATTCTGGGAGTAGATTATTCAAGAGTTCCCCGTAAGGGGAACTCTTTTTGTTACTGTTTAGTCAGCACCTCGCACTGTGCTGTGGGTATGACGATACCAGCATCCATAATGAAATGGAAAATCACATTTGAGAAAGGAAGTCATTTATGTCTGTATCATGCACGGAATTTGGACAGATTCCTGGAGTGGGAACTGTTCATTTGTATCACATTGAAAATACATCCGGCGCTTTTGCTGAGGTCACGGAATATGGTGCCATTCTGGTACGTCTTGTGGTTCCCGACAGCCAGGGAAAGCTGACTGATGTGGTGCTCGGCTATGAGGATCCCGGTCAGTATGCGGTAAACGCCTGCTTTTTTGGTTCAACCATCGGCCGTAATGGGAACCGTATTGCCGGTGCGCAATTCTCCCTTGACCAGGAGACCTTCACCCTGGCTCAGAACGAATTTGAAAACAACCTGCATAGTGGACCGAATGGGTTCGAGAAAAAGCTTTGGGAGGCAGAGATTGTCTCAGAGACTGCTGTCCGCTTCAGCCGTGTCAGCCCGGATTTGGAAAACGGCTTCCCTGGCCGCTTTGACATATCCGTAACCTATGAATTTACGGAGGAGGCTCAGTTGAAGCTCACCTACGAGGGCTGCTCAGACAAGACCACTGTAGCGAACATGACCAACCATTCTTACTTTAATTTAAGCGGAGAAGGAAGTGGTGATATCCTTGATCAGGAGCTCATGCTCTATGCTTCTTTCTTCACACCGGTACATGACACCAAGTCTATCCCTACCGGGGAACTGCGCCCCGTAAAGGGAACGGTTATGGATTTTACCGTTCCCAAGGCGATCGGTCTGCAGATTGACGAAGCAGACGAACAGTTGGCCTATACCGGTGGCTATGATCACAATTTTGTCTGCGACAAATATCAGAAGGGGGAAGTCACTCCGGTGGCCGTTGCTGTCTCAAAGAAGACAGGGATTCGTATGAGTGTGTTCTCTGACTGTCCCTGTGTTCAGTTTTACGCGGGTAACTTTATCAAAGAGGAGCAGGGGAAAAATGGCCATATCTACAGGAAACGGAATGGTTTCTGTCTGGAGACTCAGGTAGAACCGAACGCGATCAATATGCCTGAATTCCATTCACCGGTTCTGAAAGCAGGAGAGAAATATTTATCAAGAACTATCTATCAGTTTGATACAGTCGGGTGAGGACCGTTTGAAGACTTCGTGTGACGACTCGGGTCAGCAGCCGGCACTGGCTGCGCACTGCCCTTAACAGCAGTAAGGACGAAGAGCAGTCGTCACAGATCTCATTACAGTATGTTTTGAATCATGTTAAAGAATAAGATATTAAAACAAAGGCAGAAGGAGACTGATTCCCTTCCCGGCAGTACAGCAACCGAAGCAGCAAAACCGTCATCCCGGGATATTGAGTCAAAGCATGAAACTGCAATACAGGAAAAGGAAGGCAAAGACGACAGAGTAAAGAAGAAAAAAAGGGAGAAGGGGGCCGTGGTAAAGGAAAGCGCCTTCAGTTTCCTTCGGCGTATCCAGGATGATCATCTCACGGCATATGCTGCGGAGGCTGCTTATTTTTTCATTCTTTCCTTCTTCCCCTTTCTGATATTTCTGACTACCCTGATTCGGTATACGGATCTTACCTATAATATGTTGAGTTCAACGATCCGCAGTATCATCCCGCCGGATTTTCAGGGGTTTGTCATGGAACTGGTATCCGAGATTTATAATCGCAATTCTGTGGTTTTGCCTATCTCGGCCGTGTTTGTCCTTTGGTCTGCCGGGAAGGCCATTCAGTCTCTGATAAATGGTCTGAATACCATTTATCATGTAAAGGAAACCAGAAACTGGCTGATCAATAGGATTAATGCCGTTTTTTATACCATGATCTTTTCGGTCGCCATCACCAGCAGTCTGGTTCTGCTGGTTCTGGGCAACCGGATTAAGGACAGTATCAGCCGTTACCTGCCTCCCTGGGCTTACCGGATCTGGCATGTGCTGGGAGGGCGGTCCATCGTTGTCGGTATCGTCCTTTTTTTCCTTTTTGTATTCCTCTATCATGCTTTGCCCAACAGACCTGCAACCTTCACAAGCCAAATGCCTGGAGCAGCCATCATCGCAGTTTCCTGGTCGGTGTTTTCCTTTGTTTTTTCTATGTATTTTACCTTCTTCCCCTCTCTTTTGAATATGTACGGGAGTCTGACTGCTTTGATCCTTTTGATGCTGTGGTTATATTTTCTGATGAATTTTGTTTTGATCGGAGCGGCAATTAATGCCCACTTTGAAGCGCAGTTCAGAGTGGCTCATGAGACCATACGGGAAAGAATAGGGAGAAATCATTAAAGGAAAAAGGGATGTGAACACAGTCATGTTCACATCCCTTTTTTCTGTCATCCTATTTCCTGTAAAACCAGGAATATCCCTAAGATATCTGACAAAAAAAGACAAAAATAGTCATAGACAAAAATATCGGATATATGTTATCATAATTCTGTCGACGTGATCGCGCGTCACAGATTCTCTGCCGGTATCACGGCATTTTCCCTCAGACTCTTTTGAATATCGATGATCCTCTGGTTCTCACTTCCACGGAAAGCCAGGGCAATATTCTTTCTGGCAATCTGGAATTCCCCGTCCACCAGAATATCTGCCAGAGAAAGGATTTTCCGCGTATAAGGGCCATGGCAGCGATGGTTGGATTCATCCATCAGCTCCTCCCAGGTATAGCCGGAGTAAATCCAGATCGTCTTGCCGGGGAAGGAATCCCGCACCTTGCAAAGAAAGGGCAGCAAAGCCTCCTGATTCACGATCTCCATAGGCTCTCCGCCCAGAATGGTAAGACCTGAGATGTAGGATGGCATAAGAGAGGCAAGGATTTCGTCCTGTGTCTGTTCGGTAAATGGGCTGCCATAGGAAAAATCCCAGGCCTGCTGATTGAAGCATTCAGGGCAATGGTGGGTGCAGCCGCTGACAAAAAGAGAGGTCCGGCATCCCAGGCCGTTGGCGATATCGTTAAACTTGATCGCGGCATAGTTCATAGCTCATCCTCCGGATGTCATTTCGTTCCGCCTGGATGTGACGGAATTGATTTTGCCGGCAGCTTACAGGTGCAGAACTCTGTCCCGAATTTCCTGGGTACGGCCTTGGTTCCAGAACTGGGTCCCGATATAACCACAGGTTCTGCGGGCTACGGAAAGAAGATCCTGATCCCGATTGCCGCAGTTGGGACATTCCCAGACCAATTTGCCGGATTCATTCTCCACAATGCGGATCTCCCCGTCGTAACCGCAGTTGATGCAATAATCGCTCTTGGTGTTCAGCTCGGCGTACATGATGTTGTCATAGATGAATTTCATGACGGACAGAACGGCAGGGATATTCTTCTGCATGTCAGGAACCTCCACATAGCTGATTGCTCCGCCTGGAGACAGCTTCTGGAATTCGGATTCGAATTTCAGCTTGGTGAAAGCGTCGATCTCCTCTGTGACATGGACATGGTAGCTGTTGGTGATGTAATTCTTATCTGTGACGCCCTTGATCTTGCCGAAACGGCGCTGCAGGCATTTGGCAAAACGATACGTGGTGGACTCCATGGGAGTACCATAGACGGAATAACTGATTTTTTCGGCTTCCTTCCACTCTTTGCACTTGTCATTCAGACGCTGCATGACGGCCAGGGCAAATGGCTTGGCTTCCGGATCCGTATGGGACTTTCCGGTCATACGCATGCACATCTCATACAGACCGGCATAGCCGAGTGAAATGGTGGAGTAGCCGTTATAGAGAAGCGGGTCGATCAGTTCACCCTTTTTCAGACGGGCCAGGGCGCCGTTCTGCCAGAGAATAGGAGCGACGTCTGAGCTGGTACCCTTAAGACGCTCGTGCCGGCAGCGGAGAGCGCGGTGGCACAGTTCCAGACGCTCATCCAGGATTTCCCAGAAGCGCTCCATATCTCCTTCGGCGCTGCAGGCGACATCTACGAGATTGATCGTGACAACACCCTGGTTGAACCTTCCGTAGAACTTGTGGCTGCCGTCCGGATTGCGCTGGGAATCCTCCACGGTCAGGAAGGAACGGCAGCCCATGCAGGTGTAGACTTCTCCGGACTTGAGTTCTCTCTGTACCTTGGCAGAGATATAGTCCGGAACCATGCGTTTAGCGGTACATCTTGCGGAAAGCTCCGTCAGATACCAGTATTTGGAGTCCTCCGTAATATTGTCCTCATCCAGGACATAGATCAGCTTAGGGAAGGCAGGGGTGATCCAGACGCCCTTCTCGTTTTTGACGCCCTGCATGCGCTGCCGCAGAACCTCTTCTATGATCATAGCCAGGTCGTCCCTGGTCCGACCCTCCTCCACTTCGTCGAGGTACATAAAGACTGTGACGAAGGGTGCCTGTCCGTTGCAGGTCATGAGGGTGATCAGCTGGTACTGAATGGTCTGTATTCCGTTTTTGATCTCCTCCCTCAGACGCAGTTCGGTGATCTTGCTGATGATGTCTTCATCCAGGCTTTCACCGGTCTGGGTACGCTCCTCCACCACACTTTGGTGGATCTTTTTCCGGCTGATATCCACAAAGGGAGCCAGATGAGCCAGAGAGAAGGACTGGCCGCCGTACTGGTTGCTGGCGACCTGGGCTACGATCTGTGTGGTGACGTTGCAGGCGGTAAAGAAGCTGTGAGGCTTTTCGATCATCGTTTCACTGATGACAGTACCGTTCTGCAGCATATCCTCCAGATTGATCAGGTCACAGTTGTGCTCTTTCTGAGCATAATAATCCATATCATGGAAATGGATGATCCCGGCTTCATGGGCACGGACGACTTCTTCCGGAAGAAGGACACGTTTGGAAAGATCCTTACTGACCTCGCCGGCCATGTAGTCCCTTTGCGTGGAATTGATAATCGGGTTTTTGTTGGAGTTTTCCTGCTTAACCTCTTCATTGATGTGCTCCAGCAGAGAGAGTATGCCATTGTCTGTTGTATTGGACTTGCGAGTGATCTCCCTTTTATAACGGTAGCGGACATACTTTTGGGCGACTTCGTAGCCGCGCATCTCCATAATGCCCGTTTCCACCATATCCTGAATCTCTTCTACGCTGATTGCTCTCGTGGAGGACTGGATCTGCTGGGTGATAGTATCTGCGATAGCCCGGACCTGATATTCGTTCATCTGGTGGATCTTGTCCACCTCGGCATTGGCCTTGCTGATGGCGTTGACGATCTTGACGATATCATAGCTGACTTCTTCCCCATTTCGCTTGATCACTCTGATCTTTGTCGGGTTCTGCATGCTTACCCCTCCCTAAGGCTGGTCCTGTTCGTGAAAGGAAGCTGAGAAAAGGACCTGCAATATATGCTTTACCTGAATGTTCTGAATCGGAAACCGTTCGGTCATCTATGCTTTCGGGGCTGAGCCTGTGCCGGCTCCGACAGAGCCGGGCCTGGATGATTACTACATCTGGTATGCCCGAAAGCGATAGACCACTATATTTAGTGGTGCAGGGGTTATTCTACACCAGTTTGGCAAAAAAGAAAAGAGGGATAAGAGGAAAAAAAAGACACTGCCGATGTGCAAGGGGTCAGATGCCCTGTTTTAGTGCACTCCGGCAGTGAAAAAAAATAAAAATGATTAAATGGTCAAATTGTGACAGACATCATCCTGTCTTTTATGCCATCATCTGCATCAGGCTTCTGGGAAGAGCGGAAGTCTGTTCTGCCTCTATAGCATCCTCTGCATCCAAGGGAGTAGCCACAAGCTTGGGACCTTCCTCCTTTTTCATCGATTCGATTTCCTCCTGAGAGGCTTCGAGGGCTGCTTCCGTCTCGGAAAGAGTTGTCTGTGTTTCGGCCAATGCGGTTTCAGTTTCGACCAATGCGGTTTCGGTTTCTGCCAGGGCGTTTTCCTTCTCGGAAAGCGTATTCTTTACCTGGGCCAGCTCCTGGGAAGCTGTATCGGCAGTGGCCTGAACGGTACTCAGGGTATCCTGAGCCTGGGCAAGATCCGCCTGGAGGGCTTCCAGCCGGGCTGATGCATCGGCAGCTTTTGCCGTGAGTGTTTCAAGCTCTGCGGCCTTGGCATCGATTTCCTGATGGGCCTCATCCAATTCCTTCTGCACCTTTGTCAGGCTGTCGGAAAGGGAATCTCGTTCGGAAGTAACGGAAGAGAGCTGCTCATTCACGGCGTCAAGCTCTTCCTGAAGATTCTTGGAATCTGAACCGCAGCCGCCGAGAATAAGGACACCCGCAGCCAGAAGCATGGCAAATGTCAGTCTTTTTTTCATACGATAAACAACCTCCTTTTTTCATCTGTACTGTGCAGAAGAAACGCTTCCATTGCGACGATAGGAGCCGCTTTTTTCTACCGAAACGACAAAACAAAAAGTGCCCCATAGTTAGCGATATTATAACATGGCTGCGGTTCAAAATCAAGGAGACAGAAAAAGCAAGATGCGGAGGTGATGGGAAGTAACGACGCTTGTTTTTTTGACAGGATAGAGATATAATCCGGAAAGGAAAAATATGACGTATACCTATGAAGCTTTTGTCTGTGGCATGCTTGAGGAATTAACACAAGCACTTGAGCTTGAGCCTGAGCAGCTCTCCTTTCAGGAAGGGGACACCCCGGGGGAAGACTGCTTTTTCATCTACGGTGGACCGCAAAGAAACCATCGGTTCGTTTTAAAAAGCCGGGAGATCTATGATCAGTACGGCAGAGAGTACACCATAAACCAGACAGCTGAGATCATTGCCCAGGACTGCCGCCAGGTATGTCGGCTGTCCGGGCCGCATCAGCTTTTCTGGCTGGAGGATTATGAGGCTCTCTGTGGGCATCTGATGATAAAAGCTATGCCCGCTGGCAGTCCCAGGCTGTCCGGGATCAGACACTGCAAGGAGGGCGACATTGCGTTGGCTCTGTATCTGAGCCTGAACCAGAGCCGGGATCACTGTGCCGGTATTGGGGTGGGCAACAGGCTTCTGGACTTCTGGGGAAAGAGCTTTGAAGAAGTGTTTCCGCAGGCTTTGGCCAATACTGCCGCATTGTCACCGCCCAGGATTTTTCGCCTGGAAAAAATGCTCCAGGACGCGCAATGCGAGGGAGAGGAGTTTATGGGGCTTGCTCAGATCGATATCGGTCCCTGCGGCTTGTGCATCAGTAATCGTGACAAAGTCAATGGGGCCGTGGTGGTTTTTCTCCCAGGTGTAGCCAGTCAGCTCAGCCAAATTCTGGGAGGAGATTTTTATCTTGCTTTCACCAGTGTGCATGAGGTTATGGTACATCCGGCAGCTTCCATCGACCCGGAACAGCTTCAGCAGATCCAGAGGGAGACCATAGAGGAAGCCACCAGGCCGGAGGATTTTTTGACGGACAGACTTTATGTTTATGAGAAAGAGAATGCAATGATAAGAGTATGGGAGCCGAAAAACCCAACTGTTTAATGAAAATGTAATAAATTTGAAATATATAGAAATATAATATTTACAAATCCGGAATTATTTGTTATGATATCTTCGTATTTCAAGAGGAAGGCTCGTCCGGCTTTTTACTTGGCCGGATGGGTATAGAATAGGGAATGTGAGGGATTATCATGAAAAAGATGATTTTCGGATTTTACGGCAGGAAGAGTAAGCCTGTCATCTGGCTGATGGCTCTTGTGCTAATGGGTACAATGACCGTCCAGGCAGAATCTTCCCAATCTGATGAACTCGTTCGGACAGCGTCTGAGCCCTGGGATGAGGAGACCCTCCCGCAGGTGCCGGATGTTTCCCTCGAGGAGGAAAATGAGGAAGGGACAGAGCTCGATGAGATTTGGCAGACCGATCTGACCACGGTGCCGGATGATGAGACAGATCAGACAGAAGAGACGGCAGCCGAAGAGGAGGGGCTTGCCCAGCTTCAGGACGAGGAGAACCCTGACACAGAAGACGGGTACTGGGAGACTATGCCTGTGGCTGCCCCGGAGGAGTATGCAGAGGAAGAAGACCCTGCCCCTGAAGCAATGGAAGCGCAGGAGCCTTTGGAAAAGGAAGCGCAAGCCGACAGTGACCCGGGGATCCCGGCAGAAACAAAGGATTTCGGCGATTTGGCCAGTGTGACCATGGATGGGGATTCCGGAGAGGTACTGCCAAAGGTATTGATGGAGAACCCTGAAGGAAAGAAAGCCGTTGACGACGAGGAAAAGGAAGCCGGAGAAAAGAAGGAGGAAGAATCCGGGGAGGATAAAGGGAAAAAGGAGAAAGAGGACTCTGACCAGGAGGAGACCAGGAAGAAGGAACAGGAATACCTGGCAACCACAAACCAGGTATCCGCAAATGGAATCACGGTTTATGGAAACACTCTTCCGGGTATGGTTTCCCTGCTGGTGGGCAGTGGAAGCGGCTATTATTTCTCTGTCGCCGAGGGGGCGGACATTTTTCAGTCCTATGATTTCAAGCTTTGGGATACCCTCCTGGATCAGGAGTATTTCCTGCCGGAAGGAGAGACGGTGACCATTGCCATTCCTGTGCCGGCCGGTTTTGACTATACCGTAGAGCACCTGCTTGCGGGAGGGGGCACAGAAATCATCTCCCCACAACTGGTGGGCGGGGTTCTGTATTTTGAGACTTCTTCCTTCAGTTCCTTTGGCATTGCCGGAAGCTATCCTATGGCGACAGGAACGGCTGAAGCTCCGGAAGAGAATAATGCCGGGGCGGCCCAGCCTACCCAGCAGCATGCCGTGAACGAGCCTGTGGCCACGATTCCCCAGCAGTCCACAACGGCCTCCACACCCCATACAGCCAATTCCATCGCCGGTTCGGCATCCTTTAATACGGATACGGCTGTAGCGGAGATTCAGGCGGGATCTGCCACCGTTACACCTCAGGCTCCCAGCTCACAGGCAAACAGCAAAGGCGCGGTTCAGACCGGGGATGATACCCCCATTCTGCCCTTTGTCCTGATGGGTTTGGCGGCAGTAATCCTTATCGCTCTGCTGATTTTCCTGAAAAAGAGGAGAAGATAAAAAAAACCTTTAAAAAAGAAATCTTTTATGATATAATCTTCCGAGATTTTGAAAAAGGAGGAATATGTATCATGGAGCACATCAGGACATTAAACACCAAAAGCCTGCAGACTACTGTGAAAAAGGGTGGTTGCGGAGAATGCCAGACATCCTGCCAGTCCGCGTGCAAAACTTCCTGCACAGTAGGAAATCAGAGCTGCGAGCACAAATAAGTGTGAAAAAAACCAGGCGGCTGGATGACCTGCCAAGAAGGCACTGTGCAAAAAACTTTGCGCAGTGCCTTCTTTGATGGCAGGGCTGTCCGGAGAAAACGATTCAGCCCGCCAGGCCAGAGGCTTAAGGGCCTCTCTTTTATGTCCTGCTGGCGGCAAAGACCGCGCAAGGGAAGGAAACGGAACATTTATGAGTCTTATACATCGCTACCAAAGCAAGGATCTTCGTATCGTGCTGGATATCAACAGCGGCAGTATCCATCTCATGGACGAGGTGGCCTATGAGCTGCTTCCCTTTATGGAGGAAGGTTTGTCAGTGGAGGAGACGGTAAGCCGTCTGGCCGGCTCTTATTCCGAGGACCAGATCCGCTCAGCCTGGTCGGAATGCCGGGACCTGGCAGACTCTCGGATGCTCTTTACCAAGGATATCTATGAACCCGCCATCGACGCTTATACTCAGAACAGGCAGCCTGTGGTAAAAGCATTGTGCCTTCATATCGCCCATGACTGCAATCTCGCCTGTCGGTACTGCTTTGCGTCGGAGGGAGAGTATCATGGCGAAAGAGCCCTGATGTCCTTTGAGACAGGAAAGAAGGCTCTGGATTTTCTGGTTGCCAATTCAGGGGCAAGGAAGAACCTGGAGGTGGATTTCTTTGGCGGTGAGCCGCTGATGAATTGGAAGGTAGTCAAAGAACTGGTCGGTTATGGACGCTCGCTGCAGGAAAGCCATGGCAAGAATTTCCGTTTCACTCTGACGACGAACGGGACTCTGCTCAACGACGAGATCATGGATTTCTGCAATCGCGAGATGGGAAACGTTGTCCTGAGTATAGACGGACGCCAGGAGGTTCACGACCGGATGAGGCCTTTCCGGGGAGGACAGGGAAGCTATGAGAGGATACTTCCGAAATTCCTCCGCTTTGCCGAACTGCGCAATCAGGAAAGGTATTATGTCCGGGGAACCTTTACCCATTATAATCTGGATTTTTCAAAGGACGTTCTGCATTTGGCGGACCTGGGCTTTAAACAGATTTCCATGGAGCCGGTGGTTGCCCCGGAGACGGAGGATTACGCCATTCGCAGGGAGGATCTGCCCCGTATCCTGGAGGAATATGATAAGCTGGCAGATGAGATGATCCGCAGAGAAAAGGAAGGCAGGGGCTTTACCTTCTTCCATTTCATGATCGATCTGACCGGCGGTCCATGTGTCTATAAGAGACTGTCCGGCTGCGGTTCAGGGACAGAATATCTGGCAGTTACTCCGGCCGGTGAGCTCTACCCCTGCCATCAGTTCGCAGGAGAAGAGGATTTCCTCATGGGAAATGTGGAGGAAGGGATTCAAAGACCCGACCTGGTTGAAAAGTTTGGCAGCCTGAATGTGTATACCAGGCCCTCCTGTCAGGATTGCTTTGCCCGTTTTTATTGCAGCGGTGGCTGTGCGGCAAATGCCTTTCATTTTACAGGGGATCTGAAGGGGAACTATGAGATCGGCTGTCAACTGCAGCGCAAAAGGATCGAATGCGCGATCCGGATCAAAGCTGCCCTGAGTGAGTGAAGTCACCAGGGACGTATCTGAAGAAAGACAGCAGGCTCCCATAGGCCGCCGGCTGTCTGACAGGCAATAAGAATGGCAGGACAACAAATCTCCTGCAGGAAATGAAGAAGGGATAGTATCATGAAGAAAAGAACCGGAGTCGCAGTGCTTATCCTGACTGCGATCATAACAGCATTCCTTATCTATACAGCAGCCGTCGGTATCGGTCCGCAGGCTTCAGGAGCAGCAAAGAATATTCACACCGGACTGGATCTGGCCGGCGGTGTCAGTATCACCTATCAGACCGTCGTCGACAATCCCAGCAGTGAGGATATGAGCGATACTATCTATAAGCTGCAGAAGCGTGTCGAGGGATACAGCACAGAAGCACAGGTATACCAGGAAGGGATAAACCGTATCAATGTCGAAATCCCCGGTGTGACGGATGCCAATGCTATTCTCGAGGATCTGGGCAAGCCCGGCTCCCTGTGCTTTATTGAGATGCAGGACAGCGAAGGGAATGCCAACTTTGCCTATGACGCGTCTGCGGAGAGCGGTTATTCCCTGTCCCGCAGCATAGATGAGATCCGGGAAGCCGGTTCTGTCGTGCTGGACGGTACAGACGTAGCCGATGCGGCAGGCGGTGCCTATCAGGACCAGACGACAAAGTCCGTCTCCTACCAGGTAGACCTGGTTCTCACCGATGAAGGAAAGACAAAATTCGGTGATGCGACTACCGCCAATGTCGGCAAGCAGATTGCCATCGTTTATGACAATGAGATTATCAGTGCTCCTCGTGTCAATGAGGCAATCACGGGTGGACGGGCCCAGATCACAGGCATGTCAGATACCCAGGAAGCTCAGGAGCTGGCTTCCTTCATCCGTATCGGTTCCCTTAGCCTGGAGCTGGAAGAGATGAGATCCAGCGTCGTGGCAGCCCAGCTTGGTGTGGACGCCATCCGTACCAGCCTGCAGGCAGGCTTCATCGGCCTCATCCTGGTCATGCTGCTGATGATCATTGTTTACCTTGTACCGGGCTTTGTCGCCAGCATCTCTCTGGTGCTGTACACGGTTCTTATCCTGATTCTTCTGAACGCCTTTGATATTACCCTTACCCTGCCGGGTATCGCAGGTATTATCCTTGGCATTGGTATGGCTGTAGATGCCAATGTTATTATTTATGCCCGTATCAAAGAGGAGATCGGCGCAGGCCTTTCTGTCCACAATGCTATTGGCAGCGGCTTCTCCAAAGCCTTCTCTGCTATCTTTGACGGCAATATCACTACATTGATCGCTGCGCTGGTTCTGATGTGGCTGGGCTCCGGTCCGGTTAAGGGTTTTGCCTATACGCTGGCTATGGGTATTGTTCTGTCCATGTTTACGGCGTTGGTGATTTCCCGGCTTCTGATCAAGGCTGTTTATGCAGTTGGCGCCCGCGATCCCAAGCTTTATGGAAGCACAAGCTACAATAAGACCATTCACTTCCTTGCCAAGAGAAAGGTCTTCTTTATCGTCTCCCTGGTTATGATTCTTTCCGGGCCGGTGTTTATGCTGATCCATAAGGGTGTGGACGGAAATATCCTGAATTATAGTCTGGAGTTCTCAGGTGGTACTTCCACGAATGTCACCATGAATGAAGACATGGAAATGAGAGAGATCGACAATACGGTTACTCCTGTCGTGGAAGGAATCACCGGAGATGCCAACGTACAGATTACCAAGGTAGTCGGCTCCAACCAGGTTATCATCAAGACCCGGTCTCTGAGCCTGGACGAAAGAGAAGCTTTAAATCAGGCACTGGTGGAAAACTTTGACGTAGATGAATCCTTGATCTCCGCCGAGAGCATTTCCTCCACCATCAGTGGAGAGATGAGAAGGGATGCTGTCGTTGCCGTTATCGTGGCAACGATCTTCATGCTGCTGTATATCTGGTTCCGCTTTAAGGATATCCGCTTTGCCGGCAGCGCGGTTATTGCCCTGATCCATGACGTACTGGTTGTTTTGGCTTTCTATGCCGTTTCCCGTACCTCTGTGGGCAATACCTTTATCGCCTGTATGCTGACAATCGTTGGTTATTCCATCAACGCAACCATCGTAATCTTTGATCGTATCCGTGAAAACCTGCGGCCCAGAATGAATGAAAAGCAGCTGCTGGATACCGTCGAGTCAAGCATTACCCAGACTTTGACCAGAAGTATCTATACCTCTCTGACTACCTTCATTATGGTGCTTGTCCTCTTTATTATGGGCGTTTCCTCCATTCGTGAGTTTGCCCTGCCCCTGATGGTAGGTATTATCGTCGGCGGTTATTCCTCCGTGTGTATTACCGGTGCCCTCTGGTTTGTGATGCGTACCCGTCTGGGGGCCAAGGCGGAGCAGGTCGCTCCTGCAGCCCAGACAGGCACTGCAAAGAGCGCAGCGCCTAAGGCCAAGGCAGATGCAGCTGTCGCCACCAGTCAGGAACAGCCGGCAAAGAAGAAAAACCGCAAGAGGGTAGCTGAGCGTCTTGCCGCAGAGGAAGCAAAACGGCTTGAGGAAGAAGCCAAGGCAGGAAAGAACGAATAGGACAAAAGGATTACCTCTATATTTATATAACACGTAACTCTGGGACGGTTCCCACAGGCTCGCGAAAGAGATCCGTGGAAACCGTCTTCTTTGCTATCGGGAAAAGAAAAGGGAACGATTAGGCACTTTATGGAAAAATGGGTAGTGACATCAAAAAAATCAGATTTTAAGAAAACAGGAATTGAATTCGGGATAGATCCGGTCGTTGCCAGGTTGATCCATAACCGGGATATTGTCGGAAATGAAGCGATACAGCTTTATCTGCATGGGACGCTGCAGGATCTGCCTTCTGTCTGGCAGATGAAGGATATGGAGCTTTGCGTGAATATCCTCAGGGAAAAGATTCAGGAAAAGAAAAAGATCCGCGTTCTGGGAGATTATGACATCGATGGAGTGATGGCGACCTACATTCTGGTCACCGGTCTGGAAGAGCTGGGAGCACAGGTGGACACTTGTATTCCCGACAGAATCCAGGATGGCTATGGTATCCATCAGCATCTGATTGATCAGGCGATAGCGGAGGGGGTGGATACCATCCTGACCTGTGATAATGGGATATCAGCCAGGGATGAGATCTCCTATGCCAAAGCGCAGGGATTGACGGTACTGGTAACGGACCACCATGATATTCCCTTTGAGGAAAGTCAGGGGGAAAGGAAAGCCCTGCTTCCTCCTGCCGATGCCATCCTGAACCCCAAGCAGCCTGGCTGCCCTTACCCTTACAAGAATCTCTGTGGAGCTGTCATCGCCTTTAAGCTGATCCTGGCCTTGTATGAGAGAATGGAGGCTGAACCGGAGAAGGCAATGGCTTTTCTGGAATATGCTGCCTTTGCCACCATTGGAGATGTGATGGAGCTGACGGGGGAGAATCGTATCCTGGTGAAGGAGGGGCTGAAAGCTCTGAACAAGACACAGAACGAGGGACTCAGGCAGCTGATTCTGGTGAATCATCTGGATAAGGCTGTGCTTAGCCCTTATCATATCGGTTTTGTCCTTGGCCCCTGTATCAATGCCAGCGGCCGCCTGGAAACAGCCAGGCTTTCTCTGGAACTTTTGCAGGAAAAAGATCCGGCCAAGGCAAAGGAAAAGGCAGAGGAGCTTCATGAATTGAACAAGACCAGACAGGAGCTGACAGAGGCCGGGAAGGAGCAGGCTCTGGCTATGGTGAGAGAAGGAAGCTTCCGCAATGACCGTGTCCTTGTTCTTTTCCTTGAAGATTGCCAGGAGAGTATCGCCGGTATCATTGCCGGCAGGGTCAGAGAGGCTTTTCACCGTCCCTGCTTTATCATTACCCGAGGGAAGGAGGACTGCAAGGGAAGCGGTCGTTCCATAGAGGACTATGCCATGAGCGAGGAGCTGGGGAAATGCCAGGATCTGTTGGTACAGTTCGGCGGGCATCCCATGGCAGCAGGTCTGACCATCAAGGAAGAGAATATTCCTGAGCTTCGCCGCAGGCTGAATGAGAACTGCAGGCTGACGGCAGCGGATCTGGCGGATAAAATTGTCATTGACGCAGCCATGCCTATTGCCTATATCTCCAAATGGCTGGTCAATCAGATTCATTTGCTGGAGCCCTTTGGGAACGGAAACCCGAGACCCTTGTTCGCCCAGAAGGATCTCCACGCGATAGATGCCAGGATCGTCGGACGTAACCACAATGCAGTGAAGCTGCGTCTGGGGGATGCCCATGGTGTCAGCCATTCTGCCGTCTATTTCGGTGATGCCCAGAAGTTCATTGACGAAATTCATGTAAGGGATCGTCTTGCTGTCACCTATTATCCAGAGATCAATGTCTATCAGGGACGCGAAAACCTGCAGATCATTATCCAGAATTATAAGGTGTATTGAATCGCGGCAGCAATGGAAATAGAAAACCGAATCGGCCGCCATCTCTATGAAAGTCAGGAGGCAGCATACAGACATGGGAATCATCAAAGCATTAGGACTTGTGTTTGATTACCTTAAATATGACGAGGAAGGCAATGTGGAGGACACACAGCGGGCCATTGACGATGTCTCCCTGGATATCGAAGAGGGGGACTTCATTGCCATTCTGGGACATAACGGTTCCGGAAAATCCACCCTTGCCAAGCATATGAATGCTCTGCTTCTCCCCACAGAGGGCACGATGTGGGTGGAAGGAATCGATACATCCAAGGAGGAAAAGCTCTGGAGGATCCGGCAGAAGGCGGGAATGGTTTTTCAGAATCCGGACAATCAGATCATTGCCTCTGTGGTGGAGGAGGATGTTGGTTTTGGGCCGGAAAACATGGGGATCCCCACGGAGAAGATCTGGAAACGGGTGGATGATTCCCTGAAGGCTGTGGGCATGCTTTCCTACCGGAACCATTCGCCCAATCGTCTCTCCGGAGGCCAGAAGCAGAGGGTTGCCATCGCAGGAGTGATGGCCATGCGGCCAAAATGTATTGTCCTGGATGAGCCGACAGCCATGTTGGACCCCATTGGCCGCAGAGAGGTACTGGATGCGGTCCATGAGCTTAACCGTGAGGCGGGGGTCACTGTGATCCTGATCACCCATTATATGGAGGAAGCCATAGAAGCAGACAAGGTATTTGTGATGGATAACGGTAAGGTCGTCATGCAGGGAAGTCCCCGTGAGGTATTTTCCCAGGTGGAGACCCTGAAGAGCTATCGCCTGGATGTGCCCCAGGTCACCGAGCTTGCCTACGAGCTGAGTCAGGCGGGGGTGAAACTGCCCCAGGGGATACTGACCATAGAAGAACTGGAGGAAGCCTTATGCCGATAGAATGCAAGGATGTTTCTTTTACCTATGCTCCCGCAACGGCTTACGAGATCCATGCCCTGAAGAATATCAATCTCAGGATCGAGGATCATGAGTTCATCGGGATCATCGGTCATACAGGCAGTGGAAAATCTACCTTGATTCAACATTTCAATGCCCTGATCCAGCCGACCTCGGGAACCATCCTTTATAATGGGGAGGATATCTGGGGGCAGAATTATAATCGCAGAACCCTGCGGTCGGAGGTGGGGCTGGCTTTTCAGTATCCGGAGCACCAGCTCTTTGAGAACGATGTCCTTTCCGATGTCTGTTTCGGTCCTATGAACCAGGGCTTGACACGGGAGGAGGCAGAGCCTGAAGCCAGAAAAGCCCTCCTGCAGGTAGGTTTTAAAGAGAAAAATTTTCTGAAATCTCCCTTTGAGCTTTCCGGAGGACAGAAGAAGAGGGCGGCCATTGCGGGGGTTCTGGCCATGAATCCCAAGATTCTGATTCTGGATGAGCCGACGGCAGGACTGGATCCCAGGGGAAGGGACAATATCCTGGATCAGATCGCCGAGCTGCAGAGTGTCAGAGGGATTACTATCATCCTGGTATCCCACAGCATGGAGGATATCGCCAAGTATACCAGGCGTCTGATTGTAATGAATCAGGGAGAGGTGGTCTATGACGATGCCCCCCATGAGGTTTTCAGCCACTATGAGGAGCTGGAAAAAATGGGTCTTGCCGCTCCCCAGGTGACTTACCTGATGAATGGCCTGAAAAAACGAGGCTTGCCGGTGGATCTGAAGGCGGATACTGTGGCAGAGGCATCAAAGAGTATTCTGAAGGCTCTGCGGGAGGTTGATTCTCCCTTATTGAAGGAAGGGGGAAGCCATGTTTAAGGATATTACACTGGGTCAGTATTATCCAGGGGATTCCGTACTTCACCGGCTGGATCCGAGAACCAAGCTGATCGGTACCCTGGCTTTTATCATATCGGTTTTTATCTTCCATACCTTTCCGGGATATGCGGTGGCCACGGTTTTTCTCGCGGCTGTCATCTGGTTGTCCCGGATCCCGCCTCGTCTGATTTTCAAGGGACTGAAGGCGATTATGCTGCTTCTGATCATCACCGTAATGTTTAACATCTTCCTGACGCCCGGAGAGATCGTGTGGAGCTGGAGGTTTCTGAAGGTGAGCCGGGAAGGACTTTCCCTTTCCGGGCGTATGGCGATCCGTCTGACTTATCTGGTGACGGGCTCTTCCATCATGACACTGACGACGACTCCTAACCAGCTGACCAATGCCATGGAGTCTCTTCTGAGGCCGCTCAACCGGATCAATGTGCCGGTTCATGAGATCGCCATGATGATGTCCATTGCCCTTCGTTTTATCCCCATCCTGATGGAGGAGACAGATAAGATCATGAAGGCCCAGACAGCCCGAGGCGCTGACTTCGAGAGCGGCGGCATCATCAAAAAGGTGAGAAACATGATCCCCTTGCTGGTGCCGCTTTTCATCTCTGCTTTTCGTCGGGCCAATGACCTGGCCATGGCTATGGAGGCCAGGTGTTATCACGGGGGAGGTGGCAGGACTCAGATGAAGCCCCTTCGCTATGCAATGATTGATTACGCTGCTTTCGTGATACTGACCGTCTATTTAGCCATAGGAGCGGTCTTCAGGATAGTGGGAATATAGAAGAGGAAGAGACGGATGAAACGGATCGGAATTGTTGTAGCCTATGATGGGACAAATTACAGTGGCTGGCAGATCCAGCCCAACGCTGTCACCATCCAGGGAATATTGAATGAGACCCTCTCCCGGCTGATGGGGGAGGAAATTCAGGTCATGGGCGCGAGCCGTACCGATTCAGGCGTTCACGCTCTGGGCAATGTGGCGGTTTTTGATACCAACACGCGAATGCCGGGAGAAAAGGTTTCTTATGCCCTGAACCAGTTTCTTCCTCCTGATATCCGGATCCAGCTCTCCGAGGAGGTGGACCCGGATTTTCATCCCCGCTATTCGGATTCGGAAAAAACCTATCAGTACCGGATCCTCAATCGCAGGTTCCCGATTCCCACAGAGAGGCTCTACTCCTATTTTTATCACTATCACCTGGATGTAGAGAAGATGAGGGAGGCTACCTCCTACCTCATTGGCCGTCATGATTTTGCCAGCTTTTGCGGGGCAGGCGCCCAGGTGCGGTCCACCGTGAGAACCATAACCGGGATAGAGGTTTTCAAGGATGGGGATATGATCACCATCCAGGTTTCCGGCACAGGCTTTCTCTATAATATGGTTCGTATCATAGCCGGAACCTTGATTGAGATCGGAAACGGGCAGTACCCTCCTGAACGCATGAGGGAAATTCTCGATGCCTGCGACCGGGAAGCGGCCGGACCAACCGCTCCTGCGCATGGTTTGACCCTGATGGGGATCCGGTATGAATAAGGGAGCTGGAGCCGGTTCGAAGCCATGATGCGGCTGTAACGGGGCGTCATCGGATTAAGCCGGAGGGAAGTATCGGTTGAAAACAGGAAAGCAGGACGATAAAAATGAAGAAATGGATCAGCCTGGGCGATAGTATTACAGATTGCGGCAGGCTTTTTTATTATTCTCCCTATGGAGACGGCTATGTCTCCCTTGTGGAGCGACGGCTGAATCCCAAACCGCTCTGGGATGTGCAAAATCGTGGGATAGACGGTTTTACTCTTGCCAGAGTTTACCAGCAGCTGTGCCAGAGCCCGATTTCTCCCCGGCCAGAGGACTGCTCCTTTCTGGCCGTCAGTCTTTTGGTCGGGATTAACGATGTCGCTATGATGATGACGACAGACCGGACCCAGGCACAGATCCATCGGATGCAGGAGCAGTTCTCTGCTCTTTACGATCAGCTCTTAAAAAGGCTGGAGCTGGAAGGCTGCGACCGTATTCTTGTAATGGAGCCCTTTGTCTTCTCTTGGCCGGCCGGTCTGAAAACCTGGCAGCCCTGCCTCCGGGAGATATCCCGGCGGATCCGGGAGGCAGCCGGAAAGAATCAGAAAGCCCTTTTTCTCCCTCTCTGGCAGAAGCTGGAGCAGGCGGCTGAGGCAGAGGGGGTGGATCAGATCACGACAGATGGCGTCCATCTGACCCGGAAAGGCCATGAGCTCCTGGCAGAGGAGGTCTACAGGGAGCTCATGGCAGCAGCAGATGACGGTAGCCGGAATCCGTTCGAAGCCGCCCGGCGCTAAATGCGTGCACCGGCACTCAGCGCCTTCAGTTGGCGATGTTTCGGGATCGTCATCCGATCGGATTTAGTCAGACATAGTAACGATCAGGCGCTTGCGCTTCGTAGTTACCGGATATAGAAACATGTTTATAGAGGAGGAGCTGTAATGAAAAACAAGAATCATAGTCCGGCAAATCTCTGGCTGAGAGGGCTGATCCTTATTCTTTTGATTGGTCTGGCAGGGATTCCTACTGTAACTGGGTTTGGACAGGAACAGGTTGAGACGGATTCCTCACAGGAGTATTACCTTCCGGCCGGGTTTTCCTGGAAAGGCGGTTCCGGCAGAATGAAGATTGCCTGCACCATGGTAACCCTTTCCGGTCAGTCAGCCTGGGCCGACCTTACCTTCAGCAGCGGAAAGATTGTCTATGTCAGAATAGGAGAGACCCAGTACGACCCATATTATCAGGACGAGAAGCATTCCGCCTATCATATTCCGGTCACTCTTTCCCAGGAGAATGTGATATATGGCTGCACAACGGCCATGTCCGCTCCTCATGAGGTGGAATATACCATCTATGTAGAGGCAGGAGAGCCTGTGGATGAGGAAGAGATTCCACTTTACTATCGCTTTGAGGATGAGAAGGAAGCTGACGGTGAGGCGGACAAAGCTAAGGATGGACAGGAGGAGGCTGCCTCCGCGGAGAATGACAGGGAAGAGGCGGCTGCCGATGATAACAAGGATCAGGAGGATGCCGATACGGTATCCCAGGGGAAAGAAGCCCCGAAGATCGGAAACCTTGTTTTGGAAAAGCAGATGGATTTCACCTTCGCGGATAAAGTGGATATTTATTACTATGAAGGCGGCTATAAGCTGATCGATGTATATGACAGTGCCAGGTATTTTGTCCTTCCGCAGGAAGCAGACCTTCCGGAAGGGATTGAGGAAGATATGACTGTCATTCGTTCCCCCAAAAATATCTATCTGGCAGCCACATCAGCCATGGCTCTCTTTGACGCCATGGACAGCCTTGATGTTATCACTCTTTCCAGCATCCGTTCCGACGGCTGGTATGTGGAAGCGGCAAAAGAAGCGATGGAGGAAGGCCGGATTGTCTTTGCCGGGAAATACAGTGAACCGGATTTTGAACTGATGTTGGCAAAGAACTGTGATCTGGCCATCGAATCCACCATGATCCTGCATTCACCGAAGACCAAGGAAATGCTGGAGGACTTGGGGATTCCGGTCTTTATCGACCGCTCCAGCTATGAGGAGCATCCCTTGGGAAGAACCGAATGGGTAAAGGTATACGGAGCACTTCTGGGCAGGGAGGAAGCCGCCGAGGCTTTCTTCGAAACCCAGGCAGCCATCATGAAGGAGCTGGAGGGCTTTGAAAATACCGGTAAGACAGTGGCATTTTTTGCTGTCAACACCTCGAATTCTGTCGTTGTCAGAAAGGCAAGTGATTATATTCCTCAGATGATTGAGCTGGCAGGGGCACACTATGTGCTGGCTGATCTTCCCATCCTTAACGATGAGGAGACCAGGCGCACCTCCATTGATATCACTATGGAGGAATTCTACGCCAATGCCCTGAATGCCGATTATCTGATATACAACGCTACGATACAGAATCCCATCCGTTCCATAGAAGAACTGCTGGCTAAGAGTGAGCTGTTTGCCGATTTTAAGGCAGTGAAGGAAGGAAATGTCTGGCTGGCGGATAAATATCTTTATCAGGCAACAGATATCGTAGGACAGCTGATCCGGGATATTCACCTGATGGTTACGGACGGAGATGAGAGTGAGATTGTATTTTTGTCGAAGATAGAGTAATGAATGATAAAGGAGACAAAGTATGGCGTCTCGTAAGGCACGAGGAAGTCGGGCATCTGAAAAATGATTTCAGGGAGGAGGAGCCTTTTGAAAACAACAGAAGAAAAACTGGATGAGATCCTGTATTTGTTAAAAAGTGGAAAAAAGAAAAAAAGGGGGTTCTTTTCACGGCTTTTGAAGCTGATCGGCATTATTGCTGTAGTCGCTGGCGTCGTTTACGGCCTGTATCGTTTCTTCAGCCCGGACTATCTGGACGATTTTGAAGAAGACTTCAATGAGGATTTCGAGGAGAGCTTTCAGAAGGAATACGCGAAGGCGCATAAGATATCCTAGCAACTATAGTCTTTCAGTCAGACTTATTTACCGCACCGGATGCACTCTATGACCCGGCTGAAATTCTTTGTAAAAAGGATCCCGGCTCCAAACCGGATAAAGGAGAGAGGCATGAAAAAGGGAGAGATCTATGATGGGGTCATCGATCATATAGATTATCCAAATCGCGGCATCATTTGCCTGGATGAGGGGATTGTGCAGGTAAAAAACGGGATTCCCGGACAGAAGGTCAGAGTCCAGATCCAGAAAAAAAGGTCCAACAAGGCAGAGGCAAGACTGCTGGAGGTTCTTGAAGCTTCCCCTCTGGAGACAAGAAAGCCGGTCTGCAGCGCTTTTCCCGCCTGCGGTGGCTGCACTTATCAGACCATGGACTATGAAAGCCAGCTGAGGATGAAGGAAGAACAGATCCGTTCCCTTTTGACCGATGCAGTCAGGCAGGACCAAAGTGCTTTTCCTGACGATCAAAGGACCTTTATCTGGGACGGTATTCTGGGCAGCCCGGAGGAATTTGGCTATCGGAACAAGATGGAATTTTCCTTTGGCAATGAAGTGAAGGATGGACCTCTGACCCTTGGCCTGCACAGGAAGGGAAGCACCTATGACGTCCTGGAAACAGGGGATTGTGCCCTGGTTCACCGGGATCTTGATACTGTTTTAGCCTGTGTATTGTCCTTTTGCAGAGAAACCGGACTTCCCCATTTTCATAAGGGAAATCATCAGGGGTATTTTCGCCATCTGCTGGTCCGATGTTCTGCCGCTATGGGGGAGATCCTCATCCACCTGGTCACCAGCAGTCAGGCCGATCTGGACCTGACGCCTTTGGTACAGAAGCTGCTTGCGCTAAAGCTGGAGGGAAGGATCGTAGGAATCCTTCATCTGATCAACGACAGCCTGGCGGATGTTGTCCAAAGTGACCGCACAGAGCTTCTCTGGGGCAGAGACTGGTTCTATGAGAGATTAATGGGACTGACATTTAAGATCACCAGCTTTTCCTTTTTTCAACCGAATTCCCTGGCAGCAGAGCTGCTGTACAGAAGGGTGTTGGAATATGCCAATCAGTACATAATAAGGGACAATAAGAAAGCTCCTTTGGTCTATGATCTCTACAGCGGAACAGGAACCATAACACAGCTTCTGGCCAGCAGTGTGGCAAGGGAGGCTGTCGGCGTGGAGCTGGTGGAGGAGGCGGTTGAGGCTGCCAGAGAGAACACCCTCCTGAATAACCTGTCGAATTGTCATTTTATCGCAGGGGATGTCCTTAAGATACTCGATGATCTGGTCGAAAAACCGGACATCATTGTCCTGGATCCTCCAAGGGACGGCATACATCCCAAAGCCTTGCCTAAGATATTGTCCTATCAAGTGGACTATATCATTTATATCTCCTGCAAAGCCAGCAGCCTTGTCCGGGATCTGCCCGCCTTTTTTGGGGCAGGCTACAGACTGGAAAGAGCCTGTGCCGTGGATCAGTTTTGCCAGACTCCGCACGTCGAGACTGTGTGTCTCTTGGGCAGACGAAAACCCGATGATACGATAAAAGTCTCAGTAAATATGGACGACTATTATCAGATCAGGGATGCCGAAGAAGCGGAGAAAAACCCTTCATAAGACCAAAATAGTATATCGGGATCATAACAAAGCTGTTGATGCGTAAGAAAAGATTACGTATCAGCAGCTTATTTTATTTTCAGCCGATAATGTAATCCAGCGGATTATTTGAACCAAAAATCGCTATTTATGAACCAGCATTTGGTTCATCTATTTCTCTTGTTGACCTGGCGTGTCACGCCAGGTAATTACGTTGACAAGGGGATCAGTTGGAAAAAAGTGCTATCAAGGACGATACTGACCGTACACTATTTGATCCAGCGACGGCTACCTTGCTGGCTCAAATAATCTGCATGAAAATCGCTGATTTGGCTCAAATAATGTGCGAGATTACATTCCAGACAGTTGCCGAGACGGCAGCGGCGGAAAGCGATGTGTATGTACCTGTGGTTTACTGCGCTCTTTTTGCATCATTGGTACGTCGGGGGATAAGCCTGTCGGTGTCTTGTCTCACTGCCTCCGGGTCAGAAACGGAGGCAAAAGATGTTATTCAGAAAAACACCGACAAGTGAGAGAGACAACTATGTGTACAGGTTCAATGACGGGACGGTATCCGTTATCGCGGAGGGGAGCGAGGCAGAGGTCTGGATCAAGTCGCTTCATTCTTTCGATGACGCGGAGGTCTACAACAACATCAAGAACAGCAGGCCGCAAATCGAAGCTTGGCAAAAGAAAGCCCTGGAAGAGTGGAAGGTACTGCATCCGGGCGAAGAGCCGGAGAAGAACTGGAATCTGTCTATGGACGGGCTGATGATGACGTAGAATCCGGACACCAGTGTTTACGCGAAGCAGCTTGCGGAGATGACGGCGGAAGAGCCTGATCCGCAGAAGGAACTTCTTTATGAGAAGCTGTCCGTGCTGCCGGAGGAAGATCAGGATCTGTATCGCCTGTATTACACGGAGGGCTATTCACAGGAAGAAATCGCGGAGATGAAGGGCGTGTCGCAGAACACGGTATCCAAGAAGCTCCGCAGGATCAAGAAGCAGCTGACCGAGATGTGCAGGAAAGCCGTATAAGGCCGGAGCGGATAATTCCAACTGAATACGGTGACATACGACGGCGGGAAATTTTCCTGCCGCCTTTTAATGATAGGATATTGACAAAAAGCAATCATGGAGTTATACTGATGATTGAATAAATTAAAAAACCAATCATACACTCTGCGGAGGATAAAGTATTGAACATAGATCAGAAAGACATAGAGCAGTATCTTTCCGAGGTGAAGGAAGCTGTTGAAAAGGATAACTACCGGCTTGACCGGAACGCCAAGCGTCAGGATAACATCAATCTGTTTCTGGATTATGTTATTGACGAGGCGAAAGCAAAAGAAATCATATTAAGCCTGACTGCAATGGATTTTTCGGAAATCCTGCAGAATGAGCATAGGGGATATGAACACGAGAAGCTGTATGTATTCGGCAAAGACGTAACCCTTTTGGAGAGGAATGGGACAGAAGAAAAAACAGTATCTCTGTATATCAAGTTCAACAAGCTGGAGAACTGTTTTGTGATCGTTATTTCGTTCCATGAACAGAAACATCCGCTTACATACTATTTCAGATAATCAGGAGGAAAATCGGAGGTGACCATTATGACAGAGAAGGGAAGAAGAGATTTCTGCATAGAGTGCAGGAAAGAGACCGAGTACCTTTTGCAGAAGAAGGACATCGTAAAGAATATAAGGGATAAGGAATACACATTTGCAATCACCGTGGCTGTCTGCGCGGAGTGCGGTGAGGAAATGAGCATTCCGGGTCTTATTGATAAGAATGTTCAGGAAGTCGATGAGCAATATAGGGCAGCAGAGGGACTTGTATCGATTGATGATATCGAAAGGTTGATGAAGATCTATAAGATCGGAAAGGCTCCGTTGTCTCTGGCGCTTGGGTTCGGAGAGGTGACGATTCCGAGATATCTGGAAGGACAGGTGCCTTCCAAAGAGTATTCCGATATCATGAAAGCAGCGCTTTCATCGCCGACATACATGAAGCAGAAGCTTATGGAAAACCGTGAGAAGCTGACGGATGCGGCATACAGAAAGGCTTTTGCCGCAGCAGAAAGCATAGAGAGCCTGTTTTCCGTATCAGATAAGATGCTCCGGGTGATTGCATATATCTTTGAAAAGCTGGAAGAGGTGACGCCTCTTATGCTTCAGAAGCTGCTTTACTTTATCCAGGGCGTGAATTTGGCATTGTATGGAAGACCTATCTTTGAAGAGGACTGCAGGGCGTGGGTACACGGTCCGGTCTATCCGGAGGTATATGAGCTGTTCCGGGATTTCAAATATAATCCGATCGATGATGCTCGGTTCGCACTTCTGGAAGGAACAGAGGATGCCCTGACGGATGACGAGAAGCGTGTGATAGACCTTGTTGTGAATACATTTGGGATGTATGGAGGAAAGGTATTGGAGAAGATCACGCACAATGAGGATACGTGGATGGAAGCGAGGAAAGGATATGGTGACAGCATTCCTTCCAATGAGCTTCTGACGAAAGAGAGGATTATGAAGTATTATATCCTGATAAACCAGAAATATGGCATAGATACGGAGGACGGTCTGCGGACATATATCCATGACATGCTTGATAAGGCATCATGATCCATATCAGCTGAATCCGGTTCAAAGAGTCAGATCATAAGGCTCAGAAGAGTTAAATCTTCTGGGTCTTATTTTTTTGCTTTTTTTGTGATGAGGGTTTAAAAAGCTTCGCTTTCTTTGACTGGGATATGTAAGGAAGAGGAACTTCCTGATATACTGTCAGGTCCTCTGCAGACATTTGGCTGAGATCAACAGCCTGGTCATCCTTAATATCCGTTTACCAAAGTTGGAAATCTGTCGAAACATCAAAATACTTGGCGATCCGAATGATAAAACCATCGCCAAGGTTCTTTGTACGAGATGAACATATACAGCAGCAAGGTGGTACATCTTAGAAACATATTGATTTTGGCACTGTCAAGCTTTACAATCAAGATTGTTACCATAGCTATTATGAGGACATGCACAGTAAGAAAGCAGGTGTGTTGAGGATGAAGAGAAAAAGGTCCCTGTATACTGTATTGGCAATCGTTTCATTGCTCGTCTGTATGATGCTGTGTGCGGCGTCTGCGCTGGCGGCGGATCTGACAACGAACGGCGGCGTGGTGGTCGACCTGTTGGCGCTGTCCCATCAGGATGAAGCTGCACCTGCCACGGTGTATTTTATCCGTGACATCACACCCGAAAGCCTGATCAGGGTCTATCAGGCATTGGATGTGGAACTGCCCGGCAAGGTGGGCGTCAAGCTGTCCACCGGAGAGAGTGAGAAAAGCAACTACCTGCGGCCTTCGCTGATCGGCGATTTGGTGCAGATGCTGAAAGGCACCATCGTGGAGTGCAACACCGCATACGGCGGCAGCCGTGCCTCTACCGCTATGCATATGCAGCTGGCGAAGGACCATGGCTTTACCGACATCGCTGAGGTGGATATTCTGGACGCCGAGGACAGTATGGAGCTTCCCGTTGAAGGTGGGAACCGCCTCTCAGTGGATTATGTCGGCAGCCATTTTGCCAACTATGATTCTTTCCTGGTGCTCTCCCACTTCAAGGGGCACACCATGGCAGGCTTTGGCGGAGCCATTAAAAACATTTCAATCGGCTTTGGCTCGGCCAAAGGCAAGGGGTGGATTCACTCCGGCGGCACCAGCTTCACCAATATCTGGGGCGGAGAACGGGATGCCTTTCTGGAAGCCATGGCGGATGCAGCTAAAGCGGTCGACAGCACGATGGGCGACAATATCGTATACATCAGCGTGCTGAACCGTCTGTCCGTGGACTGTGACTGCGACGGCAACCCAGGCGAGCCGGATATGCACGACATCGGAATCCTCGCTTCCACCGACCCGTTGGCCATCGACCAGGCCGGGATCGACCTGGTGTATGCGATGCCGGACAGTGGAAGCCTCGTTGCCCGTATTGAGAGCCGCAATGGCCTTCACACGTTGGATGCTGCCGAAGCCGTCGGGCTGGGCAGCCGCAATTATAAACTGGTGATAATCGATGATGGAATGGCTGAGCCGTGAGGCAATCTTTCTTTGGTACTACCTGGACATCCAGATCCGCCAGATCGCACCGTACTGGTGTCTTGGCATCCTGCTTGGCAGCGCAGTGTCCGTGTTCGGCAAGCGATATATCCACGACGTTTTTGTCAGGATCGGTCAGCGCAGAATGGGCTGGCTGGGAGTGATCCCTGCGAGCCTGCTGGGCGTTGCCTCCCCGCTGTGCATGTATGGCACGATCCCGATTGCGGCAAGCTTCTCAGAGCAAAACGTGAAGGACGATTACCTGGCGGCGTTCATGATGTCCAGCATACTGCTCAATCCGCAGCTGATCTTTTACAGTGGTGCACTGGGAAGGACAGCGGTGGTTATCCGCTGTGTCAGCTGCACCTTCTGCGGTTGTGTTGCCGGGTGGCTGATCCGCCTGTTCTACAGCGGAAAAGGCAAGTCTTTTTTCGACTTCACCGGCTTTCATGAAAACGCGAACCGGGACACCGATCCGAACCCTCTTAAGCGTTATTTGAAGAACGTCTGGCGCAATATCAGGGCCACAGGCCCCATGTTCGCATTGGGCATCCTGTTGACAGCGCTGTATCAGATCCACGTCCCGAGCGATTTTGTCAGCGGACTGTTCGGAAATAACGAGGGCTTCGGCGTATTGATGGCAGCCACCATTGGTGTACCCCTGTATATGTGCGGCGGCGGAACGATACCCTTGCTTCAGCAATGGCTGGTGGACGGCATGAGCATGGGCAGCGCTGCAGCGTTCATGATCACCGGCCCCGCGACCAAGATCACCAACCTCGGTGCGATGAAGATCGTGCTGGGCTGGAGGCAATTCATCATCTACTTATTATTCACGATAGCCTTCGCATGGGGGACGGGCATGATCGTCAATCTATGATTCCAGTGCAAAAAGTCTGTTCCCACGGCAAGCTTGCCTGCCGGTGGTGATTTCCTGCTTCAGGTTCCCTCTGATGAGTTTATGACCATTGCGAGATCTGTAGGTGGAAGTCCGAGTTCTGTTTTGGTACAGCTTGTATGCCAGTCACTGGAAAGGGAGAACCTCGGGAACGAGCTTCCATTATCCATCCTGGTGCCGATCAGTGTAAGGTCTGCTATGGGAAACAGGAACTCCCTTTTGCATCAGATTGTTCATATGATCTATCGAGCGGACCCAAAGATGCTGTCGGATCAGGATTCCATGAGCTTCAACCGGGATTTTCGGACGCACCTGAAGCAGACTTCCGGCACGGAATCCATCCATTATATGTGTGGTTTATATCGCGGCATTATTGAAGGGTTCCAGAAGGCAATCAGCGTGGATATGCTGGATCAGGTCATCAGTCGAAATGAAAAGAGCCAGAATGCCCTTTCTGCAGGTGTTTCTTTCCTGGGAACTCTTGCAGCCGGAGATTATGGGAGCAGAATTCATATGGAAAGCTTTCGTGTTATGCCTGAAAAAGATATTCTGGTATATATGATGGAAATTGGTGGCCAATTCTACATATCCTTTAACATCGGAGTTAAGACAGAACGATACGCTCTTGATATGGAGAGACATATGAAGGAACTGGGAATGGAGCATGTGCAGATTCGGACTGTGCCCTGACATTTCTGCAGATCAGCGTGTTTGCGCAGATCATCAGGGGGACATCGCAGGGTTTTTTCTTGACCTTGCTTTTGTCGAGGGCCCAGCTGAACCTATCCGAGATGCCGATGACCTCAGAAAGCTGGTGGTAATAGCCTTTATCAACCAATGCAGTAAGGCGATGGCATCGCATATGTAAACATCGTCGTCCGTGCCGGGTTCCTGTTTGCAGCAGTTCCATTGGATAAATCCAAGAGGGCGTTCATGTCATGTTTCCCTGAATTGTGCTGTTCAGGCTTTCGGCAATAGTGATCGGTATCAGTGAAATCACAGTAGTAAACAGAAGGCAGCTTGATAGGGTCAGACTCCCATGTCAGCGGTGCTGTTCACCCATATAACCAGGCGAACAGCACCGTTTGGTTTGTTTACGGGTTTTTTATCTGTCACGATCTTGCCGTCCTCTGTCACGATCGGAGCAAATATGCTCTCTCTGTCATTCTCTTCTTTTAACCACCACCAGGACGAACGATATCCTTTCATGTCCCAGTTGTTTGCCTTACTCATGCGGTTGATGTTTGTACCCTTTGCCCTTGCGGCTGCAGTAATCTCAAGCTCTCTTTCCTTCTCCGTGAAGAATGCTTCCTGTGCTTCAGTCACAGTAAGAAGTGTGATCAGATCTCCATCCCTGGGCATAATGCTGTTTTTTTCATATCTGCTGAACATATCGGTGAATGTATCGGAATTGATAAAGGCACGAAGATCACATTTTTCCCAGGACACAGCTTCATGCTTCTGATGATAATAACTCCCCGCAACCCCTTCCTTTGACAGCAGACACACCTTGTCTCCATCCCGTCTGATCAAGATCCAGCTCAGCCGTTCTTTGCCCAGTCTGGAAGGATTCGTTTCAAACCGTCCCCATAGAACCACATCTCCAATTCCGGCGCTGCGGATCGCTTCACATTCTTCGGCATATTCCTTTCCCGCAAACACATACGGCATTCCCAGGCGAATCAGAGTCATGACGGCAAAGCCTGCCACAAAAGCTGCTGCAGCCAGAATAGCTTTTTTACGTTTGGCTCTGCTTTTTTCAAAGATCGGCTTACGGGCAGTAATATCAATCGACGCCAGAAGAGAAATCGATTTTTTTACAAGCCATCGGGTCACAACAGCCACAGCGGCCGAACAGATCATGCTGGCTGCAGCAACCAAGGCAAACCGGGCAGTATCGTTCATTTTCATTCTGTCGAAAACTCGATTTACCAGATACCCGTGAATGAGAAGAAATTCAAGGCTGATACCACTCATAGATCGAAGCGCCTGATTTCCTATACTGATGCGCATGCTCGCAAGCAAGACAAGAAAGGTGAAAACGATGCACACAGCCATTTGCGACGCAAAAGTCACTGCTGCTTTATGTCTTCCGAATGACATGGTTTCGCTGTAGTAACCCAGATGCCTTACTGTATAAATCGACGCATATAGTGCAGCAGAAAAAAGAACACAGGCAGCGGCAACCACAGCGTGATAATGCCGGTCCAAAAACCTGGAAGCTTTTTTTAAACGTGCAGCCAGCATTCCGAAAGCAAAGGTAACGGTGGAATTGTACCACCATTCTCCCCTGAACCAATGCGCCTGGTTTCCAACCGGATCGTGCCCTTTATGAAAACCATAATGTATCAACAGTAAAGTAAAGACACACATCAGTAAAAGCGCTGCGTCCTTCTTCCTGATCAGGCTGAATGAAAGAAAGAACAAGAGATAAAGAATGACTATTTCAACAATAAACCAACCGTTGCTGTTGATAAGCGTTATCCCGAAAAGATCTTTAAGTATTTCGGAAAGGCTGTCTTTGGTTCCGTAAACAAATCTGTTCAGCAGGATTTCCAGAAGATTGATGACCCAAAACGGAATCAGTATGGAAGGCAGCCTCCGGATCAGGAAGGTTTTAAGATAATCGGGTTTTGTGTAAACGCTTGTGACCAGTCCATATCCCGAAAAGAAAAAGAAGAGCGCAGTAAAGAGTATGCCCAGGTAATTAAACACAGTTACCGGCCCTTTGTCAATCGTACCGTATCCTGTGACCTTCTGCGTAAGATGATGCAGCAGTATACCCATACAGGCAGCTGCCCTGATCATCCTGCTCTGTACATATAAATCCGGGCGTTTCCATTCCGCCCCATAGAAAGTAACTATCAGCAGCAATATCGGATATATCATCAGAGTCATCGTTTAAGTAAACCTTCAGCTTTCCATAAAGAGCCTGTTGTTATTGCTTCAGATAAAACCTTTCTTATATTTTGTGTCATTGCATGAAAAGATCTTATCATTTTCCATGGAATGATTCCAGTGCAATATACGATTCAGCAGTCAAAAGTCATCCGACACGGCAAGCTTGCTTGCCGGTGGAGGAATGACTTTATGACTGCCCCCGATATGAGCAAGTAGTGGGGCAGGGGTCCCACGGATTGCGAATATCGGGGAGGATTGTGGGTTGCTGCCTGCCAGTGGCAGGCGTTTAGCAACGACCGAGCCGACAGGCGAGACCGCGAAGCGCGAAA
>JAFWGA010000037.1 GCA_017515325.1 Blautia sp.
ATTATAAAGTCAAGAGAGCCTGATTCCGTTGTTTTTATACATGATAGGAGAGGAGTGATGCATATGGGTGATATTGATACCGAAAGCAAAAAGTACATGAGTGATAATGCCCATTTTGCAGATGCTTTCAATTACCTGATTTATGATGGGGAGCCTGTCATTGAGCCTGACGCCCTGTCACCACTGGATACCGCTGAGATTGTAATTCCGTATGGGAATGAAGCAAGGGAACCGGAACAGAAATACAGGGACGTCCTCAGGCTTTGGCAGGCTATGACAGACGGAGAGGCTATCTATGCTGTTTTGGGTGGTGAAATCCAGGCGAAGGTGCATTATGCAATGCCTGTGAAAGATATGCTGTATGACTCCATGCACTATGCAAAACAGGTAGAAGCGGCAAAGAAATCTTACCGCAGCCAGAATGAGAAGAAGGAAAAAATCAGGTTGACAGGTGCGGAATTCTTATCTGGTTTCCGAAAAGAAGACAAACTGATGCCTGTGATTACACTTGTCATCTATCTGGGAGCATCCGAATGGGATGGACCGATGAGCATTCATGAGATGATAAGCACAAAAAATATACAGCTGCTCCGGTTTGTCCCGGACTACCGCATTCACCTGATAGCCCCGGCGCAGATGGAAGACGAAGAATTCCTGAAATTTACAACTGATTTTGGTAAGGTTCTCCAGTTTATCAAATATTCAGGGAATAAGGAAAAACTATATGAGGTTACTCATGAAGGAGACCGCTTCCGAAATTTGGATGTGGATAGTGCTAACCTGATCAATGTGGTAACCGGATCGCAATTGAAGTTCGAAACGAAGGGGGGGCTGGTCGATATGTGTACTGCAATTGATGAGATGAGAAAGGAATCCAGGAATCAAGGAAGACAGGAAGGAAGACAGGAGGGAAGGCAGGAAGGGTTTCTGGAAGCATTGTCAGGTCTGGTGAGAGACGGGATTCTGACTATCGCTGACGCAGCAAAAAGAGCTGGCCTTTCTCCGGCTGAATTTCAGTCAAAAACTGCGGGAATGAAATAACACATTCATATGGCTAAGGCCGTTTCGAATACATTGATGTTGCTACCAGTCTGATTTGACCCGAAATCAATCTCATTGATTGTCACAGAATAAACTGATATGATGTCATTCTATGCTGAAGAAAGGAAGATCCCGGAGACCTTCCTTGGCCAGGGCGGCATCTCCGGGATCTATGGTATATTACCATGCCCATAATGATATCAGATTTCTGGGATGAATACAATGAGGAAAAAGAGGCTTTTTTGTAAGGAGCAATGAGAACCCGGGTTGCCCACACTGCGGAGGAAGGCTTGTAAACAAGGAGTGGGTGAAGAGAGGGAAGAAGGCGGTGGGAGGGCACAAACGCATACGCTATATAGAGCGCAGAGTATGCGTGGAGTGTGGAGAGTCGCACAGGTTGTTACCAGATGACCAGGTTCCATATAAGCATTATAGTGCAGAGGTCATAGAGAAGGTAGTGGATGACGAGTATCAGTTCACGGAGGAAGAAGAACTGGAATACGAGACATATCCCTGCGAAGCTACCATGGGAAGGTGGCGGAAGTGGGCTGCGCAGCTTATAAAGAACGCGGAAGGCGGTTTACGTTCAGCGGCGCACAGGGTTTTGGATCTTTCAGATGAGTTCCTGGGATCCACGGAGTCATTGCTCAAAGGAATAAAAAGATTTGCCCCAAGCGGATGGCTGACATTCGTAATCAGGGTTATGACAGAAGCGGGCGGAGCCGGAATGATGCCGGATCCGTAGAATAGATCCCCCCGACTTTGTTTTGCTGACACGAAAAAAATCATGTAAGATGCTTCCAATACGAAAATGGAGGTCATCTACAATGGAAAGCAAAGAAATACGGAAGTGGCAGAACGAACAGGCACTAAAGAGATATACGATGGTATCGCAGATCATGGATCCGAATATCGACGAAGCCAAACGGCGCCAGTTACGGGAAGATATCGCCAAACGGGAGGGAATATCAAAACGAACACTATACAGGTATGAAGCCAGATACCGTGATAACCATTTTGAGGGGCTTATTCCTCAGAACAGGCAAAAAAGAAGGTCACAGAAGTTGCCGGATAATTGGGAAGAGATCGTAGGAGAGGCTATACAGCTAAAGCGAGAGGTGCCCAGGCGGAGCGTAAGACAGATCATACTGATCCTCGAGACGGAGGGTTGGGCACCGCCAGGAGTCATCAAGGCTTCTACATTACAGAGATACCTGTACAATGCGGGACTTGGCGTAAAACAGATGAAGCGGTATACGGAGGCAAGGGAGAATACGTCAAGACGTTTCTGCAGGGCACACCGGCTGGAGCTGCTTCAGGGGGACATCAAATATGGGCCTGTTATCCGGAATAAAGAAGGCAGGCTGATCAAAACCTATCTGTCATCCCTTATAGACGATCATTCGAGAATGATTGTACAGGCAGAATTCTACGACAACCAGCGGGCTGAGGTTGTCGAGGACACCTTTCACAAGGCCGTACTCAAGGTCGGAACGTGGGACTGCGCGTACCTCGATAACGGAAAGCAGTATATCTCCCGTCAACTGGAAGAAAGCTGTGCGAGGCTGGGGATCCGAATCCTGCATGCGAAGCCATATGCCTGTCAGGCAAAGGGAAAAATCGAGGTATATCACAAATCGGTAGACCGGTTCATTGCAGAGATACAGGCGGCACATGTACACAGTGTTTCAGAACTGAATGAGAAGTGGAAGATTTTTCTGGAACAGGATTACCAAAAGAAGCCCCATTCCGGGATCAGGGAATACTACGAGTCCATGGATGTAGAAGTACCGTCGCAGGGTATAACCCCGGAACAGGAATGGATGCGGGATGAGCGCTGCCAGAAATTTCTGGATGTAAAGACGGTCTCTGAGGCATTTACGCATCATGAGGAGCGCCAGATAGACAAATCCGGATGTTTTGATTTTGGCGGCAGGAAGTACGAGGCCAGCGCGGCGCTTGCCGGGATGAAAGTGGAGATTGCGTATGATCCGCTGAATACAGGGACAATTACTGTACGGTACGGAAAGATGGATGCCATCCAGGCACATCCGGTAAAGATAGGGGCATTCGCCGATAAGAACCCGGAGCGTCCTTTGGGGATGACAAATGAACTGCCCGAGACGTCAAGGTTTCTGGACGCGCTGGAAAAGAGGTATAAGGAAAGTCACAGGCAGGCAGCGCAGGCCCTCTCATTTGCCGATTATGGAAAGGCAGGTGAGTGAACCATGTATGAGCAGTTTTTTGAGATGAAGAACACCCCGTTTGTACGCAACATACCAGCCAACAGGCTGTACAGGTCCAGGAGAATAGATGAGGCAATCGGGAGGCTGAAATATACAGTGGACAATAAGCGTTTTTCGGTAGTGATAGCGGATCCGGGCTGCGGAAAATCAACGCTTATGCGCCTGTTTGTTGATACACTTCCGAAAGAGAAGTATCTTCCCCTCTACCTTTCTGACTCGAAGCTGACGCCCCGGTGGCTTTATGCGGGGCTTCTTGACCAGATGGGGCTCGAGGCGAAGATTAACCGGGGAGATTCAAAACGGATCCTTCAACGGGAAATAGAAAACGTCAACCATACCCAAGGTCGGAGCGTGGTCTGCATACTGGACGAGGCGCACCTGCTTGACAAGGAGACGCTTGAGGAGTTCCGCTTTCTGCTGAACTGCAACTTTGATTCAGAGAGTCCCATGTCGCTGATACTTGTCGGCCAAAGAGAACTGTGGGATCAAAAGCTGAGGTTACAGACCTATGCGGCGATCAGGCAGCGCATATACATGAAGATCCTCATCGAAAGGTTGGAAGCTTCTGAAGTCCGGGGATATATAGCAGCCCATCTTTCATATGCGGGATGCAGCCAGGAGCTGTTTACCAGCGACGCAGAGGAAGAAATCTACAAAGTATCCGGCGGTATCATGAGAGAGATCAACGCTATTTGCGAGAGGCTCTGTCATACCAAATTACTGATCCGGATCTACCATGGTCTCGCCGGCCTGATGCCATGTGCCGAAGCTTCCCCCGTCATCAGGCCAAAACCGGTACCGGAGCCCGCTTGGGCATATTCCTCCTGGTGGTCCTGCTG
>JAFWGA010000038.1 GCA_017515325.1 Blautia sp.
ATTCCTCCGCCCTCTGACTTGTCTTCGCAAGCATCTGCCGCGTTGTCGTCAGTTGGCGATGCCCGCATCGCCGCCTTCCTCCGCCTTGCATATGCTCACGAATACTGCGTCATATGGCTAAGTTATTTAATTACAGTGCCTCAATACTGAGTCGTTACTGCGATGTTTATTGCGGAATAGGGAGGAATTTGATGAAACGAATTACTTTTCCATTGTTATTATCAGCCATGCTGTTGATCCTGTTCTGGGGCAGGACCTCGACAGTCCACGCTGAACCTGTTCTCAATCACTACTTTGCCCAGATACCGGAAAAGGGAAGCTTCTCGCTATCCGTCCAGGGAGCCGGGAGTGAAAGAGTACGCTTTGCCAGCATGAATACCGCTATTGCCAAGGTTTCTTCCACTGGAATTGTCACAGGTGTCTCAAAGGGAAATACTTATATTATGGCTTTGGTCGGTAGCACCCATCTTGTCTGCCGGGTCAGAGTGGGCAGCTTTACCCTGAACCGGACAGCTCTCGTGATGCTCAATAATCGAAGCCTTGCCTTGCAGGCGATGTTTTCTAATATAAAATCTAAAGTGGTCTGGCGCAGTTCGGCTCCGGATGTTGTTTCCGTAGATGTCGCTGGAAAGATCACCAGCAAAAGTCCGGGTATAGCTGTGATCAGGGCCTATTGCATGGGCACCTACCGGGACTGCCGGATTAAGGTAGAACAGATCAGTCTGAGCAGGTCAAGTTTGAGTCTTAGTATCGGCGGACAGGTCATACTTTCTGTGAGAGGAACTTCTGCCCAGCCTGTCTGGTCCAGTTCAGATCCCGATATTGTCAGTGTTACGGCAAACGGCGGCGTCACAGCCAGAAGGGATGGGACTGCCATTCTGTTCGCCAAGGTGAGAGGAGTCACCTTAAGGTGTTATGTCACTGTCAAATCCACAACCTGGGACAGGCTGCTTTACCAGTACAGGTCAGACCCCAAAACCAAGCAGCTGGTTTTTGTCCGGTATACGGGTGGGAGCAGTGCAATAGTAGAGCTTTATACCAAAAAGGGAAGCTCCTGGACAAAAGCCTTTTCCTGTAGTGGCGAGGTAGGACAGTTAGGGATTGGCACAGCCAGAGAGGGAAGCGCCGTCACACCCCAAGGGGTGTATAATCTGACCTCCGGGTTTGGAATTTCACCTAATCCAGGCACCAGGATGCCCTATGTCCGTGTCAATCAGTATCTCTACTGGTGCGGCGACCGGCAGTATTACAATAGACTGATTGACATTCGGGAATATCCTCACGATTGCGAAGGGGAGCATCTGATCGAATATTCCCAATGCTATGAATATGGCATGTTCTTTGACTACAACAAAGAGAATATCTATGGAAAAGGCTCCGCCTTTTTCCTCCATGTTAAAGGTAATGCCGGCTACACCCTTGGCTGTGTCGCGGTGAGCCGCTCTGATATGATAAGGCTTCTTCTGCTTTGTGAAACGGGGGCGAAGATCTGTATTTATCCCTACTAATCGAAAAAAGAAAAAAAACTTGACGGTAACGGATAAAAAGGGTATAATACCTTCGCATGCCGCACAGAGGGGTAGAAGTATGTCTAAAAGGCATCACCGCATCTGGCGAGTAATTTATTCAGGAGGTGCCATTGTGTACGCAATTATTGCAACAGGTGGTAAACAGTACAAAGTAGAAGAAGGCGACATCATCTATGTGGAGAAGCTGGGCGTTGAGGCAGGGGAGGCCGTCACATTTGACGATGTCCTTGCAGTCAAGGCTGATGAGCTCAAGGTCGGCAGCGATGTCAAGGATGCCAGTGTCAGCGCGACAGTAGTCGAGAACGGCAAAGGCAAAAAGGTCATCGTTTACAAGTACAAGAGAAAGACCGGCTACCACAAGAAAAACGGCCACAGACAGCTGTATACCAAAGTGAAGATCGAAAAGATCAACGCGTAATCCACTTTCTTATTTCATGATCACGGTCACGGTTGATAAGGAAAAAGGGGCATACCGGGGATTCTGTTCGAAGGGTCATGCAGGCAGCGGTCGCTATGGTCAGGATATCGTTTGTGCTGCGGTTTCCGTACTGGTCATCAATACGGTAAACAGCCTGGAGGCTTTCACCGAGGATGATTTTTCCCTGGAGGAGGAAGACGGCTTTGTCCGTTTGTCCTTCAAGGAGAGTCTCTCCGGCGGTGGGCAACTGTTAATGGACTCTTTGGTATTGGGGCTTACCCAGATCGCCCAGGATTATGGAAAAAAATATTTACAGGTTAATGTCAGGGAGGTGTTTTGACATGATGAAGATGAACCTTCAGCTTTTTGCTCATAAGAAAGGTGTCGGCTCCACCAAGAACGGACGTGACTCCGAGTCCAAGAGGCTTGGTGCCAAGAGGGCTGACGGACAGTTCGTAAAGGCCGGAAATATCCTTTACAGACAGCGTGGAACCAGGATCCATCCCGGTGAAAACGTAGGCTGCGGTAGAGACTATACTCTTTTTGCTTTGACAGACGGGGTAGTACGTTTTACCAGAAAAGGCCGCGACAAAAAGCAGGTATCCATCGTTCCGGTGGAAGCCTGATCAGGGAATTTCAGGAAACGAATGCAAGGGCTGCAAATCATTCATGGTTTGAAGCCCTTTCTCTCTATAGAAAGAGCAATTGATTCAATATGTTTGCAGACAGAGCGAAAATCATCATCCGCTCCGGAAAAGGAGGAGACGGTCATGTCAGCTTCCGCCGGGAACTGTACGTCCCCAATGGGGGGCCTGACGGTGGAGACGGGGGCCGGGGCGGGGATGTTATTTTTGAAATCGACAAGGGTCTGAACACCCTGGGAGATTATCGTCACCGCCGCAAGTTTAAAGCCGAGGACGGGCAGGAGGGTGGCAAAAGACGCTGCCACGGCAGTAACGGGGAGGACATCGTTCTGAAGGTGCCTGAAGGAACTGTCATCTACGAAGCCTCTACTGGCAAGGTAGTGGCAGATATGTCAGGGGAAAACAGCCGGCAGGTTATCCTTAGCGGGGGAAGAGGCGGCAAAGGAAATATGAATTACGCTACCGCTACCATGCAGGCTCCCAAATATGCCCAGGCAGGTCAGCCAGCCAAGGAACTCGAGGTAATTCTTGAACTGAAGATGATCGCGGACGTTGGCCTGATCGGTTTTCCCAATGTTGGAAAATCCACTTTCCTTTCCCGGGTCACGAACGCTCAGCCCAAGATAGCAAATTATCATTTCACTACCCTTGCCCCAAACCTTGGCGTTGTGGATACGGACAACGGCGGTTTTGTGATTGCAGATATCCCGGGGCTCATTGAAGGAGCCAGTCAAGGCGCTGGTCTAGGCCATGAGTTTCTTCGTCATATCGAGAGAACAAGGGTGCTGATTCATATTGTAGATGCCGCTTCCACAGAAGGACGGGATCCCCTTGATGACATTGAAAAAATCAATCATGAACTGAAGGCCTTCAATCCCCAGATTGCTGAACGAAAGCAGGTCATTGCAGCAAACAAAATGGACTGCCTGACCAAAGAGGAGCAGGAGACAGTGCTGACTCTGCTGAAAGAGGAGTATGAGCCAAAGGGAATCCGGATTTTCCCTATTTCCGCTGTTTCCGGCACAGGGATACGTCAGCTCCTGCTCTATGTGAAGCAGCTTTTAGATGAAAATCCGCAGAAAAGCATAGTCTTTGAACCGGAATACATTCCGGAGGAAATGCTGATCCAGGAAACCCTTCCCTTTACCGTAGTGCGAGATTCTGAGGATCCCAGTATTTTTATCACCGAAGGACCAAAAATCGAAAAAATGCTGGGATATACCAATCTGGATTCAGAAAAGGGTTTTGCTTTTTTCCAGCGTTTTCTGAAAGAGGGAGGTATCCTTGCAGCCCTGGAAGAGGCAGGTATCACGGATGGAGATACCGTCCGCATGTATGGCTTTGATTTTGACTATTATAAATGACACTATTGCAAAAAATCCGTGGGAATCATTTTTGCAGTATCATCATTTATATTTTATATTATAAGTGTTCCAGATATAAGGAAAGGAATCATTATTATATGACGAGCAAGCAAAGGGCATATCTGATCAGTCTGGCCATGAAGATCAAGCCGGTTGTCCAGATTGGCAAAGACGGACTCACTCCCGAAGTGACAAAAAGTGCAGAGGAAGCTCTGACCGCCCATGAACTCATCAAGATCGGTATTCTGAATAATTGTGAATCGGAGCCTAAGGAGATTGCGCCGGTACTTGCCGGGCGTACCCGCTCCGAGGTGATTCAGGTGATCGGGAAAAAGATTGTTCTGTATCGCGAAGGCAAGGAAGATAAAAAGAAGATCGTGCTGCCGCGCTGACTGTTATTCCGCTTCAGTCCATGACGGCTTTTCAGGCGAGGGCGTTAGATGAATATGATGAAAAACCGCAAAAAAGTCGGTATTATGGGAGGAACCTTTGACCCGATTCACTTAGGCCATCTGATCCTTGGGGAAAAAAGCTATGAACAGCTCGGCCTGGATAAAGTTCTTTTTATGCCGGCAGGGAATCCTCCCCACAAACAGGAGAGGGAGGGCCGAGCCACCGACGCCCAAAGGGTTGAAATGGTACGACTGGCCATCAGCGATAATCCTCATTTTGAACTCAGCCTGGAGGAAATGAACGCTGAGGGATTTACCTATACCTATCGAACCATGGAGAGACTGCGCGAAAACAATCCCGATACCGATTACTATTTTATCATCGGGGCGGATTCTCTTTGGAGCTTTAGAAGCTGGATGAAGCCCGAAAGAATCTCAACAGCATGCTGCATCGTTACGGCAGTACGCAACCACATCCCGGTTCAGGAACTGAAAGAGGAGATAGAAGGTCTGCAGAAGGAATATGAAGGAAGCTTTATTCTTTTGGATACCATGAACATCGATGTGTCCAGCCATATGCTGCGGGAATGGTTCAGAGAGGGAAAGAGCCTCAGGTATTATACACCGGAGGCTGTGATCGAATATATGAAAAAGGAAAAGGTTTATCTGTAAATTATCCTGCAGGAGGCTTATAGGCAACGATAAATGACATGAGTCGCTGCCTATATACCGGCAGGCATTTACAGCCTGCAGATATAAGGAAGGAATGATTCCCATGGGTTCTTATGATTTGCTGAAGATGCAGCAGAAGCTGAAAACGGAGCTGGATTCAGAACGCTTTCAACATACGATGGGAGTAATGTATACCAGCGCCTGTCTGGCAATGGCACATGGCTATGATCTAGGCGATGCGCAATGCGCCGGTCTGCTTCATGACTGTGCCAAGTGTATTCCCAATCAGAAAAAGCTCAAGCTTTGTGAAAAAAACAAGATCCCCATCACCGATTTTGAGAGAGAGCATCCGTTTCTGATTCACGCCAAGCTGGGCGCATTTCTGGCTAAGGAAAAATATGGCGTAAAAAATCCAGAGATCCTCTCAGCCATTGAAAGCCATACAACCGGAAAGCCTGAAATGACCAGGCTGGAAATGATCATTTACATTGCCGATTATATTGAGCCAATGAGGTATAAGGCCTCCTGCCTGCCGGAGATCCGCCGCCTGGCCTTTGTCAGCCTGGAGGAATGCATGTATGAGATTCTCAGACAAACCATGGATTATCTGGGGGATGATCCGACAAAGGTGGATATGACATCACTGAAAGCATACAATTATTATCGTTCCCTGCATTACGCAGCAAAGGAATGAAGGCATAGAATAAGGAGAAGCGAATGGGAAGAGAAGCAGAAATAACCAGACTTGCCTGCCAGGCTCTGGACGAAAAGCAGGCTAAGGACATTAAGATCATTGATATTCATGATGTTTCCGTGATAGCAGACTATTTTGTGATAGCAAGTGCCCAGAACGCCAACCAGCTGGAAGCTTTGATCGACAATGTCAGGGAGAAGCTTGGCCGTGCCGGCTTTGAGCCGAAAAATGTGGAGGGAAACAGCCATTCCAGCTGGGTTCTCATGGATTACACGGATGTAATCATCCACATCTTTGACGAGGAAAACCGTTTGATTTATGACCTGGAAATGATCTGGCGAGACGGTAAGGTGCTGAACGTGGATGATTTTTTAGCAGAAGAAAGGTAAAAGATGGGAATTAGAAAATATCTGACTGTCTTTTGGGCTGTTCTGCTGTCGGTTTCCCTGGTAATACCTGTATCAGCCGAGGAAGGCGGAATGGGATCAGACAGGATAGATTCTTCTATCCTGGTTGAAATCGGAAATCTTCAGGAGGTAATAGAGGATTCTGATCTGACGACCCAGGAGGAACTGATGGAGGATCTGGAGGATCTGGCAGATCAGATGGATTGGGACAATATCGATTATCAAAAGCTTGAACAGATGATATTGAAGGCAGAAGAAATTCTTTCCTCTCCGGAAGTGCATGCTTTCGCCGAGTATGCCTCCGAACATGTAGAGGTTCAGGAGCTGATCAAGCAGATACTGATTGATTCTGTCAATTTCATGCAAACCGAAAGAAGTACGACAAGAGAAATTCTCCAAACACTCGGTGTGGGAGAAAACTGGCTCAGGTTTTATGACATTGCGATGGATATGAGGAAGGCGGCAGTACCCGTACTTGAATTTGCTTTGTCCACTGAGGCCGGGCAAAGAATCAAAACGGAGATGACGTATTATCTGGGGACAGCAGGAGTGGATGAAGTCATCAATACAATACTGCAGATACTTTCAATAGGTTAAACAAAGAAGATGAGGATGTGACAAATGAGCCAGAGCAATGAACAAAGAATTCCGGCAGGCCTTGTCTATTTTGAAGGCCAGGAAAAACCTCGTCAATATGTGATCTTCAATAAGGCGGTTCTTCAGGGCCAGTGTGACATGGAGGTATATACCACCTCAAGCCTGCAGCTGGAGTATCCATTTCTGGAAAAAGAACAGTGTGAGATTTACAGACAGGATTCTCAGTGGATTTTCCGCAATCTGTCATCAGAGGTTTTCACCTTTGTCGGAGGAAAATACCTGCACAAGGATGAAACAACCATTCTGCATGACGGAGACGTCATTCGTCTGTCCAACGATCGAATGTTGACTGCGGTATTCTTTGAGCATTTTTCCAGCTGTACAGATTGGCAGATCATCAACATGGACGATGGCAGACATGATGTCACCATAAAGGATTTGCGTGAGGGTAAGGCAGGGGAATCGCTTTCCCTGCAATATAACAATGGCCGCTGGGCTATCAAGGAGTTCAACGCTAAGGAGCTCTATTTCAACGGTAACCTCATCAGGGAGCCCTCTCCCATCATGATCGATGACAAAATCAAGGTGGGCGAAACGATGTTCATCTTCGAAGGCTCCGGCCTGGTCTATGGATATCCCACCCAGTCAGGAGGCCTCTCTATTCATATCGATGAACGGTCGGTCCATAAGGCCATGAAGAAGATTACCCTTCTGAAGGACATCGATCTGTCCATCGAGCCCGGAAACATGGTCCTGATCCTCGGTGGCTCCGGTGCGGGCAAGAGTACCTTTGTCAATGCTGTTACCGGATATGAAAAGGCAAAAGCCACGATCACGGAAGGCGGAGTGGATTATTACCGCGAGTACGATCAGGTGAAGCACCGGATCGGTTTTGTTCCTCAGGATAATCTGATGCGTGAAGAGGATACCGTGGGGAATACAGTAAAAAATGCTGCGGAAATGCGTCTTCCGGAAAGTATGTCTGCGGATGAAAAGGAGAGACGGATTACCGCCGTACTGGAAACCTTTGGCCTTTCCGGAAGGGAGAACGAGCTGGTCTCCAAGCTTTCCGGCGGTCAGAAAAAACGGTTATCCATCTGTATGGAGTTCGTTGCCTCGCCGTCCCTTTTCATCCTGGATGAACCTGACTCCGGTCTGGATGGGATCATGGCCACGGAGCTGATGGAAAATCTCCGCCTGATCGCCTGCCAGGGAAAGATCGTCCTCGTTATCACTCATGCCCCGGACAGAGTTGCTCATCTTTTTGACAAGGTGATTGTTCTGGCAAAGGGAAATACCGATAAAGTCGGCCAGCTGGCCTTCTATGGAGGAATCCAGGAAGCCCGTGATTTCTTTGACACTCAGACGATGGAAGGAGTAGTCAAACTGATCAACGCGCAGAATGAAGGCGGAGAGGGCAGGGCAGATGAGTTCATCGAAAAGTTTAAGTCCTATGTTGTGACAAGGGATACTTCCAATCGGGCAGCTTTTCAGGATATCAGTTCGGTTCAGAAAAAATCTGTTTCTGCTGAGTCCCAGGAGCAGCAGCCTGGGTTCGACTCTGTCTTCCGGGAAAAAATAGAATATGCCCGTTATAAAGGAAGGTTAGCCCAGATTCCGGTATACCTTGGCAAGCTTTTCCGTCTCTTTATTACGGAAAAGAACTGGAAGGTTCTTCCCATGTCTGCGATCATTGCCGCCCTTGTGGTGTATGTAATCGGCCATAGAATGTTCCGGAACATGGAGGGTACAACCTATGCAGCTCTGGCGATCGTCTGTGTCTGCATCTGGAACGGTATGTTCAATTCCATCCAGTCAATCTGTAAAGAACGAAAGATCATAAAGAGAGAGCACAGAACCGGGCTTCATATCACCTCCTATGTGCTGGCCCACATGATATATCAGGCATTCATCTGCATCCTTCAGGTTATCATCACGCTGGCCATTTTCAATATTTTCAAAGTATATATGCCGGATAAGGGAATTATGACCGGAAACTTCGTCGTGGATCTGGGAATCTGTATGTTCCTGGCAACCTACGCGGCAGACATACTTGCTCTGATGGTATCCTGTCTGGTGCATAATCCGACGACGGCCATGACCGTCATGCCCTTCCTGCTGATCATTCAGCTGGTTTTTGCCGGCGGTATTTTCCCTCTGAACGGCAGGCTTGCGAAAAAGATGTCACTCCTTACCATCAGCAACTGGGGCATTTCTTCCGTCTGCTCGGCAGCAGATTACAATGGTCAGCAATCCACGGCTATCTCCAGTGCCTTCAACCTGATGAAGGGGGACGGAGAAGATCTGGTCTCCAAGCTACAGGCAGTCATGGAGCTGCCGGATGTGCAGGAAAAGGTCGGCTACTATACCGCTTCCAAGCTGCAGAATCCAAACTTTGCCTATACAAAGGAAAATCTCACCAAATCCTGGGGAATCCTTTCCGGCTTCACCATTTTGTATGCCCTGATCGGGCTTATCTTCCTCGAAAGGATAGACAAGGATAAGAGATAACAAAAAAGCTCTGTGAGCCTTTTTCAGAGCAATCAACCTTTTCTTGTTGATTGCTCTGAAGATCAGCCACAGGGCTTTTTTCATGGCAGGGTTGTCGCCTGTCTCTTCACTGTTACAGTCGGAGTAAATCCGTTGATTCCATGCACCTTGTCGATATGGACTCCTTTCAGAGCCAGTGCCACGCTTTCGAAGGCCGTCGCGCACGCTGCGATTCCCTTCATCGTACATCCCTGATTTCCCCCGTCACAGATCATTCCTGTGATGGAGGAGGCCATATTGTTGAGTACGTATTCCATCTGGGTGAGACTGCCCCCCTTCATGTAGCAGACTGCTACGGCCATGCCGGAACCTGCTGCGATCCCACAGCCGCAGAAAGCAGAAAGCCTTCCGAGACACCATCCTTTGTCTCTTCTCATTCAGTCTCCGTTATGGTTACATGGCGATCGCTTCGATCTCCACTTTTGCCTTTCTGGGAAGAATGGGTAAATCACTGATGCAGGTCGCAGCACTTTGCACATCGTCATGCTGATATTTATTGCGTTTTTCGTCACACTCCTTGACAGATAAGGCTTTTTGGTATAAAATTAAATCAAAGTTAACGAAAATATATTTTGTATCGAATATTTTACATTGATACTCTCCATTGGTTTGATGCAATAGTATCATGAGAGTACTATGGCTTATGGGAGAAGGGCTGACATTTGTTTTAAGGGATTGATCAACCAGAGGGGTACGGTTTTAAGCCGTATCCCTCTTTTTTTATGGCAGGGGCGCCGAAAGGAAGATATCACCTGACGGTGACCGGCGCCCCGCCGTGGGGTAGAGTGTCGGACGCGCTTCCCTTTACCCTATTTTAATTCATATTTCGTTTTTTACAGAATCGATTATGATATCGACATCTGCTCCGATAATATCAAGCCCTGTGACTTTGATCAGCCTGAATTCCGAGATGCCGTAAAAGCTCTGTGCCAGTGTTTTGACATATCCGGCTCCGTATTCTTCAGGAAAATAATTCCCGCCGACAGTTGTGACATATGTCAGACATTTTGCCCTGCACAAGCCGATGGGTATCCCTTCCGGCGTATAGGAAAACGTGATTCCCCGGACATTAATCTGCTCGAAATACTGCTTTAATACTGCGGGAAAAGACAAATCCCAAAAAGGTGCGGCAATGATGATATTATCCGCTTCGGCGAATTGTTTTGCCAGATCAAACATGGGATCACTGAAATTCTGATCAGCAATCAGCCGGTCACGCCGGCTGAGGAAGTCTTCATCAACAAGTGGGAAGTTGATTGAATTCAGATATATTTCCTTATACGGTTCGTTCAATTTAGACAGCAGATGATCTGCCAGGTCTTTTGTTCTGGATTCTTTCCTGACACACGCGTTGATAAACAATACCATCATAATCCTCCTCTCGGCAAATATCGATTTCTGCCTCACGCTTTTGCTTTACTTCAGTTCGAGTAACAGAACGTTCTTGCGAGCATAAAATACCTATAAATCATAGCAGAACCAGGGGCTGATTTCAATTTGATGAATTTGTACACATCGAAAAGTTATCGCAGAGAGGGGATTGCAAGGAGAATGGCTGCTATGATATTTTAAAGATGCATGGAACCAGGGAGTCACAGAAATCAGTCTGGATACTAGTGTATGGTTCTGAATAGAGGGATATGAGAATGACATCAAGGAAACACGACATGGATAAGACAATGGGAAAGAGGAGCTGATCATGAGCAGATTATTCGGAAATATGAAATGGACACTGGCAATGACTTTGAGCGCGATGATGATCGTAACCAGTCTCTCAACAGTGTTTGCGGAAGATTCCACAGAATCGCCCGCAGAAGAAATGCTGGAGGCCGTCTATCTCGGCGTGAAGGATTACGGCAAGGAGGAGACAAACAAGGAGAACAAGGAGAACTTCCTTTATCGGTTCGGGGGGGACGTAGAGGAGATCATCCTGCGGATTGACAATGGAACGAAGGATGAGGCGGGAAACTATGATTATCCGATCCAGAATCAGCTGAAAGAAGGATATCGCTATCTTGTGACAATAGAAGACGGCACTGTTACATCGGTCCGGGAAATTGGGGAAACGGTGCCGAAATACCAACCGCCGGTTCAGGGGACTGAAGGTGAGCGAACGGTGACGAACTTCCTGAAAACAGCGCTCATGCCTGTCGGGACCACGCTGTATATCTACGGCGGAGGATGGGACTGGCAGGACATGGGATCTGCTGTTCAGGCCAGTTCATTTGGCGTATCGCCGGACTGGGTCAGATTCTTTGAGAGCCAGGATGAAGACTTCACCTACAAGGAGAAGGACGGGGATAAGACAAAGGCAGATCCCCAGCACAGCTATTATCCGTATGGCAAGTACAACGAGTATTACTATGCCGGACTTGACTGTTCCGGATTTGTCGGATGGGTCCTATATAACACACTTGAGACAAAGGAAGGAGAGGAAGGCTATGTAAGCGGCTCCACCGGAATGGCAAAGAAGCTTTATGAGTGCGGTCTTGGAGAATGGACGCAGGATATCAAAGCGCCGGACGGAAAGAATGGATATGAGATGAAGCCGGGTGATGTCATGAGCATTAACGGACATGTATGGATTTCCCTCGGAACCTGTGACGATGGCAGTGTTGTCATTGTCCATTCCACTCCATCGAAGAGCAGGAGTTTACAGCCGGGCGGCGGTGTCCAGATCAGTGCAGTCGGAACAGACGAAAGCTGCGAGGCATATATCCTGGCGGATCGGTATATGTCAGAGTATTTTCCGGCATGGTATGAGCGCTACCCGATCTATCTGTGTGACCCGGATGTCTATTTTACATTTGAAGGGGAGAATGCAGGAAGGTTTACCTGGAGTACCGAAGGAGGCGAGGACGGATTCACGGATCCGGACGGAATCAGGGATATGAACCCCGCGCAGGTTCTGGAATTGTTGTTTGAATAAGCGACTATGAACACGGACATGAAAGGGGAAACCGAGATGAATGGCCGACAGACAGAGGTATCAGAATGGATGGCATTCTGATAACAATTGGAGAAATGCTCTTCCGTTACAGGAAGAGCAAGGAACCCGCCGTGATCTTTCACGGACGGATCATGACATATCAGCACCTATATGAATCCTGTGCCTGTATTGCCCTGCAGCTGAGGCGCAGAGGGCTGAAAAAGGGCGACCGTCTCGTACTGGACATGGAAAGGTCACAACGATATGTATGCATGATGCTCGGTATTGCTATGAGCGGCGGAGTTGTTGTTTCCATCCACCAGGGATGGCCGGCTCTTATGCGGGAACAGGTGCTCATGGAATGCGATCCGTTTCTCATCGTGACGGATGAAATGGCCGAATCCATGATGGAGTCTTCCCAGGAAATGCCGCCCGAGAGCCTGGTCAGCCTTCTTCCCGGGGTGAAGGGAGAGGATCCCTTCCAGATCGTTTATACATCAGGCAGTACCGGAAAGCCGAAGGGAACGGTACTTTGTCATCTTATGGCCGCCAATATAAGCCTCTGCTCCGGGAAAAATACTATGTGCCGTCATTTTGCTGCCTCCTGCAGGTGCAGCCTTTTGGATGCGGATTTCTCTTTTGTCGCATCCACTATTGTGATGATGCAGGCCCTGTTTAATGAAAAAGCGGTGGTAATCGCCACCCGGGAGGAGATTTCCTCGCCCGGCCGCCTGGCCGTTCTGTGCCAGAGGGAGGAAGTAGACGAGGTCTGCTGGACACCCTCCAGAATTATCAGCCTGTTGACGGATCCGGATATGGCCAGGGCAGCCAGCCGTATCCGTGTCATGATGGTCGCCGGTGAGAAGATTCCCGAAAAGCTTTATTCGCTGATCGCGCAATTGATGCCGGATACCAGCGTATACTGCGCTTACGGCATGTCGGAGATGATGCAGGTGGAAGATCATCCCTTCATACCCGGAAGAGAAAACCTGCTTGGCAGCGGTTGTGAAAACATCGCTCTTCATGTGCTGGATCCAAAGGGAGAATCGGTTTTAGCCGGAGAAACGGGGGAGATATGCATCAGTGGGATACCGGCTCAATTGGGATATTACTGGCGAGACAGTGAACTGACAGAAAAAAGGTATAGGCAGCATCCCCTTTATGGCAGGATCTTCCGCACGGGGGATCTGGCTGTAGTGGAGCCGGACGGGGGCTTTTGCATCGCCGGAAGAAAGGACCAGATGGCCAAGCTTCGCGGAATGCGGATCGATCTGAAGGCCATCGAACAGGCTATCCTTATGTTTCCGGGCGTTGTGGAGGCAGTCGTGATGATTCTTGGAGAAGGTGAGGGGCAGACCCTGGCAGCCTTCTATACCCGTAAAGATAAGGCTTCTTTCCCCGGAAACACGTCCGGGAATAATGACTTTGAACAGGAGCTGCGTGCCAGCCTTTCCGAGCAGCTTCCCTATAACATGGTACCTGCCTGGCTGATGGAACTCTCTGAAATGCCTCTGAACTATAACGGAAAAACAGACCGCCTCGCTCTTTCCCGTCTTGTGCCCAAACAGGCTGCCTACAGAGCTTCCGAGACAGAACGGGAAGACCTGCTTTGTGAGCTGTTTGCTGATGTGCTGAGACTGCCCCGACAGGCCGGAGCCGATGATAGCTTTTTTGCGCTTGGTGGTGATTCGATGTCGGGCATGGAACTGGTCGTCCGGCTGAAAGAAAAAGGACTGCACATGGACATGAAAATGCTCTTTGCCGGTCCGACACCAGGGCAGCTGGCGAAGGTCCTAAGACCTGCCAGAGACGAAAATGCAAAAGGCAGCATGGAAAATCTGCCGCCTATGCCTGAATGGACACACGCGCAGGCGGAAGCGGTGAAAAAGACCTTTGGCAGGCAGGCCGTGGAATGCCTGTATCCTGTCACGCATGGCATGGAGAGGCATCTTCGGCGAGGGGACGTCTGGATGCTGGCGGATTTTCATGTAATCGGTTTTGATGAAAAGACGCAAGAGACGATCCGGCTTCGCCTGTCCCAGATGACCCGCGCCCACCAGGCGCTGCGCTCCATTTTTTTGTTTCCCGAAGGGGAGCGTCCGGTACAGGCTGTGCTTCAGGAATATACCCCTTCCTTTTCCTTTGCGGATCTGTCCGCTGACGAACAGGAAGGAAAAATACTCTCCGGGAAACAAAAGACGGCCATCAGTCAGGCGTTCATCGAGGACGTGGCCAGAGGCACAGAACCCGCTGCAGGACCGTTGTTCGTGGCAAGGCTTTTCCGTACCCATAAGGACCAGGCCGTCCTCTACCGGTATTATTCCCATACCCTTCTGGACGGGGAAGCACAGCTTCGTCTCTTGGATGAGCTTCTGGGAAGAACAAAGATCCTTTCAGACCGGGAGTTACTGAGTCGGCATTTTCGCAGGATCCTGTATACGCCCCGCCAGAACGCACTTGCATTCTGGCACAGAATGGGTCTGGGAGATACCCTCTCCTCTCTTCCTGGCCCATCCCACCTGGAAAAAACCGGAGGAAATACCAGGCAGTCTTTTCGTGCCGGCGATGGCAGACTACTGAAAGAACTGAAGGATTATTGCAAAAGGACATCCATAACGCTCGCGGCGATCCTTTGCTATTGCCTGGGAAAGGTGGCCTGCAGAATGCTGAAGATCCCGTCCTTCACCTTCCTTACCGTCACAAACGGACGAATGCCGGAAGAGAACTTATTCTGCCAGAGTCTTTCTACCTGAAACCTTCTGAATACCTTGAAGCGTCTGCGTCTACCGTTGAACAGGTGGTCGAAATGTCCAGGGCTGCCTATGATTTCTGTATAAAGCGAGGTGAGAACGCAAAGACGGCGAGAATGGTTTCCCTATTCGTCGAGGAGATGGGAGTAAATGCCGTAAAGTATGGATTTGAATCGGTGAAACATGGCCTGATTGAATTGAAGCTTGTCCTGAAAGAAGATAAAAGGCTGATTCGCCTCAAAGATAACGGCAGACCATTTGATCCAGTCAGATGGCTCAAAGACAATGATCCTGAGGATCCGACGAAAAACCTTGGAATACGGATGACCGTTGGCCTTGCGAAAAACGTCCAGTATATTCCGGCAATGAAATTCAACAATATGATGATTTTTCTGTAATCACGGGAAATGATACTCAAGGAGAAAACCGGTATGGGAAGGATTTGGAAGGAGCTGTGGGACACAGATGCCTATGACAGAAGGCTTACACTGCAGGACCTGGCCTGGGCAACCCTGAGCACAGATGGGACGGCCATCGTCTGCAGGGAAAAGCGCCTGTCCTACCAGGAGTTTCACAGGATCACGACAGGGATAGCCTGCTGCTTGATGGATCAAGGCCTTAAGAAAGGCGACGTGGTGGCAATTCACATGCACAGGGATGAGCGCCTTCTCTGTGCCATGTTTGGCGTTATTAAAGCAGGGGCAGCCTACCTGATCCTGAATACGGACTGGCCCGGCCAGCGCCTTAACTATGTGGTCTCTGACTCTGGTACACGTTTTGTTATCACGGACCAGGCTGCGGGCGATTATGCGGGCGCTGCCACCGTTTTGTATTCCGAGATATTCAGGGAAAGTACGCCGGGTGAGCGAGATCCCAATCTCGAAGTTCAAAAAGAAGCTGTATCTTCCTTTCGGGAACGCATGCTTCGTCCTGAGGCATCTGATGTGGCAGCCCTGTATTATACTTCAGGATCTACAGGAAAGCCAAAGGGGGTTGTACTCACTCACGCAAATATGGTGGACTCCACTCTGCCCCTTAAGTCAAATGCCTGCATCCGGGAGGGGGCTATACGCTGCACCAGTATTCTGGATGTTGTGAATGCAGGTTTCATGGCTTCCGTGCTGACCTACGGTCCCTCCCTATACACCGGGGGCAAGCATGTTCTTGTACAGAACGAAGATCTTGAACAGCTGATCCCTGTGGCCGATATGATGCGTGAGGAAAAAGTTGACTTTGTCCTCATGACTCCCTCCGTTATGACGACTCTTCTGACGGTTCAGGATTTTGCCAGGCAGTTGCAGAACGTCAAGGAGATTACTTTATGTGGAGAACCCTTCTCGCAGCAGCTGGCAAACACCCTGACAGGGTATACGAAGGAAGGAACGATCGTCAACAATCTGTATGGAACCACGGAGGCGGCTGTGGGACTTGCCTGTGTAAATGTGCGCGGGAGGAAGGTGACAATGGGCCTTCCCTTTGCAAACACCCAGGTTTTTGCACAGGATCCTGATGGAAACCGTCTTCCTGACGGAGAGAGCGGCGAGCTATGCGTGAAAGGGCTGCGGGTGGCCATTGGGTATAAAAATCGTCCGGAGCTGACAGATGAGAAATTCTATACCGATACAGACGGAATAAAGGTATACAGAACCGGAGATTTTGGCTTTATCAACAGAGATGGCGAGATTGAATTCCTGGGACGGAATGACCGCATGGTAAAGCTGGGAGGCGTTCGATTTGAACTGCCTGAGGTGGAATATTATCTTCTTCAGCAGCCCTACATCAGCGAAGCCGCAGTCAAGATCTGCAATATCGGTGGACATGACCAGCTTTGTGCCGTCATTGTCAGCGATGAAAATGTCACGGGGGAAAGGATCCGAAAGGATCTTGAAAAGGTCATCCCCCAGGCTATGATTCCCACTGTCTACAACAGAGTAGATGCAATGCCCACAACGGAAAGGGGAAAAATCGATTATGAGCGTCTGGTCATTGTACCGCCCGATCTGCCACGGGAATATGAATCCCCTGCAGATGAGATGGAAGAGATGACCTGCTCCATATTTGCAGAAGCCCTGGATATGGAACGGGCAGAACCGGGAGCGAACTTTTTCGAACTTGGCGGCAACTCCCTGAAAGCATATATTGTACTTTCACAGCTTAACAAAAAAGGATATTCTATCTCGATGGGAGACTTCCTTAAAGCTTCTACCCCGCGGGATATGGCTAAAGTGCTTCGCAGGCAGAAAGCAGAACTGAATCAAGGTTCATCTGTATCTAAAGAAGAGATCATCCCGGAAGAGGACGCCGGGAAAAACACTTTGCCTGATGTGAATATTGAGGTGCCTGGGGAGTTTTTGGAGCTCTCAAAAGATGAAAACACCTTGGCCATCCTGCCGGTAATGAACAGCACGATGGCGTTTCTGTTTATGAAACAGCAGGGAGTAACGGACAGGCAGAATACGATCCGGGTCCGGTTTGTGATAAAAGGTTTTTGCCCGAAAGAGGAATTCAACCGGCGCGTCCAGAAGCTGTTTTGCAGCCATCCTGCGCTTCGCAGTTCCTTTGTCAGGGCTGGCAATGGCAGCTACTGGCAGATATTCTACAAAAGGAAAGCCCCCACCGTCTATTACAGGGATTTAAGAGCTCTTTCCGATGCTGCTTCGGGAAGGGTTCTAAGCGGGTTCTGGCAGGTGATGGCTGAGAGCGGGGATATATTTGAGGTCGGCTGTTTCCCACTGTCCAATGGTAATACCACCTTACTGATCCAGGCAGAACATACCATCATCGATGGCCTGTCTCTGCAAATCATACAGAATGAGCTCTCATCCGCTGGCACAGGAGACATTCAGGAAGACATGCTTTTGACATACCGGCAAAGGCAGATACTTGCAGCGAAAAGTATCCCTGAGGATGTTGTTGCATACTTTACCCCTGAATATCCTATGGCCAAATCGAAGGAGTCCCTGTATTACACAGGGAAAAACACAAAGGAAGTGATCCGGTTGTCTGAAAAGGAAACGGCCTCTTTGATCACAAGATGCAGCCTGCTTGGCGTGACGATGTTCTGTTATGTACTGCATTCCTATGGAAAGGCTCTTTTATCCCTTTTAAGAAGAAAGGAAGTCTGGCTTTTGCACACGGACAGTGGGCGTTCGCCATCCGATAAAAACAGCTTTCGCATAGTCTCAAATATGATGACTGGGATACCCGTGCGCATCACATCGGATATGACGCCGGCACAGCTTCAGGCGGATATTCTTTATCTTGCGGGAATCCAGGGTCTTTCTGACTCGGACCTGTTTTATCGTCAGGCTTTTTTTGGCATATATGAAGGCATAGTATCCAAAGACTTTGGAATGGCGGATCCGCAGATACTTGAGAGCGAAATATTAGGCGGGGACAATCTGAGAGGAAATCACATGAGCATGGAGGATGGATGCCTGAATATTGCTTTTTATCATGAGGATATTTCGGAACAGAATGCTTTTTACAGGAATGTTAAAGCTCTAATGCTGCACGATTTAACGTTACCTTCTAATCTATAAACCGGAAACAGGAAAAATGTGAAAGGAAGCCCAAATGGATAATCTCAAAATAGACAGAATCAACGCCCTGGCACATAAAGCAAAAAGCGTGGGCCTGACAGAAGAGGAGAGGAAGGAGCGGGATATGCTGCGGCGGGAATATATTGCCACCATACGGATGAACCTTCGGTCCCAGCTGGATAGTATTGATATCCAGGAAGCAGACGGCAGTGTAACCAATCTGGGGGAAAAATACGGCGGTGGTCATCTGTCTTCATGAAGAGTATAGGAATAGTAAAATGAATATCATACAGGAAGAGAAAAAAGCAATCCGAAAAGAAGTCGCCAGGCGGAAAAAGCTGGCGGACGAGGCCTATATTTCCCAGGCCAGTCAGGCCATTCTTCAGAAGCTGACAGAATCTAAGGAATATCAGGAGGCCAGGCAGCTTCTGATCTATCTGGATTTCAACCGGGAAGTCATGACCAGGAATATCCTGCGCAAGGCCTGGCAGGATGGCAAGGAAACAGCTGTTCCCAGAGTAAATGGAGAGGAAATGGATTTTTATCAGATTAAGGAATTATCCGGTCTGAAGGTCAGTTCCTTTGGTATTGAAGAACCTGGCGGCAATCAGCCCGTGGACTGGGAGGATGCCCTGATGATCATGCCTGGCGTCGCTTTTGATGGAAAGAGGCACCGGATCGGTTACGGTGGGGGCTTTTATGACCGGTATCTGGCAAAGCATCCCAATCTGACCTGCATCGCTGTGGCTTTTTCCTTTCAGATCTTCGAAGAACTTCCCTATGAAGAAAGAGATATCTGTCCGCAAGCCATAGTAACAGAAAACAGGATTTATACATGAATCCTGTTTTCTGTCATATAGAACATCTATACGACAAACCCGAGTTTTTCAAATAGATCTATAGGAGAATTCTGTCGTAACCATGACCCGAATGATTTATATTGACAAAATAGAATCTCCCCGCTATACCGGCAGACTGGCCTGCCTTGAGCAGGACGGAAAAATCATGGAGCTTTATCCCTTCCCGGAAAGCCGGTCAAAGGTGGGAAATATCTATGTGGCAAAGGTTGAGGATATCCTGGAAAACATCCAGGGTGCCTTTCTGCGTATTTCCGATCAGGAAAAGGTCTATTTTCCCCTGAAGGAAAGCCATCGTCTGATCTATGCGGATGGCTCCCGCCGAACCCCTTCTGCCGGGGAAAGCCGGCTTCGTCCCGGCGATACTGTTCTGGTCCAGATTCTGAGGGATGCGATGAAGGGCAAACTGGCTGCCGCGACTTCGGATTATTCTTTTTCCGGCTCTTACCTGGTTCTTACCTGGTCAGATTCATCCATCGGGGTTTCCGCTAAGCTGTCGCCCGATATCCGAAAACGACTGAAAGCCTGGGTCAGCGAATTGCAGGCTTCCTCTGCCAGTGAGACCGTTTCGGATTCTCCTGATTTGCCTGACGTCACCGGCCTGACCAAGGCAGATCTCCCTGGTGTCATTGTTCGGACCAATGCTGCCTTTGCCACCCAGGATGAGCTGCGGCAGGAATACGATCATCTGATGAAGACAGCCGCCAGGGTCCTGGAGCAAGGCATACACCGAACCCTCTATAGCTGCGTCTACCAGCCCCTTTCTGAGGAGCTGCGGCTGTTAAGGGACATAAAAAAAGGACGGCTGGATGAAATCGTCACAGACAGTCCTTTACTGTATTCCCTTTTGCAGGATTTTCTTTCTGCCGAAGAAGGTCTTTTGGCTGCCAGGCTAAGATTGTATGATGATACTCTCCTGCCCCTTAGCAAGGTATATCGGGCAGAAGCTGCCCTTGAGGAATGCTTTCTGGAAAGGATCTGGCTGCCCTGCGGCGGTTTCCTGGTCATACAGCAGACAGAGGCCTTCACCTCCATCGATGTCAATTCCGGAAAATACAAGGGGAAAAAAAATGCCCAGGATGCCTACCTGAAGATTAATCTGGAGGCAGCCCGGGAAATTGCCCGTCAGCTCCGCCTGCGGAACCTGTCCGGCATCATCCTGGTGGATTGCATCAATATGAAAGATTCTGCAGACAGGGCTGTCCTGCTGGACCGCTTCCGCTCTTACCTGGGACAGGATCCGGTAGCCGTCACCCTCGTGGATATGACTCCCCTTCAGATTGTTGAAATCACAAGGCAGAAGGTCAGGGCACCTGTCACTGAGCTATAGCGCTTCCAGCAAGGAGATCCATTCCGGCTCCCGGTCTGTCTCCTCCTCCCCTTGCATGGCTGTTTCCGGCTTTCGCGCATATACCTCCAGCCGGTTGACCAGCAGGGCATGAGGGGAAAGCTTCTCTCCTGCCATGGCAAAAAAGGCCTCCATCACCTGGTCCGGCCTGGTATAATTTGCGCTGGCACTGGCCAGGCGAAGGAAGAGAATCCGGGGAGCTTTTATCTGCATCCGGTAAATCCAGGGGCGGATATCCACCTGGCGCTCTCCGGCTTTTCCTGTCTTGGTGATCAGGATCTCCGGCTGGGCGAGAAAGGCCGGAATCTGGCTCTGCCAGTCAAAGGAAGGCTCATATCCAGGCCGGAAGCCGACTTCATAATCCGCTGCCGCCACCAGGGACATGGCGTTGGACTTCCTGTTTTCTATGGCCTTGGCTGCCGTGACCGAAAATCCATCCACCATCTGGGCATCAAGACGCCTGACAAATTCCTGCGGATCCATATCCTCGGCCAGCTCCAGATCAAAGTACTCTCCCTGGCTGGTTACTCCCACACCAAGGGGAGCGGCGAAGGAGAGAATCATATGGGGACTGAAGCCGGCCGTGAAGGCGGCAGGAAGCTCTGCCCTGCGGATCGCCTTCTGGAAATACCGCATGGTATCCAGATGTCCGATAAACTTCATGGATCCGTTCTTGGTAAACCTAACGCGAAGCTTCAAAGCAAACCCCTCCCTCATATCTTCTGGCTCCGCAGCCGGAGCATTTCTGTCTGCAGTTGGGGGTCACCAGACCCTTCTTCGCCTGATGCCATTCCCGAAGCAAAAATTCCCTGGTTACCCCTGCATCGATGAAATCCCAAGGCAGGATCTCATCCTCCCCCCTCTCTCGGAGGGTATAAAAATCCATACTGACGCCCTCTTCGGCGAAGGCCTGCTTCCAAAGGTCATAGCGGAAGGATTCTGTCCAGGCATCGTAGAGGCAGCCCAAACGATAAGCCTTTTCGATGACAGACCCGCAGCGTCGGTCACCTCTGGCCAGGAAACCCTCCAGCACGGTCACATCTGGTTCATGCCAGCTGTACCGGATGGAACGCTGGTTGAGCTGGGAACGAATCTCGTCCTTGCATATCTTTGCTTTTCCGATAAAGTCCTGCTCCGAACACATGCCTGCCCACTGAAAGGGGGTAAAGGGTTTGGGAACAAAAAAGGAGGTGCTGACGGAAATCTGGATCTTTCCGTTTCTTTTTTCCTTAGGAATCTCATAATAGCATTTGGCGATTTCCTCCGCCAGACGGCCGATTCCCCGGATATCCTCCTCTGTCTCTGTGGGAAGTCCCAGCATGAAATAGAGCTTGACCTTATTCCAGCCCCCCCTGAAGGCCTCTCCTGCTCCGTGCAGGATATCCTCCTGGGTCAGTCCCTTATTGATCACATCCCTCATTCTCTGCGTCCCGGCCTCCGGGGCAAAGGTCAGGCTGCTTTTTTTAACGTCCTGTACTTTACCCATCACATCCAGGGCAAAGGCATCGATCCGAAGGGAGGGAAGAGAGATATTTACCGCCTTGTCGCGGAAATTGTCGATCAGGTAATAGACCAGCTCCTTGAGCTGGGAATAATCACTGGAACTAAGCGAGCTCAGGGATATCTCCTCGTGTCCGGTATTCTTCAGCATGGCGCTGGCGCTTTGCTTTAATTCGTCAACATCCCTCTCCCGGTCAGGCCGATAGATCATCCCCGCCTGACAGAAACGACAGCCTCGGATGCAGCCACGCTGGATCTCCAGGGTCACCCGGTCCTGGGTGGCTTTGATAAAGGGAACAACCGGCTTTTCAAAGGAACGATACTGCTTCTTTATATCCGTGACCACCTGTTTTTGGATGACGGAAGGGATTCCAGGACAATTCGGCCTGAAGGAAGCGATGGTACCGTCCTGATGATAGCTGACGTCATAGAAGGAAGGAACGTAGATGCCCGGAATTGTGGCGGCTTTCAGAAGAAAGTCCCGCCTTGTTCCTCCCTGCTTTTTGTTCTCCTTCCAGGCGTCAAAGAGGGCATCATAGCTCGTCTCCCCTTCCCCGATATAAAAAAGGTCAAAAAAGTCTGCCATAGGCTCCGGATTATAGGCACAGGCTCCCCCACCGATCACAAGAGGGTCTTCCTCACCTCTGTCCCGGGCGTGCAGAGGGATACCGGAAAGATCCAGCACCTGCAGCACGTTGGTATAACACATTTCATAGCCCATGGTTATGCACAGAAAGTCAAAATCCTTTACCGGATCCTGGGACTCCAGGGCAAATAATGGAATCCCCTCCCGCCGCATGATGGCATCCAGATCCGTCCAGGGAGAGTAGACTCTCTCGCACCAGGTATCCTCTCTGTCATTGAACATATGGTAAAGGATCATCATGCCCAGATTGGACATGCCGATCTCATAGACATCCGGAAAACAGAAGGCGACCCTTATGTCAACCTCCGACTTTTCCTTGACGATGGCGTTTACCTCTCCGCCGATATAGCGGGCGGCTTTATCCACCTCAAGCAGTATTTCATCGCGCAGGGCAAGCTTTTTCATTTGGCCTCCCATCTCTTATGATTCAATTTTGTCTGACGGCGTGCATATTCCCTGCCACGCTCTCCCATTCTTTTCTGCTTTGCTTCATAATCATCATAAGCCTGGACAATCTTCTGAACTAAGGGGTGCCTGACGACGTCCTTGCTGGTGAGCTGACAGAAGGCAATATCCTCGATCTGACTGAGAATCTTCATGGCCATATCCAGGCCGGATACGGCATCCCTGGGAAGATCCTTCTGAGATGCATCACCGGTAACGATCACCTTGGAGCCGAAACCGATCCGGGTCAGGAACATCTTCATCTGGGCAGGTGTCGTATTCTGGGCTTCATCCAGGATGATAAAGGCATTGTCCAGGGTCCGGCCACGCATATAGGCCAGGGGGGCAACCTCGATCAGACCTCTTTCCATGTTCTTGCTGAAGCTGTCTGCTCCCATGATCTGATAGAGGGCATCATATAAAGGCCTGAGATAGGGATCCACCTTGCTCTGCATATCCCCCGGAAGAAAGCCCAGCTTTTCTCCTGCCTCTATGGCCGGCCTGGTCAGGATGATGCGGCTGACTTCATCGTTGCGGAAGGCGGTCACAGCCATGGCCATGGCAAGATAGGTCTTGCCCGTCCCGGCCGGACCCACGCCGAAAACGATCATTTTTTTCCGGATCTGGTCTACATATTCCTTCTGTCCCAGCGTCTTGGGCCGGATCGGCTTTCCCTGAATGGTGTTGCAGATAAAATCCTTATCGATCTCTGTCAGAACCTGGCTCTTTTTTTCTACCGCCAGAGAAAGCCCATAGGTCACATTCTGCCTTGTGATCTCCGAGCCCTTTGCCGCCAGGCGGTCCAGCTCCTCCACCAGATCCCGGGCGAGTGATGCGTTCTGCTCTGGCCCCAGGATTTTCAGACTCCCGTCTCTTGAGATCAGGGATACATTTAAGGTTCTCTCGATCAGCTTGCGATATTCGTCAAACTGGCCAAATATGACTGCTTCCCGGCTTGCCGGTATCTCTGTATGCAGTTCAATGATATTGCCTGCCACTGATATGCTTCCTTTCTATTCCACTCTATTCCACTCGAGCTTTGAAATCCGTGCGCATCCTATCGGAGCAGAATCAGGGAAAACCACAAGATGGAATTCCCGCCAAGATCATACTCCATTTTTTCACTCTCGACGATCTCGCTTACCACCAACCCATAACTCTCGATGCAAGGGTGCATGCGCTGCGGAAAACGGCAGGGCTCCCCATCCAGCCAGGAGCAGCGAGGACAGATATCGCAGGATTCCGTTGAGAGGGTAAAGGTCTCAAACCCTTCCCCGGCAAAGAAACCGGCCACGGAGTCGGTGAGCTTTTCATGTTCCCGGCGTGTGGCCAGGACCGCCTCAAAATCCAGGATATCCCTCACCTCTGCCACACTGGAAAAAATGACGGCCTGATCGTAGGAATGGACTTTTGCCTCACACTCCTCCAAGGTGCCCACAGCCGGCGGACAAGCCCAGCTGGAATGATATCTCTGGCATTCCTTTTCGCAGATGATCCGCACCCTCCTGGCTGTCCTAAGGGGCTTGGGATCAATCAGGCGGTATTCAAAGACCGGATACTGGGCGATGAACTCTTCAAACTTATCCTGATCCACTATTTTCATAATACAGTTTCCTTATTCTATTCGATTCCAGGCGAATTCGTCTCTGGTCATTACTTGTGGTAGGGTTCCCCGCTGAGAATCCTGAAGGAACGGTAAATCTGTTCCAGTAGAATAACCTGCATGAGTTGATGGGGAAAGGTAAGGCGGGAGAAGCTCAGCTTCCAGTCCGCGCGGGAAAGAACCTCCCGGGACAGGCCTAAAGAGCCGCCGATCACGAACACCAGGGAGCTTTTTCCGGCCGCCAACAGTCTGTCAAGTCTTTGAGCCAGTTCTGTTGAGGCAAGGGCTTCTCCCTGGATGGCCAAAGCAATACAGTAATCCTTTTCCCGGATCAGCTTCAGCAGCCTTTTTCCCTCCAGCGTCAGAATGAGCTCCTCTTCTGCCGGGGAAGCCTCATCCGGGGTTTTTTCATCCGGAACCTGGACGAAATCCAGCCGGCAGTACCGTCCCAGACGTTTGGCATATTCTGCTATGGCATCCTTTAAATACTTCTCTTTGATTTTCCCGACACTGAGAATTCGGATCGAAACCATACCTGCTTCTCCATTTTGATCAAAAGAGTCAGACTTACCGGTTTTCCGCCAGATAATTTTCAAACTGCTCCCGGCTCATCAGGATCCGGCGTGGTTTGGTTCCCTCCTCGGGTCCAACCACACCGGCCTCTGCCAGCTGATCCATAATACGGGCAGCCCGGTTAAAGCCGATCTTATACATACGCTGCAGCATACCGATGGAGGCCTTGTCCTTTTCAATGATATAGAAGCCGGCCTCCTCGAAATACTGATCCCTGTCATCGTCGTCTCCCTGGGCGCCTTTCAGGGAGAGGGCACTGGCTGTGGTCACCTGCTCCTCCACCTCGGCACTGTAGGCCTTTGGCAAGTCCTGGCCGGACAGATAGCTGACAACGGCCTCTACTTCCTCATCAGAGACAAAGGCTCCCTGCAGCCTGGCCGGTTTTGGCAAGCCCTGGGGATAAAAGAGCATATCTCCTTTCCCCAGCAGCTTCTCCGCTCCATAGGAGTCCAGAATAGTCCGGGAATCCACACCGGAGGAAACGGCAAAGGCAATCCTCGACGGCATATTGGCCTTGATCAGACCGGTGATAACATTTACAGAAGGTCTCTGGGTGGCAATCACCAGATGGATTCCGGCTGCCCTGGCCAGCTGTGCCAGGCGGCAGATGGATTCCTCCACCTCGGAGGGAGCTACCATCATCAGATCGGCCAGCTCATCCACGATGATTACGATCTGGGACATCTTGTCGGTGGGGACATTGGATGGTGAAGAATCCGCCCCACTCTGGCCTCTTCCGTCGGAAAGGCCATTAGCCTCCACCTTATGATTGTATTCGCCGATATTCCGGACCCCGAATTCGGCAAAGGTATTGTATCTCTTCGTCATCTCCCCTACCGCCCAATTCAGGGCTCCGGCAGCCTTTTTAGGGTCAGTGACCACCGGGATCAGAAGATGAGGAATGCCATTATATACGCTCAGCTCTACCACCTTGGGATCCACCATGATCAGCTGTACTTCATCCGGTCTGGCTTTATAGAGGATACTGATGATCAGGGTATTGATGCAGACTGATTTCCCTGAGCCGGTGGCACCTGCGATGAGCAGGTGAGGCATTTTGGCAATGTCCGTGACGATGCATTTGCCGGCGATATCCTTTCCCACAGCAAAGGAGACCTTGGATTTGGCTTTCTGGAATTCTGTTGAACCCAGAAGGTCACGGAGCATGACGGGACTGGGATGACGGTTGGGCACCTCTATGCCTACCGCAGCCTTTCCCGGGATGGGCGCTTCGATACGGATGTCCGCCGCTGCCAGGTTCAGCTTAATGTCATCGGTAAGGTTGACGATCCGGCTGACCTTGACGCCCATTTCCGGCTGCAGCTCATAACGTGTAACCGTGGGGCCGCAGCTGATATCCTTCACTGTCACATTTACGCCAAAGTTATGGAGGATATCCTGCAGCCTTTGGGCTGTGTCCATCAATTCGTCGTTGGTCTGGCCATTGCTTCGGCCACTGTTTTTTTTCAGAAGCTCCAGGCCGGGATACCGGTATTCCTTCACTGTCATAGGATCAGGAGCCGGCAAATTCTTAGGAAGGGAATCCGGCAAGCCATCATTTTCATCGACAGCGTTTCTCTTTGTTTTTCTTTTCCTTTTTCCGTTTCCCGGATCTGTTTCATCCATCAGATCCCCGGCAGGTGCTGTCAGCCTTTTCAGTTCAGAAGGATGTGCGACAGCGTCGGCATAGGTAACGGCCAGCTCCTCCCAGTCGTTACTGTCAGGAATCTCTTTTTTTCCCTGAGGACTTTTGGAATCCTCCGGCAGAAACTCCTCCCCTTCCATTCTGTGAATGGTAAAGGTTGATTTTCTCGGGGGTTGATTCTTAGGGGGTTGATTCTTATGTATTGGCTCAGGATATTCCTCTTCTATGGCAAGAGCCTCTTCCAGCTTTTGGATCCTCTTCCTTTGTTTTTCCACTTTGCGGTTGGCGCGGGTCCTGGCACGCAGCTCTTTTCTTAGTTCCCGCTCCCTGCTGCTTTCCGGGCTTTCCTGATTCTGCTCTCTCCACTTAGAGAAGCTCTGTGCCGCTTTCGAGAGAGAAGCCGTCACAGAATGCAATAGAAGGGCAAGAAGGCTGACGAGACAAATCAGGAGGAGAATGACCTTACCTCCCATCAATCCAAAGGCATCCGTCAGATACCGGTAGATGAAGCCGCCTATGAGACCGCCCCCGGTACGATAATATACACAATAGTCATAATAGTCATTGAAAGTAAAGGCGAAGCCGTCTCCCAGGATATAGATATGGGCAAAGCAGCACAGGGCGCAGAAAAAAACCATCACTGCCAGTAATTTTTTGTATGCCAGCAGCAGATGGTAATTGGTAATGACAAAGGATAGAGAAAAAAAAGTGAAAACGGGAAAGACATAAGCCATAATCCCAAAGCAGCCAAACTGCAGGTCTCTGATTCTGCTGCCAATGCTGCCGCCTGTCCCAATGTTGCTGATCAGCAGAATGGCACAGGAAAAAAACAGAAGAATAACGAGGAGCATGGAAACAGATGAGCCATCCATATAGCCTTGTGCTCCTGCGGCAGGTGCCCTCCCTTTAGTGGATAACCTGGTCGAAGAAGACCTGGATGAAAAGCCCCTGGCTGAGCCCGTCTTCGCCGAGGCATTTTTCCTTGAGGAAGCCCGTGGCGCTGCCTTCCTGGCTGACGCTTTTCCACCGCTTGCCTTGCCGGATGCTTTTGTGACCTTGCTGCCGGCAGCGGATGACCTTGCCTGCGTTTTTTTTGCCCCAGCGGCACCCTCCGGCTTGAGCCTGCGATAAGAGGCATTGACGACTTTTGTACTGGTTTTTTTCTTTTTATTATTTGTATTAGGCATAAAAATCTTATTTTCCTGCATAATTGACAGCGAGAGATACCGCGCCCATCAGGAAGGAATAGATGGCGAACCATCGCAGCTTTGCTGTCTGCGAGATACGGAGTAAAAAACGGATCAAAAACATTCCCATCAGAAAGCTGAGAAACATACCCCCGATATAGAAGCCGGCCTGCTGGGGAGGGAAAAAAGACCCCTCGGATTGAATCATATCCAGCGTCAGAGCCGCTGCCACGGCGGGAACACTCATCAGATAGGAAAATTTGACAACAAACTTTCTTCCCAGGCCGGTCAGCAGGCCGGCACTGATGGTAAGGGCACTGCGGGACAGTCCGGGAAAAATGGCAAGACCCTGGCAGATCCCCAGCCAGGCAGCGGAATCAGAGGAAGCCTCTGTGATAGCCTTGCTCTCTCCTACCTGCCCCAGATCCAGCACCAGAAGAAAAATACCGGAAATCAGGGTAAAACAGCCGGGAAGCAGGGGAGAACTGACCGAGAGCGGGACAAGGTTTCTTCCCAGGTATCCGATCAGACAAGTGGGAAGGAAGGAAATCCAGATCAGGAGGGTAAGCCTGCGCCAGGTACCCGTGATGAACCGGCGATAAGGGATATCCGCTTCCTTTGACTTCCTATTGTGATGGTAAAGATACAGATTGCTGATTCCATCGACAGTCAGACCCAAAGTCTCAGACAGAATATGGAGAAAATCTTTTCTGAAGGTGACCAGAACAGCCAGCGCGGTACCTGCATGCAGCATTACCGCGAATCGGATTCCATTTACTTCCTCAAGTCCCCACAGCTGCAGGATCAGAATAATATGTCCAAAGCTGCTGACGGGCAGAAATTCCGTTATACTCTGGACCAGACTACACACAAACATGACAAAAAAAGACATGACAGCAACTTGACTCCCCTGGAAATTCGTTGACTATAACTGTATGATTTTAACAATATTATGATTCTCCGTCAAGTGCTTTCATCGGTGATGCCGTTCAATCAAAAGGAGACGATTCTGTGTACCGTTCACCATACACAGAACCGTCTCCATCTCTTCTTATTTGCTCTTGATAAACTGATCGATACCCTTGGCGCCGGCCTTTCCTGCTCCCATGGCAAGAATAACCGTTGCCGCACCTGTTACGGCATCGCCGCCGGCGTAAACACCTTCCTTGGAGGTCTGGCCGAATTCTTCATCAGCGATGATGCATTTGCGCTTGTTCACGTCAAGCCCGACGGTAGTGGAGGAGATCAGCGGGTTGGGAGAGGTTCCCAGGGACATGATGACCGTATCCACTTCAATCTCGAACTCAGAACCGGGGATTTCCACCGGACGTCTTCTGCCGGAGGCATCCGGCTCGCCCAGCTCCATACGGATGCAGCGGATGCCGGTGACCCAGTCTTTGTCGTCTGTCAGGATCTCGGTAGGATTGCAGAGAAGGTCAAACTGTACGCCCTCCTCTTTGGCATGATGGACTTCCTCCGCACGGGCGGGAAGCTCAGCCTCAGAACGGCGATAGATGATATGGACCTCAGCTCCCAGGCGAAGGGCGGTACGGGCAGCATCCATAGCCACATTTCCGCCGCCAACCACAGCGACCTTCTTGCCGTGGGCGATAGGGGTATCATAGTCATCTCTGTATGCCTTCATCAGGTTGTTCCTGGTCAGGTATTCATTGGCGGACATCACTCCGTTGGCCTGTTCGCCAGGGATATGCATGAACATCGGGAGACCGGCGCCGGAGCCGATAAAGACTGCCTCGAAGCCTTCTTCCTTCAAAAGCTCGTCGATGGTGACAGACTTTCCGATGATAACATTGGTCTCAATCTTTACTCCCAGAGATTTCACATTCTCGATCTCGGCATCCACGACCTTGCTCTTGGGAAGACGGAATTCCGGAATGCCGTAGCTAAGCACGCCGCCGGCCTTATGCAGGGCCTCGAAAATTGTGACATCATAACCCATACGAGCCAGGTCTCCGGCACAGGTCAGACCTGCAGGGCCGGAACCGATGACAGCGATCTTGTGGCCGTTCTTTTCTGCGGCAGGAATAGGCTTGATCCCGTTTTCCTTTGCCCAGTCAGCCACAAAACGCTCCAGCTTACCAATGGAAACCGCGTCGCCCTTGACCCCGCGAACACATTTGCCCTCGCACTGGGTTTCCTGGGGACACACACGGCCACAGACAGCGGGAAGGGCACTGGACTCACCAATGATCTGATATGCCTTTTCAAAGTTTCCTTCCTTGATTTCCGTGATGAACCCTGGAATATTGATGGAAACCGGACATCCCTGTACGCAGCGGGGTTTTTTGCAGCCTAAGCAACGCACTGCCTCTTCCATGGCTTCTTCTTTATTGTAGCCGAGGCACACCTCGTCGAAATTCGTAGCGCGAACCTTCGGATCCTGTTCTCTGACAGGAATTCTAACCAATACATCTCCCATTATTTTTCACCTCCGCAATGGCCGCAGCCGCCATGATGGGTATCCCCCTCCTGATATTCCAGAAGCTTCCTGCCTTCTTCTGTCTTATACATCTGCATTCTCTTCATAGCCAGTTCAAAATTAACCTTGTGTCCGTCGAACTCAGGTCCGTCTACGCAGGCAAACTTCACTTCATCCCCGACAACAAGACGGCAGGCTCCGCACATTCCGGTGCCGTCAACCATGATGGGGTTCATGCTGACGATGGTAGGAATGCCAAGCTCTTTAGTCAGAAGGCAAACAAACTTCATCATGATCATCGGACCGATCGCCACGCACAGATCATACTGCTTGCCCTGATTCTGAACCAGGTCACGCAGCACGTCCGTACCCATACCCTTGCGGATATAAGAACCGTCGTCTGTGGTCAGATAGAGATTGGAGACGGCGCTCATCTCCTTCTCCAGGATGATCAGATCCTTACTCCTGGCACCGATAATGGCATCTGCGGTAACGCCATGCTCATGGAGCCATTTCAGCTGAGGATAGACCGGAGCGGTACCGACACCACCGCCGACAAAGACGATCCGTTTCTTCTTCAGTTCTTCAGGATCCTCCTTTGTAAGCTCTGAGGGCTGCCCTAGGGGACCGACGAAATCCATGAAAGAATCCCCTTGCTTAAGCTCCTTCATCCTCTGAGTTGAAGCACCGATCGGCTGGAAAACGATAGTAATGATTCCCTTTTCCCCGTCATAATCACAGATGGTTAAAGGAATGCGCTCGCTGTATTCATCAACCTTGGCGATAATGAACTGTCCAGGCAGGCAGTGCTTGGCAATGCGCGGAGCCAGAACGTCCATGCAGTAGATGTTCGCAGCGAGCATTTCTGCTCTCAGAATTTTGTACATTAGGTTACCTCCTGCATAAGTTTATAAAAATAGCCTTGCCGTTCAGAGCAAAAAGAAATATGAACGGCAAAAACAATGGGTTACAATGCATTATTCATCCCAGTTGTGCCAGACATCCGTCACATCGTCATCATCATCCAGAAGATCCAGAGTCTTCTGAAGGTCATGGATGGCCTTCTCATCCGTCAGCTCGACCCATGTCTGGGGAATCATGGCAATCTGAGCCTCCAAAAGCGGAACCTTGGCATTTTCAAGGGCTTCCCGCACAGCACTGAAATCATCCGGAGCGGTCAGAACTTCATAGCTGTCCTCCTCGTCCGAAAAGTCCTCGGCGCCGGCATCGAGCGCAATCATCATCAGCTCGTCGGCGTCCATTTCGCATTCCTCTTTATCGATGATGATCTGGCCCTTCTGGTCAAACATAAAGGATACGCAGCCTTGAGTTCCGATATTGCCGTTTCCTTTGGAGAAGGCGTTGCGGACATTGCTGGCGGTTCTGTTTTTATTGTCGGTCAGAGTCTCGACAATGATGGCTACGCCGTTAGGACCATAGCCTTCATAGACGGCTCTCTCATAGGAGTCTGCGTTGTCAGAACCGGCAGCCTTCTTGATGCCGCGATCAATGGTGTCATTCGGCATGTTGTTGGCTTTTGCCTTGGCGATCACGTCCCTGAGCTTACTGTTGTTTGCCGGGTCAGCACCGCCGGCTTTTACTGCCATGACGATCTCACGGCCGATGATGGTGAAGATCTTACCTTTTTTTGCGTCATTCTTTTCTTTTTTATGCTTGATATTGGCAAATTTAGAATGTCCGGACATACACACTACTCCTTCGAAAATTTAGTTTTGGACGTTGATCCAATGATTTGATTCTTTTCATCACCCAATAAACATGACGGTAAGGAATATGATCCCTCTTAAGCCTCCAGCTTCTGGGCACGTACCTTTCCTATTATTTTATTACCTAATGAGAGAATTGTAAAGCGGTAACCGCAAGCTGTTATCTCTTTATCCATGTCAGCTGTGGTCGGGATATGTCCCAGGCAGGAGGTCAGATAGCCGTTCAGCGTCTCAAAGGCCACATCACCGAAGGAAATACCAAGCTCCTCTTCCACATCGTCCAGCCGGGTCAGAGCATCAATCACAAGGCTGCCTCCGCTCATCAGCCTGAAGCTGGCCTCCTCCTCGTCATATTCATCCATGATATCCCCGACAATTTCCTCCAGGATATCCTCCATGGAGACAAGGCCGGCTGTCTGTCCATATTCATCGACAACGATTGCCATATGGATCTTTCTTTTTTGCATAAACCGGAAGAGATCCCCGATGCTGCGTGTCTCCGGGATCAAGGCGGCATCCCGGATCAGGCCGGGAAGCTCCTTCAGGGGTTTGAAGTTTGCCCAGGAATTTTTGGTGAAGAATTTCAGCGCATCCTTGTAATGTACAACTCCGACAATATTATCGATGCTGTTCTCGTATACGGGATAGCGGGAATTTCCCTCCTCCAGCATGGTCTCCACGACCTCCTGGAGAAGACTGGACTGCTCAAAACCGATGATGCTTTTCCGATGTGTCATGATATCGTGAGCCTGGGTCTCGTTAAAGGAGATGATATTCTGGATCATTTCCGCCTCATTTTCTTCAATGACGCCCTGCTCATGGGCTTCATCTACCATGGAAATGATCTCCTCCTCCGTGACGGCGGCCTCTGCCTGGTCAAAATCCACCCCAAAGGGTCTGGCTGCCATACGAGCCATCAATCCGATGGCGAGTGTGAAGGGAGAAAAGAATCTGCAGAAATAATAAACGATATTGACATAGCGAAAGGCAAAGCGCTCCGATTGGTAGGTCCCGATCCGCCTGAAGGTTACGATCCCGAGTGAGGAGAGCAGAATGAGGCTGATCACCAGCAGGATACCAAGGGCAAGAAAATGCTCCTTGAACCTTGGAAAATGAAGGAAAAGATAGGGAAGAACGCCTGCTCCAAAGCAGATGCCGCTGGAAATGACCAGAAGAGGAACCGCATTGGCATATTGGCCTGGCCTGGCCAGAAGCTTCAGAATGCGGAGAGCCTTTTTCTCCCCTGTAAGAGCCCTTTTTTCGATATCCGCCTCCTTCAGGTTCCCAATCGCGGCGGAAAAGCCATAAAAAATCCCGTTAAGCCAGATCAGCAGTATAAAGACATAGATGCCGGCAGGGGAAACCGGCATCATAGGAAAATCATCCATCAAATCGTTTTCTCCTCGTCATAGAGATAGACCCGGGGTACCCTTTTTGAGATGTCGCAGACAAATTCATAGGGAAATCTCCCGGAGAGCTCCCCCAGAGTATCCACAGCAAGGAAGGCTTCACCATCCTTTCCCATCAGGGTTACTTCATCTCCGATCTTCACGTTCTCAATACCGGATACATCCACCATAAACTGATCCATACAGACCCTGCCGCAGATCGGAGCCTTCTTTCCATGAATCAAAACCCACCCCTTGTTGGAAAGGAGCCTGGGATATCCGTCCGCATATCCTACAGGGATGGTTGCCAGTCTGACAGGATGCGAGGCTACATATGTGCCTCCGTAGCTGACGGCATCCCCCGTTTTGATGGTTTTCAGGTAAGAAATCCGGCTTTTCAGCTCCATGACCGGCTTAAGAGGAAGCAAATCTCTCTCTACCTCTGAGGAGGGATAGATACCGTAAATGGTAATACCCGCCCGAACCATGTCAAGCTGTGCCTGGGGAAAACGGATGATGCCCGCACTGTTGGAGCAATGCTTCAGCGGGATATGAATGTCTTCCTTCTCAAGCAGAGAAGCAAAATGCAAAAAGCGGTCCAGCTGCAGTCTTGCAGGGCTGATATCCGTCTCATCCGCCCTGGCGAAATGAGTGAACATGCCTTCTATTTCAAGTCCAGGCAGAGCCGAAATCTGTCGGATTTCTTCCATGGCCGGAGAATGATAATCAAAGCCGATCCGGCTCATGCCTGTATCTACGGCAAGATGAATTTTCACTTTTTTCCCAAGCTTTAGCCCTGCTTGGGCATAAGCCAGGGCACAATCAAGGCTGCTGACGGCAATCCGTACATCCTGCGCAGCCAAAGCCTCCATGCTCTCCTCAAATACCAGTCCGAGAATCAGAATGGGCTTCCTGATTCCTGACTGTCTGAGCTGGATCGCTTCCTCTGCCGTTGCCACAGCAAATCCCCAGATATATTCGGCCTTCTCCATCATCTGAGCGATGGGGACGGCACCATGGCCGTAAGCGTCTGCCTTTATGACAGCCGTTATCTTAACCCCCTCCTTCAGATTCCGCCGCATTGCCTCAAAATTGTACCGAACCGCGTCCATATGGATCACTGCTTTGACTCTGCTATTCTCATTCATGATATATCCTCGTACACAATGTTTCCAGCAGGGAGCCTGCTGTTATGGATGCCTCTGAGTGAAGCCTTGCAGCCTTTTCTCCGCAGCTGCCATGAAGGAAAACCCCAAGGGCTGCCTTCAGACTCATGGGAACCGCCTTCTCCTGACGGGTCGTGGCGATGCATCCGCCGATGATTCCTGCCAGGACATCCCCACTGCCGGCAGTAGCCATACCGGAATTGCCGGCTCCATAGACAAAAATCCTTCCCTGGGCATCCGCTGTCACCGTGCTGGAATCCTTTAGCACACACACGGCACCGGTCTGCCTGGCAAGGGCAAGGCAAAAGCCCGGACGGTCTGACTTCAGAGCCTCGATGCTTTCTTTGCACAACCGCTGCATTTCCCCCATATGCGGAGTCAGAACTGTCTGCCCGTTCAGATAGGCCTGCCAGTCAGGGTTTGCGGCCAGCAGGTTCAGGCCGTCCGCATCCAGAACAAGGGGTTTTCCCTCCAGAGCAGCATGGGCCAGGAACCATCCCGCCTTAAAGCCGGCACTTGGGCCGGTTCCAAGACCAGGACCTACGACCAGAACGTCACACCAGGCAAGAGCCGCTTCAAAGCCCTTTTCCTCAGAGGAAAAATCCAGAATAGCCTCTGGCAGCAGACACTGCAGAGGAATCCGGTTTTCCTCCACCGTCAGGATTTTCACCATGCCGGCTCCCGAACGCAGGACTGCGCTTGAACACAGATAAGCGGCGCCGCACATCCCGGCCTGGCCTGCCACCACCAGAACCTTGCCGAAGCTTCCTTTATTGCCGGCAGGATTCCTCTTGTTCAACAGTGCCAGATCGGATGTCTCCAAGAGCCAGGCTTCCTGCCATGACTCCAGCCCGACCTGGCTGTTTCCGCCTGACATAGCCGGATCGAGTTGACAAAAGGCGCTTTCATCATGACAGTCCGGAAGGTCCCGGTTGTCATAGATCCCTACATCTGCCGTGAAGACTTTTCCCGCATACTCTCTTCCCGGACTGAGCAGGAGTCCGGTCTTGGTATAGGCAAAGGTTATGGTTTCATCTGCATGAAAAGCGATTCCCAGGATCTGACCGGTAGAAGCATCGATTCCCGAGGGAAGATCCACCGCGATACGATATGCCTTAGCCCTATTCATCCTTTGGATCAACCGGAAATAGCTTCCTTCCAAAGGGCGGGAGAGGCCGACGCCAAAAAGAGCGTCCACCAGAATGCTGCAGGTATCAATATCATCTTCTTTTGCAAGAGGCACATGATAGGCAGCAGCGATAGCCAGCTGCTCTTTCGTCTGCTCTGTATGATGGGCAGGATCCCCAGCCGGATAATAAGCTGCCTCCAGTCCCTTCAGATGGAGCAGTCTGGCAATGGCAAGGCCATCGCCGCCATTATTGCCGCTGCCGCAGACAATGACAATCCGGGGCTTGACTCCCCTTGCGGAAGAAAAAAACTCCTCCGCCACAGAGAGGATACGCTCTGCTGCAGCCATGGCAGCTCTTTCCATCAAAACCATAGAAGGTACATGACATTTTTCCATGGTATCCGCATCCAGCCGTTTCATCAGTGAAGCACTTACCAGCTTTTTCAAGGTAAACCTCCCGTCATCACTCATTCGTCCCCGCAATGGCTCTTCTTATACTCGCCCAGCTTATAGGATAAGGTCATGAGACTCTCGGATAGATGGACATTCTCAACGATCACATACTCCGGGGTATCCAGATCCAGATGGGCAAAATTCCAGATCGCCTTTATCCCGTTTTCTACCAGAAGGTCCGCCATCTGAGCTGCCTTATTCTTAGGGAGGGTCAGAATCGCAATATCCACCGGACTGCTCTTCAGGAAGTCAGGTAAATCCTGAACCATCCGGATCTCTATCCCTCTGACGGTAATACCCGCCAAAACCGGATTCACGTCAAAGATCCCTACCAGCTTGAAGCCTCTTTTTTCAAAATCTCCATAATTGGCCAGTGCCTGCCCTAAGTTTCCCGCTCCGACTATGATCATGGGATGAACCACATCCAGGCCCAGAATCCTGCCGATCTCTGTATACAGGTATGCAACATTGTAGCCATAGCCTTGCTGGCCGAACCCCCCGAAATGATTCAGGTCCTGACGGATCTGAGAGGCAGTCACACGCATTATTTTGCTAAGGTCGCCGGAAGAGATTCGTTCCACCTTGTTTTCCATAAGCTCTCCCAGATAACGGTAATATCTGGGCAGCCGATTGATCACTGCTTTTGAAATCTCTTTATCCATGAAACGCCTCCTGGTCGGTACAAATCTCAGGCCAAGCTTTCCCATTTTTCATAGAGCTCTTCCAGTTCAGCCATGATCCGGGCCTTTTCTTCCGACAGTTCCGTGCAACGCCCCAGATCCGTGCAGATCTCCGGCAATGAAAGAAGTTCATCGATTTGCTTATCCCTTACCTCCAGCTCTTCGATTCGTTTTTCCACCCGCCTGCATTCATTTTCCCGCCGACGCAGCTTAGCCTGCTCTTCCTTTTGCTGCTGCCAGGACAGCTTATTTAAGGCTGTCCTTTCCTCCTTACGGTTCTCCTCTTGCTGGGGAGGGGCATATACCTTTGTCAGCTCTTCCCTTTTTTCGAGATAATAATCATAATCTCCGATATAATTAACCAGAGCCTGGTTGGTCAGATCCAGGATTCGTGTCGCGGTCTGATTGATAAAATACCTGTCGTGGGAGACATAGAAAACAGTCCCTGTGTAAGTGTTCAGGGCTTCCTCCAAAATTTCCTTAGAGGCGATATCAAGATGATTCGTCGGCTCATCCAGGATAAGGAAATTGGCCTCGGACAGCATCAGCTTCGCCAGGGAGACCCTCCCCCTCTCCCCTCCCGAAAGGGAGGAAATCAGGGCAAAAACATCATCGCCTGTAAAAAGAAAAGCAGCCAGCATATTGCGGATCTGAGTTTCCGTCAGAGTGGGGTAGTCGTCCGAAATCTCCTGGAAGATCGTTTTTTCATCGTGAAGGGCTTGCTGCTCCTGATCGTAGTATCCGATCATGACCTTTGCCCCCAGAACGATCCTCCCTGTGTCCGGAGGCAGGATGCCGTTGAGTATCTTCAGCATGGTGGTTTTTCCCGTGCCGTTGTCTCCGATCAGGGCTACCTTCTCCCCCCGATTGATCTCATAAGAGACATTCTTAAAGAGAAGCTGACCCGGAAAAGCCTTGGAAAGGCCCTCCACACGCAGCACATCATTGCCGCTGACGATCCGAGGCTCCAGGGTAATTCGCATCTGTGTCGCAAGCTCTGCAGGTTTTTCTATCCGTTCGAGCTTGTCCAGCATTTTTTGCCGGCTTTCTGCCCTTCTGATGGATTTTTCCCGGTTGAAGGACCGCAGCTTGGTTATGACTGCCTCCTGATGAGCAATCTCTCGCTGCTGATTCAGATATTCTTTATAGCGGGCATCTCTGAGCTGGGCTTTTTTGAGGGCATAGGCAGAATAATTGCCCCGATAGCTTCTCAGCTCTCCCCCCTCAAGCTCGATTACCTTGGTAACTACCTTGTCCAGAAAATACCTGTCATGGGAAACGATCAGGACTGCCCCCGGATAATTCATCAGGAAGACCTCCAGCCAGGCAATGCTGTTCATATCCAGATGATTGGTAGGCTCATCCAGAATCAGGATATCCGGCTTGCGAATCAGCAGCTTTCCCAGTGAAACCCTGGTTTTTTGTCCACCGGAAAGGGTCTCGATGGGCTTGGAAAAATCCTCCTCGTCAAAGCCCAGTCCCTTCAGAACGCCGACGATCTCCGAACGGTAGGCATATCCGTTTTCCTGCTCAAACCTCTCATTCAGGCGGGTATAGGTTTCCATCAATCGGGAAAGCTCTTCCTCCTGGCAGTGCTTCATCTGTTTTTCAAGAGAGCGGATGCGATCTTCCAAATCCAGAATGTCCTGCCGGGTAGACAGAATTTCCTCGTAGATCGTTTTGCCGCTGTGCAGATCCTGGTACTGGGCCAGGTAACCGACCTCTGTATCCCTGGCAAAAAAGACGCTTCCGTCATCCGAAGGAATCTCCTTCATGATGATGCGCAGAAGAGTAGTCTTTCCCGCTCCGTTGTTTCCGATCAGAGCGGCCTTTTCCCTCTCTTCGATATAGAAGGTGCCATCCCGGATCAGAACTCTCTCTCCGAAGCTTTTGCAAATATTATGGCAAGACAAAATCATGAATATACTCCTGCTTAACTCAACCGCTATTTCCCGGTGTGGAAGGGAAGATACTTTCTCAGGGAGGCAGCCAGTCCGGTTTCCGGCATGGTCTGAAGCCAGACACTGCCGGGGCCTGTCACGATAGTATTGTATAATTCATCTCCACCGAAGAGAGAATTCCTGATGCCTGAAACGGTATGGATATCCATGGTGCAGGTTTCGCTCATGGCAGCAAGATTCCCGGCTTCAATCACGATCTGCTGCCCGGCCTGAAGCTCATATTTTACCACATGACCGTCAAACTCGGCAAAGCAGATCCCACTGCCTGAAATCTTCTTCATGACGATGCCGTCACCGCCGAAAAATCCGGGATTGATCTTTTTCTGGTAGTGGGGGGAAAGCTCTACATTGCGCTCCGCGCACAGAAAGGCGGAGCTTAACAGAACCAGATTCTTTCCCTCCTTGATCTCAAAGGGCAGGATGGCCCCGGGAAAACGGGAGGCACAGGATATCATCCCTGTTCCTGTTTTCGCAGTGTAAATATGCAGATGGGAAAGCTCCTGAGAAGACTTTCGGCCAAAAACCTTTCCCAGCCTTCCGGCCTGGTGGGAAGCCTCCAGCTTCATATTCGGGGTCATCCAGGACATTCCGCTTCCCCTTACGATGATACTTTCCTCTGCTTCCAGGTACATAATCAGGACGGGCAGGGAATCTCCTTTAATCTCATACCGCATACGTAATCCTTCTTCCTGTTAGTATTTTTTTGCCAGGTTCAGACTTTATTCATTGTTCTTTGTATAGGATTCCGCCAAAGGAGAATGACAGCCTTAGCGGCTTTGTGTTGTCGATCATGTATTCCGGATGGGTTAAAGCCCCCCAGGTATCATCTCCTCCGACCCCCATCTGAGTACCGACACGGATATAGGTGTTCAAGGCCAGGGGGAGTTCATTGGAATGCCTGGCATGATCCAGCTCCTGGGGTGTGTAGGGCAAGGCGGAAAAGCAAAGCTCCTGGCAGTCAAAGTATAGGCCCTTTCCGTCATCGTCCGTAACGACTGCCCAGCGTACCTTCATCTTATTGCCGCACTCCTGCGGTACCAGATATCTGGCCAGGTTGTCCTTGACCTGATTCCGGTAAACGCCGAGCCTGGCATGACAACGGTCCTGATAGGTCTCGTCCGGTCCCAGTCCGTACCAGCAAAGGTGGGAATACTTTCCGTCAAGGGTGAAGAGCATGGAAAACTCCGGAAGCTCTCCTACCTGGGAGCATTCATCCAGCTCCAGGTCTGTCCGCACCATTCCGTCTCCTGTCACAGTGTAGGTGACCCGGCAGTCCCTGGCCGGCCTGACCGGCAGATGATAGGTAAAGCGGACAGTGACCGAATCCTCCTTTTCCTCCACCTGGTAAGGGGTCGCGCCCCTGCCATGGTCCGTTTTGGTACTGGAGAACATACTGGCAGCCTTCCACTGGCCTGCCCGGAAGGGGAGCAGATTGGCGGTATCGTTATCCGTCATGGCCCGCCAGAAATTCGGTCTGGGAATATCCTTGAGCAGCTCTTCTCCCCCATACCGATAGGAAACCAGTCCGCCATGCAGGGTTGAAAAAAGAACCTCAAAATCATCATTGCCGACACCAAGGTTCCACCATCCGTGGGTGACGCGAAGCGGAGTTTTCCCCCAATCCGTCTGCATCGAAGCTTTTCGCCGGGGCATTCCCACCCTGACCACCTGCTGTCCCCAGGCGATTTCATGGCCGGCTTCAGCCCAAATCATATCCTCCTTCAGACGAAGAGAAAGGGTGAGAGCATATTCGCCGTCTTCCTCAGGAAGGGCAAAGGGATTCCGGATCATGACCGTATCACCGGGAGGGCAGGAAAGCGATCCCGGGATCGACTCCACCAATCGCCCTTCTTTCTCAAGAAGGCAATCCAGCACATAACAGGAAGCATCCGTGAACAGGTTGAGGTTTTTGATGCAGATCTGGACAGGCCAGCCCTCTTCCACCTTTTTTCCCTCTTCATCACAGAAGCTGAAGATGAAATTCTGATAATTGAACCTTACCTCCTGCAATTTGGGAGAGGGATCCCTGTCCCTTCCATATACGATTCCGTTCCCGCTGAAGGAATAGTCACAGGGACGCTCTCCGAAATCCCCGCCATAGGCCTGATATTCCCTGCCATAGCGGTCATGCCGGGTGATGGACTGATCGATATAATCCCAGATGAAGCCACCCTGGAAATGAGGATAGCGCTCTAAAAGATCTGTATATTTATGCATGGCGCCGCAGGAATTTCCCATGGCGTGAGTGTATTCGCAGAGAATGACCGGTTTTTCCCTGTGCTCCTTCAGGTATTCCTCCATGTCGGCAGCAGGCGTATACATGGTGCTTTCGATATCGGAGGTCTGCGGGTAACGGGTATCCCTTTCCCGGCAGGCTCCTTCATAATGAACCGGTCTGGTTCCGTCGGTGCTGCGCAGATAATCGGCCATATTCAGGATATCCTTCCCACCGAAGGACTCGTTTCCGCAGGACCAGATCAGAATACAGGCATGATTCTTGTCGCGCTCATACATGCTCCTGGCCCGGTCCAAAACAAGCTCAGCATATTCCGGCCGGTTTCCGGGGACACAGTAGTCCAAGGGCTTTAGTCCTCTGCCGATGGCGTCCCATACCCCATGGGTCTCCAGATTGGTCTCATCGATCACATAGAGGCCATACTCATCGCATAGCCGGTAAAAAACAGAAGAATTGGGATAATGGCTTGTGCGGATGGCATTGATATTGCTGCGCTTCATAGTGGTAAGATCCTTGCGGATCATATCCGGTGTGATAACCCTGCCGGAGGAAGAACAGAACTCATGGCGGTTTACGCCCTTAAAAACGATCCTCTCCCCGTTCAGATACATGATCCCGTCACGGATCTCAATGCACCTGAAGCCCACCCTCTCAGGGACGGTCTCGGTCAGTTCTCCTTGCTCATCCCTCAGCTCGAGCGTGAGGTCATAGAGGTAAGGATTCTCTGCGCTCCAGAGCTGTACCGGGTCCTTTATGGCAAGCTCGAGACGGATTCCGGTCAGATCCTCCCCGGCCTCTGAAAAATCTGTCCATCCCTCAGCCAGGATGACATCTGAGTCTGTGAGCTTGGCCGTCAGGCTTCCCTTTCCCCTTACCTGGCAGGATAAGGAAAGGATTGCCTTATCCCTTGACACTTTCCCCTTTTCCTCTGCCAGAATCGTCTGTATCTTCAGATCCTTAAGATGAACCCTGGGTTCGACAAAGAGATAGACATCTCTGTGTATTCCGCTGAAACGGAAGAAGTCCTGATCCTCGCACCAGCTTCCTGCCGTCCATTTGTATACCTGGAGGGAAAGCTTGTTTTCACCCGGCAGCAAAAATGGTGTCAGCTCAAATTCTGAGGGGGTGAAGGAGTCCTCGCTGTAGCCGATATATTCTCCGTTCAGCCACAGGGCAAAGCCGCTTTCCACTCCCTGAAAGCTGATATAGACCCTTTGCCCTGCCATAAAGTCGGGCAGAGTAAAGTATTTCACATAGCTGGCAGTAGGGTTAAACCGTAAGGGAATTTCACCTGGCTCAACCTCTTCCCGCCCATCCCAGGGATATTGCGTGTTGGCGTACTGGGGACAATCATAGCCCTGCATCTGGATATGTCCCGGGACATGGATCTCCGCCCAGCCATGGCAGTCATATTCCTTTTTTTCGAATCCCGGAACAGCGCTGCCGGGATTGGGCGCGTAGGAAAACTTCCACAAGCCGTTCAGATTAACCTTACAGTCCGAAGGCTGGGAAAAAGAAGCCCTTGCATGCGCAAACCATTCATGATCAGAATGGGCTGGCAGACGGTTCTGCTGAAATATCTCCGGATTCTTGACAATATCGAAATTAAAATCGCTCATACTATCCTTTCAAAGACTGACAGTCTATGTATGATTCTTGACTGGAAAATCATGTATTACGATGGGGTCAGCGTCATGACAATGGGAATATGGTCTGAGATCTCCTCCCGATAGCGGTCATAGTCGCCATAATAGGCAGTGTAATAGCTCGTTCCCATGACATCTACCCTTCGATAAGCCGGCCGCATAGAAGCCAGACGGTTTGCGTTATAACAGAAATGATCAAAATTATTTTGATAGCCCACAGTGCTCTCCTGGGGATTTTTATCCTTCGGCTTTTTTAAAGTGGTCAACTGATCCTGGACGGTAAGAATCCTTTTATCTCCGATGATCAGTCCGTCCTGAGGCGTGTCGATGAAGGGTTTACCTGTCCAGAAGCGGCGCAGATTGAGATTGAAATCCCCCATAAGGACCGTATAGGCAGGCATGGAAGAACCATAATTCATATCCTCTATCCTGGGATACATCACCTTTGTCAGTACATCAAACTCATTCTGTCTTCTGCCCCACATGAGGCGGTCCTTCTGGTTGTCAAACACATTGAAGCGGATATGGTCGCAGATAACCCTGAGTTCGAAGTTTCCTCCGCCAAGACCACTGGGCGTAAATCTGCCATAGAGAGGGTCTCTCACCAGCTCCTTCAGCCCCTTTTGAGCGTGAACATTGTACCTGTCGTAGATCACAGGTTCAAAGTCTTTCTTCTGTCCGTTCAGAAGGGTAGACTGGATCCGGGCCAGCCGCCTCTTGTTCCAGATAAAGGCATAGCCTTCTCCCACCACATCCAGATCCGCAGAGCTGACGCCTCTTTTTGGCCTGGAAAGATGCCAGGATTTCTCCCAGCCGGGTCCCAGACAGGTTAGAACCGGCGTCAAGGCATCTTCGTCAGTCACTTCCATCAATGCCACCAGATCCATGCCTTCATGCCGGATCATCTCGGCGATTTGCATGGCTCGGTATCGTGTCGCTGTTGTTCTCGACAGACCGTTTGTATTAAAAGAGCCCAAAACATAGCTGCGTCCCTGTCCCAGAAAAACCACCCCCCTTATTATTTACTGGTACTTCTGTGGTATTCCTTCATGAAGCCCTCAAGAAAGGCATCCATCCTGCCCTCTTCCACGTCAGGCGCAGGAGTGGATTCGAATTGTTCCAGGATCTGTCTGACCTTGTCCTTGATCTGTGGGTTGATCTGGACATTGCCGACAGATGCCTCCTCTTCGACAGCTTTATCCTTGCTGCTATAGGAAGAAAGCGCCAAAAGGGAGTATTCCAGCTCTTCATCCTCATGGGAAAGCTCAAAGGCTTTCCGAAAATAATCGGCTGCCTTCTCCATCTGAAAGAGATTGGCATAGGCGCAGCCCAGATTGTGGCTGATGCAGGCTGCCAGGGAAGGATCCTCCTCCTTGAGCCCTTCGTTGATCAGACCGGTGTACATGTCAATGGCCTTGATGTACATGCCGTTCTCCATAAAGGCGTCTCCCTTTTTTTTCCTGCGCATAGTCAGAGACAATTCATCCATTTCACGGAGCTGGGCGTTAAGCTTTTTCAGTTCCTCATAGGAAAGGTAATTGATCTCTTTAAAAATGGGGTAGACAAGATCCTCCAGGCTGGAAAATTTACCCAGAAAGGGGCGGATTTTCTGCCCTAACAGGGGCAGCTTCAGCTCGGTAGAGATCCAGAAGCAGAGCTCCTCATTAAAGAGAGTGCGGTCTACCAGATACAGATTATGATACAGATAATAACAGAGCTCCTCGATGGAATAGATATTCATCTGGATGTTCTGGATAAAGTAGGGCTGCCTTGCCCGAGGTGTCTGGCAAAGAATACAGCTGCTCATACGCTTTCCTCCCCCCAGTTAACCACTTCCGTCCATGTCTTGCCGGTGGAGGGGAACATCTCTCCGAAACCTAAGTCCTCCACCGTGATCTCGCAGTCATCCTTGGACAGATATTTCATGGACAACAGGATCCGGTTTGTCCGGGGAGGACGGTCGATCAGTCCGTCCAGTTTCATGGCTACCTTCCTTTTTTCCGTGGAGCCGGCCTGGGAAACGATGAAGACCAGCTCGGCTGTTTCATCCAGAATGATCTCGCAGCTGATGTGGTATTCATACCAGTTCCTGCCGGCGACGATCAGGGGATGATAGGCTGGCGTTCCCATGACGAGCAGATCCATGCCGACATTGGAAAGAACCATGGAATCGCTCAGGAACCGGTAGGCCTTCAGTTTTTTGTCCTCTTTTCTTTCCTTCGCTCCTGCGCAGGCTCCTTTCGCAAAGAGATTATTACCATAAAAGGCCTTTCTTTGCTGCTGAATCAGAATCTTGACGCTTCTCTCAGACCAATCCTTGGAAAAGCCGTTGCCGGTCAGCAATATCGTAGAATAGAGATCAGAACTCAGGGTTTTTTTGATAAAAAGGGCAAAGGCATCGTCCCTTTCGGTTCCCTGTTGGGGAAGCGGAGGAAGCGTGGTCTGACCTGCGTTTTGCAGTCTCACTGTGATCGGAGTCCTGGCGGACTGAGACTGGACAGAGAGACGGCTGAAAAGAACCGTATCCTGCCGGAATTCATACCATCCGATATTGCGGTTCCAGTTTTCCCTACGCTGCGTCATAGCATAATAAAAGAAACACTGAGGATAATCCATGAGAAGATAATTATCCCTGGCAAAGCCAGCCTCCTCGCAAGCCGCAGAAAGATGACGGACCAGCTCCGGCGTCAGAGTCTCTACCCCAATGGCGATACAGCTTGTGTTGGATACCGCGTGGGAAATACCCGTCATTTTCAGAAGACAGGTCAGAAAGCCGGCCAGAATATAGGATAGCGGCCAGGTTTCGCCGTCTATCTCCACGGTATCCGCTTCCACAAGGCAGAGGCTCAAAAGATCCGGGATAATGGTCCCCTCATTTTGGCTGGAAAAGTATTTGGCTTCTGTCCCAATGCAGAAAGCCTTGTTCTTATGACGCAGACAGACAGTAGTCGGAATCTCAAAATCAGAGCTCCCCACCGTCTCTGAGATAGAGCAGGGTTCAGAAGCCTTACGGTCATATACAGCAATCTGGGAAGATTCCTTTCCAAAGTCAATTCCTATGATGAGGTCTCGGACTTCATTCATGGTCTGTCTCCTTCATAATATAAACAGCATTACCGGATATGGAACATTTCCTTCACATATTGCTCCTGCCTCAGATAATCTGTAATCATTTTTTTCAATCCTTTCCCGCCATGGAGAAGCCGGGAAGAAAGCATCTGGTTGATACGCTGATATTTGCTCACAGAGGCGTTTTCCACCCTGGAGATCGACAATACCCGCTCGGAGGTCTTCACCGTGCGGCCATTTTTCTCAACCTGGAAATAATACCGAATGCTTTCTCCGTAGAAAAGGGCAAAGCAGCGGTTGAAAATTCCCTCATATACGTTTCTCAGAACCTCCGAACGATAATGGGTCTGGCTTCCCAGGCCGGTATCCATCCGGTAAAAAAGGGTAACCTTGGCTTTGGGATCCTCATGTATCTCAATGAAGACCTTATCATCCAGCTGGTAAGGCGCCAGCTGACGGGTATTCAGGCGGCGGAAGAAACCAAAGCTCATCTCGTCCGCCATGCATTCCGCCAGAATATCGTCCTCAATCTGCTCTATGGATTCTGCCTCCTCCAGTCTGGCCTTTCCTCGGGACAGTTCCTTCAGAAGAGCCAGCCGGCAGATCCGGTCCGCCTTCCATTGGCCCTGGTAAACCTTGAGCAGGTAGGATAAAACCAGGCTGCTCATGGCGTAATCCCGGACGAAAATACCATAGGAGAGATGGGTAAGATAAGCCCCGATCACCCTTTCGTCCCCGTCATGCCGGATATAGGCTTCCAGTACACTCTCTCCGTCCTTGCGGTAGTCGTCGGTAAACATCAAAAGACAGAGGATTTTTTCCTCGAGGTCTTTGGTGTCCAGACGTCTGGCCAGAGCTTCCTGCCGCAAGGAAAACAGAAGGCTCATGGGACCCTGGCTGTAACGGATCATATAGGTTATCGTGGCATTATCGCAGCAGTCGGCATGGTAAAGCATGGATGCAAGGCTCAACAGCTCCTTATCTTCGATATAATCAGAATTTTCGATCTCTCTGCTGACCAGTCGAAGAATTTCATCATGGTCGAGCCCTTCGCAGCCATATTCCCCTACTGCTTTCATGGCCTGATCATATAAGCCCCTGGAGATCAGAATGGAGAGGAGCTTCTTTTTATCTACCTTGACATATTCGTGAATGTCGATTCTCCTCAGATAGTCGTCCAGGCCGTCGTCCTTGGCGCAGGTCCAGAACCAGTCCAGAATCCTGCTGCGGATCTTTCTTCTGTATTCCACCGTAAAAGCCTCAGAGCGGACAATCCGTTCAAAAATTGCCAGGTTCTGGGAGGAAAGATCATTGTTCTCTGTAAAATGAAGCAAAAGGCCCGGCTCGTCCACACCCAGGTTCAGCACAGCCCGGGCGATATCCTCATCGACAAACAGAGGACTTTTGCGATAGGGTACCGTCGTTTCATAGCGTCTTTGCTTCTCATCCTGAAAGAGGATGACAGAATCCTGAGAATAGACCCGAATAAAAGCGGAGCCCTTGGACAAGGGATAGATATCCTCTCTTACCAGCTGGTCACAGCGCACGATCACCTGACGGATCCTGGGATTATCGCAATAGACCCTGTAGTTAAAAAGAACCCTGGCGATGGCTGCCGCATCCGAATAGGAATCCGGTTGGGAGTAGAATTCCCGGTAAAGGATGGTATAATCCTCATTCATTTTGCCCATGGACAGACTTTTTTCCGCAAACTCCCGCATATGGCTTTTGTAAAGGCCATAGGTAGAGGTATCCTCTGCCCGACGGGTGATGACATTGGCATAAAGGTAAGCCTTTTTGGCGTCGCCCAGAGAATCGTTATTGTATTTGAAATAGATCAGCAGGGAGCGCGGCAGCACGATGCGCTGGGACATGTCCATGGTTTCCACGTAGTATTCGTAGAGTCTGGTGATCCTTAGCCCCCGCTCTACTGCCAGGGAAAACCAGCGGAAATATTCCTTTCTTCGAGGATTTCCTCTGATGATATACTTACAGAGTCCCTCCAGGGTCTCGTCTGTAGGGAAGAGCTCATAACACTTCTCCAGCACCATGCAGGCTGTGAGGGAAAAGCTCTTGTCATAGCTGATCAGATAGACGAAGCGCATGGATAACTCTTCTGTCAAAAAACCATTTCTCACAGCAAAATAATAGACCTGGATCCAGAATCCGCTTAAGGTATGCATGGAAGCAGGCTCCTCGCGGAGGTATTTCCAGGCCTCCAGATAAAGGAAGGGGCTGGTACAACCGCGTTCAAACAGCTCCTCCATCCGATAGAGGGCACGGGAAGGAGATGTAAGCTCATGATCCAGCTGAAGCAGGAACCACAGAAGGACAAAACTGTCCCCCTTCATCATATAGAGATTGCGGATCCTGGTAATCACCTGATCATAATTGCTGATTTGTCCGGTCACCAGGCTCAGGTACCAGTAGGCGCCTTCGAGGACAATCTCCTCTTCGGTAAAAACCCGGTCCTTATATTCGCTCAGGATCTGGACAGCCTGGTCATCCTTCTTTTCCTCATGGAGCAGCCAGGCTTCATAGAGCTGGAATTCCGGATAGTACTGCCCGGAATCCTTGAGGGCGTTCAGCGTGAAATGAGTGCTGACAGCCCATTCATCAAAGGCAGTTCTGCCACACTGATATTCCAGATAGTCCTTCATCATACTGAGGAGATGTCTTTTCTCTACAGCCCTCAGCTTGATATCGGTCTTGGGATAAGCAGATGCCGTAATCGGAAAAGCCAGTATCTCGTAGGGGCTTTTTACCAGGATTTCGCCGTACTGCCTTCCCTTTGCCAGCTTTTTCCGGTCGATGATGTATTCCAGATCATAGCGGCTGCCAATGAAATCATCATCTGTGATCACCTTTCTGACCGGCTCGAGAAAGCTTCCCTTCGCTTCTATCTCAAGCCTTAAGTGCCCCCATCCGCTTCTTTGAATGGTAAAGAGCTCGCTGCGTGTCTCCGAGACCGAATAAAACTCAGCCTTATCCTGCATGAGGGAAATCTCCACCTTGTTTTTCAGGTGGGACGCGATGAGGTATTCCTCCAGATCCTGATAGGTCACCGGCTGGCTTAAAAAGCCCTTGTATCTGGCCCGGCGAAGTGGATCCCTGTTTTGTATCAGCTGCTCAAAGGAAGCGGATGTAAATATACGGAAGGCTTCCCGAAAATCTCTCTGGGCAATATCCCGAAATGCCTCCAAAGAACGCACCGAGCCGGAATTGCTTCTGATTTCTCCCGTTTCCGTGCGGATCTCAAAGGGCAGACGGTATTCTCCGATATTGGTGGTAAAGTTGAGAAAACCTTCCACTCTTTCACCCGTTCTCAGGCCTACGGCATCTGCTCCATAGGAAAGGCAGATTGTCTCTCCGGAAAACTCCTGCATACCCGGAACCAGCCTGCGGCTGCTTGAGCTGATATAGCCTCGGATAGGAAAATGTTCCTCTGTGCCGAGATAGATTTCACTCTGTATAGATTCTCCCGCGGGAATTGTCACTGAGATCTTTTCCTGCGAAAACAAAAGCCCCGGCTGCTCATAGGTAAATTTTCCGCTTAGCAGTTCGTCTATCTTCTGTTTCACTGTTTATTCCTTCCACTTGCTTTTCATTGTCTGTGACGCATTGACGTAACGGTTCGGTTACCTGTGCCTTCACAGGAATTTACTGCTCTTTGTCCACGCATCGGAGAACATCGAATCGATCGGCCGGCTGGCTGAGCTTCACAAATAGCCTTTGTCTGGCATGTGGCGCATCCGGAACGGGCTTCATATCCTCATCGTAGATTGCTTCTACCCGGACAGGAATATCTTCTCCTCCCGGCTTTATGATCTCAATTTCATCGCCCAGGCAGAATTTGTTTTTCTGAGTAAGCCGGATCAGACCATCTGCCCGTACATCCTCCACATAGCCAAGGTAGGTATATTCCTTCACATAGGTGGATTCTCCGTAGATCTGGCTGTCGGGGCCTGGCTTGCCATAAAAAAAGCCGGTACAGAACAGGCGATGCGTACAGTCGGAAATCTGCTTCTCATAATCCGCAGCCCGGGAAAGATAGCCTTCCCTGTCGCTGATGCAGTCGTCTATCGCCCGGCGGTAGGTCCTGGCCACGGTAGCGACATAAAGGGCGTTTTTCATCCGTCCCTCAATTTTGAAGCTGTCTATACCGCTGTCAATGAGATCATCCACATGGGCAGCCATACACAGATCCCGGGAATTAAACAAAAAAGTGCCTCTTTCATTTTCCAGGACGGGCATGTATTGGCCTGGCCTGGTCTCCTCCACCACATAATATTTCCAGCGGCAGGGGTGAGTACAGGCTCCCTGATTGGCATCCCGCCCTGTAAGAAAATTGCTGAGAAGGCACCTGCCGGAATAGGAAATGCACATGGCACCGTGAACAAAAGCCTCCAGCTCCATTCCAGAGGGAAGCTTTTCTTTCATCTCCTTCAGCTCCTTCAGAGAAAGCTCCCTTCCGGCTACCACACGCACAGCGCCAAGTCTGTGCCAGAAAAGTGCGGTCTCGTAATTGGTATTGTTGGCCTGGGTACTGATATGGATGTCTATCTCAGGACAAATCTCCCTGGCCAGGGAAAAAACGCCCGGGTCGGAGATGATCAGGGCGTCCGGCTGAATCTCCTTCAGATCCTTCAGGTAAGCCTTCACTCCTGTCAGGTCATCATTGTGAGCGATGATATTTACCGTGACATAGACCTTTACCCCGTATCCGTGGGCAAAGGCTATGCCCTCCTTCATCTCAGGGGAAGTGAAATTTTTTGCCTTGGCTCTGAGGCCAAATGCCTCCCCACCGATATAAACAGCATCCGCCCCGTAGATAACAGCTATTTTCAGTACTTCAAGGCTGCTGGCGGGGACAAGCAATTCTATTTTCCTCATGGTTCCACCTTCACTGTGACAGAAACGCCGTCCCCCGTCGGCAGAACCGTGGTTCTAAGGCCGGGAGTATGGGTCAGGGAGTACAGGTACTCCCTCATTCTGTGAAATATGGTTCTGTCCCGGCGCTCTACCAGGAAATGGGATTCGAGAATATCCCCTCCCCTCAGGCAGTTGTCGGAAACAAGAACGCTGCCGGTATGCATCAGCCTGAGCATATCCGGCAGCCAACGGATGTATTGCCCTTTTGCAGCATCCATAAAGATCAGGTCAAAGGATGGCGAAAGGGAAGGCAGAATGCGGGATGCGTCTCCGGTGAGAAGATGAATCTGCCCCTGTCTGCCAAGGTCTGCTATATTAGCGGCAGCCTGGGCGGCTCTTTTCTCATCCTTTTCGATGGTAGTAACCTGTACATCTGTCGGTCCGTATTCACACATAAACAGAGCCGAAAAGCCTGTGGCCGTACCTATCTCCAGGATACGCTCCGGTTTCTGAAGGGCCAGAAGCACCTTTAAAAGGCTTTGAACCTGATCCCGGATCACCGGAACCTGGTCCATTCTGGCCCGAAGCCAGATCCTGTCCAGACAATCCGGCAGATCCTCCTGAAGAGAGGACAGAAATATTTGCATGTTCTCTTCCATCAGGAGCCTGCTCCTTCCGTTTCTTCCTCTTCACCGGCAAGAACGCTCATGATACGCGAGGGAGTATAGGCCGTACTCAGTGTGAACACGCCGGAATTCAGGTTGCCATAGTAATTTGACAAAAGCTCCTGGACAAAGAAAACCCTGGCATCACTGATCAGCCCGTTCTCCTCCAGGATTTTTCCGATCTGATAGTCGCTTGTTCCCTGGGGTATGATGATGGTAATCTCCTGCCCGGCTCCCGGGCTGACGGCTTTCTGGTCGAAGACTTCATACCCGAACTGATAGGCCTGCTTTCCCAGCCAGAAAATCAGGACAGCAACGCAGACATATAATGCAATGTGAAAAGCGAAGCCGGCAAAAGCCAGGCCGGCCCTTTGTACAATATATCGCTTTTTCCCCATATTCCGTCATCCTTTCCGCACTTGCCGTTATCCTTTATTTCCGGCATTGTTTCCTCTTATCCGACATCAGGTACATCGATCTCAATCCCGTCCACAATACGGCGGGCGATTTTCTGAAGAAGCTTGCACAAAGCCAGCTCCGCGTCCAGATAAGCATTCACCTGGGTATTCTTGCGCAGCTGTCGGGATTCCTGATAGATCCCCCCTACCACCTCCAGAAGATTGGATTCATTGGCCTGCCTTTGAAGCCGGAAATTATCCGCCCGAAACTGCATAACCCTTTCATACAGTACATGATCCTGTTTTAATATGGTCTCCTGTTTTCGGAATTCCTGATAGATCTGAGTCTTGTGCACAGCAGTGAGGAGATCGCTGATCTCCTGGTCAAGCTCGTCCATTTATGCCTCCATAATGATGGGAAGGATCATGGGACTTCTCTTTGTCTCCTTCCAAACATAATCGCTCAATGCATCCTTGATACTGGTCTTGATCTTTGTCCAGTCTGTCATCCTTGATCTCATGCTGTTGTCAAGCGCTTCGGAAACCACCTCATTTGCCCTTCCCATCAGGTTTTCCGCCTCTCTGACATAGACAAAGCCCCGGGATATGATGTCCGGGCCGGCAAGAACCACGTTGGAATGGCGTTCCAGGGTAACCACGACAATGATGATACCGTCCTCAGCAAGCTTCTGTCGATCCTTGAGGACGACATTACCCACGTCACCGACTCCCAGACCGTCCACCAGGATGGCTCCGGTCTGGACATTTCCACAGATTTTGGCTCCGGCCTCATTCAGCTCCAGAATATTGCCGGACTGCAGGACAAAAATATTCTCCTTGGGAATTCCCAGATCCTCCACCACCTGCCGTTGAGCGGTAAGGTGACGGTATTCCCCGTGAACGGGAATGGCATATCTTGGCCTGACAAGGGAGTAAATCAGCTTGATTTCCTCCTGGCAGGCATGGCCGGAAACATGGGCATCCTGGAAGATTACCCTGGCTCCCTTCATGGCCAGCTCGTTGATGACCTTGGAAACTGCCTTTTCGTTGCCGGGAATGGGATGGGAACTGAAGATAATCGCGTCATTGGGCTTGATGGTGATTTTCTTGTGGATACTTGCTGCCATCCTGGACAGGGCGGCCATGGACTCTCCCTGGCTGCCGGTAGTGATCAGGACGACCTTTTCATCCGGGTAATTCTTCACACTGTCTATATCGATCAGAGTCTGATCCGGAATCCGAAGATAGCCAAGCTCCGCCGCTGTGGAGATGACATTGACCATGCTCCGTCCCTCCACCGCAACCTTTCTGCCGAAACGGTAAGCGGTATTGATGATCTGCTGTACGCGGTCCACATTGGAGGCGAAGGTTGCTATGATAATCCGGCAGGACTTGTATTCGTTGAAAAGGTTCTCAAAAACACGCCCGACCGTCCTTTCTGACATGGTAAAACCCGGACGTTCCGCATTCGTGCTGTCGCACATCAGGGCAAGCACACCCTTTTTCCCGATCTCGGCAAAGCGCTGAAGGTCTATGGCATCCCCAAAAACCGGGGTGTAATCCACTTTGAAATCCCCGGTGTGCACGACAATGCCGGCAGGGGAATAGATCGCCAGGGCGGAAGCATCCTGAATGCTGTGATTTGTTTTGATAAACTCCACAGCGAAATCCCCCAGGTTGATTACCTGACCGTGACGAACCTCCTTCATCCTGGTGGAAGCCACCATATTGTGCTCTTCCAGCTTTTTGGTGATGAGGGCAAGGGTCAGCCGGGTCGAATAAATGGGAACATTGATGTCTCTCAACACATAGGGCAGAGCACCGATATGGTCTTCATGACCATGGGTGATGACAAAACCCTTGACCTTGGATATATTGTCCTTCAGGTAAGTGACATCCGGAATGACCAGGTCGATCCCCAGCATGTCGTCCTCCGGGAAGGAAAGACCACAGTCCACAACAACAATACTCCCCCCATATTCAAAGGCGGTAATGTTCATACCGATCTGTTCCAGGCCACCCAGGGGAATAATGCGAAGCTTACCCTCTCCGCGCTTGGACTTCTTTCCCGAGGATGGCAAGAGCTTTGGCGGGGCCTGAAGCGGCAGGATGCTATCGATCCTGGTCGAGGACTGGGACACGATATCCAAAAGATGGCTCTTTCCCCTGGAACTGTATTTGGTGCCCCCCTCTTTTGGCTTGTAAATCACACCGGTATCCTTGCCCTTTTTTTTCTCCTGAGACTGGCTGCGGGGGGATTTGACTACAGCCTGCTTTTTGGCTGCCGTTTTATATTTTGGCTGAGCAGCCCTTCCATGGCTGCTGCCCGATTTTCCACTGGTATACTGTCTGTCATTTTTCAAGTAATATTGCCTCCATAAATCATAATATGCCTCCTCCTATTCTTCCAACACAACGTCTTCTTCTGCCAGCATTTGCCTGAAAACATCGAATACCGCTGACACTTCTTCTTCATCTTCAACCATTTCATAGATAGCCTGAGGGCTTTCCTGGGAGGAGGTATCCTTCATAATATAGGCATATGCGTCTTCTCCGGAATCCTGCAGGCGGCTGACGAGCAGATACGTTTTTCCGGCGATAACCGTCTGCTCTTCGACAAGAAATTCTTCTGTAGAACCATCATCAAGCGTGAAGAGAATTGTCTCCATCTGTCTACCCTCAATCTTCGTCTGTAGGGAAACAGGCAAGCTCTTTGACAGGAGTCCTGGCGTCAAGCCAGGATTGCAGGATCAGTGCGGCCGCCATCTCATCCAGATACTGCTTCTGGTTTTCCCTGCGGACGTTTGCCTGTATCAGAATCCGTTTTGCCTGTTCCGTGGTCAGTCTTTCATCCCACATCTCTACCTCAAGGCCGGTGCGTGCTCTGAGCATATCACCGAACTCACAGGCCCTTGCAGCTCTTTCTCCCAGTGTGTTGTTCATATTTTTGGGAAGACCTACCACTATTTTATCTGCTTGATATTCTTGGGCAAGCGCTTCAATCCGGGCTAAGGTACGCCGCAGCTTGCCTTCTCTTTCCCTGTGGATCGTCTCCAGGGGCTGGGCCGTCCATCCCATAGGATCTGAGACAGCTACCCCTACCGTTTTCGAACCGTAATCAAGGCCGAGAATTCTTTGGGTCATGACTGCTCCCAAGACCGGTTTTTCAGATATTCCGTGAGAAGCTCTTCCACCAGCTCGTCCCGCTCCACACGCATAATGGTGGATCTTGCCCCCTTATAGCTGGTGATGTAGGTGGGATCTCCCGACATAATATATCCTACGATCTGATTGACCGGATTGTAACCCTTTTCTTCCATCGCGGTATAGACATGACTGATGATTTCCTTCACTTCCAGAAGCTGTTCCGGCGCAACATGAAAATATTGGGTATTGCCCAGGTTTGTTTCTGCCATCTTGGATCCGTCCCTTTCTTAGTTATAGTATGCGCACAAATGTATGTTTGTTTTATTTTACCCTAAAACAGTACAAAATACAACCATGTTTGTTTTATCGTTACTTTTCAGCCTTTTCTCCCAGCAAAAGATGCTCTGTCAGAAAGCCTGTTGTCCTGACAAAGACCCGATCATTCACTCTCTCCTGAGAAGCCAGGGCGATGGGGATGTATTCTCTGCTGTGTCCTAAGGAGCAGAGCCGGCCTTCGATCTTCTTACTTTCCTCAATCAGGACCTCCAAGGTCTTCCCTGTCCATCTTTCTTCATATTCTCTGATTCGCTTTTTGTTCAGGGCAAGAAGCTGTTCACTGCGCCTGGTCTTTTCCGCTTCAGGGATCTGGCCTTCCATGGAGGCCGCCCTGGTTCCGTCGCGTTTAGAATATTTGAAGATATGGGTTTCATAAAAGCGGACTTTTTCGATAAAATCCATAGATTCCTGAAAATCCTCATCACTTTCCTGGGGAAACCCAACGATAATATCTGTTGTAATGGCCGGGTCGTCGAAGCAGCTGCGCAGCAGCTGAGTCTTTTCCATGAAGTCCCCTGAACGGTAACGACGGTTCATCCTTTCCAGTGTCCTGTCGCAGCCGCTCTGAAGGGAAAGGTGAAAGTGAGGGCAGATTTTATCGAGGCGGGACAGGGCATGCACAAAATCCTCTGTAATGATGCCCGGCTCCAAAGATCCCAGCCTGATTCTCTCTATCCCCTCCACCTGGTGGACTGCTTCGATCAGATTCAGAAGAGTGCTTTTTTCCCCCTTCGCGAAATCCATGCCGTAGGAGCTGAGGTGGATACCGGTCAGAACCACCTCCTGATAGCCCTTTGCGGCAAGGACTCTGATTTCCTCGAGGATTTCTTCCGGCTTTCTGGAACGTACCCGGCCTCTGGCATAGGGAATGAGGCAATAGCTGCAAAACTGGTTACAGCCGTCGCAGACTTTGATAAAGGCTCGTACGTGTTCCGCAGTCTTTTCGATCCGCAGGGGCTCAAAGGAGCCGGATTCGGCAATAACAATAACATCCTCTTTTTTCTGCCTGTTTTTCTGATATTCCTCAATGGCTTCAACCAGTCCTGTCTTTCGGTCGTTCCCTAAGACCAAGTCAACCGCCGCGTCCTCGGTCAGTCTGTCGTGACTGATCTGGGCATAGCAGCCCGTAGCAATCACGATCGCATCCGGATTCATTTTCTTTGCCCGGTGCAGCATTTGGCGGGATTTTCGGTCAGCAATGTTGGTTACGGTACAGGTATTGATCACGTAAACGTCCGCCCCTGGCTCAAAGGGAACAATTTCATATCCGGCCTTTTCCAGAAGCTGCTGCATGGCCTCTGTCTCATAAGCATTCACTTTGCAGCCCAGACTGTGCAAGGCGGCTTTCTTTGTGTGCATACAATTTACCATTGACATTTTGACGCCTTCCCATTAAGATAAGCACGACCCTGAAAGGAGGAAAATATTATGAAAAAAGTAATGGTTTATCTGAAATCTATCAATAGAGCAAAGAAATTCGTCGATACCATAAGCAAGTTTGACTGTGACTTCAGGCTGGTTGCAAACAAGCTTGAAATCGATCCCAAATCCATCATGGCCGTTTTGAGCCTGGACATTTCCAAGGAGATTGAGCTGGACATCTTTGCAGAGGGCGACCAGCTGGAAGAGATCCTTGCTGTCATCAGGGATTATCAGGTAGACGAACCGGAAAGCGATCCGTCGTAAAATCGGGATTCAGGATTTTCAGTATTGGAGTACAGGAGCTGCCTTTGGCAGCTCTTTTTTTATTCCCCCTCTACCCTTTTACTCCGCTATGATAACCTCTGTCTCGGCAATAGCCTTCTGGAACAGTTCTTCGACGATGCCCTCCAGCTTTTTCTCAGATCTCTGAATCGTGCGCAGGTCAGGCTTGGTGACAGGATGCTTGGCAACAAATATGGTGCAGCAGTCCTCGAAAGGCAGGATGGAGGTGTCAAAGGTTCCGATCCTTCTTGCCCTTCTGACGATTTCCTCCTTGTCAAAGCCAATGACCGGGCGAAAGACAGGAAGACTGCAGACTTCATTTGTGACTGCCAGGCTCTGAATGGTCTGACTGGCCACCTGCCCCAGACTTTCTCCGGTGATCAGACCCAGGCATCTGTCCTTTTTTGCCAAGTATTCGGCTATCTTCATCATATACCGTCTCATGATGATGGTCAGCTCGTCATGGGGGCAATGATCATAGATGGCCAGCTGGATATCGGTAAAATTGACCACATATAGACGGATGGGGCCGGTATATAGAGCCAGCTCTTTGGCCAGATCTACGACCTTTTGCTTGGCTCTTTCGCTGGTATAGGGCGGGGCATGAAAATACACGGCTTCTATCACAACACCACGTTTTGCAATCATATAGCCGGCAACGGGACTGTCTATTCCGCCGGAAAGCAGCAGCATGGCTTTCCCGTTGGTTCCTGTAGGCAGACCGCCCGCACCGGTAATATTCTGAGAATAGACATATATTTTTTCCCGGATCTCGATGGACAGATTCAGCTCAGGCTGATGGACATCAACGCTGGCCTGGGGGAAGGCCGTGAGGAGAATTTCGCCGATTTTGGCAGAAAAGTCCATGGACGGGATGGGATAAGATTTTTTTGCCCTTCTGGTAAAGACCTTAAAGCTCTGGGAAAATCCGGGATGAACCGCCTGCATATAAGACACGATGTCCTTTGCTGTCTGATCAAAGCCCTGATCTTCAAAAATCATGACGGGACACAGATAGACAATTCCGAAAACCCGACCAAGAGCTGCCACAGTCTCTTCATAGTCATATTCTTCCGGACAGTAAACATAAATCCGGCCAGGTTCCTTATTGACCTGGAATCCGTCTGAAATCTTTCCCAGGGCCAGTCGGATTTGCTTTACCAGGGCATCCTCAAAAACGTAGCGGTTTTTTCCTTTGATCGCGATCTCCGCGTATTTAATCAAAAATGCATGAAATGTCATTGCTGTTCTCCTTATCTGCGGGAATACCTTCTCAGGACAGGAAGAAGGTCTTCCACCACCTTCAGACAGTAATCCACCTCTTCCGCAGTATTGTCCGAGCTAAGGGAAAAGCGAAGTGCGCTCTCCTGACGGGTTGCGTCAAGACCCATGGCAGGGATGATTCCCTCGCGCTTTTTCTTGTGGCTGGAGCAGGCACTCCCGGCACTGACATAGATACCCCTTTCCTCCAAGGCATGCAGCATAACCTCACTTCTCACTCCTGTAAAGCTGACATTGAGAATATGGGGTGCTCCCTCTTCGATAGGAGGACCGTTCAGGACAAGGCCGTCCATGGACAAAAGTCCGTCCGCCAGCCTCTTCTTGAGTTCTCTGAGTCTGTCTGCCGTTTCCTCGACCTTCATCCCCCTGGCTCTGACAGCCGCGGCAAGACCGGCGATACCAGGAACATTGTCCGTGCCGGATCGCAGCCCCATCTGCTGGCCGCCTCCCAGGATCTGGGGAATGAGACGCACTCCCTCTTTTACGTAGAGAAAACCGATTCCTTTGGGGCCATGAAGCTTATGCCCGCTCACGGACATCAGATCGATTCCCTGCTGTCGAGGTAAAATGCGGTATTTGCCAAAGGCCTGAACCGCGTCAACATGGAAGAGAGCCCGGCTGCCTTCATGGACGGTCTTTCCGATCTCGGAAATGGGGAATACAGAACCCACCTCATTGTTTACATACATGATGCTGACAAGGATCGTATCCTCCCTCAGGCATTGTCGAACCTGCTCCACGTTCAGGGCTCCTCTTTCATCTACGGGAAGGTAGGTCACTTCAAAGCCCTGTTTTTCCAGAAATTTCATGGGCTCTGTTACAGCGGGATGCTCTGCCTGGCTGGTAATAATGTGTTTTCCCTGCCTGGCATAAGCCATGGCGCTTCCGATCACCGCAAGATTGTCCGATTCCGTGCCGCCGGAGGTGAAAAGGATTTCCTTTTTCCTTACCTTCATATAGCCAGCCAGTGTCTCCTGGGCGTCCAGCACATACCGTTCTGCCTCGATCCCCTTTTTATGGAGGGAGGAGGGATTACCGAAGTCACATGTCAGTGCTCTGTTTACAAATTCTGCTGCCTCAGGGCAGCATCTGGTTGTCGCAGAATTGTCAAAATATGCTTCCATCATCCTATTCATCTTCGATATATCGTTCTCATCCTTGAACTGTTACATTCCTTTCCGAGGCCTGCATCAGCTCCAGCTGTATCATGGCTACAGACAACAGCGTCATCCCGGCCGTCTCCGTGCGCAGAATCCGATGCCCCAGGCTGAACAGCTCTGCTCCCTGCGTCTTGGCCAGGAGAACCTCCTCCTCTTCAAAACCGCCTTCCGGCCCGATAAAGATGCCAAGGGATTTGCCGGGGGCCAGGTGGGAAAGGGCTTCTTTGGTGGCAATCATATTGTCAGAGAGCTCATAAGGCAGCCAGAAAAGATCCATACCGGCAGCTTCTCTCACCGCCTGGTCAAAAGGATAGACCTTTTCTACCTTCGGGATCCGCATCCGGCGGGATTGCTTTGCCGCGCTTTCCGCAATCTGCTGCCATCGCTGGATTTTCTTTTCTGCCTTTGCATCGTCCAGCTTCATCACGCACCTCTTCATCCGCACGGGGACGATACGGGAAGCACCCAGCTCTGCTGCTTTCTGGATAATCCATTCCATTTTATCACTTTTGGGCAGACCCTGAAAGAGGCAAATTTGTGAGGGAAGCTCATATTCCGGCTCCTGGGCATAAAGGATACGCAGCTTTACGGCATCCGAATCGCCGGATAGAATCGAACAATGATATTCCCGGCTTCCTCCGCTGCTGATCCAGATTTCGTCACCTTCCTTCAGGCGAAGTACCTTGCGGATATGGTTGACATCCGGTCCTGTCACCAGGACGGAATGCCCCTTCTCATCCACCTGCTCCGGGGACACAAAAAACCGTTGCATAGCCTGCCTCCTGCCTTATTTTCTTCCTGTTACGCAGTACCATTCCCCCTGCCGCGTGATCTCCTCAATGGCAAGACCTGCCTGTTCCATGGCCTGGGCAACCTCTTGCTGCTTCCCTTCCAATATCCCGGAGGTGATAAAATATCCGCCTTTTTTCATGAAAGAGGGTATCACAGGGGCAAGGGCTACAAGGACGTCAGCAAGAATATTGGCCGTTACAAGATCATATTGTTCCCGCCCGGCCTCCTGCTGAATGGCTGGGTCATCGATGATATTTCCGATCCTCAGAGTAAAGGATTCTTCGGCAACGGAATTGGCTTCAAGATTTTCCCGGACGGCATTGACGGCACAGGGATCAAGGTCTGTACCATACACTCTCGCCGCGCCAAGCTTACAGGCAAGAATACCGAGAATACCGCTTCCGGTGCCCACGTCAAGAAGGACATGGCCAGGCTTTACCCTCTTTTTCAGCTGACGGATCACCAGCTGTGTCGTCTCATGCATTCCTGTTCCGAAAGCAGTACCCGGGTCGATATGGAGAACCAGGGAGGAAGTATCCTCCTCAGGAATATTTTCCCAGGAAGGGACAATCAGGATATCATCTACGTGGAACTGATGAAAATATTCTTTCCAGTTGTTGATCCAATCCTTATCTTCCGTCTGGGATTGCTCGATCCGCCCCTCTCCTATATCAATATAGGAAGCTGTCTTTGCCAAAACCGATTTGACCTGATCCAGAATCTTCGGGACATTGGCATCCTCCTCCAGATAGAAGTTCAGACAAGCCTTTCCGTCATCGGAAGGCATCTCAGGCATAATGTCCACAAACATCTGTTCCTTGTCCTCCTCGGACAGGGGCTGGCTGTCTACAATCTCAACCCCTTCAATTCCGATATCCGACAAAGCCGAGACCAAAATATCCTCTGCCTCTGATGTCGTATGGATCGTAAAGCGATGCCAACGCATACGAAATCCCCCTTTCGTTTTTTCGGTATTATCGAATCCTTATCTTACCGGAAAAAGAGCAAAAAGAAAAGAGGGATTTTCATCCCCCTTCTTTTTTCCCAAAATCCGGAATTCTTTTAGTCCTCAAAGGTCTCCTTCAGCTTATCCATGAAACCTTTTTTCTTTTTTCCATCCTGAGAGTCTGACCTGTCTGCCTGGGTTCTTGTTGCAGTGGATGTCTTTTTGCTGGCCAGGCTGTCAAAACGGCGAAGAGCATCCTTTGCCTCCTGGCTTAAGTTAGTAGGAACCTGGACAACCAAGGTCACATAGTGATCTCCTCTTTTGTCTTTGTTGCGAAGAGAGGGAACGCCCTTACCCTTTAATCTGATACGGGAATCGGTCTGTGTGCCTGGCTTGACCTGATAGGCGACTTCTCCATCTACGGTAGGAATCCTCACTTCTCCGCCTAAAGCTGCCTGAGCATAGGTAATGGGAGCTGTAGAGAAAATATTCACATCTTCTCTCGTGAAAATGGGATGGCGGGCGACATTGACCTCCACCAGAAGGTCTCCTCTGGGACCGCCGTTCCTGCCTGGTTCTCCCTTTTCTCTGATCCTGATACTCTGCCCGTTGTCGATGCCTGCCGGGACAGAAACCTGGATCTTTTTGCGCGAGGTAGTGTATCCTGTCCCCCGGCAGGCAGGACATTTGTCCTTGATGATTTGCCCACTGCCCTGACATTCCGGACAGGTCTGGACATTTCTCACCATACCGAACAGAGACTGTTGGGTATAAACGATCTGTCCTGTGCCGCCGCACTTACTACAGGTGGAGGGAGATGAACCGGGTCTGCAGCCGGTGCCGTGGCAGGTATTGCATTCGTCCTTGAGAGCGATGTCCAGCTCCTTCTCACAGCCGAAGACAGCATTCTCAAATGAAATATTGATCCTGGCCCGCAAAGAGGGTCCCTTCACCGGGCTGTTACTGGAAGCTCTTCTGCTGCGGCTTCCGCCGCCAAAAAAATCACCGAAGATATCACCGAAAATATCACTGAAATCAGCGCCTGAAAAATCAAAACCGCCGGCACCGGCACCACCACCTTCAAAGGCAGCATGCCCAAAGCGGTCATACTGACTTCTCTTTTCAGGATCACTTAATACACCGTAGGCCTCGGTAGCCTCCTTGAATTTGGCCTCCGCCTCTTTATCTCCAGGATTGACATCCGGATGGTATTTTTTGGCGAGAGCCCTGTATGCTTTTTTCAGGGCGGCATCATCAGCGTTTTTGTCTACGCCAAGTACCTCATAATAATCTCTTTTATCTGCCATGTTAAGTGTTTCCTATCTTTAAATTACAGACGAATAATAAGCGCACGTACATGCGAAAATACGCCGCAGCCCATACCCAAAGATATGGACTGCAACGTAATGCAATTCTATCCGCTAACCCTTATACCTCTTTGTAGTCGGCATCTACGACATCGTCGCCGTAGCCTGCCTCATCACCGCTTCCGCCGGCATTGCTGTAGCCGCCGGTAAATCCACCCTGAGAGGAAGCATCCGGGCCTGCCTGGCCGCCGGCGCCCTGTGTCTGCTCATACATCTTTGCAAACAGCTTCTGAGCGCTTTCCATCATCTTCTCCTGAGCTGCCTTGATCTCTCCCACCTGAGAATCTGTCATATCCTCTGCGTTGGAATATCTGGAGAGCAGATCCTTGAGTGCGTTCAGATCGGCCTCTACTGCCGCTTTGTCAGAGGCATCCAGCTTGTCTCCGGCTTCCTTCAGAGCATTCTCGACCTGGAATACCATGGAATCGGCGTTGTTCCTGGTGTCGATGGCTTCCTTACGTTTTCTGTCCTGAGCCTCAAATTCAGCAGCCTCTTTGACAGCCTTTTCGATCTCGGCGTCAGACATGTTGGAGCCGGCTGTGATGGTGATATGCTGTTCCTTGCCCGTGCCCAGATCCTTTGCGGAAACGTTGACGATACCGTTTGCATCGATATCGAAGGTTACCTCAATCTGCGGAACGCCGCGGCGTGCAGGCGGGATACCATCCAGGCGGAACTGGCCAAGGGATTTGTTATCTCTGGCAAACTGACGCTCGCCCTGTACCACGTTAATGTCAACTGCGGTCTGATTGTCCGATGCGGTAGAGAAGATCTGACTCTTCTTGGTAGGAATCGTGGTATTTCTCTCGATCAGACGGGTTGCAATGCCGCCCATGGTCTCGATGGACAGAGAAAGCGGGGTGACATCCAGCAGGAGGATATCGCCTGCGCCGGCTTCTCCGGCCAGCTTGCCGCCCTGTACGGAAGCGCCAAGAGCTACGCATTCATCCGGGTTCAGGCTCTTGCTGGGCTCCTTGCCGGTAAGCTGACGAACCTTGTCCTGAACGGCGGGGATACGGGTAGAACCGCCAACCAGAAGCACCTGACCCAGCTCGGAAGCCGTGATACCGGCATCTGACAGGGCACGGCGTACAGGCTCTGCTGTCTTCTCCACCAGATCGTGGGTCAGCTCGTCAAATTTGGCTCTGGTCAGGTTCATGTCAAAGTGCTTGGGGCCATCGCTGGTAGCAGTGATGAAGGGCAGATTGATATTGGTGGTGGTAGCGGAGGAGAGCTCCTTCTTCGCCTTTTCTGCCGCCTCTCTCAGCCTCTGCAGAGCCATCTTATCTGTGGAAAGGTCTACACCCTCTGCTTTGCGGAACTCAGCCAGCATGTATTCTGTAATCCTCTGGTCAAAGTCGTCGCCGCCCAGACGGTTGTTACCGGCTGTCGCGAGAACCTCGATGACACCGTCGCCGATCTCGATGATGGAAACATCGAAAGTACCGCCGCCGAGGTCATAGACCATGATCTTCTGTTCTTTTTCATTGTCAAGCCCATAGGCAAGGGCTGCTGCGGTGGGCTCGTTGATGATACGCTTAACGTCAAGTCCGGCGATTTTACCGGCATCTTTGGTAGCCTGACGCTGGGCATCATTGAAATAGGCGGGTACCGTGATGACGGCGTCCGTCACCGTTTCGCCCAGGTAATCTTCAGCATCCTTTTTCAGCTTCTGAAGGATCATAGCGGATATTTCCTGAGGAGAATACTTCTTTCCGTCAATGTTTACCCGATAATCGGAACCCATCTCTCTCTTGATGGAAGAAATGGTCTTTTCCGCATTTGTTACAGCCTGGCGCTTAGCCGGCTCGCCGACCAGACGCTCGCCTGTCTTTGTGAAGGCAACGACAGACGGGGTCGTCCTGGAGCCTTCTGTATTCGCGATAACGGTGGGCTGTCCACCTTCCATAACTGCTACACAGCTGTTTGTTGTACCAAGGTCAATACCGATAATCTTACTCATTATTTTTTCCTCCAAATGATATATTTCATTTCGTTCTGTCAGGGCCGGCAGGATCAGTTTGCAACCTTCACCATGGAATGCCTGACTACAAAGTCCTTGTAGGTATAGCCCTTCTGGAACTCTTCTACTACAATGTTTTCTCCTGCTTCTTCATCGTCCACATGCATGACGGCGTTGTGCAGGTTCGGGTCAAAGGTTTGTCCGACAGCCTCAATAGGCTTTACGCCGGCGTCCTCAAGTGCCTTCATCAGCTGCTTGTAAATCATTCGCATGCCTTCCGCGAAGGCATCCTCCGAGCCATCCTCGGGGATCTGGCTGAGGCCTCTTTCGAAGCTGTCCACCACGGGGAGCAGACGTTCCACAATATCCCTGGCTCCGATGATATACATGCTGGATTTTTCCTTTTCCGTCCTCTTGCGGAAATTGTCAAACTCTGCCATTGTCCGGCGGAGCCTGTCAGTCAGATCTGTGATCTGCTGTTCATACTTTTCCTTTTCTTTTTTCTTTCTGCCGAAGAAGGACATTTTTTCCCCCTTGGCAGTGCTGCCCTTTCCTTCTTCCTCTGAAAGAGCTTCCTCGGATGCTTCTTCTGAAGTTGCTTCTTCCGAAGTTTCCTCTGATTCTTCCGAAGCTTCCTCTGATTCTTCTTCCTGACAGACCTCCTCATCACTGATCTCGATGGTGGAGGCCTTGCCATCCTCTTCTTCCTCCTGACCCCTTGCCTCTTCCTGGCTTTCCTTTCCGGAGGATTCGTTATCGGAGACTTCACTGGAAGCTGCTTCTATGTCCTGTTCATCTGCGTTGGCCTGCCCATCATTTTCGGAAGCATTGCCCTCGTTTTCCGGCTCTGCATCCTCTGGTTTATCTTCAGGAAATTCCACAGGGATTTCTTCTCCCTGGCCCGGCTCTTCAAAGCCGGGATTCCATTTATCATTCTCTGCCATAAGGCATCCCACCTTTCCTGTCTATCCTGCTGTCCTCATCCTCATCACTAAGTTTTTTTGTTTACCACCCCGTCAAGTGTATGCTTGAGCTTTTTCAGACTTTCCATGACGTTCTCATAATCCATCCGTTTCGGACCAATGATTCCGATGGTGCCCCGCATGCCGCCCCCCAGCTCATAGGTAGCGGTAACGACGCTGCAGTCCTTCATAGAGGGGATCGGGACTTCACTGCCGATATATACCTGTATGCCGGTACTCTCCTCCTCTGACAGACCCTCACGTACCAGATCCATAAGACCGTTCTTTTCCTCAAAGGTAGAGATCAGTTCGCTGGCCTTCGAGCTGTCCGCCAGCTCGGGATATTTAAAGAAGTTTGTCGCCCCGGAGGTGAATACTCTCATATCCTCTTCATCGATCTGAATCGTGGCAGCTACGGCATCCAGTACCGAGCCGATCACCTGACTGTGGATACCTGCCTGTTCCTTCAGCCTGGCGATCATACCCAGGTTGATATCCTGGATGGGGACGCCATTAAGATTGGTATTTAATAGAAGGTTCAGCTTCAGGATGGTCTGGTCATCCATCTCCTCAAGGATATCTATGATCTGGTTGCGGATCACGTTTCCCTCGCATACGACGACAGCGATCAGCTGCAGTTCGCTTACACGGGAAAGCTGGATGAACTTGATGGAGCTTCCCGCGTAGTGGGGAACCGTGACCATGGCGGCATAATTGGTATCTGATGCCAGAGCCTTGGCCATGCGCTTCAGGATCCTGTCCATCCGATCCGTTTTCTTGATCATCATATCACGGAGCTCTGCTATCTCTGCTTCCTTTTCCCGGGTGAGCTCATCCACATACAGGCGGTAGCCCTTATCCGAAGGAATCCGGCCGGCCGAGGTATGAGGCTGGACAATGTAGCCCATTTCCGTAAGGTCGGACATTTCATTGCGAATGGTGGCGGAGCTGACATTCAGATCCGGGTACTTGGAGATCGTACGCGACCCCACCGGCTCTCCGGTATCCAGGTAGGTTTTGATGATGGCTTTTAATATTTTTTTCTTCCGTTCATCCAGTACCTCTGTCATTTGCCCTGCCTCCTTCTCAGGATTGTTAGCACTCGAATAGGTGGAGTGCTAACATCTATTTGATAAGATACACCCTTATGTGGGCTTTGTCAACACTTATTATCTGATTTTTTGCGATTTTTCTTTTTCTGATCCTCACATGTCATTTCTCGTACAAGTTGGCCGAGGAACTGTCCTCTGGCTATCTTTTTTCTGTATATATTGCAAATAAAAGAAGCTGATGCTATAATATTTTTTGGCTAGTATCCTGTGGATACCGACCGGTTTCTTCATAAAACATGTGTGTAAGGAGGCCAATCAAATGAAAAAGATGAGACTTGTTCTTTCCCTGGCACTTGCGGCTGCTCTTGCTGTGACGGTTGGTGTGGCTGCTGAGGAGAAGGCTCCGGAGGATTATTCCGGCAACCTGGTGGTGTATTCTCCCCATGACGCCGATCCTCTGTCTGCCGGCGTAGCCCTTTTTGAAAAAACGTATCCCAATATCAGGGTAGATGTGGTGGCGGCAGGTACCGGTGAGCTTTGCCAGCGTATCGTTGCCGAATCAGCCAATCCGCAGGGTGATGTCCTCTGGGGAGGCGGTGCGGATTCTCTGGCTGCCTATAAGGATTATTTTGAGCCCTATGTCTGTGCCAATGACGATGTGATCGATGCCGCCTTTAAGGATGCAGACGGATACTGGATCGGGGAGAGCCCGCTGCCCATGGTCTTCATCTATAATAAGACTATGATTGACGAGGCCAATGTCCCCACCACATGGGAAGGTCTGACAGACGAAGCCCTCAAGGGAAAGATCGCTTTTGCCTCCCCGGCCAAATCCGGTTCTGCCTATACCCAGCTTTGCACCATGCTTTTCTCTCAGCCCTCCATTGAAGAAGGATGGGATCTGGTCAGCCGTTTCATCGCAAACCTGGATGGCAAGGTTCAGGATTCCTCCGGCAATTGCCATAAGCTGGTGGCTACCGGTGAATATGTCCTGGGCGTAACCATCGAAAAGAGTGCCGTTCTCTATGCAGATAACCCGGACGTAGGCTTTGTTTATCCGGAGAAGAACTCTGCCGTACCGGATGGTGTTGCCCTGATCAAGGATTGCCCGAATGAGGAAAACGCCAAGCTCTTCATCGACTTTGTGACAGGCAAGGATTGCCAGATTGAGCAGAACGCAGACTTTGCCCGCCGCCCCGTTCGCTCTGACGTGGAACCGGAAGGGCTTTGCGCACTGAGCGACATTGACCTTGGCGATTACGATTTTGACTATGCGGCGAATACCCGCGAGGAGATCACCGAGACCTGGAACGACCTGACTGTCGGCTGATCTGTTTGCCCGCAGGCAGGGACAGTTCCCGGCTCCGGCCCGCTTCAAGAGCCGCCCGTCGCCGGCAGGTGACATTTTCATATAGTTGGCTCTGCGATAGAAAGGGGAAGAAGACACCAGTCTTCTTCCCCTTATCATAACCGTTCAGTCATGAAAGGAGGAAAAACCCTTTGAGCAACGCAGTCATCATTAAAGACGCCGTAAAGATTTACGAGGATTTTACCGCCCTGAAAGGCGTTTCTCTGGACATTAAAGAAGGTGAGTTTTTTACCCTGCTGGGTCCTTCCGGCTGTGGTAAAACCACTCTGCTGCGCATGATCGCCGGCTTCAATTCCATTGAGGGCGGAGATTTTTACATCGGCGATACCCGGATTAATGATATCCCTGCCCATAAAAGGGACATCGGCATGGTTTTTCAGAACTACGCTATCTTCCCTCATCTTACCGTAGAAGAAAACGTAGCTTATGGCCTGAAGGCGAGAAAGGTTTCCCGCAAGGAGATCCCTGGCAGAGTGGAAAGAGCTCTCGAACAGGTACAGATCTCCCATCTGGCCAAGCGCAGCCCTTCTGCCCTCTCCGGAGGACAGCAGCAGCGAGTCGCCCTGGCCAGAGCCTTTGTCATTGAACCCAATGTCCTTCTCATGGACGAGCCCTTGTCCAATCTGGATGCTAAGCTGCGTGTCCAGATGCGCACGGTGATCCGAAAGCTCCAGAGACAGCTGGGGATCACTACCATATATGTCACCCATGACCAGGAAGAAGCTCTGGCGATTTCAGACCGCATCGCTGTCATGAAGGACGGGGAGATCATGCAGATCGGAACCCCAAAGGAAATCTACTCCCGTCCGGCCAACCCCTTTGTGGCGGGCTTCATTGGAGTTTCCAATTTCCTGGACTGTGAGATCCGCTCCTCCTCATCCGGATCTCAGGTAATCCTGAAGGATGCTGCCCCTCTGCCCATAAAGCTGAGGAAGGAATTCGAGGGAAAAGCCAGGCTGTCTGCCAGGCCGGAGCAGCTTTTCTTTACCGAGCAGGGTATGCCCGGCAAGATTCTTTTCTACACCTTCCTGGGAGATTTCATTGAATACGAGGTCGAGCTTGAGGATTCCCAGACTCTTACGGTCAATGAATATACCAAAGATACCAGTATACAGCATGATATCGGAGAGCAGGTCCATATCAGCTTTGATCCGGACAAAATCAGCCTCTACGATGCCGCTACCGAGGAGGTGCTTTCCCTTTGACAAAAAAATCAAAGAAAATACAACTGGATTTCTGGTTCTTTGTGAGACTCTTCGTCATACTGGGCTTGTGTCTCTTCATCGTCTATCCCTTTTACACGATCATCACAAAGAGCGTCTTTTCCAATAAGGTGGAAGGACTGACCTTATACAACTTTGTCCGTTTCTTTACCAAGCCCTACTACTATACTTCCCTGATCCATTCCTTCGTGGTCTGTTTCTTTACGGTGATCTTCGCCACCCTGGTCGGCGTTCCCATCGCCTATCTGATGACCCGCTACAACATTGCCGGAAAGAAGATGCTCCACATCGGCATTATTCTCTCCCTGATGAGTCCGCCCTTCATCGGCGCCTACTCCTGGATCATCCTATTAGGCCGCGCAGGGGTGGTGACAAAGGCACTGGCTTCGATTGGGATGAACATTCCCACCATCTACGGCAGAAACGGCATCATATTCGTGTTCACCCTTCACCTCTTTCCCTATATCTACCTCTATACCAGCGGTGCCATGAACAGCATTGACTCCTCTTTGGAGGAAGCGGCGGAAAACCTGGGGATGAACAAGCTGCGACGCATCTGGTCGGTCACCCTCCCCGTGATTCTCCCGTCTCTCTTGGCCGGCTGTGTCATGGTCTTCATGACCTGCCTGGCGGACTTCGGAACGCCTATGCTGCTGGGAGAGGGCTACACTGTCCTTCCTGTCATGGTCTATAACGAATACATGTCGGAGAGTGCCACCAATCCCTACATGGCTTCTGCCCTGTCCGTGGTGATCGTTTCCTGTTCCCTGCTGGTTCTCCTCTTTCAGAAGGCTGTCATCGACCGGAAAAACTACATGATGAGCTCCCTGCGCCCGCCGAAAGAAATCGAGCTTCACGGCGTAAAGCGCTTCCTTGCCGGACTTCCCATCTACATCATCGTATTCCTGGCCTTTTTGCCCCAGGTTGTGGTAGTCTGCCAGTCCTTTATTGAACGCAGCTTTTCCGGTGTCGTCAAGGGTGTCAATCTCAACAACTATCGCTCCATCGCCAGCAAGCTGTCCCGCAACATCCGCAACACCTATGTCTACTCCCTGGTGGCCATCTTCTTTATCATTATCATCGGAATATTGGTAAGCTATATCCTGGTAAGAAAGAAGGGAAAAACTGCCACTTTGATTGACCTGATGATTATGTTCCCCTATGTGATCCCTGGCTCTGTCTTGGGTATCGGCCTGATCATCGCCTTCAATAAGAAGCCTGTTATCCTGGTGGGAACCTCAGCCATCATGATCATATCCTACATCATCCGGAAACTGCCCTACACGGTACGGTCCGGCAGCGCTTTCCTCTATCAGATGGATCCCTTTATCGAAGAAGCCTCCATTAATCTGGGCGTAAGCCCCATGAAGACCTTCTTTGCGGTGACGGCAAGAATGATGCTTCCCGGAATCATGAGTGGCGCCGTGCTGTCCTGGATCACCTGCATTAACGAGCTGTCCAGCTCCATCATGCTTTACAGCGGCCGGACCAGTACGATCTCCGTAGCCATTTACCAGGAGGTTACCCGTATGTCCGACGGGACGGCTGGCGCCCTGGCCACAATCCTTACCGTGACTACCATACTCTCCCTTCTGATCATATTCCGCCTTACCAAGGGTAAGGTGAAAATAGTGTAACCGAACAGCGACAAGGGTATTGATGAAATATGGAAAAAAGACCAGGTAAGTTTATCATTCATTCGGAATACCAGCCCACCGGCGATCAGCCTCGTGCCATCGACGAGCTGGTGAAGGGCTTCCGGGAGGGGAACCAGTTTCAGACTCTTCTGGGCGTTACCGGTTCAGGCAAGACCTTCACCATGGCTAATGTCATCACCGCACTGAACCGGCCGACCCTGGTTCTGGCGCACAACAAAACCCTTGCGGCTCAGCTGTACGGGGAGTTTAAGGAGTTTTTCCCGGAAAATGCCGTGGAATATTTTGTCTCCTACTACGACTACTATCAGCCGGAGGCCTACGTTCCCTCCACGGACACCTATATCGCCAAGGATTCCGCGATCAACGACGAAATCGACAAGCTTCGTCTCTCGGCCACCGCTTCCCTCTCCGAACGGAAGGATGTCATCGTAGTCTCCTCGGTTTCCTGCATTTACGGCCTGGGTTCTCCCAAGGAATTCCAGGACATGATGATTTCCCTGCGGCCCGGTATGACCAAGGACAGGGACGAAGTAATCCGCGAGCTGGTCTTAATCCAGTATGAGCGCAGTGAGATGGATTTCAAGCGGGGTACCTTCCGTGTCCGCGGTGATACCCTGGAGATCTTTCCGGCAAATTTTTCCGACAGTGCCATCCGGGTGGAATTCTTCGGAGACGAGATCGAGAGAATTACGGATGTGGACGTTCTGACCGGAGCGGTAAAGAGGGAGAATTCCCATGTGGGAATCTTCCCTGCCTCTCATTATGTTGTTCCCATGGATGATATCCTCCGGGCAGCCAAATCCATAGAAGAAGAGCTGGAAGAAAGGGTAGCCTATTTCAAAAGCGAAGACAAGCTGATCGAAGCTCAGCGCATTGCCGAGCGGACCAATTACGATGTGGAAATGATGAAGGAGACCGGCTTCTGTTCCGGCATCGAAAATTATTCCCGCCATCTGACCGGTCTGGCTCCGGGACAGCCCCCCTACACTCTTCTGGACTATTTCAATCAGGAATTTCTTTTGATCATCGACGAATCTCATATGACGATTCCTCAGGTTGGGGCCATGTATGTCGGCGACCAGAACCGGAAACAGACCCTTGTGGACTACGGATTCCGTCTTCCTTCGGCAAAGGATAACAGGCCCCTGAGCTTCTCCGAGTTTGAAGACAGGCTGGATCAGGTTCTCTTTGTCTCTGCGACACCGGGGAGCTATGAGGCAGACCATGAGCTTTTGCGTACTGAGCAGGTGATCCGTCCCACAGGCCTTCTTGACCCTGAGGTAAGTGTACGTCCGGTAGAAGGACAGATCGACGACCTCATTGCCGAGATCAACAAAGAAACGGACAAAAAGAACAAGGTATTGGTGACCACCCTGACCAAAAAGATGGCGGAAGATCTGACAGAATATATGCGGGAAGCCGGTATCCGGGTCCGTTATCTCCACTCGGATATTGATACCCTGGAAAGGGCTCAGATTATCCGTGATATGCGGCTGGACGTCTTTGACGTGCTTGTGGGAATCAATCTTCTCCGGGAAGGCCTGGATATTCCTGAGATCTCCCTGGTCGCCATCCTGGATGCAGACAAGGAAGGCTTTCTCCGCTCAGAGACTTCTCTGATCCAGACCATCGGCAGAGCCGCCAGAAACGCGGAAGGTCACGTCATCATGTACGCCGACGAGATGACCGGCTCTATGCAAAGAGCCATTGACGAGACAAATCGGCGTCGGCAGATTCAGTTGAAGTACAACGAAGAGCACCATATCACTCCTACCACAATCAAAAAGGCTGTCCGGGATCTGATTGCAGTCTCCCGGGCTGTGGCTGAGACCCAGGTCAGGCTGGAGAAGGACCCGGAATCCATGAGCGCCAAAGAGCTGAAGAAGGTTATTGAGCAGGTGGAAAAGCAGATGCGTGCCGCAGCCGCAGATCTGAATTTCGAACAGGCTGCCGTCCTCAGGGACCAGATGCTGGAGCTGAAGAAAGCCCTGAAGTCCTAACGCCAGACCGAGTCAGGATATCGGAAACCGTTAACCATGTGCCCATCATGAAAGGGGAAACAAAATCAGAGGAGAGAAAAATGAGTCAGGAAGTGGAAAAACTGCAGAAGTTGATTGATACCCATGACAATATCGTATTCTTTGGCGGTGCCGGCGTATCCACCGAAAGCGGAATCCCGGATTTCCGGTCCCAGGATGGACTCTATCACCAGAAATATGATTATCCCCCGGAAACCATCCTCAGCCATACTTTCTTTATGAGAAAAACCGAGGAATTCTATAAATTTTACCGGGATAAAATGCTCTGTGACACGGCAAAGCCCAATGCTGCGCATCTGAAGCTGGCGGAGCTGGAAAAGGCAGGCAAGCTGAAGGCTGTCATTACCCAGAATATCGACAATCTTCACCAGATGGCCGGCAGCCAGAAGGTATATGAGCTTCATGGCAGTGTCTACAGAAATTACTGTACGAAATGCGGAAAATTCTATGACTTCGCCTATATCAAGGCAAGCCAGGGAGTTCCCCGCTGCAGCTGCGGCGGCGTTATCAAGCCGGATGTAGTACTCTATGAAGAAGGACTGGACAATGAATGCATTCAGGGCGCAGTCCGGGCTATTTCCCATGCTGAGGTTCTGATTATAGGCGGTACTTCGCTGGCCGTCTATCCGGCGGCAGGCCTGATCGATTACTTCCGGGGAGATGCCCTTGTCGTGATCAATAAGTCAGCTACGGCTCGGGATGTCCACGCTGATCTTCTGATCACTGAGCCCATAGGGGAGGTATTTTCCCAAATTGTGGTGCGATAGGATATTCCCGTAAAACGAAAAGTCGACGCGGCCGGTACCGGTTCGGTATTTGCGCTTCACAGTAACGGAAGAAGGCGCAGCTCCCATTGCCGCAATGGAAGTGCGCCTTCTGTCTGTTATGTATTCCCCTCTTTTTTCTTCAGCTGGCGGGTGTTTTTTTCCACCATGCTCCTGGCGGCCAGGATGATATGGCCGCATCCTTGGCACTGCAGACGGAAATCTGCGCCAACACGAAGAATCTCCCAGTCCCTGCATCCGCAGGGATGCTGTTTTTTCAGGGTAACAATATCCCCCTCTTCAAAAATAAAAACACCCAATCCTGTCTGTCTCCTTCTCGTCCCATGACCATTCCCGCCTTATTTAAACCGGATCAGCTGAACTCCTGAATCCAGAACCAGGACATATTTATTAAAGCCGATCTTTGTGATATCCCGCAGCGTACCGTCCACCGTTCCCATGTAGCGCTGCTTCCCTCTCTCATTGATGATACACAGCTGAGCACTATTGTACATCAGAATATAACCGTCACTCATTTTGACAGTCGTATAAGGGATATTGAAGTCTTTGGAATGCTTAAAGCGTCCGTCGCCGGAATAGACATCCATGGTATACTGGGAAGAGAGAGAATTGTTCGTATGAATCAGCCCGATGGTATTGTCATCAAAAAAGGTGCTGACGATCTCCTTTTCCGTTTTGACCACTTTTCGTTCCACCGGGACCTGGCCGCCGGAATAAATGGCAAAGCCATTGTCCCGGAAGGCAACACCTTTATTTCCCGTCAGAGCTTCGACGTCAGGAACGACTACCCCTTCATATTTATAACCACTCACGATCATATCGTCTTCGCTGAGCCCGGAATCTCTGAAGTTGTAGAATGCAACATAACTGGTCGTATCGCTGCCATCGATGAACTGGTATGCCACCATCATAATAGCTCCATTATCAAAAAGAGCCACATCCATGGGGTAGCCGGGATCCTGGATGGTCGTCTGATTATCCGCGATCAACCGCCCGTCTGCACTGTAGAAATTGATCCAGGTATCCTCTCCGCCATCCAATATCGCTGCGGCAAGGCCATTCCTGGAGACACAGACCTTAACGATCGAATATGGCGTCACGACCCGACCGGTTACACCGGATTCATCCAGTATGACAAGGCTGGTTCCGTCCTTATCCCCGATCACGGCATGCTTGCCCCTTATGGCAGCAATCGGATTGGACATCTCGTAGCTTTCGGTCCACAAAAACTGGAGGGAACTGTTCATTAGGCCAACGTCATTGGTACTGTACCGCAGGATGTGGTTCTCGAATTCGAGGTATTCTGTGGAAACGGTATCCACCTGTTCGGTGCTGGCGAGGATCCGGTAATCATTATACCTGCGCTGGGTCAGAAAATACCAGATGGCAAAACAAAGAATTACAATACCGGCCAGAAGCAGACCGGCACGGATGGCCAGTCTCTGAAGCCGCAGCTTCTGCTGCGGGCTCATGGCAGGCCGTTTTTCCTCTTCGGATACCCTGGGTTTTCTTGTCCGGGCTGGCCGTTCCTGACGATTGGCCGTGCTCCTTCTTTCCTTCGCTTTGTTTTTTTCGGTCCGGGCAGACCCTTCCTTGCTGCCGGCAGCTCTGCCTGGCCAAGTCTGTCTGTTATTCTCGGTCCGAGAGGATTTCTTCTGAGCTTTGGCAGCTCTTTCTCCCTCGACTTCTTTTTTTTCTCCGGTCCGGAAATCCGTTTCCTGACTGCCGGTTCTTCTCCTGGAAGAAAAGCCCGGATCGCCTCCCATGCCCGGCTTTTCCCCTAGGATAGATTCCGTTTCCGCTTTTCCCCTCTCCAGCAAGGAAATAATATTGCGGAATTCACTGTCATCAGAAAGCGCAGCGATATATTTTTCCTGTTCTTTAGGCTCCACCGTATCCGGGTCAAAGCCCATATCTGTCTCGCCGCGGGTTTTAACGGTTGAAACCGGCTCATCATCTTCGATTACCGGCTCCGGTTCCGGTTCCGGCTCCGGTTCCGTTTCAGCTTTTTCCTCGGCAAAATCCTCAGGGAGATAGCCTTCAAGGCGCATCAGGCGTTCTTTCTCATTCTGCAGACGCTGCTTCTGCTTTTCCTTCCGATATTCCTGAAATGAGCCTGCCAATTTCCACCTCCTAATTTGCACGTCCTATAGGTCAACTCGTCCTTCCAGTGCCCTCAGGAGCGTGACCTCATCGATATATTCCAGATCTCCTCCCACAGGCACACCACTGGCAATCCTGCTGACACGGATACCTGTCGGTTTGATCAGGCGGGAAAGATACATGGCCGTCGTCTCTCCCTCCAGACTGGAATTGGTAGCAATAATGACCTCCTTGACAGGACCTGCCAGACGTGTCATCAGCTCCTTCAGGCGGATATCGTCCGGTCCGATCCCCAACATGGGAGAAATGGCTCCGTGAAGGACATGATATACGCCTTCGTATTTGGCTGTCTTTTCATATGCCGCCAGATCCCTGGTGTTTTCCACCACCATGATGGTACTGTGATCTCTGTCCGGATTGGCACAGATGGGACAAAGCTCCTGATCTGTCAGGGTATAGCATTGCTTACAGTAACGCACATTCTCACGAGCATTTTTGATAGCGCTTGTCAGCTGTTCCACCTGTTCAGGCGGAAGATTCAGGATATGAAAGGCAAGCCGTTGGGCGGACTTTGCTCCGATACCCGGAAGCCTGGCGAATTCTTCGATCAGACGGTTGATCGGTGTACTGTAGTAATCCATCAGAAAGGAAGACCTCCGCCAAGCCCTCCAAGTCCGCCGAGACCACCAAGGCCGCCGGCCAGCTGGGTCATCGCAGCAAGGTTCTCCTCCTCTGCTTTGCGAAGGGCTTCATTTGTAGCCGCCACAATCAGATCCTGAAGCATTTCGATATCGTCCGGATCGACAATTTCTTCGGAGAGGTGTACCCTAAGAACCTCCCGCTTTCCATTGACAACAACCTCGATCGCGCCGCCTCCGGCTGAGGCGGTGAATTCCTTCGTCTCCATCTCCTTCTGGCGCTCCATGGCCTCACGCTGCATCTTCTGTGCCTGCTTCATCAGGTTGTTCATATTCTGCGGCATTCCCATACCGCCATAACCGCCTCGTTTTGCCATTGATGTGTTCTCCTCCTATCATGCTTTTGAACATTGAATCAGGCTTCTTTGACTAATCCTCGAATTCATCGTCATCCACGGTTTCGATCTGGGCATTGATCCTTCCCAGAGCTTCATCTATCGTGACCCTGCTCAGACGGGCGGGAGCCTCCTTTCCCGGAAAGATCATCCTGATTTGGGGGGTCACCCCCTGACTGTCTTGGATCACTTTCATCAGTTCCTGGGTATACTCCGGCTGATCCGCATAATTTTCTCCCAAAAAGCTGGAAAACTCGACAAAAAGGATAGGGTCTGCTGACTCAGGATCATATTTCAGAGCCGCGCTGGACAGATTGGTACGAAATCCGCCCCATTCTTCCGGCAGCAGATTCACGATCCTGTTCCAGTTTTCCTTTATCCGTTGAAGATCCCTGGGGGCAGGTTTTGGAGGGACTTCGGACCTATGATCCCGGTCTTCGGGAACCTGTCCTTTCCGGGACGGATTACCATCTCCCGCAAAGTCATCCTGCCTGGGTGCGATACCTCTTTCCTCTATCTCCTGGATCCGGCTTTCCAGAACCCGGATCCGGTCCAGAAGTGCGTCCGGATTTACATCCATGGATGGCCTGCAGAGTCTGATCAAAGCAACCTCTGTCAGCACTCTCCTCTGGGTCGTATACCTCAGCTGAGCCGTCAGTTCACTGAGAATCCTGATATAGCGCATGAGAATCCCGGCCTCAGCCATCCGGCTTTCCTCCTGCATCAGCTTCATATTTTCCCTGGAGGCATCAATCACATCCTCCGGTGCTTCGGCAGTCTGTAACAAAAGAAGGTTTCTCAGATACCAGGTAAGATCAATCACCAGCTGGGAAAGCTCCCGCCCTCTTGCCACCAGTTCATCCAAAATGCTGATGCAGCCGGAAACATCCCCGGCCAGGATGCATCTTACCAAATGACTGAACACTTCTGTGTCCACGGCTCCCAGGACGTCGATTACCTTTTCGAAGGTCAGCTCTTCCCCAAGATAAAATGAGATGCATTGATCCAGCAGGCTCAGAGCATCCCTCATGGATCCGTCTCCCGCCTTTGCTATGTAGCGTACTGCCCTTTCTTCCGCTTTTACTCCTTCGATGGCCAGAAGGTCTGACAGCCTATTGGCGATCACATCCAGGGAAATACGGCGAAAATCGTATCTCTGGCAGCGGGACAGGATCGTGGCGGGAATCTTGTGGGCTTCTGTCGTCGCCATAATGAAGATCACATAGGAGGGAGGTTCCTCCAGAGTTTTGAGAAGGGCGTTAAAAGCCGCGTTGCTCAGCATATGGACTTCATCGATGATATAGACCTTATATTTTCCCGATGTAGGCGGATAAGCCACTTCATCCCGGATATCCCTCACATTCTCCACACCGTTATTGGAAGCGGCATCGATCTCAATGACATTCATGCTCGCCCCGGATTTGATGTTTTGGCAGGTCTGACATTCGCCGCAGGGATTGCCGTCCACCGGATGTTCACAGTTAACCGCCCGGGCCAGGATCTTGGCTATGGTGGTTTTTCCTGTTCCCCTCGTCCCGCAAAAGAGGTAGGCGTGGCCGACCCGATCCATTTTCAGCTGATTTTTTAATGTAATGACAATAGGATCCTGGCCTTTGACATCATCAAAGGTTTCAGGCCTGAATTTACGATACAGTGACAGATAACTCATAACAGATGATTCACTCCGTTGCGTTTTTTCGCAAACGACATTGTCGTATCCCGCGCCGAATATTCGTCTGACATCCCTTGTAAACCCGCGCGCGTATAAAACCGAAAAAAGTAGAGGAAGGAATGCCCTCCCTCTACCCAGTTTTATGACAAGGCTGCCATATGGAAAATGTCACCTTGTGGTGACCGGCCGTTCTCAGTCTCCGAAACTGATACCGATCATCTTGGCCGCTTTTACGGTCTGGTCTTTTGGGGATACCATCTTAAGCTTGCCTGCGCACTCGGCGAGAGGAACACGCTTGATCTTGCCGTTGATGATAGCGATCATGACGCCATATTCTTCATCCAGGATAGACTCTGCCGCTCCGGCGCCAAGCCTGGTGGAAAGAACGCGGTCATAAGCACAAGGCTCTCCGCCCCGCTGGGTATGGCCGGGAACCGTGATGCGAACCTCCTGGCCGGTTTTTTTGAAGATCTTGTCCGCGATCTCATAGGAAACGGACGGATATTTTTTGTTGCGCTCCTCTAATCTCTCCTTATACTCCTTCTTGGAGAGCTTAGCGTCCTCCTTGGAAATAGCACCCTCAGCTACGGCAAGAATCGTAAAGCGTTTTCCTGCCTTTGCCCTGTTCTCTATGGCATCGATAATCTTCTTGATGTCGTAGGGAATCTCGGGGATCAGGATGATGTCGGCTCCGCCGGCAATCCCGGACTCGAGGGTAAGGCTTCCTACCTTGTGACCCATGATCTCTACAATGAAAACACGGCCATGGGAGGCAGCGGTGGAATGGATGGCGTCAATGGCGTTGACAGCAATGTTGACAGCGCTCTGGAAGCCAAAGGTCATATCTGTACCGTAGATGTCATTGTCAATGGTCTTTGGAAGATGAATGATGTTCAGGCCTTCCTCACGCAGAAGATTGGCCGTCTTTTGGGTACCATTTCCGCCAAGGATAACCAGGCAGTCCAGGCAGAGCTTGTAGTAGGTCTGCTTCATGGCATCCACCTTGTCCAGGCCGTTGGCGTCCGGGACACGCATCAGCTTGAAGGGCTGGCGGGATGTGCCAAGGATCGTACCGCCCTGGGTCAGAATTCCGGAAAAGTCCCGGGAGGAGAGCATACGGTATTTCCCGTAAATCAGCCCCTTATATCCTTCGTCGAAACCGTATACCTCCAGTTCGTTTGGGTTTAACGATTCATAAAGAGCCTTAACCACACCGCGCATGGTGGCGTTTAAGGCCTGGCAGTCGCCACCGCTGGTCAACAAGCCTATTCTCTTGATCATAGCATTCTCCTCCTCTTAACACATGGTCTGGTCTGACACGCTGTCCTATTTTGCTTTCACAGTTGTATCCAAAAATGAGCTTCTTTCGACATATTATAATATAAATCATGATTTTACACAATAGAAAGATGTGACGGATTCACCAGGTTATTCTGATCACGAATCAGAAGCGGAAGCATACCGCATCCGCCCTGGAAGACAACAGATCATCCCCAGGAAGGTCAAAGACCGCTGTGAAATGATGATTGACACTGTTTCCTTCATTATCTATAATAGTCAAAATAACAAATGAAAGATGAAGGAGGTGGGTCTGATGAAGCAGATTTCGGGCAATAGACTTCTGGTCAAGGCTTTAATGGAAGAAGGGGTTGAGGTCCTTTTCGGTTATCCGGGAGCTTGCACGGTGGATATCAGCGATGAGCTGTTTGACCAGGATTCTATCAAGGTCATCCTGCCCCGACATGAACAGGCTCTGGTTCACGAAGCCGATGCTTACGCCCGCACCACAGGCAAGGTCGGGGTATGTCTGGTTACCAGCGGCCCTGGCGCCACCAATCTGGTGACAGGTTTGGCTACTGCCAATTATGACAGTGTGCCCCTGGTATGCTTTACCGGCCAGGTTGCCCGCTCTCTGATCGGCAACGATGCGTTTCAGGAGGTGGATATCGTTGGGATCACCCGCAGCATTACCAAATATGGAATCACGGTGCGAAACAGAGAGGATCTGGGACGCATTATCAAAGAAGCTTTTTATATTGCCCGTACCGGTCGGCCGGGACCGGTGCTGATCGACCTGCCAAAGGATGTCATGCAGGAAATGGGGAGCCCGGAATATCCAAAGACCGTCAATATCCGAGGCTACAAACCCAACAGGTCGGTTCATGCCGGCCAGCTGAAGAAGGCTCTCGCTGCCCTTTCCAAGGCCAGGCGTCCTCTGTTTCTGGCCGGAGGCGGGGTGATCATCTCCCGCGCTGGCCAGGCTTTTACTGAGGTGGTGGAAAAAACCGGCGTTCCTGTCGTCACTACCGTAATGGGAAGAGGCGCCATTGCTACGGATCATCCTTTGTACATTGGCAATCTGGGAATGCACGGGGAATATGCAGCCAATATGGCTGTCAATCACTGTGATCTTCTCTTCTCCATCGGCACCAGATTCAATGACCGGATCACCGGGAAGCTTCACGCCTTCGCGCCGAAAGCCCAGATCGTCCATATCGATATCGACACGGCCTCCATTTCCCGCAATATTCAAGTGGACATCCCCATCGTCGCCGACGCTTTGGATGCCCTGGAAAAAATGATGGAATATGTGGAGGAGAATCCCTGTTCCAAATGGCTTGCTCAGATCCACGCCTGGAAACAGGAGCATCCTCTGGCTATGCATTCTGTCGGAGATGAGCTGAATCCGGTGGATATCTTTGCGGAAATCAACCGTCAGTTCGACAATACCATTCTGGTCTCGGATGTTGGCCAGCATCAGATGCTGGCTGCCCAGTACAGCGCCATCACCAGTGGGAAGCAGCTGGTGATGTCCGGTGGCCTTGGTACCATGGGCTATGGTCTGCCCGGTGGAATCGGGGCAAAGATCGGCAATCCGGATCGTCCCGTGGTGGTTATTTCCGGAGACGGCGGTATGCAGATGAATATCCAGGAGCTGGCCACGGCTGTTCTGGAGGAACTGCCTGTCATCGTCTGCATTTTTAACAACGGCTATCTGGGAATGGTGCGCCAGTGGCAGAAGCTCTTCTACAATCAGAAATATTCCATGACAGACCTAAGGGCCGGAGCTCTCACCCGCCGTACCGATTTTAAGGAGCATCCTGCCTATACGCCGGATTTTGTCAGACTGGCCGAAAGCTATGGAGCTGTCGGAATCCGTGTCACAAAAAAGGAAGAGATTGCAGCTGCCTTTGAGAGGGCAAAGACCAATGCCGCGACGCCTACCGTCATTGAATTTATCCTGGATCCTGAGGTCATGGTCTATCCCATGATCCAGCCTGGCGGGACACTGGAGGATATGATCCTGGATAACTGATGTCTGCATCGGTCCCTCCTTGACGGCATGTTTTTGCGCAACCAAATAATAGTGGATAGAAAAAGAGAACGAGATATGGATAAAGGAATGAAAAAACGCTGGATCTCTCTCTACGTGGAAAACCAAGTGGGAGTCCTGGCCAAGATCTCCGGCCTGTTTTCCGGAAAGAGCTATAACCTGGATTCTCTGACTGTCGGAACCACGGAGGATCCCACAGTATCAAGGATGACCATCGCTACCGTCAGCGATGACGAAACCTTCGTGCAGATCAAAAAGCAGCTGAACCGCATGGTGGAAGTCATCAAGGTAATCGACTTTACGGACATTTTTGTCCGTATGAAGGAGATCCTCTACATCAAAGTGCTGGACGTCACTGCGGAAGACAAAACCGAGCTTTTCCAGATCGCCGCCACATTTAAAGCCAAGGTTATCGACTATGGCAAGGACAGCCTGCTGCTGGAATTTGTCCAGACAGCCACGAAAAATGATGCTGTCATCAAGCTCATCAAAGAGGAATTCAGGCATATTGAGGTAGTCCGGGGCGGAAGCGTCGGAATTGAATCCATCAGCATGATGGACCGGTAAGCCGGCTATGGAGATAATATGAATCAACCAAGCAGCTATCCCTGGCGAAATTCCCTTCTTCTGCTCTTAACGGCGACGATCTGGGGAATTGCCTTTGTGGCTCAGAGTATAGGGATGGATTATGTGGGACCCTTCACCTTCAACGCCATTCGTTTTTTTCTGGGCGCTTTGGTTCTTTTGCCTGTCATCAAAATCAGAGAGAGCATGAGCCCCTCTCCCCTTCTTTCCTGTCCCAGACAGCGCAGCGTGCTGATCCAAGGTGGTTTTATCTGCGGTCTCTGTCTGTGTGCCGCCAGTAATTTCCAGCAGTTTGGCATCAAATATACGACTGTGGGAAAAGCCGGCTTCATCACGGCCTGTTACATTATCATCGTCCCTGTTCTGGGACTGTTTCTGAAAAAAAACTGCGGATTTCAGATCTGGGCTGCTGTTGTCCTGGCGCTGGCCGGCCTTTACCTATTGTGTCTCACAGATGGTTTCCTGCCGGGGAAGGGAGATCTTCTGGTTTTCATCTGCGCCTTCCTTTTTTCCGGACATATTCTTGTCATCGACTATTATTCCCCCCAGGTGGACGGAGTGAAGATGTCCTGCATTCAGTTTTTTACGGCAGCTGTCATCAGCCTGATCCCGGCCCTCATCCTGGAGCATCCTTCTCTGAAAAGCCTGCAGTCAGCCTGGCTTCCCATCGGCTATGCAGGTTTTTTTTCCTGCGGGATTGCCTACACGCTCCAGATCATTGGTCAAAGGGGAATGAATCCCACCATCGCCTCTCTCATTCTCAGCCTGGAATCCAGCATTTCTGTCATGGCAGGCTGGCTGATTTTGAAGCAGGCCATGTCCGTCAGGGAATTATCCGGATGTATTCTGATGTTTGCCGCCATCATCCTGGCTCAGCTGCCATCACGGAAAGAGGCTTTGAGCCGGGCAGTTCCAGAGGAGACGGATTTTGTCTTCGAGGGTTTAACTGCCGAAGCAGAAAAATCTTCATCAGAAGACATCAAGGCAGCACACAAAACTGCGTTATGGGAGGAGGGTTAACATGGGAAAGGTTCGAAAGCAGTTTTTCTTTAGCGGCAGAGTACAGGGTGTCGGTTTCCGTTACCGTGCCCTCTACCTGGCTGATACCTATCATCTGACCGGATGGGTTACCAACCTCTGGGACGGCAGAGTCCAGATGCAGGTTCAGGGGGAGGAAAGCGCTATCTATTCCTATATTGAAAGCCTGAGTAAACAGCGTTTCATCCAGATTGAGGATGTGGAAGTTTATGATCTTCCCCTGGAGAAGGAATCCCGGTTCCAGGTAAGGTAAATGATAGAATGCGCACTGATAGAATGCGCACGAATTTACGATAGAAATTGAAAGGAGTCTTTTGTTATGCTCAAAACTCTGCTGGGGCAGGTGAAGCAGTACAAGCGCGCCGCTTTTCTTACCCCGCTGTTTATGATCCTGGAGGTACTGGTGGAAACCCTGATTCCTCTTGTCATGGCCTCTCTGATCGACAAGGGTGTAGAGACAGGGAATATTGGCCATATTTTCCGCATGGGTGCTGTGATGGTATTTCTGGCAGCATGCGGACTTCTGACCGGCATCCTTGGTGGTAAATATGGGGCTTATGCCTCCACAGGCTTTGCCAGAAACCTGAGGGCCGCCATGTACACCAATATTCAGACCTTTTCCTTCTCCAACATTGATAAGTTCAGCACGGCGGGTCTGATCACCAGGCTTACCACCGACGTCACCAATATTCAGAATGCCTTTCAGATGATCCTGCGTATGTTTACCCGTGCTCCCTCCAACCTGATTCTGGCCATGACAATGGCTTTCATCATCAATGCCAGAATTGCCAGAATTTACCTCTTTGCAGTTATTTTCCTGGCTATCTGTCTTTTCTTTATGATGAGACGGGCTACCAAATACTTCCGCGAGGTCTTCAAAAAATACGATGATTTAAATGCCAGCGTCCAGGAGAATATCACCGGGATCCGTGTCGTAAAGGCTTATGTACGGGAGGATTATGAGACCGGCAAGTTCCAGAAGGCCTGCAACAATCTCTTCCTCCTCTTTGTAAGGGCAGAAAAGATTGTCGTTCTCAATATGCCTTTGATGATGTTTACCGTCTATTCCTGCATCCTGGGGATCAGCTGGATCGGAGCAAAAATGATCGTCTCCTCCAGCCTGACTACAGGTGAGCTGATGAGCCTCCTGACCTATTGCATGAATATCCTCATGAGCCTGATGATGCTTTCCATGATCTTTGTCATGGTCACCATGAGTATGGCCAGTGCCGAGCGTATCAGCGAAGTCATCAACGAAAAGGCAGATATCGTCAATCCGGAACAGCCGGTTATGGCGGTCTCCGATGGCAGCATCGATTTTGACCATGTATTTTTCCGTTACCGGGCCAGTACCGGAGAGCCTGTTCTCAAGGACATCAATCTGCACATCTCCTCAGGAGAAACCATCGGCATCATCGGTGGCACCGGCAGTGCCAAGTCCAGCCTTGTCAATCTGATCAGCCGCCTTTATGATGTCTCCTCCGGCAGTATTTCTGTCGGCGGCATTGATGTGAAACGCTACGACCTGGAAGTTTTGCGTAACGAAGTGTCTGTTGTTCTTCAGAAAAACGTTCTTTTTTCCGGTACGATATTGGATAATCTACGCTGGGGCAATAAAGACGCCAGCGAAGAGGACTGCCGTGAAGCCTGCCGTCTTGCCTGTGCGGATGAATTCATACAGAGAATGCCTGACGGCTATCACAGCCGGATCGAGCAGGGAGGCAGCAATGTATCCGGCGGTCAGAAGCAGCGTCTTTGCATTGCAAGGGCACTGTTGAAAAAGCCAAAGATCCTGATTCTCGACGACTCTACCAGCGCCGTGGATACCGCCACCGACGCCAGGATCAGAAAGGCTTTCGCAGAATGCATTCCCGATACCACAAAGCTGATTATCGCCCAGCGGATCTCTTCCGTTATGAATGCCGATCGGATTATCGTCATGGAAAATGGTGAAATCCATGGCATCGGAACCCACGAGGAGCTGCTGGCGACTGACTCGATCTATCAGGAGGTCTACGAATCCCAGATTCAGGGAGGCGGAGATTTTGATGAGACCAGGCTTGATGCAAAGGAAGGAGGTGAACCGGCATGAGTGAAAGCAAACAAAAGGAAACAGCACAGGCACCGCCCCGCAACATGAGAGGCGGAGCCCGTTTCCGCACAGGTCCCAGGGTGGAAAATCCAGGAAAACTGCTTCGCAGGCTTTTAGGCTATATGATGAAGAAATACAGGTTCCATATGCTCTTTGTCATGGTCTGCATTGTCGTCAGTGTTCTGGCCAATGTCCAGGGAACCTTGTTCACCAGAACTCTGATTGATTCCTATATCACTCCGCTGATCGGCAAGGAAAACCCTGACTTCGGGCCACTGGCTCTTGCCATCCTACGGGTTGCCTGCTTCTATCTGACCGGAATCATCGCGTCTTATACCCAGAACCGCATTATGATCCAGGTCAGCCAGGGAACACTAAGGGATTTGAGAAACGATCTTTTTTCCCACATGGAGAAGCTTCCTGTCAGATATTTTGATACCCATTCCCATGGGGACATCATGTCAATCTATACCAATGACATTGATACTCTGCGTCAGATGATCAGCCAGAGTATTCCCCAGCTTTTCAACAGTACGATCACCATAGTCAGTGTACTGACCAGTATGATTATTCTGAACATTCCTTTGACCCTGCTTACTCTCATCATGGTAGGTGTCATGCTCACAGTAAGCGGAAAGCTGGCAGGCCTGTCCGGACACTATTTTATGGATCAGCAGATCAATCTGGGCGCGGTTAATGGCTATATAGAGGAGATGATGGAGGGTCAGAAGGTCGTCAAGGTCTTCTGTCATGAGCAGGAAAGCCTGGATCGTTTTATCGACCTGAACGACAAGCTGTTTGAAAGCGCCAATAATGCCAATAAGTTCGCCAATGTCATGATGCCCAGCGTGGCTCAGATCGGAAATATCAGTTATGTATTATGCGCCATCACAGGCGGAATTCTGGCTACCAATAACGTTGGCGGCTTTACCCTTGGCGGTCTGGCCAGCTTCCTCACCTTCAACAAAAGCTTCAATATGCCCATCAACCAGGTCAGTATGCAGTTTAACAGCATTGTCATGGCTCTGGCCGGCGCAAAGCGTGTTTTCGATCTGCTGGATGAACAGCCGGAGGTGGATGAAGGTTATGTCACGCTGGTGCATGCCAAAGAGGAAAACGGGCAGCTCACTGAATCTGAACAGAGGACCGGGAAATGGGCCTGGAAGCATTATCACAAGGCTACGGATACCACAGATTATAAAGCCTTGATGGGGGATATCGTCCTTGACGGAGTGGATTTTGGCTATAATCCGGATAAAATTGTCCTTCACGATGTGAAAATGTACGCTGAACCCGGCCAGAAGATCGCCTTCGTCGGATCCACCGGTGCCGGCAAGACCACCATCACCAATCTGCTGAACCGCTTCTACGATATTCAGGACGGCAAGATCCGCTACGATGGGATCAACATCAATAAGATCAAAAAGGATGATCTTCGACGGGCTATCGGTATCGTCCTGCAGGAAACCAACCTCTTCACAGCCACTGTCATGGAGAACATCCGTTATGGCAAGCTGGATGCCACCGATGAGGAAGTCATTGCCGCAGCCAAGCTGGCGAACGCGGACGGCTTCATCCGACGGCTGCCCGATGGCTACCAGACCATGCTGAAGGGCAACGGCTCCAACCTGAGCCAAGGCCAGAGACAGCTGCTTGCCATCGCCAGAGCTGCCGTTGCCGACACACCGGTCCTGATCCTGGACGAAGCCACCAGCTCCATCGACACCCGTACCGAAAAGCTGGTTCAGGACGGCATGGACAAGCTTATGGCCGGCCGCACTACCTTTGTCATAGCACACCGGCTGTCGACCGTCCGCAACAGCGACTGTATCATGGTTCTCGAACAAGGACGGATCGTCGAGCGGGGCAGCCACGATGATCTGATTGCCCAGAAAGGGCGTTATTACCAGCTCTATAATGGGTAAGGATAAAGGAAAAAGAAAAAGGGTCAGGATCGTTTGTTAACGATCCTGACCCTTTTTCTATCTATCCCAGAGCCAAGTAATGCATTTACCGACTGGCGTCGAAGATAGCGTTTATTCCTCTTTTCCACAGAACAGCCTGATCACTGCCGGGAAAATCGCTACACAATACAGAACAAGGATAAAATTATGGGTAAAATGTCCCCAATGGCTTCCCAGGAGACCATCAAGCCGAGGGCGCATAAATGAAATCATGCACCAGAGGGGAACCAGTCCTACGATACCGATCAGGATTCCCTTTGCCTTCAGCCCTGCCGCCTTAAAATTCACCCACTTCCGCTCGATAAACCGCGCAATGGGGAAAGCGATCAGAAGGGCGATATCTCCGTACCCGTCATTCATCATCTTCTGAGGATCAACAAGAAGCTTGCCATCCACATAGGTCATCGGATAAGGCTTGAAGGTGATATAGATGATCCCCAGCCAACCGATGATGAAACTGATGATCAGGAAGAGGTTTTCCTTTTCCGGATGTTCAGAGACATATTTAAAAATCTTTGCCATGGCAAAAAGGGCAAGTACGGATTCAGTCAGCCCGACTGCCACATCCTGAGGAGTATGTACCCCAAGATAATTGCGGGAAAAACCGGTCAGAAGCGCAAGGAGAACAAAGATCACTGCCACTGCCTTGTTCCATTTACGGGATACCACAGCAAGGCCGCCGTAAATCGGGCCGGCTGTGGAGGAATGTCCGCTGGGGAAAGAATAACCCGTTGCGGTTGTGATGGCATCCCCTGCGGGCAGGACTCTCGCGTCCCGGATCCAGGGCCGGTAAATACAGGCCGTCAGCTTAACCATGGCATTCACACCGCAGCACAGATAATAGGAAGCCAGGGTATACAGACCGCTTCTTTTGTTAATGACCCAGTAGACAAAGACCGGAATCATAATGAGAAAGCTGACGGCGAAAAAAGAGAGCTGTTCCATAAAGGGTGTCAGGACATTGTTGGTGGATTCCCGAAAATTTTGCAGCAGAAGCAGGTATTCAATATCCATAATTTTCTCCTTCCCTAAAAACGTGAAAACAGATTACAGACGTTCTTTCTTCTCGATATCAAGGAAATACTTGTAGGTATCCACTGTCAGTTCTCCACAGGCTGCTTCGTCACAGGCAATGATGGCGCCGTTGTGAAGCTGGAGAGCACTGCAGGTCCATTTCTGGGATACGCCGCCCTCAACGGTGGCTGCCAGCGCTCTGGCCTTATTGTGGCCATTGATCAGGACAAGTACCTCCTTGGAATCCGTGACCGTTCCCACACCGACGGACAAAGCCTGAGCCGGAACCTTCTCCGGGTCATTGTCAAAGAAACGGCCGTTGACAATCCTGGTATCCGTCGTCAGATTTCTCACCCCTGTGCGTGAGGCAAGGCTGGTATAAGGCTCATTGAAGGCGATATGTCCGTCCACACCGATGCCGCCCATAAAGAGATCGATTCCACCGTAGGAAGCAATCTTCTCCTCGTAGGCTTTGCACTCGCCCTCAGGATCGTCGGTCATGCCATTCAGGATATTGATGTTTTCCGGCTTCATATCTACCAGATGATCAAAAAAATTGTCATGCATAAAATACCAATAGGATTGATCATGAGTTTTGGGCAGACCAAGGTACTCATCCATATTGAAGGTAACCACATTGGAGAAGGACAGCTCTCCGGCCTGGTTCATCCTCACCAGCTCCTGATATACGCCGATGGGGGAAGAGCCTGTCGGAAGGCCGAGAATAAAGGGACGTCCTGCTTCCGGCCCTTCATTGTGAGCCTTGATCTTTGCCGCAATATAGTCTGCAGCCCATTTGCACATCTTCTCATAATTTTCCTGGATCACTACACGCATGATTGTATTCTCTCTTTCTGCGGTCTTTCTTGCCGCGGTTATTTTCAACTGTTGAACCAGTGTTAAGAGAACCTCTGTTACGGTATTGATTCCGCTTTTTGTTTTCTCTCTTACGACTCACTGCTCTGCTGCATGATCCTGGGGAGCTCTTTTCATCTCCCCCAACGGCAGCAGATCGCCGTGGCAGCATCCGCCGAGTCTTTCGACAACTGCCAATCCTCGTCACCCTGTCAAGGGCATGGCGCTAATAGCCTTCCGTTTGTACCTCCTATGAAGAAGGACTATTTTTCCGGCAAATGATTGCCGTGTAATAAGATATCATTAGCGGGGCGGATTGTCAAACAGGATTTGATACCCATAGACGCCTTTCCCCGAGCCGCGCATCACCATCGGTAACGACCAGCTGTACGCGACTCCGGGACAGCGATATGCACCCCACAGCAAAGAGGCCCTGCCTGAAGAGCAGCTGATGATCAGCAGTATCTGGCCTTCAGGATATTCAGCAACAGATCGACAGTGGCATCCATCCCAATCGAGCCGGTATCGATACAGATATTGTAATCCTTATAATCTCCCATTTCATGTTTGGTATAGGTCTTATAATAATTCCTGCGATTGTGGTCGCGATGCTCCAGGTATTTTTCCAGATCCTCTTTGCCGTTTTCCGCCAGCTCGCGGGCTCGTTTCAGGCGGTGGGCTTTGTCTGCAAAGAGGAAGATGTCAAAGGAAGGGATGCCCTCTTCCCGCAGGATGATATTGGAACAGCGGCCTACGATGATACATGGCTTTTTGGCCAGTCCCAGCACAACCTCCCGCTGAGCCTGATAAATGGCATCATAGGAGCTGATGGAGGATGTCGTGCTCAAAAAGCGGTCGATAAATTTTGCCCGGCTGCTTAGATCCTCTCCTTCCCGAATGATGTCCTCCTCGGAATACCCGCTCGCTTTTGCCGTGAGCTTGACAAAATCAATATCATAAAATTCCAGGCCGAGTCCTTCGGAAAGACCTTTTGCTATGGTTCGGCCACCAGCGCCATATTCTCTGCTGATGGTAATGATCGGCAATTCTTTGCTTCCTTCCATATCCGTATCCTTTCTGTCATAAATCGTGATAAAAACAGGTAACATAGTGTCAGGAGGTTGCTTTCATCTTGCGCATCCCGATCTCCACAATGAAGACGGCAACGACAACCGCCGTGCCGATGATATCGGTAAGGGAACCCGGATAGATCAACATAAGGCCGGCAGCCAGCAAAACCACGCGGAAGAAGGGGTTCAGAACCGTCAGCATATAGCCCTCCAGGGCAGCCGCGATGGCGTACATTCCTGCAACACTGGTGACGATAATCAGGCCGAATTCTGCCGCGGTGGTATCGATCAGAAGCATGGCGGGATTCAGACAGAACATATATGGGATCAGGAAAGCGGCAATGGCCAGCTTGGTCGCATTGAAGGCTGTGCGCATGGGATCGGATTTTGCTATGGCAGAACCGGCATAGGCAGCCAGAGCAACCGGTGGTGTGATATCAGCCACAATGCCAAAATAGAAAACAAACATGCTGGCACAGATACTGTTCAGGCCCATACCGGTAGTCAGGATGGGGGCACAGGTGGTTGCCATGATGATGTAGGTAGCCGTTGTGGGAACACCCATGCCCAAAACAATACAGCAGAGCATAGTCAGGAAAAGGGCGATCATCAGATTTCCGTGAGAGACACTGACGATAGCAGAAATGAAGAACTGCCCCAGGCCTGTCATGGTAACGACACCGGCGATGATGCCGGCGATGCCACAGGCGACGGCGATACTCAGTGTATTTTTTGCACCGGTCTCCAGAGCGTTCACAAACTTCTGGGGACTCATGCGGTGATCCTTGTCAAACATGCTGACAACGATGCAAAGTAGTGTCGCCAGGATGGCAGAACGGCTCATGGTATAACCGGCAACGATCAGATAGACCAAAGCGGCAAGGGGAATCAAAAGGTAGATCTTCGGCAGAATCTGCTTCGCCTTGGGCAGGTTCTCCCGGGTGATCCCCTTCAGCCCCAGCCGTTTTGCCCGTAGGTGAACCATGAGGAAAATACCGATAAAGTAAAGAACAGCAGGAAGAATTGCCCGTACTACGATATCAGAGTAGGGGACACCTACCATCTCGGCCATAAGGAAAGCAGCGGCACCCATGATCGGGGGCATGATCTGGCCGCCCGTGGAGGCGGCCGCCTCTACAGCACCGGCAAACTCACCAGGGTATCCCGTCTTTTTCATCATGGGGATGGTAACGGAACCGGTCGTAACGGTATTGCCCACGCTGGAGCCGGACACCATACCGCACAGGGCGGAGGAAATAACGGCAACCTTGGCCGGACCACCGGAGGCAGAGCCTGCAATACAGTTGGCACACTGGATAAAGAAATCCGCGATACCGGTAGCCTCCAGAAATGCTCCGAAGATAATAAAGAGTACAATATAGGTACTGCACACACCTACCGGCGTGCCGATTACGCCCGTCGTGGTATAGAACAGATTGTAAATGACCTTGCGCAGGATCTTGTACCAGCCCTCCAGCGTATCCAGATGATTGCCGGTGGAGAAGGCGTAGATCACAAAGCAGCCGGCAACGACCAGGATCGGAATACCCGTAACCCTTCGGCAGCATTCCGCCAGCACCAATATGCCGATGACACCCAGCCAGATTTCCAGAGTGGTGATCCTGGTCGCATGGTCGATGATCGTGCGGTTATTGATAACGAAATAAAAGAAGCTGCCGGAGCCCGCCAGAGCAATGATAATGTCCGGAATGGGAATATGATTGACTTTTTGGGGCCTGCCGCCGGATTTGCGGGCGGGGAAGAGAATAAAGACAAAGAGAATGACGATACCCAGGAACAGGGGCCGGCGGATTCTCTCATCCCAGACGGTAAACAGATTCATATAAATCATAAAGAGGGAAAACAGCGCCAGGGAGAATTTGACGACCATTCCCGGAGTCCCTTCCCAGGGACGAACATTTGACTCGCGGTCAAATTTCTTCATGATCTCGTCGACATCGGCCTGTGAGCCAGTTTCGACAGCCGCATTGATTTCCTCCTGCTTTTCAGGAGGAGCTGTATTCTTCAAATCCTTCATAGATGATACTTCCTTCTTGTAAAAGAATCTTTAGGGTCACGGTTCCGTCAGTGCCTCGCACTCTGCCACGAGATACTGACGGCTGAAGCCGAACAGCCGAGGACAGGAAAACGGTTCAAAGCGAAATCGGACCATGGCGCTCCTGCCGCAAAGATCACGGAGACTGACCTGGGATTCCCCTGTAGCTTTCCCGTCTTTTCCGGGAAGGGTCAGGACATGGTCGGAAACCGTCCCGACAAAGTAGATCAGATCCTCGATCCTCTTTTCAAAACCGGTAATGATCATACTGCCGTCCTCGCCATAGGAAAGCGTCTGACCTTCCTCCAGCTCTGTCTGTACCCCCGCGCCAAAGCCATAATAGACGGTTTTGACAACATAGATCCCGTCACTGCGGATCTCATAATAGTCCGTGACCGGGCTTTTGTTGATGGAATGAATAAAGCCAACGCTGAAACCGTCTCCAATCCCGGCGGGAAAGCGTTGATAGATTTTCCCTGTTTTCGGGTTTTCAAGGACGAGGTAACCCCGGCCTTTCCCCAAAAAGAAAGCGGCAGCCAAAACCCATAGAAGCAGAGTTATGGCTGCCGCGCAAAAGACTAAGGCTTTGCCGCGGGTTTTGCGATTACTCGACGTCAATACCCTGTTCCGCATAATACTTTACAGCACCCGGATGGAAGGGAACGGTGATACCCTTTACTGCATCCTCAAGATTGAGGAACTCAAACTTAGCGTGTCCGGCGACCAGAGCATCCTTATTCTCAAACATGGCAGAAAGGAAATCATAAATGACATCCTCGTCGACCTCGTTGGAGGCAATCAGGGTAGCACGAACAGAAACGGTCAGAGAATCCTCTTCTACGCCGGAGTAGGTACCGGCCGGAATGACAGTGCTGGTATAGAAATCATACTTGGACTGCAGCTTCTCGATATGCTCTTCGTCAAGCTGAACCAGGCTGATATCCTTTACGGTAGCAAGGTCAACAACAGCTGTGGTCGGAGCGCCGGCTACGACGAAGGCGGCGTCGATCTTGCCGTCCTTCAGGCTGTCTGCGGAATCGCCGAAGGAGGCGTTGACGATCTTGATATCATCAAAGCTCATATCATAGGCTTCCAAAACCTGCTTTGCGTTGAACTCGACACCTGAACCGGCATCACCGACAGAAACGGTTTTTCCGGCAAGATCAGCAACGGTCTGGATGGAGCTGTCGCAGGTAATGATCTGAACGGTCTCGTCATACAGTCCGGCAATGGATGAGAATGTGTCATAAGCACCCTCTGCTTCAAACAGGTCGGTACCGGTATAAGCGTAGTACATAACGTCATTCTGAACGATGGCAAGCTCGGCATCTTCATCATCCAGGATCTGGATATTCGCCTTGGACGCACCGGTAGAAGTAACGGTGAGTGAGGAACCGTCGAGAACCGGATTCAGAACAGTGGCAAGTACGCCGCCGACAGCGTAATAGGTGCCGGTCGTACCACCGGTAGCAAGGGTGAGGTTAGCGGCACTGACGCTGGCCGAAATTCCTGTCAGAGCCATAAGACCTGCGATTACACTAGCTAATACTCTCTTTTTCATAAATAGCCTCCATAAAAAGAAAATTGAAACAGGTATCTGCTATGCTATACTAACGTATTGTAGTCGAAAAGTCAATCCTTACATCTGGGGGAGACCATAAAGGGAGTCCGCCTGGGAAAACACTTCCCGGATTTGAGCTGCCTTTTCTCTGAGCCGGGGAAGGGTATTGCCGAGAAGATCCTGAATTCCCTCCGGTGTAAAGGTCATCGTTCCCTTTTCCCTGGCCAGGAAGAGAACCGTGAAAAACAAAGAAATAAGCTGCATTTTCTCATCATAGGCTTCGAGAACCTTTTCCTCATCGGTTCCCAGGTATTCCATCATGGTGTACTTTCTCATGGCTATGGCTGTCTCGGCCTTGATCCCCATAGCCTGCAGGACAGAATCGTAGTTGGCTTTGGCGGAGACAACGTGACTCAGATAATGATCGGCAAGGTCAAACAAAGGATTGCCGATACTGATATCATCCATGTCAATCAGGATCAGCTCGTCATCCTGTACCATGACATTTCCCTCATGGAAATCACCGTGAACCAGAGTATCTGTCTCAGGAATAGCCCCGGCCAGGCTGCGCATCAGCTCCGCATCCTCGTGACTCAGGTATTTGTCTTCCAGGCTGTCGATCCATTGGTTCACCTTTTCGGACATTTGGGGCAGTAATTCATCGGACATGTCGGTGGTGTGAAGCAGCTTCATCAAGGCTCCCATCTTTTTCCCCAGCTCCGGGATCAAACCTGGGTCGTCATCCACTGCCTTCCCGACTGTGACGGCATTGATCAGCTCAAAGACAATGCCATACCGGCCCTTTGCCTTAACCGTATCATAGGAGATGGCACAGGGCACCCCATTGGTAAATGCCGCTGTGACATATCTGTTCTCCTGGGAGATTGTCTCCAGATCCTTATCTTCATGAAACAGCTTCAGGATGGTATCTCCGTCGAGACGGTAGACCTCACCATTGACCCCCTTACTGATCAGCTCGCAGCCATCGAGGGAAATCTCCCGGATCTTCCGTTTGATATCCAGCAAATCCAAAAAGCCCGTGACCTCCAGGATCTCATAGACTCCTCTGGAAACGTTGATCATTCTCAGGCAACCCTGAGTCTTCCAGATTTTCAGAAGGACACGCAGCCCGGCACTGGAAATATACTCCAGCTTTTCCGCATCCAGCTGAAGCTTCAGTCCATGGTTCTCCTTCACCAAATGATCCAGCTCCTCCTCTACCCTACGGGCATTGATGGTATCCACCTTTTTCTCCAGTTCAACAAGGATCGTACCATCGTTAATCGAATAATTCATGTTTTTCCTCCTGTGCTCAGACCTTCTCAATTGGTCTCAGCCAATTAGACGGTCATAACGAACCTTTTCCGCATATAACATCTAATTCTAACGAACAAAAACAATTTTGTTCTGATACTGTGTCGGATTTATGCATCCTATGCGATGATTATGACATATTATACCAGAAGCAGACGATGAGGTCAACGTCAAGAGGAGCATCGTCCAACTTTTGAACGATGCTCCTGCCAGTCAGATTTATTTCATATTCTGTTACGATTATGCCAAATGTCCCTTCGCTTCGATTACCTGAATGACTTCATCCACGTATTTCTCGCAGATCTCATCGGACTCTGCCTCGACCATGACGCGGATCACCGGTTCCGTCCCGCTTTCTCTTACCAGAATTCTGCCGGTATCTCCAAGGGTATCCTTGACTTTCTTTACCGCTGCCTGCACATCCGGGTCATTCTGGGCATCTGGTTTGCTTTTGACCTTCACGTTTTTCAGAACCTGCGGATAGAATACCACCGGCGCGGCCAGTTCACTCATGGGCTTTCCTTTGGCCAGCATGACCTCCATGAGCTTCAGGGAAGTCAGGATACCGTCTCCGGTCGTCTCATACTTCAGGAAGATGGTATGGCCGCTCTGCTCTCCTCCGAGACGGTTCCCGGTCTGTACCATGTTTTCATAGACATATTTATCGCCGACCTTGGTCTGATCATATTCGATTCCGACCTTGTCCAGGGCTTTATAAAGACCGAAGTTGCTCATGACTGTTGTCACGACCTTATTGTTGAGCAGCTTCGACCGCTCTTTCATATATAGACCGTAGATATAAAGAGTATGGTCACCGGTAACCACGTTGCCCTTTTCATCGACAGCCAGGCAGCGGTCTGCATCCCCGTCAAAGGCAAAACCGATATCCAGCCCATTGTCCAGGACGAACTTCTGGAGATGTTCGATATGGGTGCTCCCGCAATCTGTATTGATATTATAACCATCCGGCTCAGCATTTATCACAAAGGTTTTCGCCCCAAGAGCGTCAAAAACTCCCTTCGCGATCTGCCAGGCAGCGCCGTTGGCACAGTCCAGACCGACCTTTACCCCCTTGAAGCTGAACTTGGACATGGAAATCAGATAGCCGATATAACGGTTACGTCCGGCAACGTAGTCAACCGTTCGTCCGATCTCCTCTCTTTGGGCGATGGGAATCTCGATCTCTCCATCGATATAAGCCTCAACCTTTTGGATGGTCTCCTCGTCCATCTTCTCCCCATTTCCATTCAGCAGCTTGATGCCATTGTCATAGTAGGGATTATGGGATGCTGAGATCATGATACCGCAGTCGAAATCATCCACACGGGTTATATAGGCCACAGAAGGAGTGGTCGTCACATGCATGATATAGGCATCCGCGCCGCTGGCCATCAGGCCGGTGCAGAGGGCATACTCAAACATGTAAGAGCTTCTTCGCGTATCCTTTCCAATGACAACCTTGGCCTTCTTCCCTTGGTTTACCCCGTAATACCAGCCCAGAAAACGGCCGATCTGAATGGCGTGCTGGAAAGTCAGATTCTGGTTTGCTTCGCCGCGGAAGCCATCGGTTCCAAAATATTTACCCATTATCTTTCCTCCTTGTGGACAATCTCTCCGTTGTTCTTGAAAATGCAGTTGGCAGGGACAAGGCCTCTGACGCAGGAAGTCGGATAGACATTGCTGTGACGGCCGATCACCGTGCCTGGGTTGCAAACGGCATTGCAGCCTACCTCGACATAATCGCCGAGCATAGCTCCGAACTTCTTGATCCCTGTCTCGACCGATTCTGTCCCATTGTGGACAATCACCAGCTTTTTGTCAGATTTTACGTTGGAGGTAATGCTCCCGGCACCCATATGACTGTAATACCCAAGGATGCTGTCTCCGACATAGTTGTAATGGGGCGTCTGGACGTGGTCAAAAAGGATCACATTCTTAAGCTCCACGGAATTTCCCACCACACAGTCTGCTCCCACCAGGGCTGAGCCACGGATAAAGGCACAGTGCCGGACCTCTGTACCAGGTCCGATAATGCAGGGAGCGCCCAGATAGGCAGATCCAAACACGGTAGCTGTCCTATGTACCCAGACATGCTCGGACACCTCCTGATAATCATCTCCCAGTGTGGGACCCAGCGCGAGAATAAAATCCTTGATCCCCTTCAAGGCCTCCCAGGGATAGGTAAACCGGCTCAGATAATCCTTTGCCAGCGTATGGTCAAGATCATAAAGATCATTTATCGTATACATGAATACAGTTCTCCTCTTCTTTAACTATTCGTATGATCCGGAAAGCGGAACGGGTCAGCCACGCGTTCCGGCACAGCTACAGATACTTTTTTTGTTTCCCTGATAGTGTGATAAGAGAACCTCTGTTACGGTATTGATTCCGCTTTTTCCTTTCTCTCTAACGACGCACTCTCTGCTTTTATATTCAGCATATACGCCGTGGCAGCATCCGCCGAGTCTTTCGATTACTGCCAAACCTCGTCACCCAATTATGAGCCTGGCGCTAACAGATTTGCTATTCCTCCCAGATAGACGTTCGAAACTGTTTTATGCTGGTATCTTCATACCTGCTTTTTTGTCGGGAAGCATCAGAAAAAATATCTGCTCTATCTTATCCTCAATAAAAGATATAGTCAAGACATATATTTTCGACCTGTGTGGTGAACGAAAGGCCTGTAACAGCCGAAGAAGCATGCAGCTATGCGCCATCTCCTAGTTTTACTTCTGCGCCAGAGAGTGTTCTTTTTAAGCCCCGTCTTATCCTCAGTGATATCCTCTTGCCATGCTATCACAAAGCGAAGACAGCCACATGGCATCGAATTGATGGGCACCACCATCCTGATCTACGGATCGTATTCTTTACGATAAGCCCGGTGAGCCCGTCATGGGTTTCCATAGCCGTGACAAATCCCTTTATCTCCAGGATCTTCTTTAAACGGCCACGGCGAATATCAGGCATAGCCAGGTCAGAACGGGTACGGGCTTCAAAAAACCCCGCTGAGTGTTCACTCAGCAGGGATCACAGTTTACTGCAACCGTTCCGCCCGCCAGTTTACCGATCCAGAAATTGAGGCCGGCTTCACGCTCGATTTTCCATTGACTTTATATCACCATAGCGATATGATCGAGGCGAATGGAGGACTACGCAATGGACAAACTGATTACCGTCTATCACGGTTCAAAGCAGATCGTGGAGGTTCCTACCTTCGGACTCGGCAGGAAGATCAATGACTTTGGCCTAGGCTTCTACTGCACCGAGAGCATCGACCTTGCGAAGGAATGGGCTGTCTCATCGCTGAGTGACGGGTTCGCAAACCGGTACACCTTGGACACGGATTATTTGAATATCCTGAACCTGAACAGCCCGGATTACACGATTCTCAATTGGGTGGCTGTTCTTGTGGATCATCGTCTGTTCAGCATCAAGACTCCCGTCGCAAGGAGGGCAAAACAATACCTGATCGAACACTTCGGCATCAACGTGAACGCTTACGACCTGATCACTGGGTACAGGGCGAACGACTCCTACTTCGATTATGCGGAAGCTTTCCTCAATAATGCGATCACCGTCGAGCAGTTATCCCGCGCCATGCAGCTTGGGAAGCTCGGAGAACAGATCGTCATCAAGTCAAAGTTCGCTTTTTCAAAGATCAGATACGAAGGCTTTGAGATAGCGGAAAAGGACATGTACTACATCCTTCGCAAAGCAAGAGACGACAAAGCCAATCAATATTATCTGGATATCCTTGAAGAAGAATCCGATGGCCTGTATATCCAGGACATCATTAGAGGAGGCGTTTCAAATGACGACCCGCGCATACCAAGAAACCTATCTGAGTAAGGCACAAGCTGCACTCGGAGATGCTTTCGATTACGCTATCAACACCTGCCACATTCCTGGTCCTGATTTCATAAAGCTCTTTATCGCCACTTCCGTCAGCAGACGGATGGAAAACGGCGAGCCTGCTTATCTGGCAGGAAAAAGCGGGATCGAGATTGCAGCAGATGTCCTGCTCGAATCAACCGGCAGACAGCCAGAAGCCAAGCCGCAGGAACACTTCAGGCGTTCACGGGAATACTGGATCGGCTGGGCGGTCTGCTATTATCAGTGGTTTTCCGCTAGAAGCTACAGCGACATCTTCAAGGTTCTTTCCTACGAAGATCTATCGAACATATACTATACGCTTCACGAAGCGGACATCACAAAATTCGTGGCCATCGCAGATGAAAAGATACGGGAGCATTTCAAAGATACAAACCTGAAACGTATCCGCAGCTCTTACGGCTGCACGCAGGCCGAGCTTGCAAAACGCTCTGGCGTTACGCTCCGCTCGATCCAGATGTACGAACAGCGGAATAAGGACATCAACAAAGCTAGTGCTGATGCCCTCTACCGTATCTCCAGGGTTCTCGGCTGCAGCATGGAAAGCCTTCTTGAGAAATAAAAACACAAAAGTGCCATAAATAATTATACTGCAAAAATGATTCCTCGGATTGTTCCGCGCTTCGCGAACTCGCCTGCCGGGTCTCGCCTTCCGGGTCTCGCCTCCGGCTCGGTCGGTTCTGAACGATGCCCACCGGGCATCCAACAATGCCATCGTTCGTTCCTTTCTTCACCACTCGCAGAACTTCTCCACGGAACCGAAAGCTTTCTCTATGGAAAGAATGCTTCCGATTTGCCTGCTAACTGAAGTACCGATGCAATCTTCTCCGCTATCCTTTATGATCCGGTTTGCCAGGTAGTCTTCGAAACACTTCCCCCGGCTTGAGCTTCCGGAAATGTCATACAGCAGATATGTATTGATCGGCCTTCCGACGGCCTGCAGATAACTATGCGCCATCCATTCACCGTCCGGGACAGCATCCCAGTGTTCCAGTCTGGAAATGTTGATTTCTATTTCAGAGCAGATGATAGCGATATGGTGGATTGTATTCATGCCGAACCTCCGATCACTGATATAGGGCTTCTCCGTCAATCAGAATAAATTCCGTTTCGCTCTCAAAATCAAAGCCCCCTGCACATACAAAGCCTATCCTGGTCACTTCTATTCCCTGCATCTTTTGGAGCTGATCCTTTTCCTGCTCACACTCCTGGAGTGTCATTGGCCTGTCGAAGAATTTGCATTCATAGAAGTCGTACAGATTGCCAGTACGCTTGATAACACAATCGAATTCTCCGTTTGCTTTATTTACTGGATCATCATACCAATAGGATCCAAAATCCTCGATATCCGGGATCTCTCCTCGAACCGCCATCCTATGGAAGTATTGCAGGGCGATTCCTTCAAATCTTCTGCTGATAAACTGTTCCAGAGTCTCCTCGATGTTCCGACCATAGTATTGCTTCTCACCTATCCTTGCAATGGTACCGGCGGTTCCGAAGATAAACGAAAAGTAGAAACGCATCAGGTTATCCGTGATTTCATAAAACTGCTTTTTCTTGTCATTTCGGCGATTGATCGGCTCGGTCTTCTGTATTGTTTCCATGTTCAGAAGAATCTTCAGCTGTTTATCCAAAAGCCCTGTCTCACTGCCTCCTAACTGATCCCTTATCTCCGTATATTTCTTCTTTCCATTTCCAAGGGACTCCAGTATCCTTGCATCAAAGGATTTTTGAATCTCCCTCAACATAACGTTTTCGATGTGAGACCTGATAAGCCCCGTTTCCGGCAGGAGCAGACGAATGATATTGTCTTTTACGGATTTGTCCGTTTCAAGATTCTCAAGGACATATGGGCATCCTCCAAACACTCCATAAAAGGCGACTTTCTCACGCACTGGAAGGCCAGGGTAGAATTTTGCAGCATCGTAGTAATCAAAATCGTGGATGTGTTGGATCAGGGAGAATCTCCCGAACAACGGATTATTTTCCGCCAGTAATTCCTTCATAATCGTAATGTAGGAACCGCAAAGAATCAGCTTCACATTCTCGGGAAGCCTATCGATGACTGCCTGCATATAGGAATCAACTTCGTTTTTCTTTTTTGTTTGCTTCAGATAGGGATACTCGTCAATAATCAACAGGATCTTCTTGTCCAGTGTTCCCAGGTAGTCCATCATCGCAAACAAAGAATCGAAGCGAATGTTCGGGAGAGACAGGCTCTCTGACACGCTCTTGTAAATGAGTTCCAGGTTTCCTTCAAAGGTGCTCGTCACGCACAGATGGTTGACAACAACACCATCAAAGACATTGGCTGCCTCATGGATTAACGTTGATTTTCCGACTCTCCGTTTTCCATATATTAGAACGGCAGTTTTTTTCTTCCAAGTGGAAAGCTCGGCTGAAAGGGCTTTTAGCTCTTTTTCCCGTCCAATAAACATAGGTTCTCACCTCTTTATTTTTCTGAATAATATTTCTCTGAACTCTTATTCAGATTGATATAATTGTAATCCGTCCAGTTGCCTTTGTCAAGTCTCTGAACGTTATTTCAGAGAAAATTATTTCAGAGATGCATGGATAAGTCTTATCTACTTCGGTGTCCGTCCCGTTAAAATACCATCCTCCTCCCGTTAAAATATCATCCTCCTGCTGTTACAAAAGCGCCCGAAAATGAAGTAATAGTTAGCTTGTCAGGACTTGGTGCACGCACGGCTATAACTTCTGTCGTCATTTATTGAGGCCGTTTGGGTCCCTGAAAGCAAAAAAAATAGCCCGCCAGGTGACTATCGATCATTCTCGACAGTTACCCAGCGGGCTACTGATTTCTCTATTCTGTTATTCGTATCTGATAGCAAGTACGACCATCTACCATCAAATTATACAAAAGATTAAACAATAAACGGCATTGGCCTAATGTAGGGCGATGCCGTTTTTACATGCCATAACTCTGTTTTGATAGTCGCAATCATGATAAAATATACC
>JAFWGA010000039.1 GCA_017515325.1 Blautia sp.
AAAAATCTCGTTCCCTTCTGGAACTATCACATTGGGGTAGTCAACTCCCTTTTCCTCCAGAAGAGCCTTTGCTTCCTCGGCCAGCTCGTCTGTCATCCTTCCTCTCTCATCCTCAACACCGATGATACCGCAGCCTTTTTCAGACAATCGATCATTTATTTTGGCCAGCTCTTCCATCTCATCAACACAATATCCGCACCACATGCCCCAGACGTTGATCATCGTCACAAGATTGTCAGCAAATAGATCCTTTGATGAGATTTTATTCCCATCAAGGTCAGTCGTTTCAAATGAAATAATCTTTCCTACGATATCATCAGACTCGTCCACCGGAGCGGTAAGTTCTGCCTTTTGTAACTCTTTCAGGAGCTTGTCCTTAACATTATCTATATCAGCCCTTAGCTTGTCTTTGCTCTTTAGGGTTGTTGATGAAGAACCAAGTTTGGCTTCGATCGATTGAAGATCCTTCTCAAAACTCTTGTCTCCAAGAACATTTTTTGACCAGTTTGACAGGAAGTCTTCGACTGATTGGGTGAGGAAATAAAAATGGAAGCCATCTTTTTCTCCAAACTCCGTAACCTTCATATCGTCGGTAAGAGTTATGCCGACAGCATCAAGCGTAGCAGCCTCTTCCCTATCTGAAACGATGATATAGGCAATGATTGCAGCCGAATTTCCAATAATATTGGTGACCTTTTCCTGATCCTTTTCACTCATGTCTTCGTAACGGTCATTAATCTCCTGAACAGTATCGTTTGACAAGGCAAAATAGCGTACTCCCAGTACTGAAACAAATGGATCATGGCTCAGGATACCATAATCCATCGGTACCAGGCAACGATCTCTGTTGGAAATAGAGTCAAAGTTGATGGAAAATCCGTAATCTTGCGTGTTATAAGAACCAAGATCATCTTCTGCCAGTACAGGAAAGCAGAGCATTAAAACAATAAGAAGGATGGATATAATATTTAATTTTTTCATTTTTTTCCTTTCTTATCATAGAGGACAGCAGCTCCAAGGAAGGAAGAGATCAGATGGAAAGAATCTGTAAATCTATTATCGATGATTAGAACTTCCCCGTCAAAAGACTCTTTCTCGATGAAATAGAAAGCTTCCTCTATGGACGTAGAAATAATCTCTTCCTAATTCAGGCAAGGAATTAGGATAGTAATATTCTTCATTTCAATAAGCTCTTTTTCATCTCATCAGCTTGTACAAGTTTAAATTCAAAGTCGCGCTTATCCTTGTCCCGGAGGGAAGCAAGAATCACACCCGGAACAAAGAGGAGAAGAGCCATCACCATAACAATACCACAAATGATCAGAGTAGGAAATCGTCTTACAAGTCCTGTCTTTATGAAGTCAAGCCACACAGGAATGAAAAACAAAATGCTTATCACACCTAATAAAATACCCACTGACCCAAAAAGCAAAATAGACGATAGGATCTATACTTCTTTAAAATGGTTTTCAAACCCTTCGCTCCATCAGAGAATGTATTCAGCTTTGATATACTTCCCACTGGGCGATCCCGGTACTGAATCGGAATCGTTTCAATCTTGGAATTTTCTATCTATGGCATGAATGGTCATCTCCGTTTCAATATACATGCGTATCTAAAAATGCCATACCCTGCTCTACTACCTATCACTATCGCTGAGAACTTTCAATATGGCTATTGTAGTACTTTTTGCTATAAATTTTCCATAACCCAAAGATAAAAACGACATTGCCTATCAAGTAATACGTTAGTAAATACATCCACCATCCAGTTGGTTCAGTCAGAATGATTATTATTAGCTTTGATAATACAAAAGAACCAGCTATCCAAGGATACCAATTCTTCTTGGTAACCAAATGAATCCATATAAAAAGCAAAAATACAATAGGGATGATCGCATTCCACATTAGCATCTTGATCCACCTAATTTCAATCCCTTCTGTATCTCTTCCCCCAAATAGATAGATAACCGCTTTTCGTATGTTTTTAAAGACTGGCTTAAATGCAATCCAATGATTATTCAGTATAACAGGTACCACGCTGTTTTGGTTGTCATCATCAAACAATTCTGCAGCAAGCGTCACATTTTCCGTCGAAGAACCTGTAATACCAGATGCCTTTATGAATAAGTTCCATCTTTCAGAAACGACAACACTTGTATATTTTGTAGATAATTTTATAAATGCCTTCAAATAAGCATTATAGTCTTCTTTCGTATAATCATCATTTGGATCAGCGTTTCTATTTCTAACACAGTCTGAATGCCAATACAAATCCTCGCCATTCAACTGAGGATTATTATAAATAACCATAATATCGGTGACCTTATCTATTGCTTCAAGTTCTTTATAGTCGTTTATAGGATCCGCAACTCTGACAAGCTCCGCACAAGGCCTTAATAATGAAATAACCTGATAATTACTATCTCCAAGCGCTTTGTTTTGTAAATAATTGAAGCATAAGAAAGCAAAACAGAAATAATAATACAAATGTATTTTTTCTTTTTTGGAAGAACTTCTTCTTTAATCAGCCAGGATAGAACACATACGCATGGAATATAAATAAAAGCTTCTGTTCTCCATGTGGCTACAATACTCGACAAAAGACCTAATAATATAGTATACGGCCAACACCATTCATCTTTTTCTCTGTTACCACATATCAATATCACAAGTAGAACCAATTCAAGATATATATGTAACCCTATCCTATAACCAGAAAATTGGTACATCAATACAGGTGGAAGCAAAAATGGTATTACTTTAAGAATAGTATCTAAGAAAATGTTACGTAAACGAACAATATTGTATGTTGCCTCAAGTTTAGTAACCACAAATGAAACACATACAGATACTATTACATTCTGTAGTAGAATTATTCCGCCAGGAAATGGAAATACTTGCAATAGTACATCCTGATAAAGGCCTGTAAAAAAATGCTGCCAAGCATGAAAAGAATCATAATTTTTTATACCGTTTATTGTCCATAAATCATCCCACGCCCAAGTCCCAGGCCACAAGATAAGTAAGATAAACATCATCAAAAGAAAATAAACGCAAAAGACAGACCATCCTCGTTTATAGCCTAAATCATTAGCTCTTATTCTCTTAAACACATGAAACGCAATAGACCAAGATGCTAAAAGAAAAACGAGATACAGAGATTTCACGACCAAATAGTTGTTTGTTATATGATCATATTTTAAAAAAACCTGTCAATTTGAAGCGCATTTGTAATAAAAAACTGCAATAATGAAACATATAATGGAATTTTATATTCCCCAATTATCTGATATATTCTTTTCATTTTGAAACAGCCTTCCTTCATGCTCCTCTATACTCTTTAACTATTCTCTAAAAAGTAATTGTTCTCAGTCTAAAGAAACAACTAAGTCAGTTTCTTTTTTCATTTGCCAGCAAAGGTAGGAAAAATAATCCTTTGCATTTTTGCCCAAGATGTTAATTACGGCATCCGACAGATATTGATGAAAATCAATTACTACATTTAATATCATATCATATCATATCATATCATTTATTCTATTTTATAACACTTAACCGTCACCTATATCTCACCCATATTCCTCATTTTTATAGTATTGTTCTACACTTTGGCCAAATATTAAGAATCCAAATGAATGGGAATGTGTTCAGCTTTAAAAACGCTCCCTTCTGGCCTGTCCCTATATTTCACCAGAATCGTCTCAATCTGGTATTTATTATCTAATGCATGGATGGTTATTTCCGTTTCGATCTCGAAACCGCTACTTAGGGCTGGGAAAGTCTTTACGAATTCATAACTGAAAGCCCTGTACCCTATCATGATGCTTGCTAATGGAATCTAACCCAAATGTTGCTGCCATCCATACGAAAACCCTGCTTCGGTTCCAAAACTCGCTACTGTTGAAGTGATTAGTACCTCTATCCAAGTGGAGTTCCCATCCGCTATATGTGAAACGTCACTCTGGACGTACTGTTCGCTTAACATATGTTATTCCTTCATGAACAATAATTGCCGTTATTATCGAGCATCCTACTGCAAGCACATTTATTGTTTTGATTGACAACATAGGCTTCAGATGGTGCTCGAACACTGTCAAAAACTGGGTATGGGTTAGATACAGTTCTAAAGTATACTCTCCAAAAAATCCAAAAAATCGTGAAATCCATTTCTCATGCACAGTATGAAAAAGTAAAACTAATATCACGCTTGCACAGAACCCTAAAACCGCATAAAGATATCTCCACATACCATATGCTCTAACCGCACCCATAAACCTTAATAAGATAAACACGAGAAATGGTATGGCTAAAGAGCAGATGGGCGGTAAACATTTTTGTTTACGACCGTCTCTCACAAGGGGAGCCAAGAAACAACCTGCTATAAAAATCGGTGCTCTGCACAATGCAAGATTTACCATTTCAAACCAGTCAGGATTGAATAAAGCGATAGCTGTGTTAAGAAAAATATCTGACACTATAAGAAAGATGCAATAGAACAATTTCTTCGGATTACTCTTTACAACTAGACAATACAATAATGGATAAAATGAATATAACACTATTGTTAAGGCTACATACCATCCCCTGTTTTTGCCATCAATCCAAAAGCTTAGCGAGGTAATGTCCAAAAAAACCCTTAATGGATTTGTATCCTGTCCGTTGTAAAGATACAAATACCACGGCAACAAACAAATAATAGTTGGTGGAAGAATACGAATAAAACGTTTCTTGTAAAATTCTATGATCCAATTCTTGCCAAGCCCACTATGTAGGTTCTGTGCCGAATAATAAAGGCCAACTCCAGACAATAACAAAAAAATCTCAACCCCAAGATTGCCAAAATGCTTTATACCCGCAATTACAGGTATCGACCTATAATCCCCAGAACAATGGAAGAACATTATCCAAAGTATAGCCAAACCCATAATAGCTTTTCTCTCAGAACTAAAGTACCCAAAATTGAATTCTATCATTTCACATCTGCCTTTTCGAATAATAAGAGATGTTCTATAAATCCAGAAATCTGCTTTACAATACATGCAAGTACTATGGTTAATGCCAAAATGATAACAATGTCCAACCACAGCATGTTTGTTATACCAATTAAGCTAAATGGGCCAAGAATCAAAAGGTGATGTGTCAAATACATTTCATACCCGTAATCATCGGTGAATGACAGGAGAAAGGAGATTCCATTCAAATTGTTTCTGTCAAAAATAGTCTTCATCATCAAGAAAAGGAATATGCCCAATGCCACATGATTGTAATTATAAAAGACTCCAAATCTGGTGACCTGCCTATGCGCAACATAAGATAAATAGATCTGAATACCGTTCCCGGCAAAGGCTATTATTCCAAATGCAATAACGCACATTTTCTCTTTGATGTAACTCTTCTCTTCATTAATCCCGAGAATGTATCCAATAATGAAACAGACGATCCATGCCGGAGTATAGAACCTATTAAAGTACCCAAATAGCAGTACCGCTATCTCGATAGACGCAAGTGCAAATAGAAAAAAGCTTCTATTGCTCTTCACATATTTATTCCTAAAGGCTGCAAGCAGTGGAACAAGCACATAACAAATCAATATGGTATGTACAAACCACAGATGCCCCGCACCTTTAAGCGTACCATTCACAAAAAGGCCTTTAGCAAATTCTTTCCAGTTAAAAAACCCCCTGGCAAATAGAAGCTGGAATACCCCATACGGAACATAAACAACATAGTATGAAATCAGGATTTTCTTAAACCGTCTCACATAAAACGACGTGACTTCGCCGACATCTTTCTGTCCATACAGAAACCCGGAAATGCAGAGGTAAATCTGCACCCCGACATTGAACCACCACGCAAGCTCCAAATCCAATTCCTGCATAATATGGCAAGAAATAATAAAGGAAAGCGCAATGAGGCGGATAAGGCTTACAGAATAGTTTCTATTTTGATGGCTTAATCCTTCTCCCATTTTCTAAGGATTCCCACATAAATAAATGGAACAACTTAAGCTAACAACCGGTAATCCTTCCAACGACTTCCGGGACTATGTGGAGTGATTACATAATTCCAATTCTGCATAGATGTACAATCCCCAATAGTTTGTATATTGACATCGTTTTGGTACAATGCATCATTAATGATCCCGATATAATCTCGGTTTTCAGCAATGGCTTTTTTCTTTTCTGATTCTGTCAAATAGATATTGAAGTTGATTTCGCAGCCAACAGTCAGACCAGTCTTTGTATGAGTTTGACAAGTATAGCCTTTCACCACTTCCAGGGATGTAAGCGGCTTAGCAGTCCATGCATGAGATACTTGTGACCATAAACGACGCTCAATGGGATTGTATTTACTGGTTCCTGGAGGATAATGGCACATTTCGACTTTAATGCCGAGATTATCAGAAAGCTGTTGTAAAGCTATTTTCCATACCCACCCTCTTGAACGATTGCTTCCACCACCATCTGCTAATATCAGAATCCGTTTTGCATTTGGAAATTGACCGGAGCCCTGATTTTTCCACCAGGCAGCTATAGAGTCAGCAGCAAATTCTGACGTATCATGATCAATACCAATTACTGCATATCCTGTATTATTGTTCAAACAATATATACCATACGGGATGAAGATGGCTTTTCTTTTGAGAATTTCTGCAGGAATGGAACTATAGCCATCCGGATATATTTGTTCGTATGTAAATGCAAAATCGTGATCAAGTACACGCCTTGGATCACCCTTTTTACGATACTCAACACCAGAACGGATAAAGTCGCCCAATTTCTCTTTAGCCTTCGTGTCTATTGAAATAACAGGGTCTCCGTTCTTAATATATTCATTCCTTCTTGCTTCAATATGATTGAACTGCGCATCTCTCATTGGATGTGCATCGCCTACCTGGTCATATTTTTGGTTCTTCTGAAGAGAATATCCAAGTTTACGCACGATATTTTTGATACTTGTATGGCTATAGCGCTGTCTGGTTGTTTTATAGATTTCTTCTCCTATAGATTTTACCGTTACATTGATCCAGGCATTGTTTCGCATGGGATCCCCATAAGATGCGTTCATAACGATCGTATCAACGACAAAAAGAATGTCAACGACTTCAGGTATCTGTTCGTCCGTGAAGCATCCCATTGCCAGAATAGCTTCCCGATGTTTTACTTCAAGACGTTTTCTTCCTCCGCCAGGAACACGGCTACGATCACCAACGTGGAATACTTCGCCCGCTTTTACAGCATCAATGCCACGGTGTATACAACCCCTGCTGATATTCAATGTCCTGGATAAAGCGGTTACCCCGCCGTATCCAAGATCTATTGCAATGCTGCCAAGGTATAGTCTTCTTTGTTTTTCGGACATACCTTTCAGGTTGTTTATGATGTGCATAGTAAATGCAGCGGGCAGTGCAAGCATATCGGTAACCCCCGGGACCTTATTCTGATGGCGTTCCGAAGGAATGGATATCTGTATATTTACACTGGAAACCAGAAGTTTTTACTGTCTTGTAGTATGTACTGAACGAATGAATGCATCAATGGCATTATTAGTAGCTTCAATCTGATTCTTTAAGGATTGGATCTGTTCGCTTAACGCCTTGTTCTCATTGCGTTGCTTATCCAGTTCTTCTAAAGCTTGTTTGTACCTGGTGTAATATGATGTATACTCTGATTGATGCGTGAAAGCAGAGGGTTCTTCCGTTTGGTCTTTCTTTCGCCTGCCAGGCTTGCCAGAGCTTGGTACGAATTCCTTGGTTATTGGATCTTCATACCCAATATAAGTACGCTTGGGGCGGGAGGATTTTTTTACGGGATCATAACAGGATGTACTCTCATAAATGCTTACCCACCCAGTTTTTTTGTTAACATAACGAACACGGGACATAGACACTCCTTAGTATGAACACCATCAGTACATATATTATAATATATACCACGCAAAAATAAAATACTCATTTGGTATTTACTATTATAATTGTGTACCAACAACTGATTTTGCCTTTGGTTTTTTCGCTACTTATAATCGGTAACCAAAGACTATTCTACCATACAGAAGTCTCTATCGGTAAAGAAAAAAGAACCTAATCGCATTTAACAAAGTTGTTCCATTTATTTAATTGGTAATCCTAACCACCTCAATCAAAGTAAAGTGCTATAAAAACCAACAAATTATCATAGTTATTGGAAAAAGCCCAGCTCAGATTTTCTCCTATGGATCATAGCCTTCTGGATTCAAGGATATCAGAGTTATGATTCCTATCTGCATTACTGAATTCACGGGCGGGGGAATATGCCTATACCTTGTACCTTTACTGTACTTTTACTGTACTTTTACTGTACTTTTACACGGTTAACATTTATGCAAAGTAACTCGGTACTTTTACAAAACGGATAATGTCGCGTTTGTTCATGTGGGTCTTTTTTCTACATTACGCTTTAAATATTTCCTCCTACCGTATCATAAAAAAAATGGTACGCACAATACATTGAATTCGAACATCTCCGACTATGAAGTAGGCTTCACCTGACGCAAGCGATTTGTAAATAGATTCCATGTGGAGGTGTTTCATTTTCCAAAAGCTTGTTTTTTTGAAATATTCGCAGTTTTTCTTAATACAAGTCTGACCGCAATGTTATTCGCACAATACTAATTAAGTTATTCAGGGATCAAATAAATCATCAATCCTATATTTGCTTTTTAAAGCGTTATATTCCATATAATAATAATATCTTACAATCTCTGCCACCTTCGATGATGAACTAATACTGTCGGAACTACCATCTGTTTTTATAAAACCAAGGGATGAATTTTTACTATTTTCTTCAACCTTTACATTTATAACAGACTGAACTTCTTTTGTCATTTTAATCAGCTCATTATAATAGGGAGAAATTGGAAGCCCTGCATACTTCAGAACAAGCGGTGTCAATGAACACAAGTCAATATTATGATTTTCCGAAAGTGTTGAATAGTCAATAACTGTACCATAATTGCTCCAAATAAAAAATGGAACCTGACGCATCAATAAATTAATCTGTGTTGATGAAGGTGTTTCTAATTGTTCAAGAGAGATCTCCTTTACTAAAGATGGGCTATGATCACCTACCATATAAAAAATTACATTTCTGTCATGATCAGTATAATAATCAACAACCTCTTTGATCATCTCATCTGTCTTTGAAACACATGTAAGGTATTCCTCCATTCTTCCAATATCATAATCGGAAAGGCCATTATCTTTCCGAATATGTACTATATCAAACTCTGGTACATTTCTATTCCAATCCCCGTGATTTTGTATTGTAAGCAGATACGCAAATCGAGGCTGATCTTCAGGCATATTCTCATAGAACCTTTTGAAATTTTGAAAGGAACTGCTATCGCTTGCAAACCACCGTTCTCCATAGTATTCAAGATCAGAAAAATCGTCTTCAAAATAGATATAATCAAAACCAAGATCACTCCATGCACTCTCTCTATGATAATTTTGAGGAGCAGAAGGATGGGCTGCCATCGTAGTATATCCAATTTTCTCTAGATATCCAACGAGATTCTTGCTGTTTTTTAGACTTAAATCATTAAAGGGTGTCGATGTATTAAGAAGCGGCATTGCATTACTTGTGAGCAATTCATACTCACTTGCGTTTGTTCCTCCTGCGGTGTAAGGCACCTCCGCATAGCCTTTAAAAGCATCCAGGGCTTCATAATTCTGCATACATGAAACATCTGTTTCAAAATCTATGAGATGGTCCATATCATAATATGATTCATTAAGAATCATGATAATATCTGGATAATTTTCCGATGTCCCAGACATCCCTACAGCATTTCGAATAATCTCGTCATCATAACCATCTGGCTTAGTTATGTGATTGAAAGCCCTTCCAACCGTTTCCATCGTTCCAATTACAAAACTATTTTGATAGTATTTTAGTTCCCAACTCCATGCTCCTGACTTAATCAACTTGAACGGTGAATATACTGTAAAATAAGATATTATAATTAGGCAAATAATCGAAAGAACGCCTACTCTCCTTTCAGTCATAAATTCAATTTTCTTCATCCTAACATAAAAAAGTATTATCATTAGGATAATTAGTGAAGCCAAAATACACAAAACAACCGGAGTAACGCGAAAGCTATAACTACCCAATTGTCTATATGCAATAGCTGCATTTTTAATATCCTGAATCGTCAACACTGTTCCATGGAAAAGAAGTTCATAATAATTCACAATCGCTATTGCATTAATAAGGAATGCAAAAATGCACGATACAATCAGCGGTTTCCGAATAATAAGTATTAAAGAAAAAAGGAACAAAAACATAATGACAGCGCAAATAATATACGAAGGAATATATGGCTTAATACTTCTATCAATGTGTCTCGCCTGTACCATTGACGCGAATAGAGCCATCATGGTTTGGCAGACACAAATCCACACCATGAAAGTGGTAGCTGCCATTCTTTTATATCCAGGTTTCATTATTCATCCTCAATATTTTTTATTATCCCGATTGCCTTAAGTAAATGACCTATTTCACGTTTTATGTTTTAACTGCTCTTAGTATCCCACCACACTATTTCTTGTATCCTTCTTTACATGTTCATATATTTTCAAAATAATCTCTTTATCAACTTGATCATCAAATTTCCGAGCAAACAAGCATTCAGTATTAATTAATTCGTCATAATCAGGCAACCTAAAAACATATGGCGAACCTCTCTTCCAATCAATTAATCTCATGGTAGATTCTTTGGTATCAACTGGGATATTGGAATAATATGAGTCTTCATAACCAAATTGTGAAGCTAAGCTCTGTACAACCCATTCATCAGCACAAAAAGTCCACGAAAACCATCTCGGTATTATTTCTTTATTTTCGCAGAGGCACCTTGCCAATTCATCCGTGATGCTCCACCATTGTGAACCCGTTTTAGGATTGTAATCCTTACACCGATTTATGCCAACCATTTTCTGTAATTCCACCAAAACCCTCTGTAGCTTAAACAACCAAAATTTTTCTCTTTTGACGCCACACATTTTTTGTAGCATCCAATAAAACTGAACACGCATGGAAGTCTTTCTTGTCCACTCTTCATCACAATAGTGAATAAAGTTCTTCCCATTGCAGTTTTCAAAAAAAGCATGTATCTCATCTTGTGTCCTTAGTGGCAAATCCATGCCAGAAAGCAAATGATAATACTGATAATTACCTTTGATTGCCGCTTTCAGAAGCTGCATTTCAGCTTCAACAACACTAAAATCCCCCCAAATGACCGGTATACGATTGATAAAGATGACTTTTGATGATAATGATGCTTTTTCAATTATTGCTCTGTCGACTTCAGTAAAACTGCTTTTCTTGTCTATATGTATAAATATATCATTTCTCTTATCATCTAATAATTCTATCAGCTTCTGAAGTTGGTTCCAATTCTTATGTGCTAAAATCAGATATGCATGCGTACCCATTCACGCTTCCCTTCAGGTAGTCCCATCACATCTCTACTCCAATCATTTTTTTATTCATTCTATCCTTTTCATCAGGCTTTATCTTGAGCCATTTTTTCTTTATAAAACGGTATGCCCTTGAGTTAATTAAAAATAATAAGATGTTCATTTTCCTCTTTCGTCCAATACAATCTGATTTTAAAACGCTTTTCATATAATAATCATATTTTTCTCTCGTGTGTCGAGATGCAGCGAGATAGATATTACTGTACAGAAGATTGTCTAAAAAATTATCAAATAAGCCATTAACGGTCAGGGCATAAACATACTTTAAACATTCTGGATAATTCTCACTTGTGAAAGAAAGCAGTATCTTCATTCCTTCCTCCCACATTTCCATTCTATCCATTGTAACAACATGCATTATACTATCCTGCCGCTGTCTGTAAAAATACTCAACTGTTTCGGAATATACTATTAATCTACTCTTCTCCAATAAATATGGCATAGTGAATAAATCTTCGTAATAATACCCTTTGGGAAACATCTTATCATTGGCTAGTTTTTTTTGCATGAGTTTCCCCCATGCATTCCATCCAATCAAACCTGTTCTTACTAATTCATAAAATGCAGTTTTTCCGTCCATTACATGGTATTTGTCGGAAGATTTTTCTTCAACTGGTTCATCATCATATACTGGTGTCATTTTAATAATTGAAATATCTGCATCATGATGAGCTAACATATCCATCATTACTTTCAGGTAGTTAATCCCAACGTAGTCGTCAGAATCCACGAAGCAAAAATAATCACCATTCATTCTCGCAAGACCAAAGTTTCTTGCATCCGACAATCCCCCGTTTTCTTTATGGAAAACACGGATACGGCTATCCTTCTCTTCGTATTCATCACAGATTCTACCACTACTATCCGTCGACCCATCGTCTACGAGTATCAGTTCAAAATCCTCATATGTTTGAGCCAAAATGCTTGTAATACACCTGCTTAAGTACTTCTCCACATTATATACAGGAACAATTATGCTAATCATCCTGATCCCTCTTTTTTACAATTTGCATTGTTATCTTTCTTACCCATTCCATGGCTCATACTCCCCAAATTCCAACACATCCGCTATTCTTTTACAGGTATTGCCATCCCCATAAGGATTGCATGCGTTAGACATTCTTTTGTACTCTTCCTGATCCTCCAGCAGGAGCTTAAATGACTCATATATCGTCTCCTCATCCGTACCTACGAGTTTCAGTGTTCCCGCGTCCACACCTTCTGGACGCTCTGTTGTGTCTCGCATTACGAGGACCGGTACGCCAAAAGACGGGCATTCTTCCTGGATTCCTCCGGAATCCGTCAAGCACAAGTAGGATCTTGCCTCAAAATTGTGGCAATCAAGAACCCCTATAGGATCTATAATATGGATTCGGTCGCAACCTCCCAGCTCAGCTTCTGCAACCTCTCTGACGATCGGATTCATGTGGATTGGATAAATTGCTTTGCAGTCCAGATGTTCTTCCAATACGCGCCTAATAGCCCGGAACATGTGACGCATCGGTTCACCAAGGTTTTCACGGCGGTGAGCGGTAATAAAGATCAGTTTTTTTTCTCCAACCCACTCCAGCTCCGGATGTGTAAAATCACTCCTTACTGTATATCGCATGGCGTCAATAACAGAATTCCCAGTCACAAAGATTGTAGACTCATCTTTCCCTTCCCGGATCAGGTTAGCTTTTGCTAATTGAGTCGGAGCAAAATTATATTGGGATATAATCCCTACTGCCTGACGGTTAAATTCCTCTGGATAAGGGCTATGAATATTATATGTACGAAGTCCTGCCTCCACATGACCAACTGGAATCTGAAGATAAAAACAGGCCAAAGCAGCTACAAAGGTCGTACTTGTGTCTCCATGCACCAATACAAGGTCTGGGCGCTCTTTTTCAAGTACTGCCTTTATACTTTCCAGAATGTTGACGGTGATATCAAATAGTGTCTGATTCTGCTTCATGATATTAAGGTCATAATCGGGCAGTATGTTGAAAGCTTCCATAACCTGATTTAACATTTCCTTGTGCTGGCCGGTTACGCAAACAATAGTATGGAACGCAGCCCTATTCTTCATTTCAATTACCAAAGGACACATCTTGATCGCTTCCGGCCTCGTTCCAAAAACTATTAGAACTTTTCTCATATCGGTGCTATTTATCTCCCCTTTATAACTTCCTTCATTTTTTTATACTTACTTTCCCCAATCACCGACTGTAAAGCCGTTTTTATAGGGCGTAAATATTTATCACGGTGCAGGTACGCTATCCTTTCTTTATCCATTTTTCTTTCTTCATCTGATAACCACGACCCAGCAAAATGATGAATCGTATATGTATTCCCTGTTTTATATATTTTCCCGTCATAATAGCTTTTCGGGCAGAAGTAATCTTTTGGATAGAAAGTAAAATCCTCAACCGTCTGCAAAGAGTTATCCAGCCTCAACCCATGCTTCTCCATGGAGCGCGTGATGGCCACCACATTAGTTTCTGTGTTTAGCGAACCATCCTGAAGAATGAACTGCTTGGATTCGTATTCCGCAAGCCACTCTTTTATCAGATGATGTTCCTTCTGTGAAGCCATAATTCCTGTCGGCACCAAAGATTCATCTTCGAACCCACTGAACCCTTTCAGGTGCAGGAACTCCTCCAGTGCCTTTAACACTTCTACATCTGTATCCATGTATATACCACCGTAGTAAAAAAGAGCATATAGCCTTACATAGTCCGTGACAAATGCCCATTTCTTTGCTTCATATGCTTGGCGTACATACAGTGGGGCTTTTTCGATGTCAAAATTGTCCTCATTCCATTCGATCAACGCAAAATCCCTACAATATTTTTTCCAGCTCTTCATACATCTGACCGCGAGTTTTGGCTTCTGATTTCTCCCAAACCAGCAGTAATGAATTGTTCGTGGAATCATACTACTCTCCAAACCATATATAAATCTAGTATGTTTAATCCTTAATACTCTTCTTAGTTATGGCTCTTAATGCTTTTTTTATACGATCCATGTTAATACATCCAGTATGTTCAAAAGGGGCGACATACATATCTATTACAGAACATAAATCTGTAGTATCTTTCAATTCCTGGATAAATCCATCATAGTAAAGAGGCACCGTAAAATTATCCATTTGTTGATATTTTAACATATCCTTCATAGGTTGACTTTTGATTTCACCAATACCATGATCCATAAGGATCTGTAAAACATTTTCACCTCGCTCTGTAAAACAAGCGACCATACTTACTCCTGTAGTGTCGTCAATGAATTTGGATCCCCAATAATCACCAATTCTCAAATCGGCTACAGAACCTGCTCTCCAAAGACAGTTATAACAAGATTCCATGTAGCAATTAGTAGCCTCAAAAGCACGTAGAAATAAATCTTTCTTTTGATGAAATACTATTTTTTTATCTAAATCACAAATTTTTATGTATTTCTCTCTCCACCCTTTTGTCTTATACCTGAAATCAATATTCATATTTTCCTTATCAATAGAATATTGATTGCATATATAATTAATATAGCTATCAAATAAATAATACGTTGGAATTCCATGGCATATCAAATCAATATATACAATATCGTTTCGACTAATAAACACATTTTTAATAGAAGCGACTTGACAAGGTGTACCTATTACAACAATAGGTCTATCTATAGACATAATCTTTTGAAAAGAATCAGCAAAATAACTATGTATATATTTTGATCCCTGTAGTTTGTGCAACTCATCTAAATCTGTCACCAGACTATGATACGCTCTTTTTGTTTTTGAATCAAATAAGCATCCTAAAACAGCGTATCCGTTTCTAACCATCATCTCCGAAATGGCAAAGCCTATACCTCCGCTTGAAGACTGTTGTAATACTGTTTTCCTTTTATCCTTATATGAAAAGAGTCTAGCATCACTTATCGGATTGATTGATGTATTTGTCTCAAACGGACAGACAGTTTTGCATTTTCCACAACCAACACATTTGTTTTCATCAACAATGGCTTCCCAAAAGCCTTTCTCTCCTAAAGTAATTAAAATAGCATTACAATTACATACATATGAGCATGCACCACAGCCGCAGCAAAGAGTATGATCTTCTAAGACATGTCTTGATACTTTTTCCGTATGCTTTTCAATTGAAACTATCGCATCTTCAAGAAATGCTTTTGATATACATATTTCTGTAGATATTTTTTTTCTTACAGTTTCAAAATCTATTTCTTCATAACACACATGTTTGCCATGAAAATTGATTAATCGACTTTGTAGGCCTGTTTTTTTAAGTAGATTAAATATCCTTGAATTCTGATTGATATAGTCTCTCTCTTTAAATCTTTCAAAAACAGAAAATTGCTTACGAAATATTATAGAAAAAATTGTCCCGTGAAAGGAATCCGTACAAACATAACTCGCATTGGCAACCAGCTCAAGGAACTCTTTTGGTCCCACTGGCGAACAAATACAACCTTCCCTTTTTAGATCATGCTCGAATACAGGAATTACCTTTAATTCCAAATTCAAAGAAGATGCTATCTGATAAACTATCTGCCATTGTTTTTCCTCTTTGCCAAGCATATAGACCACCATATATGGCACATCTATTTTCCTTATCTCAAATCCGACATAATTTTTCCATTCCTCAGCTGTAAGTAGAAATGTTGGGTCAACAGTAATTATAGGTTTCTTGCCAACTAACTGCTCTATAATTTCAGCTCCCTGTTCTTCTCTTATGGATAAATGTTGAAACCTGGAAATCAGTTCTTTCATTTGTTTTTCTACATATGAATCGATTATTCTTTGTAAGCCTATGCTAGGGGCGTAAGCTATCATTTTCGATTCATCGTATACAAAATCCAAGAAATAGTGAGGATCAAAAATATTAGGAGCCCAAATCTGGTCGCTTCCACAGATAAAAACATCATAAAATGTGTTTAAATCCTGTAAACCAGATAAAGTGTTTGCTTTAGGTGTTAAAGAAATATGATTGGCCAGGAACTCCTGAAATAGAGCACTTCTATCACCATTATCATATGGAATATAATAAGAATATTTCTTTTGCTTTATCTTTTTTTGAATTATATGCTTTAAATAATCTAAAGTTTTATAGTGATAAATGATACTATCTCCTTTTAATCGAGGAGCATAATCTATAACATCTACTAAATGGCCGCTTTTCCTTATATATTCGCATAATGCGGAAACTTGCAGAGATGTACCATAATTATAATAATGAAACCAAGTAATTACAGCAATTTTCATATATTTCTCATTTCCATTATCATTGGTGGAGGTAATTCAAAATGTCCCCATGCATCAGTTCTCCATGCTAATTTCCCAACACCTTTAGGGTCATCAATGGTAAAGTCAAGTCCTCTTACCTGATCGATGTCTTCGTTTCCTCCATATTCATTGATAGTAAAAAAAACATAATATGATTGATAATTTCCTGGTGAAAGACAAGAAAAATCCAACTTCAGTTTTACCTCACACTTTTCTCCCTTCTTACCAGAATAAAAATCATAACAGAATGTTGCGCATAAATGAGTCTCCTGGCTGTCATATATAACAATCCTAAGTCCCAGGTTATTAATCTCTTTATTATTTATCCAACGTAATTCCAGAAAAATTGTTTCCTCTCTTTCAAAAACATTTGTTTCTCTTTGAGGGTATTTTGCATATAAAAATCTGGCATCCTTTTTTTGCAGGTAGCTGAGTCTTTTAAACCGTGATAGATCAACCTCCGTTGCGACTGTTATAGCAGTATTAAGATAACAGCTTATTCCTTTTTCAACGCTGCCATCAAACACTAAATGACCACGGTCTAAAACAATACATCTATTACATAACTGCCGAATTGTATTCATATTATGGCTAACATAAAGGATAGTTCTACCCTCTTCTTTTGAAACATCACTCATCTTTTCAAGACATTTCTTTTGGAATGCCATGTCTCCAACAGCCAAAACTTCATCCATGATCATTATTTCCGAATCAAGATGTGATGCTACGGAAAACGCTAATTTTACATACATACCAGAGGAATATCTTTTTACAGGTGTATCTATAAACTGTCTGCATTCAGAAAAAGCAATTATACTCTCTATTTTATCGTCAATTTCTTTTTTCCTCATGCCAAGTATTGCCCCATTCATATAGATATTTTCGCGTCCGGTAAGCTCACCATGGAAACCCGTCCCGACCTCCAGCATGCACGCTACCCTTCCGTTCAGACTAATCTTTCCTGTTGTAGGTGCTGTAACCCGGGAAATCAATTTAAGTAGAGTGGACTTTCCCGCCCCATTATGACCAATTATGCCAATTCTTTCTCCTTTTTTAACATCAAAAGAGATACCATCAAGTGCCATAAAAGATTCACCGTTTGTATAAGTTCTTGTACCTATCTGCTTTGTGGGATCGTCTTTTCCACGCAATTTCGCACTAAGGCGCTGCAACTCATCTCGAAGAGTTGTCCCTCCGATCTGTCCAAGTCTGTACTGCTTGGATACATTATCTACTTTAAGAATCCATTGATCCATTGACTCGTCTCCACTCCATCTAAAACAACTTTTCAACTATTAAATTGTATCCATAAATGTCCGTTCAATACGGCTGAATAGGATCAAGCCTATAAAGAATACAAAGCCACTTATGATCCAGCTGATTAGATATTGTCCCAGGTTAAAGTAGCCGAAGCCAAATACTGCATACCGAAAAGTAGTTACAACTGGACTCATTGGATTTAGCATATACGGACAAAGGTACCTTTCTGGAACTATGCTAAGACCATAAGCTATGGGGCAACCATATCGCCAAAGTCCTAATCCAAAACCAACAGCCATCGCCAAGTCTCGGTATTTTGTTGTAACAGATGAGACAATAATTCCAAATCCTACAGACAATATGACCATCTGGAGTATCAATAATGGAACCAGTAACAGCATAGGAGTAAGGCAAATACTAGAACCACCTTTTATAAAGTAAATAGCCACAATTATGAAAAAAAGAATCAGCTGAATCGCAAATGAAATCAATCCGGAAAGAGCCGTTGATATTGGAGCTACCAGTCTTGGATAGTATACTTTCCCCATTATCGCCCGATTATTTAAGAATGTATTCGAAGTGGCATGCAGCGTAGATTGAAAATATTCCCAGCATATATTACCAGACATATAAAACAGGAAACTGGGAATCACATACTCCCCAGCAACATCTGTAGTTGTCAACTTTGCCAGGTTCCCAAAAATAATAGTGTATACGATAGTTGTAAACAATGGCTGGATTATTGCCCACAAAGGACCGAGGATCGTCTGTTTGTATAAAGCAGTAAAATCCCTTTTAACAAAAAGAAAGATCAGGTCTCTATATTGAAAAGTCTCTTTTAAATGCAAATCCAATAATTTGTGTTCCGAGGTGATTTCTATATTAAACTTTTGGTTGTTCTCCATCCGTTTTTCCTTCTTTTAGCTTTTTTTGGTCTCCGAAAAACTCAAACCATATAATCTTATGATTTCAGCTTTTAACGCCGACCAATCAAAACCAGCAGTATACACCATATTTGCCGCAAAAAAACGATTTTCAGTATTCTTTTCTGAGTTGTATATTTCTTTTATCTTCTCCACCCATACATCCACTCCCTGATCTATTGGAAGGTGAGAAATATATGGAGATATATCTACCTCATCCGATATATGGTCAGATAACAGACAAGGAAGCCCGGATGCCTGTGCCTCCACGGCACTCAATGGAAGTCCTTCTGATAAACTTGGCATGAGGAAAATGTCCATAGCCGAAAGCCATTCTGCAACATTATCTGCTTTTCCATAAAGAATGATGTTATGCTCCAATTCCATAGCATGGATTTTTTGAGACAACTCATTAATAAGGCTGCCTGTCCCAATGATGACTAACTTGGTCTGGATATTTCTTTTTTTCAGGCTGCCTACTACATCAATCAGAAAACTATGGTTTTTTACTTCTTCTAGATAACCTACAGCTCCTAATAGAAGATCTTTGCTGCCTATTCCAATCTCCTGCCTTCGGATTGCTCTTTTTTCCCCATCAAATCTGAAATATCCCGTATCAATAGCATTGGGGACAAATCGCCATTTGCCACTTTTTATCCCCTTTTTTCCAAACATATATTCACCCGCCGATTTCGAACACCCTGCGTATAGGGTAGCTTCTCTTCTGATGAAAATCCTAAGCATATCATGTATCAGCTTTCCTGCTTTACTCTCATCAAATTTACCATGGGCATGACATATACGAATGGGTACATTTGCTTTCTTAGCTTCATTTAATACAATAGAAGTAAATCCAATTACTGCGGAATTGATATGGACAATGTCGACTTCTTCCTTTAAAATTTTTTTCAAATCACTCTTTATTGCATTGCGGTTCGCCTGATCTGCGGAAGTCCCCTCAATAGGATGTCCACCTGCTATGATACGGATGCCATCATCCTCAAAGGCTTTCTTTAGCGGTTCATCCTTTATGCCGGCTCTAAAATATACGGTTATCTCATTATCTGCAAAATATCTGGTCAGAATATGAAGCCATTGATACATAAAGAGGCATACGCCTGCTCTTTCCACATTTCCTTCGTTAACCAGCAGTATCCTCACAGATCTTCACTACTCCTATCTTTCAATGTAAAGTCTTTCCTACAGCTATCTCTTTTCACCACTATGCAGCAATTCACCGGTTGCCTTCTTGGACATCTTCCGTCCCATTCTCATCATAGTCTTTGTCAGTGAAAAGAAAAAACGAAGCCCGACAACTAACATTTCCCTGTTCTTCGGCATTGCGTGAGGCGAGACCAAATCTTTCCAATGAGCCTTTAACCCTGCGCGCCACTTTTTTAGCTCTCCTGCGTATTTCCTGTCCAACTCCTCATTGTTAACCAGAATCAGCCTTGTGATCAATGTAAAATCTGTCCGCCAGCGATTAAACTGTGCCATACTCAGAAGGTCTGGCTGTTTTTCTTCCATGATCTCTACAATTTTATCCCACACCCTTATCAGGTTAATGTCATCGTAACCGAATCCCATGCGTGTCAAGCTTTCTGGATTCTGGTAATATAAATAAATCGGGGCAGTTGTTTCAACGATTGTTTTCACTCCAAGGAAAGCCTGACACGTGATCAGTACATCCTCTCCCTGATTGATGCCATCCGCTTCAATTAGCCCTTCCAGCAATTCTCTCTTATACAGCTTATTCCAGACATAGTTCACAAATTCCTGTGTCTTCCACTTCATGATCCGCCGCCACATCTGCTCGGAATCTGTCAACCTGATTGTTGGGGAGTGCGACGCTTCTATTGTCTCATCATAAGACGTTATTTCCTTATAGCCACCCATAGCTACTTCAGCTTGATTCTTTTCCAGAAGCTCTACCAGCATATCGAGTGATCCCGATATAAACAGATCATCCACATCGCAGAAAGCAATATAAGGGGAGGTTGATGAAAGAATACCTGTTCGGCGTGCTGCATAGCATCCGTGGTTATCAGTGTGGATGACTTTTATCCGGTTATCTGATTTTGCCAGACTCTCTGCCATCTCCAGAGTACCATCCGTCGACCCGTCGTCCACAATGATGATTTCTGTAACCCGATCTCCAGCAGAGCAGACGGATTCAATGCACTCATCAATCATCGAGTCTCCATTATAGACAGGAACGATAACTGCTATATCTTTCATTTATGTCACCACCTCATATGATCCGGTTCAAAGTCTGACATATCTCCGCTGCAACTGAAATGTACGATCGTAAACCCAAGCTCTTTACACACCTCTTCCAACGCATATTTGGCATTGTGGTGATAATCTTCCATGACAGGAGGGTAATAGTCATCGCAGGTAATGTACTCTTCGAGATCAGCTTCAAGTGCTCCTTCCATCTGATCTTGGAAATACTCAAACAGCGTATCTGCGTCTGTAAATGGGTTCTTCTGAAGAATAGAGCTAATGTTGTTAAATGCCAGATCCCTATCAACAACTTTCACATCAGCAGTTACACTGGCATCGCAATCATAGTGGCCGCCTCCCCGGCTCCATATGCCCGATCCTTCCCAGGAAAATGACCATGTACCGTCACAGAGTTCTTCAAAGCCGAGGTTCTCCTTCTCTTTCCAGGATGATAGATTCCCATCATCGAAAAGGCTCTTATACATGGCTGAGATTTCATCCGCCGGTTTCTTCCGGAGGAAGCAGGACTTTTGCAAGTCTTTCGACAGGGATTCGGTTTCCATTTCTCTTGCATTTTTTGATGCTTCAGCCATTAGCGTAACCAGAACCAGACGAGCATGATCAACAGGAATACCGTTAGCGGCAAGATGTTGATAGACCCTATATGGTTCTCTCTGGAGATAGTCTATGCCATTTTGATCTATGATTTCTTTTAGAAGTTTTTGTATTTTATCCAGTATTCCTCCGGTCATTTTTTCTTACCTTCGATTTTCCTAAGAATGAAGTTTATGCCTTTGGTGATCCAGTTTTCTTTCTCCAAGAAGATATAGGGAATGTCCTTGTACTGTATTTTATTCGTCTCCAGCCATACATCAAGAAGTCGTTCAGATACAAAACCAAAGACACGTTTGTCGTTAGTGCTATAATCTGAAATATCCAGCCGTTTCTCCAACTCAAAGAGGATATCGAAAAGCCACTCACAATACTCATCAGCAATGCTCTTTTTCATAATGAACATGTTGAAACGATGGCCTGTGGTTCTTTTCATGCTCTTATCATATGCCTTCAAATATTCCGGGCATTTTTCGGAAATGATAACTCTCGTTTCATCAAGATCAATCGCATGATGGGCATGGACATATTGCTGGTAGTTGGTTTCAATCCAATAGTTCCTCTTCTTCGGGAGCAGAACATCCACACTTACTAACAAAGATCTGGCCTGATCTAAAGAAAGGGCATCTCTTCTATCACTTGTCCCACCAAGCAGTGTAAAGTGTCGTCTGTAGTGAGCAAGTCCTAAATAATCACATTTGAGATTCTTCCACGCCCAGTAGAGACCGGTGAGCTCACAGTAGTTGGCGTTACGCAGGCTAATATTCTCACCAGTATTGTCTCCTACAAAGCCAGGGAACTTATCTTTCCCCTCAGCGCCAACCTGAAGCGGAATATACAAAGGATCACTCGGCATCCAATAGGGTTTGTGCGTACAAACAATAATCTTCACATCGCTTTCTGGAATATCCCCTAACCTCTCGTCATTTATCATCGCCCATGGAACGGTCATGAAGAGAATTTTCAAGTCAAGGAGTGGGCTCCAATTATCTATATACCAGAGATCGAGTTCGATTCTTTTCTTGATGCTGGTATCTCCCCTATACCCATTTACCTGAGCCCAACCGGTAATCCCCGGTTTCACCTGATGCTTCACCATATAGAGGGGGATTTCTTCTTTGAATTTTTCTACAAAATAGGGGAGTTCCGGACGAGGTCCTACAAGACTCATGTCTCCCCGAAGCACATTAATTAGCTGAGGTAACTCATCAAGGGAAAATTTCCTTATAAAAGAGCCAAACGCTGTCCGCCTATTATCATTTTTTTTACTCCATGTTGTGTCGGCTTCCTGATTGATGTACATGGAGCGGAACTTCAGCATCAAGAACTTCTTCCTATTAAAACCTACTCTTTCCTGACGGAATAAAACGGGACCCGGCGAAGATACTTTTACCCCAATTGAGATCAAAAGCATCAGAGGGCTTAATAGGATAAGTCCCAACGCACTCAACACAACATCAAATACTCTCTTAACAACTACCCACCCAATTTGCTCCTGACGGTTTGCCCTCATGTTTACTAGCCGAGTCTTACCAATTGTCTCAAAGATTGGATGAGCAGGGATCATGTCATTGTAAAAGGGAACGATATAGTAGCGGATACCTGCCTTTTCACATGATGAAATTAAACGTGTTACGTTATTGTAATTCTCTGGTTCAAGTGCGATGACGACTTCATCGATATGTGATGATGAAAGACATGCTTCCAAGTCATCATCTGGAGAGATTATTTTATCAATCTGGATTCCAAGCTCTGGCTCGTTTCCTATGTCTTCCTGGTACTGTTTCGCTAACCTCCCATTCCCTACAAGAACTTCATGTTTAATGTTATAACCGCTACTTCGGATTTGGTTCAGGATGAGGCGGGTAGCGACAGTCTTTCCTCCGAGGAGGAAAAGCGTCAGGAAGTAAAAGATGAGAATAATTCCTCTCGATATGTCCTCTATCTTGAAGATGAAGATAAGGGCTGTAACGGTAAATATAGTCACTGTTGTTGCCAGAAACAGGATTCCCAATTTCCAGCTTAGTTTCTTTACACGGGTTGTTCCGTAAAAGCCAAGGATGGAAAGCATAAAAAGCAATCCGGCCGCATAAAAGAGCGAGGCAATTATCATCTGGCGGCTCAGCCCTTTATTTTCCCACCAGCCGTGAAGAACCTTTAAGCGAAACCATGCAGAGAAGACGTATGCCAGAACTACGAGAAGGAAATCCAATATGGCACTGATGCGATTCAAATGATCCTGGTTTCTCTTAATCATGGTTTTCGCCTCCGGTCTCTACTTCACCCCATTATCCTCGGGATTTGATTGTGAATCATCAACGCCAGTTACAGAAAGATCTTCACTGGTGGGTAATATTGCTTCTTCTTCCCCAGCCACAGATGTCTCATCCGCTTCAACAGCTGAGACTGTACCATCAAATTCAAGAACCGGTTCAGTTCCTACTTTACTGACCACCTTCGCCAACGGATACAGCAGCACGAAGTTATACCACATTTCAAGTCCTGGTCTCTCCATCATAGCGAAACCAAGTAGAATCGTTTCCAGGAAGATGATTGCGTAATCCCTTTTCTTAAGAGCCTTCCAGTGGGCGACACAAAGCCATAGGAGGGTATATGCTAGCCACAGCATCCCTCGCATGATAATGTAGGCTGCAAAACTACTATCCAGTATCCCAACCTTGATGAAATCTCCTTGGACATTAACGTAAGTGTACACGTTGCTTCTATAGGGATTCCCTACAATAGGCAACCCATAAGTCTTAAAATACAAACCTCCCTGTATAAACCTCCATGCAAGGTTCCTTAACTTTCCATAATAATACTGATGCCAGAAATTCACCGCCATGCTGTTCGCCATCATGAAAGCAAAACTAATAAATGGAATGATGATGGCAATCCACTCAATTGGTTTTTTCCGTTTAAAGGAGCCTTCTTCTGCTTTTTTGTCCTCGTATTTTTCTATCCAATCAATAAATAGCGCAATAACAGGGAAAACCAAAGTAATCCCAGCAATCGTCCGGCAGGTAATGTATTTGTACATGAAGACACTGACAGACCAGAAAAGAACGAATGTAAAGATCGGCTTATACCGGAGGTATAGGTACCAAAGGATAATTAGGCCCAGGAAAACAAGGTATCCCCATGTGTTTGGATAGTTGATTCCTAAAGAATGACCCGGCGTAGCCGTCTCTGGTTTACCGAGGTCGACGGTGTAGCCAGCAGGGATACCAATCCCGGCAATAATAAGCCCAGCAACGACTACCCCCAGAATATAATTCAACATCTTCCGGAAGGATTTCCCACAGGCAAGGACGCAAAAAACGATATCAAAAACAACGCCATAGGCATTCGTGCTCATCTTCGTACTGAAGTAGCCAACAGAGGCGAGTAAAACCACCCCGACAAAAATCAACCAGAAATTCTGCTTCCAGAGATTTTTCCACGCGGCAATGATGAAGAAGAGATAGAGCGCAGCTCCCCACATGACGATACCGAGGACTGCGTAACGAGCTTTTTCTACAAAATTGGCTACCTCACCAGTGAAAGCAATCTTAAGTTCGAAATAGATCGCGACATATAAAGACAAAAGAATTAGATAAATAGTTTCATTGGAGGCGGAAACTGCTCCAAGGAAAGAAGATATTTCTGATTTTATCTTGCTCATTAGTTTTTCCTTTCATGTGGTTATTATTTATTCTTGCAAGGTCTGGTCAGAAGAGGATCCTTCCCTCTCCTCAGCACAGCCAGCAATCATAAGCTTGACTACCCAAAGCATATAGAGTTAAAATGACATAAAAAGATGGATGAAGGAGGTGCCCACCATACCCGAAAAAGACTACACTGAGAAAAAGCTCGAAGATTTCCCGGATGTTTTTGCTGATATTGTGAACGTTTTTCTTTTCAATGGCGAGCAGCGAGTCAAACCAGAGGAACTCCTTACCTCCATGACCCGATCATCCTACAAGGTGGAAGGACGCCTGGATGAACAGGAAAGGGATTCAAAGAAGGATTGGATGCAAAACCGTATTTGCATCGCCATCTTCGGCTTGGAGAATGAGACCGCCCCTGAAGCGACTTACCCCATCAAGGTCATCTCCTATGATGGTGCCGATTATAGAGATCAGATCCGAAAGCGTGACGATATCAAGAGGAGGAATAAAAAGCTTCTTGACCAAGCCGTGAGAGAGGGAATGGATCAATCCTCTGTTGTTTTAGAACCACTTCCTCCCTTTTATCCAGTTATTACCCTAGTTCTCTACTTCGGAGATAGGAGGTGGAACGGTTCCCGCAACCTGAAGGATCATCTAACTATTCCCAGTGGGCTTGATTCATTCGTCCCTGATTACAAAATCAACCTCTTTGAAATTTCCTTCCTTGATGAGGAAACCGTCGCCAAGTTCAAGAGCGACTTCCGCTACGTGGCGGAGTATTTTGTCCAGACCAGAAGGAAAAAGGAAGGCTTGGAGCCAATCTTCTCTCTTACGTTGAAGCATCTCACCCACGTAAAGGAATTCATCGATCTTATGAATGCAATTACAAACTCAAAGATTTTTACTGGTCTTCCCGATGGTGTTACAGAAAGGAGTGACAAGACCATGATGACGTATATTTATGATGATGCCTATGAGAAAGCACTAAAAAAAGCAAAAGTCGAACTCCGGGAGCAGGTTACTGCTGAGGTAACACAGGAAGTAACCGAGGAAGCCAAAAAAGAGGGTGAAGACCTCTTTGCAAGGCTTACCGATAAGCTCCTCGAACTTGGGAAGTTCGCCGACTTGAGAAAAGCTGTCAAGGACATACCCTTCCGCAAGAAGCTTTATTCCTTGTATGGTATTGAATGATGTAGCGCCCCTCAGAGATGAGGGGCTGTTTTTTCCTTCAAAGGTTTACATAAATGGGTTGCACCTGTTTTTGGGTGGGGTAGGAAAGTGTAGCCTCCAAGGATATAAATTGAACCAATATTTTACAAATTGGAATGATATTTACGGGTGTCTGACACATATTTTGGAATCATTCATTATCAAAACTTCATTGTTTAACATATTAAGTCGCTTTTTTATTCTCCATTGCTGTAATTTTAGTTCATTTGTTAACGGAGATAAAAGGAGTAGAGATCCTTTGCTTAGCGACTGAACTCTTTCGGCTAATATCGTTAGTATTTTATAATGATTTTCATTAAATAATCGTTCTGCTTCTGCTTTGGAAAAATCAAACCGCACAATAGGGTCTGGGTGTTCATTATGCAAATTAACATCATACCAGCTCAAAGCAGTTTCTATGTTAACTATCTCTGTATATGATTTAATTACAAAAATAAACGGTAAATAATCAACTTCATATTTGTTAATCCAATATTTTACTGCGGAAGTATCAGCATCTATCTCTTTTGCCTGATTTAATATTCCTTTATAAGAATAGCATAAAAAGGCGTTTCTATTATTTTCTATAATAGCAGAATATGGAATTGAAACCTGATAATCACTCAGAAAATACTTTGTTTGTTCAAGTACGGCACTGATGTAGCAGTGTTTACGCTGAGCATGAAAGTACTCATGAAGGGTGATAAATCTTATCAATGAAAAAAATATTTCTTCACACTCAATATTGCTCCCTAAAATATCATTGATTTTTTTCTTTGTAGGTTCATCCAATATTATTTTTATACTGTCATATAACTTGTTAATTTCGCCTGTAAACCACGTAATACATTTCTCCTCAAAGTGATATGATGCGTTTATTATTTCTTGCTCATCTGAAATTACAATACCATTTTTTAGATCAATATACTCGATATCTTCTTGTACATCATCAATACATTCCTTTGATATGTTCAAGGCTTGTTGATATATTTTTCTTAGATTTTCTCGTTTTAATTCTATAATTTCAGATACATCACTGAATGCTTCAAAATTATTTAATTTATTATTGTGCCGAAATTTAATATTTATCTTCATTCTATATTCCTTATATAATTATTGCTATTACTTTTACAGACTAAAGGTCATTATCTTCTCCAATTGTTCTGTTAATTCCCTCACTGTCCTATGACCGTAAACTCCATTGGTTACATCATTCCGAAGACTGTGTCCCATCATCCGCTTCCTATCAGCTTCATTCACAGAAAAGCTCTCACAGAGTCTACTAAACGTATGCCGACAGGAATGAGGTGTATGGTATCTCTCCCCGCCATCTATACCCAGCTCAAACAATTTATCTTTCATATCGAACCGGAACCGACCAGATCCTTTTCCACAGAAGAATGAACCATCCAAATCTTTAACCAGATCCTTTATCGCGCTGTGGATGGGTACGATCCGATCTCTCCCAGCCTCTGTCTTAAACCCACCTTGAAAGAATCCCTTATCCAAATTTATCTGAAAATTCTCAGCTTTATATTCATTGACTCTAAACCCGCTATAACACATCACCAGAATATTCTTAACCACAGGATCATCTTTTTTCTCCCAGAGCTTTTTTAGCTCCTCATCCGTGAAGTCTTGATGATGTTCCTCTTCCTTAGCCGCAGGCATCTCCACATAACGACCAGTCTCCTTATTACACCATCCTCTCGGATAGGCATACTTCCAGATCTGATGAGCCAAAGTCACTACCCTCGACAAAGTTGTCTTACTGAATCCTTCATCAGCCTGTTGATTAACCATCTCCTGAAGACTATCTACAGTTATCTCATCCAGGGTTAGCTTATAAAATGGCTTAAATCTTTTATAGGCAGAATCTGTTGATCGTCTGGCAGCCACCGACAGTTTTCTTTGCGCATGCTCACCAAATTTATGCTCATAGAAGGAAGCATATACCTCTTCAAAGGTAGGTACCTCAGAGTCCTTCTTCTTTTTGTCGAGGAACTCCCCGTTCTTTATCTTCTCCATGTCGTCCAGAACTTGCTGGCAGTAATCACAGAGGATTTCCTTTGTCTCAGGTAATTCTATCGGCGTTCCCCCATCAACCAGCTCCTCCATACCACTCTTATACATCCCAGCATGGAAAAGAGCCAGAACCTTCAAACCAGAGTCCCAGGAAGCCACATAACAAATAGCCGGAGGACGTTTCCATCCAGTTTTTTCTTCACCTTCAGTCGTCTGATAAAAAACCGCAGGTGGATGCACCGCATATGGCCGCCGTCTCCCTTCTCCAAGATTTCTTATAGTTCCAAAGCCTGACGGAAGACGGTGCCTGCCATTTATCATAGGGTTTTATCTCCTTCCTTTGACGGACATGCTCCGCAGGGATGGGAGATTTGTGGCGGAGCATGAGCAACTGGTCACAAATACGGCGAACTGGTCACAGTTATGAAGTGCGAATTTACTGGCTTTATGCCCACTTGTATGTCCTTCTGACTGGTCACAAAAACATACAACTGGTCACAAAGGTTTTATCTCAAAGCCGGTAAGACAGGGAATTTATGAGATTGCGACGATGACGGCTTTAGTCATCGCGATGGTAATGGTAGTGGGGACCATGAGTATGGCTGGTGCTGCAAACGGAAATCTTATTCCGGATTCATCTGTAACCATAAGTGGTCTGGAAGACCAGGATGTAGTAAACCTTTATCAGGTATTCAAGTGGGATGACGTAAACGGTTGGTCACTTACTGATGATTTTGAAGATCTTGATACTACTAACCTTGCAAACATCCAGGCAATTATTGATAATGATACGACAAATACTCCAATCCAACTTACAAAAGCTGAGCTTGAAGCTCTTGCGACTTATGCTAAAGAAAATAACTTGTCTCCTACTTCAGGAGTTGCTTCCGGAGCTGATTTCACGAAGTCTGGTCTGGAACCCGGTATGTATTTAGCGCTAGTTGAGCCGAAGACAGCTGGAGTTATCTATAATCCTCTTGTTGTTTCAGTCGATTATAAGGATAATGAATCTAATGAAATCGATGCTTCTTCTGCCAAAATGGGAAGCGATTCTGCTGTCGCAAAGAAAGATACTGTTACGGTAGAAAAGGTAGCAAACGATTATACACATAACACGAATGACTATGTACAATTTACTGTAACTACCACTATTCCTGTCTACGCTGATTCCTATGTTAATCCTAAGTTCAATGTAACTGATACTTTATCAACCACTGGACTTAAGGGTGTTGTTAATACAGATGATCATAAGTTTGAAGTGGAAGCTGGTTCAGTAAAATATACAGGCACTCCGAGCGATGGCTTCACTTCTTTTACACTTACATTTGATACTGAAGATATCGCAGCCTTGACAACCCCACAGAGCGTTACAATTAAATATTGGGCTCAGATTACCTCTGATGCTCCATTTACTGTTAATGAAGAGACAAATGATGTAACGGTAGAGTATTCTAACAATCCAAAGAACGATCAGGATTATGACACTCTTTATGACGAGACCAAACATTGGACATTTGATATAGATGGTAGCCTCTTTGGTGATTCTAGCTATACAACTGGTGAAGTTGTAAAGATTGGCGTTGACGAGAACGGACATATTCTTGAGAGCATGGTTGAATTGGACAATGGTTCTGAGCATGGTGCATTGGCAGATGCTGTATTTGGACTATATCCTGAAGGAACTACTGAGTTTACTGATGCTAACCTTTACAAGAATAAACAATATCAGAGTGGATGCAAGGTCACTACGACTGCTGATGGTTTGATGGAAATCAAAGGTCTTGACGAAGGCACCTACATCTTGAAAGAAATTTCAGCTCCTGCTGGATATATTAAAGATCAAAATGAGCATACGATTGTAATTGACGCAACTTATAGTGAAAAAGAATATAGCAAAGTGATCAACGGGAAAACTGTATATTATAAGGTTAAAACTCTTGATTCTTATACTGTCACCATTGATGGCAAGAAAACATCAACCTATACCATGACTCTTTCTGGTCCGGCAATTAGTTCCGTCACACCTGGTGATAGCTCCTCTGAAATCCAGAATACAAAGGGTGTCGAGCTTCCCAGCACTGGTGGAATGGGTACCACACTCTTCTATGCGATTGGTGCGATCCTCGTACTTGGTGCAGGCATCCTTCTTGTCTCCAAGAGGAGAATGAGTGCTAACTAATCTTTAACCCCGTAGCAAAATAAGTAACCTTTCAGCCGGGGAGGTCTACCCTCCTCCCGGCTGATCGGAAAGCAATAGCGAGACGCTGCAACTGCTCTATAAGCTGTGGGTAGTTGCAGCGTTTTTACGTTCCCTTCACCTCTATATAATCATTTGTATAGAGAAATCTCAGAATGAAAAAAGAGAAGACCAGGCCAACAGACCTGATCTTCTCCATACCCCGGCTAACCTCAGTGTTTCTGGAATAGCTGGTTTTCTTTACTTGTTAGTCAGGCGACGATATGGAAAACGTCTTCTTTCTAAACATTGATTGTTTCTTAGTTCGCAGACATTCTCCTCTTGCTTACCAGAAGGATGCCAGCACCGAGAACAAGGATAGCACCGATTGCATAGAACAGGGTTGTACCCATTCCACCAGTGGAAGGAAGCTCTACGCCCTTGGTATTTGCAAGCTCTTTGTCGGAACTGTCAATAGAACGAGAAACACTCATGGTCGTTCCATCAGCACTGTTTTCCATTGTATAGGATGTTGTGCTTCCACCGATTGTTACAGAATAACTTACAAGCTCATTCGTCACATGAGTTGTTGTAATCTGTTTTCCATCAGCTGTATAGGAAACAGTAACTTCTTTGTTTTCATTAATCTTCGCGCTGATAACAACAGGTACATAATCCTGAAGAGCAATATATCCCGTAGGAGCAGTATCCTCTTTCAACCAGTAGTTGCCAGCATCAAGACCCTTGATAGTGATACGTCCTGTTGAATCGGATACAGCTGTTCTTCCCTGATTATTTCCATCTTTGTATGGTGTATCTGGTTTGCCATCGTCATCAGAATCGATATAAAGAGTAAACGTTGCACCTTCCAGAGCAGCGTGCTCTACTTCATTATTCCAGGCATAGCTCTTCATAGAAACAATCGGCTCACCGTCCTTATCAACACCGATCTTTATTGCTTCTGTAGAGGACTCACTGCCATACTTAGAGCCAAAAAGATTAGCGTCGATAGAGAATGTGAAATGGTTTGTTTCGTTTTCCAAGAGTCCATAACCAGTTGTATCATCCGGTTTAGTTGAGAAGTTAAGATCTACAGTATTGTTTTCCTGGTTTACAGTATAAGCAGCCTCATCAGTTACTACAGCTTTATAAACGATAGTAATTTTCTGTCCAGCCGCCCCTACTTGACGAAGGTAAGCCTCTGTGAACTGAATTGTGTATTCATCATCATCAACAGCACCATCAGTCAAGATGTAAGCACCGTCTGTTAACGCAGATGCATAGGTAACAGTATTGCTTCCACTCAGAAGGTTGTCTGTATCGGTATAGGAAGCCGTCTCAGCAGCAAAAACCTTCGGAGCAGCAGAAATCTTAAGCCCAGTCAAAGTATCATGGAGCTTAAATACAGGAGCATCGTAGTTATCACCGAATCTCGGGATCGTAGTTGTTACGGTATATGTGATCTCTTCGCCAATGTCAGTGGTATGAGCAGAATTATCAGTAGCCTGATCATTCTCATTTGTCAAGTTAACAGGTTCATCACTACCTGTAGCGGTCTTGTTTAACGGAATAGTGGATTTCTTAGCCATACCTTTATTATAATAGGTTGGCTTGTCAGCGGAAACCGCAATGGAATAGCTTTCATCAGGTGTCTCATTGTTTCCATAGAAGTTTGCTGCAACAAAAATAGGATTGTACATTGTACCAGGTTTACCAGGAGTAACAATTACCATGTACAGACCAGGATCCTGATTCTGAACGGACCATTCGCCAGTACTTGTAAGAGCCATGTTTTCCCCTTTTGCGGTACCTAAAGCATTAGCAAGGGTAGCAGCATCTGTACTATCGATTTGACCTGCACCATCTGCTGTACCAACAATTTTACGAAGAAGAGCTTTGTTAGCAGCCGTGGTTGTATCATCATTGAAAGTTACACCATTAGCCCATGCCCATCCAATAGGAGTACTATTTGCAGCATCTGTTTCATTAATTGTATGTTCCAAATCCCAATCAATGATATGATAATAAGTTACAGTGTCGCCTTCATCGAGACCAGAGACTGTAAGGGTGCTGTTCCAGTTAAGGTCGCCAGGATTTACTCCGTTTGCAGCACCAGCCATGTTCATGGTCCCCAGTACCATTACCATCGCGATGACTAAAGCCATCATCTTCTTAAAATGTTTCATAAGCTTTCCCTCTCTTTGTATGAAAACTTAGTTGCCAGTTACTTTCCCTGCAAAGAAAGCAAAGGATGATCCATGTTCCGTTTCCAACCGTGACAACCACAACAGCGGTAAGTCTCTACTCATGTCTCAAGTATCTTTTTCTTTCCTTGCACATACTTTTATCTTAGTCGACGGGGAACCCCTTCTACAGACGGATCCCGTTAAACCTGATACTCTCTCCGTTCCTGTCTTCCCCTATCGATAAAATAAACAACGGAAAAATGCGTTTCCTGGTTACTTCCCCTTCCCGTGGTTCTGGTCTGTCTTTTGGCTACCCTGTCCTTCCCGGGAAGGGGAGTCCTCTGGGTGAGGCTCTCCCCATAGAACGGCATCGTCCCGGGTTAATTGGCCTGCCCCTGGTGCGGGAAAGGCGGATCAGCTGCTTCATCGCATCATTTATGGGAATCACCTCCTTTCCTTTAAAACCGAGAATTACTTCCTTTTCCTCAAGACAAGGATGGTAACCAGTCCGGCGGCTGCTGCCAAAAGGATGACATACAGGGCGATCGGGGTATCATCGCCTGTCTTGACATTCTGCGTCTGGCTTACACTCTCGGTATAGGTCTGGGCCACATTGCTGTTTGTCGTAGTACTGCTGTTGACAGTGCTGCTATGGTTATCGGTAGTATTCGTCGTCACCACGGAAGGCGTGGTAGGCGGCGGAGTAAGGATGATCTGGGTGACATAAGGTGTAGGTGTCCTGACAATCGGTGTCGGGGTGACGGTGACTGTCGGGATCGGTGTCGGTGTCGTACTCGGATCCGGTCCAGGTCCTTCAGGTAATGGAGGCGTAATTTCCGGAGTCGGGGTAACCGTCGGGGTCGGGGTCGGTGTCGGAGTCGGGGTGGATGTCGGCGTAGGCGTCGGCGTATCCGGAATCTCCTCATTGGTGATCTCCACAACCGAAAGCGGAGTCTCCCTGCTCGGATAGGTAAGCAGGACCTTTCCCTCCACGGATTCCTTTTTATCCACCTCTATGGTAACGGCATATTTAAATACCTCGCTGGTGGAAAGAAGATTTCCATCCTCATCCGATTCATACACATAGTAAATGACATCCTGCGGCTTCATGCTGTCACCGCCGGGAACCTCGAAGGTGATCCAATCTCCGATGACCAACTGCTGTGTCTGAAAATAGGCATGACTGCCATCATACAGTGTAGCCTCTGAATAACAGGTTGCAAAGAAGGGACCTGCGTCCTCCACATCCTCTGAGCTTCCGGCCCTTAACAGGTTTTTCCTGACTTTGATGAATCCATCCAGATAAAACCTGCCGGGAGGCAGCTCTGAGTAGAAGTTCTCAATATATACTCTGTTCTCGACCTCTTCCTGGGCAGGAAGATCAAAACCGTTGGTAGAGACGTTGTTCTCGTCCGTAATGGTACAGATAAAGTTAATTTCCCCTTCAACAGGGTAAGGAACCCCCGGAATGATGGGATTTCCTTCCTCATCCAGCTCGTAGACATAATAACGTCCTGCCGGAAGGTTCTCAAAGGTAACCGAACCGGAACTGCTTCCCTCCACAACGATAGTCTGAACGGCATCCTCAGACACCAGCACAGTCCCCTCCTCGTCGTAGAAAAGGCCGATCGTGAATTCCTCATGGACTGCATACACGCTCGCGTGACCAAAGTCCATCCCTACTGCCAGGTTTTTGGTTACGGTAATCTTCCCGGTAAAATCATCCCGGCTGGCTTTGGGGTAGACATTGACATCATAGAGAAGCTCTCCTTCATGATTCATATAGGGAATCGTAAGCAGGTAGGGCTTGATCTGCACGCTGTCGTCTCCGGAGGAATTCTGTCCCTTCAGGATCAGATATACGCCGTAATCCATGTCTTCGAAGATAAGGTTTCCCATGGAATCCGTCTCTCCGGAACAGACAGGCTCATAGGCAGCGCTGTCAATATCGTAAACCTGGGCAAGTGCCGTACTCATCATCGGCTTGTGCTGAATCCCAGGAATGAGGGCCATACATTTGTAGGCAGCCTGAAGGGTAGCTTCCGCGCTGGTCAGGTTCGAAAGATCAACCCCTGTACCTGCATAGGCTTCGTCCAGGACAAAACCGCCGTCCGGTGACAGGCTTCCCACCTTGTACACATCCAAAGCAATCCCCGGAATGGGTTCCCCTCCAATAATAAGCTGGATCGAAAGCGAGCCCCGACCTGAAGCGTCATAGGCGGCCGCCTTTGTCCTTATGCTTCCCGTCATCAGCAAAAGCAGCGCCAGCCCCACCAGCAGAAGCGGCTTCATCCTTGCCGGGGAGAAAAACATCCGCTGTGGATTCAGACTGAACCTGATTTTTCTATGATCCATATCTTTCCTCCCTTACCATAAAGTTCAGTACAGACCCATTTGCGTGACTGCAAAGCACAAAACGCTGAGCAGTACCCTTCTGTTTCTATACTGATATACGTCATTGCATATACTATTCCACTGGAAAACTCAAAATCCAACTTCCACTCTTTGTTGTCATTACGGGTATATCGCAAGTGATTGGCGAGCCAAAGAACCAACAAAGAGATTACGGTATCACATTTTTCTCAAAAGTAATGGGTATATTCAACATATTGAAGATGTGCCTGTTTGGGATCTTCTTTCTTTAATTTTCCCACTACCTCAGGATTCTCTTCATGTCATTATATCATATCATATCACAAAATATCCAAAAAATCTACGAAATCTTTAACGAAATTCTATTGCCTGTTTTTGAACATTTTCACGATCCCCCTGCATAGGAATCATATATGTTTTCATTTCAGTTTCTTTGTATTTGCATCATATCCATGTGTCGCATGATTTTCCTTTTTTCCCTGCCTGCGGCCCTATCGCTATAACCGGTTTCATTCCTGTCTTTTCCGAAAAATTTTCGATAAACAAGACAATCTCCACCGGATCGCAGAATCGGATCCAAGTTCTCTTCATGAAGGTCTTGAAAAAAACGAAAAAAAAAGATACTATAATAATTGTTTGCACAAGATCAATCTTACTGAAAAGGAAGAGCCATGAAGAATATATTTCGGAAAATCAATCCCATCGCAGCGGGAGGAATCAGTTCCCTTGCGGGTCTCACCATTTCCATTATCGCCTTTAAAACCATCCGTCTCTCCAACCAAATCCTGCTGTCGCTGAGCAATGAAGATTTTCTCTTTGGAGATTCCAATTCTCCCAGCATCCCGATCTGGGAGAACTACCGGCTTTACGCCACGATAGCCTTTATTGCCGGGCTCATTCTCCTGGCCGCCGGAGTCTGCATCCTGTTTTGGCTAATCCGCCGATTCTTTAAGAGTCAGGGCATCAACAATGGTCCTGCTGCCTCCTCCGGCTCATAAGCAGCCGGTTCGGACAGCAGGGCTAAGCCTTTTCCTTTTCAGGGTATTCTCTTTTGGCTCTTCTTTTGTCTGTCTCCCCAGAAGCCTTTTGCCTTTCTGTCAGCCTTCCTCTGTCCGATATGATCCCGGTCCTCGTCTCGGCAGTAATCCTGTGTCAGATCCGGAACCAGATCTGGGGAGGCTTTTGATCCGGATGACTTCAGGAACCGGGGTTTTTTCTTCGGTTTTTCTTCCGGCGGAACCCTGTCAAAGACATCCTCCCCATTGAAATACTGCTCATAAAATTCATTTGCTCTTCTGCGGCGTTCTTCCTCGTTTTCCTGATCTTCATCAACCGGATCCCATCTTTTTCCCGGTCTTTTTCCTTCATCCTTTCCCTCTTGCATCTCTTCCTTTCCCGTTTTTCCGGAGCGGTTCATGACCACCTGGACAATCCAGCCAGTCAGGGCAAAGCCTGCCCACAGCATCACTCCTTCGGGATATTCATTGATATTCAGCATCCTGGCCAGACAATAGCCCGCCACCGCTCCGCCAAAGAGCCCGGTCAGAAAGATCACCAGCTCCTTCTCAAAGCGGATGGCCACGATACCCAGTACGACCCCGATCAAAAGGCAGAGAAAGAAGGTCGCCGAGGAATTCGGCCTCACTATGTAGACCGATACCGCAGCGCCCATGGCTGACACAACCATAAAGATACCGGCTCTGTAAAAGAAAAAGACGATAAGTGCCAGAACCAGGGCGGAAACCAGCATGACCAAAATATAAAGTCGGGAAGGTTCCAGAGGAGTCTCCAAAGACCTAAGTATAAAATAGGCTCCGCCAGCCCCCAGGCCGAAACCGGCCAGCATCATCCAGAAGCGCAGAAGCCGGTAGCCAAAGAGACAATTCAGTATGCCAAAGGCAGTCAGGGCGGCCAGGACAAAAAAAGCCAGGCCGGGCCGTTCCAGCTGGAGCCCCTGGAAACGCTCCCAGATGATGGGAAGGCGGCGAACCAGATCCAACATTTCCTGTATCATAATTTCAACACCTCTTCTATGGCAACCGGCGGAAAGCTTATATTCAAAGACACATGACATTTGCCGTTATCTATAAAGCAACCCGACCATCTTTCAAAACAGATACGATTCAGCCTTTCTCCTCTCAGAAGATAAAGTACATGGTCATCAGTGTGTCCAGACTACCGTAATGATACTCCACCTGGCCCAGCCCATTGTAATTCATATAATACTGAACCGCATCGTCCAGCTGATCTGAATCCAGCCAATAAGCGCAGGCGGCATCATAAGCCTCCCGATTGGTAAATTTGAACCGGATCACGGCAGCCCCAAAACCGATGCGCATCTTAAAATAATCATCAAGGGAATACGGATCATAATAGTCAAAGCTGCCGTTATTCAGTACATAGAAATTACAGGCTGTGGAGCTGCACAAAGGGACGGGGAAAAGCGGGGACGGGGAGTAAGTCGTCTCATATTCCAGGGGGAAGGGGCAAAGATAATCCATCATAATGGTCTTGTGCCAGGGCAGGGAAGCAAAATCCCCAAAAAGGAATTCGGGCTGATCCCCGTTGGTGGCATCCACATAATAGTATTCCCCATCGATCCGGACAATATTCCAGGCGTGGCCCTCCTCCTTGCCGAGGGTGTTTCCTTCCACATAAATACAAAACACACCCAGGTGTTCCAATAGATACTGAACCGCCCCGGCATAGCCGGCACAGACGGCTTCTTTCTTCCAGAATACCCCTGCGATGGACTGATCATCCTTAGACTCCCTGTATTCGGTCTGATCGATGATATAGGTGTATACCGCAAAGGCCTTGTCGTATTCCGAAGCATCCGCCGACACCAGGGTATCGATTTCCCTCACGGCGGCATCCATGCTGGCCTGAATCTGACGGGCTTCTTCACTGTCCTGCTTTTCCTTATTATCCACTCCTCCGTAGATATATGCGGGAGAAAAGCTGCAGAAGGACTGACCGCTGTAGACAGTTTTATATACAGGCTCGCGATTGCGTACCCAGAAAAGCTCAGGGTGATCATTGAGGACAGCATGATAGACTCTGTCCAGTTCTTCATCCCCTGCAATGGTGAGATAGAAATCGCTTTCCCAGGCTCTGAAGCCTGCAAGCATTTCCCGGTAGGCTCTCTTTTCATCCTGGTTCAGCTGACGGAAATAGAACTCCTCATGACCCTCTTCAGACTGGACGACCTCCTGCTCACGCAGTCTGCGAACCTCGGCCGGTTCTCTGGCAAGTACATTCCTGGCAGCCGAAAGAATGCTGGTATCAGAATCCAGGCCTGGGGGAAGATAACCCTTTTCCCAGAGCACTGCCATAATCAGGCAAATAAAGGCGAGATACATAACCAGATTTATAATCGTCTCTCTTTTTCGCATACCGCCCTCCCTTCTCAAAAGCCTTGCCTTTTCCCTAAAAATCTTTTATAGTAAAACCAGAAAACAATAGATGAAGGATATCAAGCTATGAGCATAAAAATACCAATTGAAACATCCGCCCGCCACATTCACCTCTCCCGGGAGGATTTTGCCCTACTTTTCGGCCCTGACAAGGAGCTTCATTATGTGAAGGAGCTCAGCCAGCCTGGTCAGTACCTGTGTGAGGAAAGGCTGACCGTCAAAGGACCCAGAGGAGAGTTTGAAAACATGGCCATCCTGGGGCCATACCGTAAGCAGACCCAGGTGGAGCTTTCCCTTACCGATACCCGCAAAGCCGGCATCCCCGGCATTATCCGTCAGTCCGGTGATATTGCCGGTACCCCCGGCTGTACCCTGATCGGGCCTTGTGGCGAAATGGAGCTCGAGAAGGGGGTAATCGTGGCAAAGCGGCATATTCACATGACGCCGGCAGAGGCGGTTACCCTGAAGGTCAAGGACAACCAGGAGGTCTTCGTCCTGACCAAAAGCTATGAGCGAGGGCTGATCTACGCCGATGTGGTGGTTCGTGTCAGCTGGAATTTCCGTCTGGCCATGCATGTGGATACGGATGAGGCGAATGCCTTTTCCAGTGACGCAGAGCCTTTTGGGGTCATTGTAAAGCTTTTCGATGAAAACTACAATACGGACATGTGGATAGAAGAGGTTCTTTCCGGCATACACCGCTGAGGAAAAAGAGGCAGCCCTGGAAAGTAAAACGCGGAGAAACGCCGAGACCCGGCTTTCTCCGCGCTTTTTTTAGTTACCCTCGCCAAGGCGAGAAAAAGACTCAAATCGTAATCCCTGTCCATGACTGTCCTGCTTTCATGACAGGCAGATGGCAGCGTGTCGAACGCTGCCGGCCAGGCCATGACAGGAATCAGTAGCTGTCGCCCCTGGTAAAAATCGGCTTCACCGTCACAGTAGGCCTGGGATCGACAGTGGTAAAGGGGTCGTCCTCCGTTTCAAGCATGATTCTGAACTGGAAGGCCGGTTCCTGAAGAGTTGTCGTCTTCTGTTCTGCCGTCTGAGAGCTAAAATCTTCCTCCGGCGCAGGGCCATAGACAGGTTCGCTTACCGACGACTGGCTTTGCGGCTGATAGACCGGTCCATAGAAACCACTGGTAAAGAGATCCTCCTGGGCGTTGTCAGAATCAGTCCGGGGTGAATCGGATGCCTCTGGGGCAGATGAAAGCAGATCCTCATCCTGCAGAAGGGATTCCACCGGATCCAGCAGGATCAAGGGAGCAACCGTGCCGTTTGCCAGACTGAACTGATCTCCATTGTCCAGGCTCAGGATTGCGGTATTTTCCGGAAGCTTCTCCCACCCGTAATCACTGGATGTGAAAAAGTCCAAAAGCTCCTCCGCCTCAGAAGAGGCAGTGAAAGCCTCCGGTTCCTCCTCCAGGCTGAGGGTCGGCAGGGATTCTTCCGGCTCCTCCTCCAGGCTGAGGGTCGGCAGGGATTCCTCCGGTTCCTCCCCCAGGCTGAGGGTCGGCAGGGATTCCTCCGGCTCCTCCTCCAGGCTGAGGGTCGGCAGGGATTCCTCCGGTTCTTGGTTAGCCATGACAAAAATGGGTCCGTACTCAACCCTTTCTGTCTCGAGATCTTCTGCACCGACAAAATCCTCCCCCAGCTCAAGGATGGGGATGGCCTCATCTGTCCTCACCGTATGGGAGCCAGGCATGACTGTCGGGCTGGGAATGATCTGCCCGCTGTCCAGCACCAGACTGTAGGCGGGGGCAGGGCTGCTGTTTTCTGCAGGAAGGGTCGGGGCAGGTGTGCCGGTTTCCGAACCCGGCTCCAGAAGAAGACCGCCCTGATCTGTCTCCAGAAGAAGGGTAAAGTTGTCCAGGGGCAGGGTCTCTACGGTGCTTCCTGCCGTCATAAGACCACCGGGCGTCTCTACGGCGAGAGTGTAGCTATGCTCCGGTCTGTCCTCTCCCGCTCTCAGAGTCCTGCCGGAGGCATCCTCCAGGAGGATGGAATAGGGGGAAGAAGAAGCCGTATTGTCGGAGGCAGGTGCCGCGTTAGGATCTGAGACAAAAAGGTCGACAAAGTCACTGTTGATGGTGACATCATTTACGGTAATGCTGTGGTCTCCGACCACGATATCATCGAGATTATCCACGGAGGCCACCCTGACCTCCGCCACCTTGGCCGGATAGAAGGAAGGCTCACGGATATAGCGGAAGCCTGCGGAATAGGCTTCACCGACAGTGACACCGTTCTGTCCTGAAGAACAGTGAATGGCAATCCAGTCTCCGGTATCGGTCTTTCCTACCAGGATGCCTACGTGATTGTCTGCGCCGGCCTCCGGCCCGCTCTGAAATACCAGATCCCCCGGCTGGGCATTCGCCTCGCTGACGACCTTTGCGTTCAGCCACTGGGCAGAAGTGCCGTCGCCAATCTGATAAAACATGCTCCTGTCTTTATAGCCGTTGATCACAGCCCAGGTGACAAAGCCGCTGCAGTCCAGACCATAGGCTCTGAGAGTACCGGTGGTATTGCTTCCGGTCGCATATACCCGAGAGGCACTTCCCCAGTTGGGGTCCATTCCGATCATGGTGGACTTGCCGCCCCAGAAGTAGCCGACCTTTCCCACCAGAGAATAGGCAGCCGTGATGACGTCCACTCTTTCCTCTGAGACATTGTCCCCGACGCTCTGGCGGACAAAGCCCTTTGCTCCGGTGACGGTGGCACACAAAAGCTCGCAGTCCGTCTCGGTATATTTCTTCAGGATGTCCCTGTCTGCTTTCTCGATCTTATTGTCGCGAATATAATAGTTGATATGGTGGTTGGCATAGTAGGCGTTTTTACCCTCTCCCTCCACCGGATTCAGATAGGCAAAAATGCGGGCCAGATCATTTTTTGCGGAGAGGTCCAGCATATAAGCCGTCTTTCCTGCCTTACTCTGCTCATAGACATAGATGGCAAGGATATCCTGCCAGTTCCTGACCAAAAGTCCCTCGGGAAGGTCAGCCGTCAGAATCTGGGTATTTCTGCTGTCCATAGTGAGGAAGGGAAGGGGTGTCGGCGTTGCCGTGCCGGCAGGGGAAAGAAGGTTTGCCACGATCAGGGGGCCGCCAGTTCCTGTCCCTGTCCCTGTGGACAGGCCATGCTGCACCCGGTATTCCTGTTCGATCTGCTCCATGATGTCGGCAAAATTGTCCGAGAAGGTCAGCTTATAGGTATCCTTCAGGCTTTTCAGATAAAACTCCTTACCGGCATGGATGTTCGAAACCATGTCTGTGGAGTAACTGATCATGGTAGGCGAACCGAGCAGAATCGCGCTCGGGTTGGATGTAAAGGGTGCCGGCGTTACCGGAATCAGAGTCGGGATCGGGGTGACGGTGGGAGTCGGTGTGGCTGTGGGAACAGGAGTCGCGGTAGCCATGACACCAGGACCGATCTGCGCTGCCGGTGTGGGAGTGATCGAGCCTACATCGATGGGCTGAGAAGGAGCCTGGGTGGGTCCCGCTACGATCACATCTTCTGCCGGCTGTCCCGGCGCCAGATCATCTGAGGTGAAGATATCCGGCTCAATATCAATGCCGGCATCCGTCTCGGGGCTGACGAAATCGTCCATGCCCGGGGCCTGGGTCTGCTGCTCACCGGTCTCCTGGCCGGACGGTTCCTGCGTCTGTTCCGCGCCGGGCTCTGAAGCCGAAGGATCCTGAGGGCTCTCTTCCCCGCCTCCAAAAAAGTCGGGATCGTCCACGGCCGGATCCACGACGGCGGGATCAATCACACCGGGATCAAGAAAGTCGTCTGAGATAGCCTGATCTCCTGTATCCAGGGGAGCCTCCCAGAGATCCTGATATTCTTCCTGGATTTCACTCTCCCCGCTGACGGCTTCAGCGGATTCCGCCCAGATATCCTGGTTCAGCAAATCCCAGCCATAATCTTCCTGTGAAGCGGATTCTTCTCCCCGGGTCAGGACCTGGGACGCTTGGCCTGCTCCAACAGAGGCTGCCAGGGTCAGGCAAAGATAGGTTTTAACGTATCTGTATTTCATGTGACGGAAACACTCCTCCCAAATTATAGTAAACGAACAAAATGCCTGCATCCTGATTCGTTTACTGCGCCGAATGTTGCCCCGCTGTAAGCGGCATGATTTAGCAGTAAAATTCGTGCGCATCCTATAAGCTATGTCGGCTGACGCGATGCCTTCGGATCACGAGTGGCTGTCTGTTTCTACCTGGATTAAAGCGCCAGCATTGGGAATTATCTGAGGTATCTTAACACATTTGAAATAATTATTCAACTCCGGCGAGAGTCTTTTCATTGTTTCTTCACAGGACCTCCAAGGCAATCCGGAAGGCGATATTGCGCTCTGAGTCCAGCCGGTCGAAATGAATGCGGTAGGCCTCCCTTTCCTGGTCTATCCCTGTGATGGTTCCTTCTCCGAATATTTTATGGCGGATTCTCTGCCCTTCAGGAAGAAGGATCCTGTTTTCGTCCTTCAGGATATGGCGGTTCATGGAATCGACATATTCTTTTGTTTTTTGGATCAGTCCTTCTCTTGGTGGAAGGGGAAAGGAGAGATTTTCTTCCCCTGCGTCCAGGATAAAACGGGAGGGGTAGCGATCAGAGCCGTCAAAGTTCCTTCCGTCCGCCTCGGTCATATACAGGTGGTCTCTGGCCCGGGTCATGGCCACGAAGGCCAGACGGCGTTCCTCCTCCATCGCCTGGATGCTGCGGATCTTGCGGGAGGGAAAGATGCCCTCGTTCATGCCGCAGAGGAATACCACAGGGAATTCCAGCCCCTTAGCGCTGTGAACCGTCATCAGCTTCAGTCTGTCCTCTTTCTCCGGGGTATCCATATTTGTGAAGAGGGCAATGTGGCGGACATACTGTTCCAAGGTACCCTCTTCTCCGCAGGATAGCTCATAATCGCGGATGGACTGCTTCAGCTCCGCCAGATTGTCCAGTCTTTCCTGGCTGCCCTGTATCCTCAGGTCATTCTCATAGCCACTGACAGAGAGAATTTCTCCGATCAGATCCGAAACCGGGACCGTCTCGTATTTTTCGGCATATCCTTCGATCAGAGAAATGAACTCCACTGCCTTGGTCCGGGCAAAGAGCTCCTCCTTCTGATTCTCCTTCAAAGCCTCAAAAAGACTGCAGCCCTTGGTGGCCGCATATTCCTGCAGATATCTGATCCGCTGCTCTCCCAGGTTCCGCTTGGGTTCATTGGCGATCCTCAGGAAGGAAAGATCGTCCCGATAGACAATCATACGCAGATAGGCCAGAGCATCCTTGATTTCCTTGCGGCCGAAAAAGGGAGTACCGCTGTAGATGGCATAGGGAATCTTTTCCTTAATAAAAGCCTCCTCCAGAGACCTGGTGACGTAGTGGGCACGGTAAAGTATGGTGATGCTTTTCAGGGGAATGCCTTCCTTTTCCTTCAGCCGCATTACCTCCTGGGCAATCCAGGCCGCCTCCTTCTCTGCATTCGAGGCGAAATGGCAGACGGGTTTTTCCCCCTCCTCCCGGGCAGGGATCAGAGATTTGCGGATCCTCTCCTGATTTTTGTCGATCAGGCTGTTGACTGCCCTGAGGATGGTAGCGGTGGAACGGTAATTGAGCATCATCATGATGGTACGACAGCCGGGGAAATTCTCCCCGAAGTCCAGAAGATAGCGGATGTTTGCTCCCCGCCAGGTGTAGATGGTCTGATCCGGGTCCCCCACGACGAAGAGGTTTTTGTGGTAGGCGCTGAGCACACACATGAGCTCGTACTGGAGACCGTCGATGTCCTGAAATTCGTCGATCATGATGTATTCCAGGCGTTTCTGCCATTTCAGACGGATCTCTTCGCTCCGGGAAAAGATGAAAAGGGTAACCTTGATTAAATCATTGTAGTCCAGGCCGAAGCATTTTCTTTCCTGATAGAGATATCCATAGAAAATGATGTCCTCGAGCGTTTCGGCCTTCTGATATTTTTGCTTCAGCTCCTCAAGAGGAAGGGTCAGCATATCCAGATAATACTCCGGTTTTTTGAAAAGCTTCTGGATCTCAATCATATCCCGGGCTTTGGCGAAGGTCATGTCCCTCAGTCCCAGCCCTCTTTCTTCGTAGATGACCTTCAGCATGGTGTCGATATCCGCGTTGTCCAGAACCAGAAAACTTTTGGGATACTCTACCGCATAGCTGTCCTCCTGCAGGATGCTGACGCAGAAGCCGTGAAAGGTATTGATATAGCCGGTGTCGTTGTCGCCGGTAAGAGCGTGGATGCGCTGGCGCATCTCCTGAGATGCTTTATTGGTGAAGGTCACGCAGAGGATATTGCCCGGCAGGATACCGACTTCGTTCACCAGGTAGGCAAAGCGGTGGGAAAGAGCCCTTGTCTTGCCTGAGCCTGCCCCTGCGATCACCCGGATGTAGCCTTCGGTAGCGGTTACCGCCTCCAACTGGGCCGGGTTCAGCGTCCCAAGCAGTGTTTCCATGATTTCCATTTCCTGATCTCGCCTCCTCCCCAAAAAGGTTTTGTCCGTTGACGCAATGCCACGGATACTCGATATCTGTGTGGGAATATCTATTGACAGGGATCAGAGATTTCCCTTATCATTTATATCTGTTAAAGGGAACGAGCAAAATGCCTGCATTTTGATTCGTTTCCCGCGCCGAGTTTACGCCGCTTTTAGCGGCAGGATTCCCCAGTAAATTCAGGTGCATACGAAACTCTTCGCTGCCAAAGGCAGCATCCCCAGAACAGGAGGTTTTGTGATGCCGACGATCAATGATTCCCCGAAAATCGCCGTGGCCGGTGTCGGCGGTGTGGGCGGCTATCTGTCTGCCCTGCTTTGCCGGGCTTTTGATTCGGTAACCCTTGTGGCCAGAAAGGGCCGATACGATGCCTTTGCCCGAAATGGGCTGGTGCTTCACAGTGACCTGAACGGCGAGGTGATCAGCCGTCCCCAGGCTCTGGTTCAGAGTGCGGGGGAGCTGCCTCCTCAGGATTATCTCTTTATCTGTGTCAAGAATTATTCCCTGGAGGAGCTTCTGCCCCAGCTCAAGACAGCAGTGACAGAAAATACGGTGATCATCCCCGTGATGAACGGGGTGGATCCCGGCGACCGGGTACAGGCAGGCCTTAGCGCAGGAACAGTGGTGAAGGCTTTGATCTATATCGTCGCCTTCTCCAATCCGGATTATTCCATCACCCAGCAGGGTAATTTTGCCGATTTAAGACTGGGCATCGAACATCCTGACGAGAGCCGGAAAGAAAAGCTGGCTGCCCTTTCGTCACTGCTGACCCAGGCCGGAATCCGGCATCAGCTCTCCGGGGATATCATGCTGGACATCTGGAAAAAATATGTCCTCAACTGCTGCTACAATGTGGCAACCGCCTTTTACGACTGTCCCATCGGCCCGATCCGGGATGACCCTGCCAAGGCCCGGGATTATATTGCCCTGGCTCAGGAAGCCGCCCAGGTGGCGGTCGCCAAGGGCATCGCCATCAGTTCAGAGGATATCGAAGCCATCATCGACCGTTTTTATCACAGCTATGCTGACGAAGCAAGCAGCTCCCTGCAGCGGGATATCCATGCCGGGAGACCGGCAGAGGTGGAGACCTTCAGCGGCTACATCGTGAAGGAAGCCCACCGGCTGGGACTGGCAGTGCCCGTTTCCGAGAAGATGTACCAGGGACTGGTCAGATGACAGGGGGAGGGTTCTGCCGTTACCTGCAAGGCGGCGGCAGAACCCTCCGGTCATCATAGAATCATCTGCCCCACAGCGATCACCGCCGGCAGGCTGATGCCAAACAGAAGTGTGGAAAAAATCACCGACCTGGCGCAAAGCTCCGGATAGGAATCCGTCTGGACGGCATAGATGGTGGTGAGAGTGGCGCAGGGGCAGGCCAGGTAAACCAGGACGCACATCTTTACGTCCCTCTGCAGGGGCATAAAACTGAGGACAGCGATCACCACAAGGGGAATCAGAAAATTGCGGATCAGGCTGACCGGGTATACCCGTTTCTCCCTCAGGATCTCCCACAGGGGGTTCTCAGAGAGCATGACGCCGATTATGATCAGAGTCATGGGGGAGATCATGGACCCGATATTGCCGATCACGGTCTGGACCGGCCCCGGCCAGTGAAGCCCCAGCACCAGCATGGCCAGAAGAACCACCGTGGATATGGTTGGTGCCGTAAGGAGGGATTTCGGAGAAAACTTTCCTCCCGTAAAGAGGGGAAGCAGAAAAATAAAAAAGAGGATATTGAAGGCTACGATAGCTGCGGAATTATACAATACGGCGATGTCCCCGAAAAGGGCAAGGCAAAGGGGGAGTCCCAGAAAGGTACAGTTGGGAAAGGTCACGAGGCCTGTCAGAGCCGCATTGAGCTTCGCTTCCATGTGCAGTAGCCTTGCCGTCAGCTGGCAGGCCAGCAATGTCGCTCCCATCACCCCCATCATCACCGCAAAGGAAAGGCCAAGGTTTTTAAAGGCTTCCGGCCCCATATCCAGACGGGCTGCCGCCAGGATCGTGCAGGGCAGCAGGAGTTTTGAACACAGACTGGTGAGAAACTTTCTCTGCTCCTCATGGATTATCCGGCATTTCCCCGCCAGAAAGCCCACCGCTACATAACCGAAAATGATCAGGATCTGATTGAAGACCAATCCCATCGACATAGTGTTATCCTTTCTTGAAACTACAGCATCCTCGTTTCCTGCTCCGAATGTCCGCCGCAGGCATGATTCCCGGTAAATTCGCAGGCGGTGGCTTACATCGCCAACTGATGACAACGCAGCAGATACTTGCGAAGACAAGTCAGAGGGCGGAGGAATTTAATTACAGGGCCTTAGCACTTTTGCCCTTGGCAATAACCGCAGATGGCGCGGCTTTTGTCATCGCAGGAAAAATACACCTTCTTATTATGTATATCTTCTCCCTTCTCTCCTGTCAATAGCACGATGCAAAAAAGGGAGGAATTCAGAGCAGCTGACGAATCAAAGGGAAAATGTTTGGTTCGTTTACTATAAATGTTGACATTTCAAGGCCCTTGCAATAAAATAAATATGTTAAAAAGTCCAACACGGCAGCTGCCGGTTGGATAAACTGCATGATATGCGAAGGAGGATTAGCAATGAAAAACATCATGAAGAAGCTGCTTGTTTCCGTTCTTGGCGTTACGGTTCTGGCTGCGTCCAGCGTTTCCGTATCCGCTGTCACCATCGGCTTCTCCCAGATCGGTCAGGAGTCTGACTGGCGTACCGCCAACACAGACGATGTCTGCGCCGCCATCGAGAATCACGAAGGCTGGGAGCTGGTTTACAGCGATGGCCAGCAGAAGCAGGAAAATCAGATCCAGGCTCTGAACAACTTCATCACCCAGGGTGTGGACTATATCCTTTTCACCGGCGTTGTCTCCTCCGGCTGGGATGAGATCCTCGCGGAAGTAAATGAGAATGAGATCCCGCTGATCCTTCTTGACCGTATCCCGGACTGCGCGGACAAGATTGACTACGCTGCTGCCTTTGGCGGTGACTTCCCGCTGGAAGGCCGTCGTCAGATCCAGTGGGTCGGCGAATATATGAAGGCTCAGGGCCGCGACTCTGAGGATGTCAACGTTGTCATCATGGAAGGCACCACCGGCTCCGACGCTCAGGTAGGCCGTACCGAGGGCAACCTTGCCGCTCTGGAGGACTATCCTTTCCTGAAGGTTGTCGAGCAGAACACCGGTAACTTCACCCGCGCCGAAGGCCAGGCCCTTATGGAGAGCTGGCTCAAGTCCGTTGACGACATCGATGTCCTGGTAGCTCAGAATGACGATATGGCTCTCGGCGCTGTCGATGCCATCAAGGCTGCCGGCCTTGTTCCCGGCGAAGACATCATCATCGTTGGCTGCGACTCTGTCAAGGCTGCCTTCGAAGCCATCGTTGCAGGCGAGATGAACGCCACCATCGAGTGCACACCTCTGTACGGTGCTTTCCTTGTTCCCACCATCGAAGCTCTGGAAGCCGGAGAGACCTTTGACAAAGAGATCATCCATCCGGAAGAAGGTGTCTTTGACGCAGAAGGCGGTATCGAGGTTGAAGGTACCGTTTCCGTTAAGGCTGCCGACGTGATCGACGAGCGTGTATATTAATCGTAAACGAGCGGAATGCCTGCATTCCGATTCGCTGCCCGCAGAGGATTTACGCCGCCGCAAGCCGCAGGATTCCCTCCTGCGTTCGGGCGCATCCTATACCATACAGGACCTGGCAGGTCTTGGGATTAACTATTGTATGTCTTAAATAGATGATTCTGCAAGGCGGTAGGTTCTCTCCACAGTTCCTGCCGCCTTTTTACTGTCCATTCATTTCCTCTTTACAAGCAGAAAGGAGGGATATTTTGCCAGAGCAAGACAATCAAAATTCTCAAAGAGCTCTGCTCGAGATGAAGGGAATTGAAATCCTCTTCCCCGGAGTCAAAGCCCTGGACGGTGTGGATTTCACCCTGAATGCAGGCGAGGTTCACGCTCTGCTGGGAGAAAACGGAGCGGGTAAATCTACCCTGATCAAGTGCCTGACCGGAGTCCATCACAAGGACGCCGGCACCATCCTGCTCGACGGGAAGGAGATCACTCCGACCAACCCGCAGCAGGCCATCGATATGGGAATCTCCACGGTCTTCCAGGAGATCAACCTCTGCCCCAACCTGACCGTTGCCGAAAATATCTTCGTCGGCCGTCAGGAATTCAAGCATCGGATTATCAACAAAAGAGCCAGGGAGCTGATGAAACGCTTCCATCTGGACATCGATGTCACGCGTCCTCTTTCCTATTATTCCACGGCAGTCCAGCAGATGGTATCCATTGCCAGAGCCGTCGATATCCAGGCCAGGATCCTGATTCTGGATGAGCCCACCTCTTCTCTGGATGAGAATGAGGTCCAGCTTCTCTTCAGTGTCATGCGTGAGCTGAAGGCTCAGGGAATGGGCATTATCTTCATCACGCATTTCCTGGATCAGATTTATGCCATTTCTGACCGGATGACCATCCTGCGCAACGGTCACCTTGTCGGCACCTATGGAATCCATGAGATGACCAAGCTGGAGCTGGTCACCGCTATGATCGGTAAGGATATGGATGTGATCTTCAATCTGCACCCTGCCAATCTCAGGCAGGATGCCGGCAACATGCTGGAGGCGGATCATATCGGTGCCCCGGGAACCATCGCGGATATCTCTCTTTCCATCAAGGAGGGCGAGCTGGTGGGCTTTGCCGGGCTTTTGGGATCCGGGCGTACCGAGACGGCGGAGCTGATTTTCGGCGCCACCCGTTCCATGAAGGGCAGCATGAAGGTCAAGGGCAAAGAGGTCCAGGTCAAACGCCCCTTCGATGCCATCATGAGCGGTATCGCCTTCTGCCCGGAGGACAGAAAGCGGGACGGTATCATTGCCGACCTTTCCATCCGTGAGAATATCATGCTGGCGGTTCAGGCCAAGCGGGGCTTCCTCAGGCCTTTATCCCGGCAGGAGCAGAATGAACTGGCGGACAAATATATCAAGGCCCTGTCCATCGCTACGCCGGATGCCGAGAAAAAGATCGGCGAGCTTTCCGGCGGCAACCAGCAGAAGGTGATCCTGGCCCGCTGGATGGCCACCCAGCCGGATCTTCTGATCCTGGATGAGCCGACCCGAGGCATCGATGTCGGCGCCAAGGCTGAGATTCAGCGTCTGATGCTGCAGATGTGTGAAGACGGGGTTTCGGTCATCTTTATCTCCTCTGAGCTGGAGGAAGTGATCCGCTGCTCCAACCGGATCGTGATCCTCAGGGACGGCGTCAAGGCAGGAGAACTGACCGGTCCCTTCGAGGGCGATACCCAGAATAAGATCCTCCAGATTATTGCGGAGGGTATGCAGGCAGGAGGTGAGGCGTAATGAAGAAAACTTACAGGATTCCTCTGATCTGCGGGCTCGTGCTTCTGCTTGCCGGCATTTTCTGCTTTGCCAATGTCTGCAGGGTCAAGGATGCCATCTATGACAATTACCGGATCAGCTTTTCCGATCAAAGCATCCAGGATATTTTCATGAATGACAATACGGAGCCGGCAGTGCGGGAGGCTTTTGATGAAGCCATCCGCAAGTCCGCCCGTACTGTCTCCAAGGATGCCGCTGCCGCCGGAGATGAGGACGCCTCGATGGAGCTTGCCTCTGCTGATCTGGATGCTGCGCCTGACGAGATCGGGAGTCTCGAATCTTTTGTCTCCGAGGACGTGAATGCGGAGGCTGCCCTGGCGGATGCCGGATTATCCGCCTTCGATACCGTTTTCCCCAAGGGTTTCCCGCAGGTAGAGCATTTTCGGATCTTCTTTAAGCTTCAGCCCTGGTTTCTTCTGGCCGGCCTGGCCTTTTGCCTGATCTCTGCCTTCATGGTTCTGGCAGCCAAACATCTGGATTTCGCCTCCATCATGCGTTCCAAGATCACCTGGGCTGCCATCGCGGAAATCCTGATCCTGATCGTCTGCCTGATTGTCAGGCCGGACTTTTTCTCCATCAGCTACCAGCCTTCGACCGGCATGCTGTATGGAAGCCTGATCGATATCGTGAACCGGTCGGCCGAAATCACGATCATCGCCATGGGCATGACCCTGGTTATCGCCCTTGGCGGAACAGACCTTTCGGTGGGCGCTCTGGTGGCCGTGGCCGGTGCCATTGCCTTAAAGCTGCTGCGCTGGGACGTGACCGTCTACAATACGCCGGGTGACTATTCTGTCAAGCCCTTTATCCTGGTCATCCTGCTTCCTCTTCTGGCCTGCCTTCTGATGGGTGCCTTCAACGGTGTCCTCATCGGTCAGCTGAATCTGCAGCCTATCATCGCTACCCTGATCCTGATGGTCGGGGGCCGTGGTATTGCCCAGATCTGCACCAACGGAAAGCAGTTTACCACGCTGTATTCTCCCTTCCGCTGGATCGGGCAGGGGCAGTGTCTCTTCCTGCCTACCCCCATCGTCATCACCATTGTCGTGGTGGCGGCGGTCATGATTTTTGTCCGAAAGACCGCCTTCGGTACCTTCGTCGAATCGGTGGGTATCAACCGGAGCGCTTCCCGTCTGTCCGGTATCAATGCGAAAAAGGTCATCCTGATCGTTTTTGCCCTGACCGGCTTCCTTTCCGGTATTGCCGGGCTGATCTATTCCAGCCGTATCATGTCCTGCGACTCCAACAACGCAGGTCTCAACTACGAGACGGACGCCATTCTTGCGGTTGTTATCGGCGGAACCAACATGGCCGGAGGAAAGTTCTCTCTTTCCGGTACCATCATCGGTTCTCTGATCATCCGTACCATCGTTACCTTTGTCTACTATTTCGGCATCGCAGCAGAGGCTACCATGGCCTTCAAGGCTTTGATCATCGCCATGGTTATCGTGCTCCAGTCTGAGCCGGTCCGCAACTGGATGTCCAATCGCACCCGCCGCAGGGCGGCATTGAAGGGAGGCGAAAACAGATGAAAGAGAAGACTGTCTCTTCCCGCCAAAGCCTGTTCAGCCGGATCATGAATCCGAAATATATCATGGTCTACGCGACGATTGGAATTTTCCTGATCATCTATATCTTCGGTGCCATCATGTATGGCAGTATCGGCTTCACGACGCTGCGTACCTTTGTCAATTTCTTTACGGACAATGCGTATTACGGGATCTCTGCCGTGGGTATGACCATGGTTCTGATCACGGGGGGGATCGATCTGTCCGTGGCTTCGGTACAGTCCCTGACCGGCATGCTTATCGCCTACGGCTATACGGAGCTGGGGATTTCTCCGCTGATCACCATTCCCTTCGCCATCCTGGTGGCGGTAGGCCTGGGTACCCTCATGGGCGCGGCCATCTACTACCTGAACGTGCCGCCCTTTATCACCACCCTGACCGGCAACTTCCTGGCCAGAGGTGTGTGCAGTCTGATCTCCCGTAAGTCTATCAGTATCGATCATCCGCTGATCAATAAGCTGGCCGGAATCAAGTTTACGCTTTACAAATATGCTGATGGGGAGTGGGTCAAAATCAAACCGATTACCTCTATCAGTCTGAACGTGGTGATCTTTATCGTCATGATCATCATCGGCACGATCATTCTGCAGCACACCCGGTTTGGCCGGAATGTCTACGCTGTGGGCGGCAATGAACAGAGCGCCCGCCTGATGGGTCTTCCCGTCGGCCGGATCAAAATCTCCGTCTATGCCTTCAACGGCTTCTGCTCCGCTCTGGCCGGCATCGCTTATCTGCTGGTCGTCAAGTCCGGCTGGAATATGGCACTGCAGGGAGGTGAGCTGGAGGTCATCTCCTGCGCGGTTATCGGCGGAACCTTGCTGACCGGCGGTGTCGGTTTCATGATCGGTACCATGTTTGGTGTCCTTCTGAAGTCTGTCATTCCGGCTCTGATTACCTTTAACGGGCATCTGAATTCCTGGTGGGGCAAGATCGCCACAGGAGCCCTTCTGCTGCTCTTCATCGTGATCCAGAGTGCGGTGGTCAGCTACAGCGGCAAGCAAAAGCAGAAGAAGTAGGAAAGAAAAAAGCTTTGGCGCGGCCGCCGCATCCCTTATCCTCGTTATCGGAAGTGCTTTCCGTTAACGAGGATAATCGGAAGCGTAGGTATAGAAGGCCTGCGCAAAGCTGACAAGACTTTCCACATCCCTGCTTCCCGCGGTTTCAAAGCAAGAATGCATGGCCAGCTGGGCCAGACCGATGTCTGCGCTGCTTATGGGAAGATGGGTCTCCAGAAGATTCCCCAGGGTGGACCCGCCGGTGATATCCGAGCGGTTGGCATAGGTCTGGAGGGGAATCCCCTTTTTCCGGCAGATCTCGGTGACGATTGCTGCCGATCTCCCGTCCGTGGTGTATTTGAGCTCCCCCTGGTATTTCAGGACAATGCCCTGGTTCATCCTGGGCCGGTTGACCGGGTCGGAGGTTTCCGGCATATTGGGATGGGCTGCGTGCCCATTATCCGCGGAAATCAGAAGGCTCTTTGCCAGAGCGATATGATACTCCTCCTCTCCCATCCCCAGGCTCAGGCAGATGCGGCGGAGCGTATCGTCAAGGAAGGTAGAATCGGCTCCCTGCAAGGACCTGCTTCCCACCTCTTCATTGTCAAACACACAGTGCAGCGGAATCAGGTCTGGCCTTCCCGTGTCTTCGGCTGCCAGAAAGCCCAGGAAGGATCCGAAGCAGCATTCAAGATCGTCCAGCCTCGGGCCTGAGAGGAACTCTCCTTGCGGCCCCCAGACGATAGGCTGTTGATGATTCACCAGGAACAGGTCATGGCCAAGGATAGCCTGACGTCCATATCCCGTCTTTTTTTCTATCAGCGTCCAAAAGCCGTCAGTATCATCCCCCTGGCACAGGATGGGCTTGAAATCCCTTTGGATATTCAGTTCCGGGGCATTTCCCTTATCCCTGGTCAGATGCGGCGCAACAGAGGGAATGACAGCCGTGCATTCTTCAAAATCCAGGAAAATCCGCTCTATCCGGCCGTGGTCTGACACAAAAATCCGTCCAGCTATGGAAAGCGGGCGATCAAACCAGCCGGAAAGCACTGCTCCGCCATAACGCTCCACATTCAGAAGCACCAGATCCTCGGAGGCCAGCCCTGCACCCGGCTTGATTTTGAACATGGGAGAGTCGGAGTGGGAGGCAAAAAGGCGGAAACCCGGAGCATCCTTCACTCCTTCCGGAATCCGAAAGGCAATCACTGCCGAGTCATTGCGGCAGACATAATATCCTTTTCCCGGTTCCAGCGTCCAGCGCTGATCTTCCTTTCTCTCTTCATATCCCCTCTGATCCAGGCAGGACCTGATCTGACGGACAGCATGAAATGCAGTCGGACTCTTTTCCAGAAAACCAATCAGTGAAGTGAGAGTATCATTCATTATTTTCCTCCTAAACGGCATGCCGAGCCGCTCGCTGCCATAGAGAGCAGCCTTCCTGAGCGCGGTTTTTGATGACACAAAAGGCCGGGCAATGCGTCAAGCATTGCCCGGCTTGTGTTTCATCGAGACTGAACCCTGCTCGGTCTCAATCATTCCTGGTCAAATCAGCCCTCGATATAGGCTTCCATATCATCGGTATCATCCACATATCCCTGGCTGTCGTCGACATATTCCTGGGAATCATCTACATAATCCTGGCTGTCGTCAACATATTCCTGCTGCGTATCGTCGACATATTCCTCCTGGGACTCTTTGGTATCATCCACATAGTCCTCGGTACCGCTTTCCTGGCTAAGGGCAGCTTCCTTCTGCGGGCACATATGGTTCCTGTACTCGTTTCCGGCATGCAGCCATGCGCCACAGTATTCGCACTGAACCTGCTCATCGCCGCCGGCGTTCTCCTGAGCCAGGGCAGCTTCCTTCTGCGGGCACATATGGTTCCTGTACTCATTTCCGCTATGCAGCCAGGCGCCGCAGTATTCGCACTGAACCTGCTCATCGCCGTTAATGCTCTCCTGAGCCAGGGCCGCTTCCTTCTGCGGGCACATATGGTTCCTGAAGATGTTGCCGGTCTCCAGCCACTCTCCGCAATACTCGCACTGAACCTTATCGGTATTGGCACCAGTGGAAGGAGCCGTCTGGGTATTATTGGCTGCCGGAGCTGCATTCTCAGTCTTGGCGGCAGGAGCCGGTGCGCTGGCTGCCTGAGAGCCGGTAACCGCTTTCTTTGTATCATAGATCAGGATCTGGGCGCTGCGGATGGCATTGCGGATATTGGCTGTGTTGCTGGGATCCACGACCAGGCCTGTCAGGATAAAGACCTCATTGCGGGTGGAGAAAGCGTCGTAAATCACATTTGCGTACTGGCTGTTGGCCACCGGCATAGCGGGGATATCCGCACCGTTGGAATAATGATCGATATTGATGGTATTCGTTCCGTCGCTGAGAACGACCCATCTGGTCATATCCTGCACCTCATACCAGCTGTCGCTGGGAAGCTGAATGGTCAGCACCCCGTCAGGTGTGGTAAAAGATGCGGCAGATGCCGGAATGGCAAGGCAGATTGCTGCAGCAAAGGCAGCAAGCAGACATTTTTTGTTCAACATGATTGTAACCTCCTTAATCTGTTATTTTGTCATATGCGTCCGAATCCTCCTTCATATCTTGCCGTATTGGCGGTGTAAATTCGGCGCTGTAAACGGATCAAAATGAAAAACAAGCCGTTTCATTGGCTTCGACGGATCATTATATTCCAACGTATCAGGAAAATCAAGCCCTTATGCTATCGTTCACCTTTAATTCACAATTGGTATCGGTCATTTTCGTGACCGCACAGATCGAATATTATAGAAAAGAATATCACCGATCACAATGGCCGCGCCGACCAGAGAAAGCATTCCCAGGGTTTCCCCATAAAAGACCGCCACCAGGGTGGGGTTGAGGACAGGCTCTATGGCATTGATCATGGAGGCCGTCACCGGGTCTGTATATTTTGTCCCTGTAGAAAAGAATATATAGGCAAGGCCTACCTGAACCAGGCCAAGCAGGATGACGCAGCTCAGTACCTGGGGACTGAAATCCGTTTCCCATCTCACCATGGGAGACAAAAAGATCCCGGTCATCAGCTGCCCCCAGAAAATGGATGACAATGCGTCCCCCTTTTCAAACTGGTTCAGCATGAAAACGCCGGCATAAAAAACCCCGCTGACCAGAGCCAGAAGATCCCCCAGGATTTTCCCGGAGGATATGCTTTCAAAGAAAAAGCAAAGGATGCCGGCCAGAACGATCAGGATTGAAATGATTTCCAGCTTTCCTGGCTTTTTCCCGAAGAAGACATACATCAGGACCACGATCCAGACAGGAACCGTATACTGCAGAATGATGGCGTTTCCGGCTGTAGTCATTTTATTGGCCATGGTAAAGAGCGTGGTCACACCCGAAAAACAGGCGGCTCCGGCCAACACCGTCGGGTTAAGCCGCAGTCTGTGGCGGATGGCCAGAAGATAAAGGCCGATCACCAGGCTGGCAATCAGGTTGCGGGCTCCGTTGATGGCCAGCGGATTCCAGGGCACCAGCTTCAGAAAAAGTCCCCCCAGGGAAAAGCAGAAAGAGGCCAGAAGCATCATGATAATGCCCAGACGTTTCTGCCGGATGTCCACTTCTGTCATCATATCTTAATCTTACTCCCAGAAATCCTTCTTTCCCGTCTCCTGCACCAGCACCTGGCGAAGCTCCATCATGGCCGTATAATTTGGCAGGGCAAAGATGGGGCGTTTCTGCTCCAGCAAAAGCTTCAGCAATTCCTGATAATCCGTCACAATCTGCAGCAGTCCATCCTCTGCCCCGGCCTTTTTCAGCCGTTCAAACAGATCCTGCGCCCTGTCCCCGCAGACAAAAATCTTCTTTACATGGGGATCCTCACAGAGCTTTTCGTAATCGGTGGCATTGATCCAGGAAATATCGTGTCCGTCTCCGGTACGGTCATTCAGACACAGGACAAGGGTAAAATCCTCCTTCACTCCCAGGAGATAGGAAAAGGCCTGATTACAGCCGGCAGGATTCTTCACCAGAATCATCTGAAGCGGATTGCCATGCAGGTCAAAGGATTCCAGACGGCCAAAGGAGGAACGGACACTGGCCAGGGAATCCATAGCCTTCTGCAGGGAAACACCCATGGCCTTGGCCGCAGCCACCGCTGCTGCCGCATTGTAGATATTGTAAACTGCCGGAAGAGAGATGACCACTCGCTGGACAGTATCGTCCGCTTTCATCAGCACTGTGCTGCCTGTCGTGTCCTTCTTCTCGATGGCGACGACAGCCACATCCGGTGATTTGCGCTTATAGCCGCACTTTGGACAGTAAAAGCCGCCCAGGTGGGCATATACGTGATAATCATATTTATAGCTGCCATCGCAGACGGGGCAAAAGCCGGCGTCCGCCAGGTCGATATTCCCCTGCGGGCCGACCGTCTTGTCCAGGCCATACCAGACCACGGAATTCGGCACATTCAGAGCCAGGGAGGCTGAAAGCGGCTCCTCCGCGTTCAGCACCAGCGTGGAGGATGGGCTCTTTTCCACCCCCATGCGGATTTCCTTCAGGGTATTCTCCACCCCTCCATAGCGGTCCACCTGGTCGCTGAAGAGATTGGTCACCACGATGGCCTTAGGCGAGATAAAGGGAACCAGCTGCTTTAACGCGGCCTCGTCACATTCCAGCACAGCGTAATGGGATTTGGGCTTTCCCAGCCAGCTGGTATTGCTGATCAGATCCGCCGCAATGCCGTGGAGCAGATTGGCTCCGGACTTATTCAGCAGACAGTCACAACCCGCCTGGGTCAGGGCGTGCTCAATCATATTGCAGGTGGTGGTTTTGCCGTTGGTTCCCGTCACCACCACGATCTCCATCCCTTCCGAGGCGGTCAGCAGGATATTTCCGGCTATCTTCATGGCAACGATTCCGGGGATAGCCGTTCCTCCCCGTCCGGTTTTTCTGAGGATGAAGCGGGTCAGCTTGCAGGCGGCCACGGAAAGCACAGTCCGGATGACATTTGGTTTTTTCATGACTTTTCCTCCACAAGGGCAAAGATGATGATCGGCAGTGTGGCATACAAGGGATAAGCATAGCGGAATTCATAGCACATGGGGGTAGCGATCATCAGGGTCAGTAAGAGTCCGACGACCGGCAGGGCAATCAGAGCCTCCTTTTTCTTTTTCATGGCTGCCAGGGCCAGGAAAAAGAAAAGGATCCAGGAATGCAGGCCCACATTGTAGGCCTGTCGCAGCACCAGATTGTCGGACATAAAGGCTCCCACATAGTGATGATAGAGCTCATTGCCCTTTTCCCAGTAAATGGTCTGCTTCAGTCCCTCCTCCTCGTACAGACCGTCCATCCACAGCATCCAGTAGGACGGGCAGGGGTTCCAATAGCCGTAGGTCTGATCGATCCAGGCCCGCAGAGCCAGAACCGGATGGTGAAAAACCACCGAGGCCCAGGTCGCCAGAAAAGCGTTCTGATTCAGGGTGATAACCTCCTGATGCCCCTCATATCGGATCAGGTTCTTGATATAATCCGAAACGTCTGGATGATACTCCTCCTTCATCCTCCGGATCGATACAACCTGCTCCAGATAATCCCTCTCGCTTTGGGTAAAGCTGCCATCCTCATAGGCGACCCTGGCCATCTGCTGTAAGGGTATGGACAGGGATTCCACCGTGTCCGGCTGGGCTACGTTCAGAGATTTCAGCACCGGATATTTCAGGACCAGCGACAGCATCAGGATCCAGACCAGGATCAGCACGATATTGAAGTGCTTCTTCCCTTCCATCAGGATAAAACACAGAAGGAAAAAGACAAAGGCTGGCATGCCGTTGCTCCTGAGAATGCAAAAGCCCAGGGCCGACACCGCCAGCAGGATGATATTGACCAGCCGGTAATGGCTGCTTTCTTTGACGCAGCGGTAAAGACTGACCGTAAACAGACAGATCACCGCCCCGTATACCGTATCCTTCCACATGGTAAAGCTGAAGCTGATGTGGAAGGGCATAAGCCAGTACCATAAAAAGACGAAAACAGCCGTCAGCTTCCGGCAGCCGGCCTGCAGCATGGTAGCCACGACAAGGGCAAATACTGCCGCCAAAAGCAGAATCTCGAAAAGGTGAAAACAGGCAACGGCTGCATTGATGTCATGAAAGAGATTCATCCCCAGGGTAAAAAATACCCGGATCAGCATGGTATGGTAAAAGGGATGATGGTTGGAATAATTTCCATATAGGATCTGCTTGATCTGGGAAAGACTGTCAGAACAGATGTTTCCGGGGTAGACGCAGGCAAACAAAAGAAAGAGATTCAAACCTGCCATCAGAAGAAAGCAGGCCAGAAAAGCTTTCCAGGGAAAGGCCTGGCTCCACTGGATCCTGGCCGTCTGCTTCCTTTTCATCCGGACCGCGGCGTACTTCAGTCCTTCAGACGCTGCCGTAAAGCCGCCTGCTCCCAGAAGGAGCATGGTTATGGCTTTGTGTCCGGGCGTGTCATCCATGTACATCCTGTAATTGGCTCCCACCACAATCAGGCCGAAAAGAGTAGAGGCCACCCATCGGGCGATATCCGGCCAAAGGTCTTTTCTGACTTTTCCCTTCCTCTTTTCCAGAGCCTTCCGGGCAGGATTCCTTTGATTCCACAGGTAAGCAGCCAGGGCCAGTCCGCCTGCCGTCAGATATACCAGACGGGAGGAGCTACGCTCGTTCCGGCCAAAATAGACCAGAAAACACAGGAGAAAAAAGCGTGCCGCGGGATTTCGGAAATTCCCGCCAGGTGGGTCTTGTCTGATGATCTTCATTGTCACCCCCCTACTCTCTCAGCGACAGCAGCCAGGCAGCCAGATGCATGGCCTGCTGGAACCGGCCTGTCGCAATCAGCTCCTCCACCTCATCCGCCGACAGTCTGACCACATTCAGAAATTCCGTCTCGTCCAGATCCTGGCCGGAAACCTTACGGCAGTTGCGGGCCAGGAAGAGATGGGCATAATTATCCGCAAGCGTTGCGTTGGAGGGGATTGTGAGAAGATACCGCCAATCATCGGATTCATACCCCGTCTCCTCCAAAAGCTCCCGGCGGGCGGCCAAAAGAGCATCTTCCGCAGACACATCTCCTGCTCTGCCATATTCTTTCCCGTCGCTTCTTTCTATGCCGCCTGCCGGGAATTCGGTAGTCACCTCCCGAATCCCCTGACGGAACTGTCTCACGAGAAGATAATTCCCCTCTGTGTCCGAAGCGACGATGACCACATAGTCTCTGCGGCTGTAGCTGTAATAGGGCTCGAAGACCTTGCCATCGGGAAAGCGAAAGGCAGATCTTCTGAAGTCGATCCACTGGTCCTGAACGATATGCTCAGTGCTGACCTCCTCCCAGGCCAGAGGATCCTTATTTTTCTTTGTATCAGAGTTCTGTGTCATAGCTCCTTCTTTCTGCATAAACAAGGGAATATCTACCAAAATGCAAGTATTTATCTGCTATACTATAGCACTCTTTCCCGGAGATTGCTACACCATAAATCTATTCCTGCTCTGCTTATGGGCAGGCTTGACAGAGATCTCGCCGGCCTTCTCCAGGGCATTTTTGGTAATGAGGGGGCCGGTCAGCTCGTAGATGAGGACACTGAAGAGGGTGACATTTCGGATCACAGAGCCTTCCGCCTGTCCGAGGGCCATGGCCTGATTGCACATGCCAAGCGCCACACCGGCCTGGGGCAGGAGTGTCAGACCGAGATATTTTCTGGTCTTTTCATCACATCCCATTGCCGTGCTTGATGTCCTGGCTCCATAGTACTTTCCAAGGGAACGGGCCAGGATATAGACAATACCGACCAGGACATACTGATACTGGGCGAAAACTCCCAGCTCCAATTCGGCGCCGCTGAGGACAAAGAAAGTGGCATTCAGAGGCGCCGTCCATTTTTCCGCCCGGTTCATGATATCCGCGGAGAATTCGCTGATATTGCAGAACACGGTTCCCAGCATCATACAGACCAGAAGGGAAGAAAAGCTTATGGTTGCTTTTCCGACAGGGATCTTCAGATAGGAAAGGGCAATGGTCAGAAAAACGAAGGTGATGGTCATGGACAGGCGGTTGGTATTTGAGAAGAAAAGCTTTTCCAGCTGAGCCATCACATAACCGAGCACAGCCCCCAGTAACAGGGAGAAGACAATCTCCAGGATCGGATTCACCACAATGGAGATCATGTCCATGTTTCCGCCCTTCATGGCCTGAGCAATGCCGAAGCAGACAGAAAAGATGACAAGGCCAACGGCATCATCCAGGGCAACGATGGGCAGAAGGAGCCTGGTCAGAGGACCATCCGCCTTGTACTGCCGTACCACCATCAGGGTGGCGGCAGGAGCCGTTGCCGATGCGATGGCACCGAGCATAAGGACTACTTCCATGGGAAGAATCTCATCGCCCAGGACAATATGCAGCCCGCCCAGGGCAAGGATGACCAGGGCAGAGGCAAAAACCGCCTGAACGATACCGATCACTGTGGCGGCTTTTCCGGTCTGTTTCAGGGCGGAAAGCCGGAATTCGCTGCCGATGGCGAAGGCAATAAACCCTAGCGCCGCTGTATTGATATTGCTGACACTCTGTACCGCGTCATAGGAGACAAAGCCCAGACCCTCTATACCGACCCGTCCTAACCCATAGGGGCCGATCAGCAGACCGGCAATCAGGAAAGCGGTGACATCGGGGAAATTCACCCCCATCGTTTTAAAGACACGTGTAAACATTAAACCCGCAAAAAGCGCGATTGAAATTGATAAAAATACGTCCATATGCTGCCTCTCTTTTCCGCTTCAATGTTCGTGACGATCCCGCAATCCGCGCTTCCATGACAGAAAGCAAGCTCCTGTCTGTAAGGGAGGCATACCCTCTGCCATCTGCCCTTACGCATCGCTTCGCCGCCTGCATCACGTGAGAACCGTTGACCGGAATCGCTGCGATTTGTCCATATTTCAAACGTCCGCTATTATAATCCCTGGCTATTCATCTGTAAATCGGACATAATGTATAATTTTTTAGCTTTACAGGAAGGGAAAATTGTCTCACTATGTAACAGTTCTCCTTGATACCGCAGGAAGAGGCTTGCATATTCGCCCGGATTGCGATATCCTGATATGATAAAAATATGTAAAAATACCATAAGAAATTAGAAATGAGAGGTAGGAAAATGGATTCGACCAGTTTGATTTATCGGACTTATGTCAGCATCCTGGAGCGTGAGCTGATCTGCGCGATGGGCTGCACCGAGCCCATCGCGCTTGCCTATTGCGCGGCCAAGGCGCGTTCTGTGCTGGGAACGCTGCCTGAAAGGATCCTGGTGGAGGCAAGCGGAAATATCATCAAGAACGTGAAAAGCGTGGTTGTCCCCAATACGGGCGGCCGCTGCGGTATTGCTACTGCCGCTGCCATAGGGGTATTGGGCGGGGATGAAAATGCTCAGCTTCAGGTCATCTCCCAGGTCACGGATGAGACCATCGACAAGCTTGGCCCTTATATGGAGAAGACCCAAATCGACATTTCTCTCCTGGAATCGGACAACCTGCTGGATATGATCGTCACGGTATTTTTTCAGGACTCCTACGCCAAGGTCAGGATCTCCAATGAACATACCAATATCGTTCTGATCGAAAAGGATGAAGAGATTCTTTTCCAGAAGGAAGCGGAGGCGGAAGAGGAAAAGGGGGAGGAGCTTCCTGATTATTCCCTGCTCACGGTGAAGGATATCTATGATTTTGCCACCAGCTGCAATCTGGAGGATGTCACCCCCATCCTGGACCGGCAGATCGAGATGAATACCGCCATATCGGACGAAGGGATGCGTCACGATTACGGTGCCAACATCGGGAAGGTCCTTCTGAAAATGGGCAATGACGTCCGCACAAGGGCCAAGGCCAGAGCGGCTGCCGGGTCAGACGCCCGTATGAATGGCTGTGACATGCCTGTCGTCATCTGTTCCGGCAGCGGCAACCAGGGCATGACCACTTCCCTCCCTGTGATCGAATACGCCAAAGAGCTGAAGGCGGATCAGGAGAAGCTCTACCGGGCTCTTCTCATCTCCAACCTTGTGACTCTCCACTGCAAAAGCGGGATCGGCAGACTGTCCGCCTACTGCGGCGCTGTCAGCGCAGGAGCCGGAGCAGGGGCTGGCATCACCTATCTTCACGGCGGGACGGATAAGGAAATCTCCCATACTATCGTAAACGCCCTGGCCATCTCCTCCGGCATCGTCTGCGACGGGGCCAAGTCCTCGTGTGCCGCCAAGATCGCCATTGCGGTGGATACCGGCATCCTGGGCTTCGAAATGTACCGGAACGGCCAGCAGTTTTATGGCGGCGATGGCCTGGTCGTCAAGGGGGTGGAAAACTCCATCAATAATTTCGCCCGTCTGGGCCGCATCGGCATGCGTGAAACCGACCGTGAAATCCTGCTTATGATGACAAATTAAAGTCAACGGCAAATGCTATCAGTCGTGGCTGTAAACCTCCTGCAGAATGCGCACGGATATGCGCTCATACTTAATAAGCAAACAGAAAGGACAACAAAATGAAAATAATGAAAAGCCTTCCCTTCCGACTTCTTCTGGGTATCGTCATTGGTATGCTTCTGGGACTGGTGCTTCCTGAAAGTGTAATGGTCGTCGTTGTCACAGTCAAATATATCCTCGGTCAGCTGATCACCTTCTGTGTTCCTCTGATTATCATCGGTTTTATCGCGCCGTCCATCACCAAGCTGGGCAATAACGCGACCCGTATGCTTTCCGTTGCCATTGTCATCGCCTACGTTTCCAGCGTCCTGGCCGCATGTATGTCTATGGGAGCCGGCTATGCCATCATTCCCCACCTGACCATCGTTACTGATGCTGAGGGCCTGAGAACCCTTCCCGCGGTTGCCTTCCAGCTTGACATCCCACAGATCATGCCTGTCATGTCCGCCCTGGTCTTCTCTGTCCTCATCGGTCTCGCTGCTGTGTGGACAAAGGCCAGGACCATCACCGATGTCCTGCAGGAATTCCAGCAGATCGTTCTCAAGATCGTGGAGATGGTCATTATCCCGGTTCTGCCCTTCTTCATCGCAACGACCTTCTGCTGCCTGGCCTGGGAGGGTTCCATCACCAAGCAGCTTCCCATCTTCCTGATCGTCATCGTCATTGTCCTGATCGGCCACTACATCTGGCTGACCGTGCTCTACTCTGTTGCTTCCGTCTATTCCGGTCTTTCCGGTCTGGAGGTGATCAAGCATTACGGCCCCGCCTACCTGACGGCGATTGGCACCATGTCCTCCGCTGCCACCCTCGCGGTAGCCTTGAAGTGCGCCCATAAGAGCAAAAACCTTCGCCCTGACATGGTCGACTTTGGCATCCCGCTCTTCGCGAATATTCATCTCTGCGGCTCTGTCCTGACAGAGGTCTTCTTCGTGATGACTGTCTCAAAGGTTCTCTACGGCCAGCTGCCCTCTCTGGGAACCATGATCCTTTTCGTCCTGCTGCTTGGCATCTTTGCCATCGGAGCGCCCGGCGTACCAGGTGGTACAGTCATGGCATCCCTGGGCCTGATCACCGGCATCCTGGGCTTTGACGCCAACGGCACCGGACTGATGCTGGCCATCTTTGCCCTGCAGGACAGCTTCGGCACAGCCTGCAATGTGACCGGCGACGGCGCCCTGACCCTGATCCTGACCGGCTATGCCCGCAAAAAAGGCATCGAAGAACAGCAGCAGGTATCCATCGATCTTTGATCACACTAGGGTAAAGGAAGGCGCAGCCGCACCTCTGCCCCCTCCCCGAGCCGCGTTCCGACGTTAGTCGGAAAAATTTCATTACGCGGCTCTGGGATAGCAAAAAGGCGTCCGCAGGATGATTCCTGCGGACGCCTTTTTGCAGCATCGAAACCATTGTTGCCGGGTCGTTACACCTTTTTATTGCTTCGCCTCCTTAAGCAGCTCATTCCATTCCTTTACTATAGATCGATCCTCGAAATAATCGATCTTCATGGCTGCGCGGACGCGGGCGAGCGTTGCGTTCGTTTTTTCCACTGCCCTGGCCGTTCCTTCCCGGATGATATCATAGACGGCGTCGATATCGGCCTCCCATCTGGCTCGCTCGGCGCGGATGGGTGCCAGAGTCTCTTCCAGTACATTGATCAGGAATTTCTTGCAAACCCCATCTCCCAGACCGCCGCGGCGATAATGCTCCTTCATTTCCTCCAGGTTCTGATAATCCGGCAGGAATTGCGCAAAATGAGCATCCGTACACAGAGCATCGAGATAGGTGAAAACCACATTCCCTTCTGTGTGCCCGGGATCGCTGATCTGCAGATGAGTCGGATCCGTGAACATTTTTCCGTTTACCTGTTTTTTGACTGTCTTGGGCGTGTCGGACAGGTAGATACAGTTCCCCAGCGATTTGCTCATTTTTGCCTTGCCGTCTACACCGGGAAGACGGCGCTGCATTTCGTTTTCCGGGATCATAGCCTTGGGAAGCACCAGAGTCTCTCCGTAGATCTTATTGAATTTCTCCACGATCTCACGGGCCTGCTCCAGCATGGGAAGCTGATCCTCCCCCACGGGAACGACATTGGCGTCAAAGGCAGTGATATCCGCCGCCTGAGAGACAGGATAGATAAAGAAGCCTGCCGGCAGTCCCTCATCCGCAAAGCCCCGCATCTGGATCTCCGCCTTGACGGTAGGGTTCCGGGACAGACGGGCTGTCGTTACCAGGTTGAGATAGTAAAAGGTAAGAGCGTGGAGGGCAGGAAGGCCTGACTGGACGCAGATGGTGGTCCTGGCCGGATCAATTCCCACGGACAGGTAGTCCAGGACTACATTGACGATGTTGTCTCTGATCTTCCTGGGATTGTCTGCATTGTCCGTCAAGGCCTGATCATCCGCAATCAGGATATTGATCTCATCATACTCACCGGAATTCTGCAATTCAACCCTTCGCTTCAGCGATCCCACATAATGTCCAAGATGCAGCCGCCCTGTGGGACGGTCTCCGGTCAGGATAATGTTTTTTCCCATAATATTCCTCCTCATCTAAGATGCCGTTCTCCGGCCTCTTTACTCGTCAATCCCGGTGCTTTGCAGCGGGTAGAGCACCATGGCAGCAAATCTGATTTTATCATATACGAAAATTAACGCCTGCATTTTGATTTGTTTACAACGTCGAATCAACACCGCTGCAAACAGCATGATTCCGCAGTATATTCGTGAGCATACTTGCGGCCATGTTTTTCTCACTGTCCGTTACAGGCCAAGCGCCAGCCCGATCAGGCGTACCAGCAATGCCATCACCCAGGCAATGCCGCACTGCCATATCACCACATAGAAGGCCCATCTGCCTCCCATCTCCCTTTTGATGGAAGCGATAGCCGCGACACAGGGAGTATAGAGCAGGCTGAAAACCAGCAAGGATGCAGCTGTCAGGCTCCCTATGGCATCAAGACCCTGGGTAAAGAGCACTCCCATGACGGATACCACGCTCTCCTTGGCCATAAAACCGCTGACAAGGGAGGTCACGATCCGCCAGTCCCCCAGACCAATGGGACGGAAAACCGGTGCAATGAAACCGGCAATTACCGCCAGAATACTTTCACTGGAGCTGGACACTAAATTGAAACGGAAGTCAAAGCTCTGCATGAACCAGACCACGATGGTCGCAATCATGATGACAGAAAAGGCACGATGAAGAAAATCCTTTGCCTTTTCCCACAATAGCTGCCAGACATTCCTGGGACTGGGTAGTCTGTAGTTGGGAAGCTCCATCACAAAGGGCACTGCCTCCCCTTTGAATAGGGTCTTTCTGTAGATCAGCGCCACCAGCACTCCCGTCACAACACCCAGCAGGTAAAGGCCAGTGATGATCAGCCAGCTTTGTCTGGGAAAGAAGGCGCTGACAAAGAAGCTGTAAATCGGGAGCTTGGCCGTACAGGACATGAAGGGGGTCAGAAGAATGGTCATCCGCCTGTCCCGGTCACTGGGCAGGGTACGGGTGGATATGACAGCCGGCACGGTACAGCCAAAGCCGATCAGCATGGGTACAATGCTGCGCCCCGACAGACCGATACGCCTAAGCAGCTTATCCATAAAGAAGGCCACTCTTGCTATATAACCGCTGTCCTCCAGCAAGGACAGGAAGAAAAACAAGGTAATGATCAGCGGAAGAAAGCTGAGAACACTTCCGACCCCCTCAAAAATGCCTTTTATCACCAGGCTCTGAATGGTCTTGTTTACCGCCCCGGCCTCCATAGCCCTCTCTACCGCGCTGCCCAGAAGACTGATCCCCTTTTCCAGCAGATCCTGGAAAAAGGGCCCGACCAGAAAGAAGGTCAGGAAGAAGACGGAGCCCATGATGGCGATAAACATAGGTATGGCCGTGAACCTTCCGGTAAGGATACGGTCTATCTTACGGCTGCGCAGATGCTCACGGCTTTCATGCGGCCGGATCACGGAAGCCTCCGACACCCTTCTGATATACTCAAACCGCATATCCGCCATGGCAGCACTGTGATCCAGACCGCGTTCTTTTTCCATCTGCAGGATGATATGCTCTACCATCTCCAGCTCATTCTGATCCAGTCTGAGTTTATCCCTGACAACCGTGTCCCCCTCTATCAGTTTGCTGACGGCAAAGCGCAAGGGAAGCCCGGCACGCTGGGCATGGTCCTCGATCAGATGGCTGACCGCATGTAAAGCCCGATGGACAGCCCCGCCGTGATCATCCATGCTGCAAAAATCCTGCCGGACCGGCTTTTCCTGATACCTGGCTACATGGACAGCGTGGCGGACCAGCTCATCCACCCCTTCATTTTTGGAAGCGGAAATGGGCACCACCGGCACTCCCAGCATGAGCTCCATCTCATTGATGTCCACGGTTCCGCCGTTGCCCCTCAGCTCATCCATCATGTTGAGCGCCACCACCATGGGGATGTTCATCTCCAGCAGCTGCATGGTCAGGTACAGATTCCGTTCAATGTTTGTCGCGTCCACAATATTGATGATGGCCTTGGGCTTCTCCTCCAGAACGAAATCCCGGGACACAAGCTCCTCCTGAGAATAAGGAGACATGGAATAAATACCCGGCAGGTCTGTGATCCGGGTATTGCTGTAGCCCCGAATCACACCGTCCTTCCTGTCTACCGTGACACCGGGGAAATTGCCGACGTGCTGGTTTGCCCCCGTCAGCTGATTGAAAAGGGTCGTTTTCCCGCTGTTCTGGTTTCCCACCAGGGCAAAGGTCAGAACCGTTTCCTCCGGCAGCGGATCCCCACTGCCTTTGGGATGGAATTTCCCTTCTTCCCCCAGGCCGGGATGATCAGAACGTTTTCTCCTTCGTTCCTTCTTCAGGGTTTCCGATGCTTCATCCATCGGTACGATATCGATTTTTTCCGCGTCTGCCACACGCAGCGTCAGCTCGTAGCCGTGCAGGCGGAATTCCATCGGATCTCCCAATGGTGCCAGCTTTATCAGGGTAATCGCCGCACCAGGGATCACCCCCATGTCCAGAAAGTGCTGACGCAAAGCCCCTTCTCCGCCAACAGTCTGTATCTGTCCGGATTGTCCGGGCTTTAATTCATTTAACCTCATCAGGCATCGACCTCTCTTGCTGTTTCCTCATCCCATGTGATCCATAGGGCGGGGCGAACGCCAATGGCGCAGTCATCCACATAGTGTCCCCGAAGAAAGGCATAAACCGGACCGACACAAGCCGCCCTGCTGCCATTATCGCCAATCGTGCGCAGCCACCACCAGCAGCCCAGCTTTTCATCCCCTATGTCCTTTTTCCGGCTGCCTTTGTTTTTCGCAAAGGCATAGTCTGTCGGAAAGCACATCTGCTCCTTTCCCGACAGATAATATTTGTCTGTCACAAAGGGGCGTTTCTCCTTTGCGACCCGTTTCTTTTCTTCTTCCGACAGAAAATATTTCTCCAGGTCGTTGATACTGATCAAAAAGATCTGATCCCTGGTCGCCCTGCCGCCGGAGGTAACCCAATTGGCATTATCCGGGTTTTCTATGGTAACAGTCGGAATCCTTGTACGTTCCTGTTCTGTGAAGGCTTCCGTCAGGAAATCCTGATTCAGCCACCTTCTCAGACCACACCCCTCCCAGGTAATGTCCTCCCATTTTTCATGGTAGCTCTTCATATCCAGGATATAGCGGCTGAGCAGGAGACTCCGGTTCTCTTCTGTGTCCAGCACGATCCATTCTATAGCTTGCTTCGGGGGATTGTCGAAAGCTGCCTTTTGTGGGTAGCTCCCGAAGGTGACAACATTCCCGGTTCTGAGAAAATCCTGATTTCCTTCAGACAATTCCTTTCATCTCCCCTCTAAGGAAAGACAGCGGCACAAGAGATACCCCTGTGTGTTCTCTTTGAACGCACAGAGCCATCACCTGTGCCGCAGTCCTTTGTGATATCAATGCCGTATTGTCAGTTGTCACTTCTTTTCCAGATGTACCATACACCAGGGGAAGATAAAGGAGATAAAGAAGGTCTGAACCATGCAGGAGAAGAGAGTGCCTATAGGACCTCCGATCCATTCCTTTACCAGGGGAGCCAGGATAAGATTTACCGCATAGAAGGCCAGGAGGCCCCATGTAAAGCGAAGAGCCCTTCGCGGTACGGATATGTCTGTGCTGAAGCGCACAAATCTTCTTTCCAGGAACCATCCGATCCAGAAGCCGACGCTATAGCCAATGCCTTTGAAGGTATCGTTGGCCATCTTGGCTCCTTCCACCAGGATCTTTCCTTCGGCATCATATGCCACGGGATAGGGCTTCAGCTTTGCGTAAAGTCCAAGCAGGACCGCCAGGACAAGGCCTGCCAGAACCACCATTTTGTCCTTCTCAGGATTTTTCTCCAGCCAGCTCATGAGGCGGAAGGAAAGCCACATGATCAGGAGACTGCAGCCAAGTCCTACCAGGACATCCTGAATGGTGTGAACGCCAAGGTAGAGACGGCTGAAGCCAATCAATACCATAAAGATGCCTGCAATAAACCGCAGGGCTGCCGGCCGATCCTTCCGCACCACGATCCCCCCGAAAAGAGAGCCGCCATTGGTGGTATGCCCGCTGGGGAAGGAATAACCTGTGGCTGTCGTCATGGAATCTCCATAGGGGATAATCCTGGGATCTCTGATCCAGGGTCTGTAGACACAGGCTGTGATCTTCAGAAAGCCATTGACAAGCCGGTTCCAGCTCCAGCCCATCAGCAGATAGGTGCCAAAGTCACGGGAAAAGCACCAGTAGATGATCGCAAAAGCAAGAAGAACCGTACTGAGTTCCCCCAGGAAAGTCATCTGTTTCAAAAAGTCTGCCAAGCAGGCTCCTGCGCCTTCCCTGAAATTCTGCAGAAATAAAAGAAGCTCCAGATCCATACTTTTCTCTCCTCCTCTGAAAACAAGTATTCGTTCCGGCAAAGCAGTTTCGAATGGCGATTAGAATTGCACCGCAAAGCACAATGGGGTAAGCAGTTACTGTTTATTCAGTATAACACGACCAATGGAATATTTCTACCCCGCAAAAGCAAAAACAGGCGCCCCCGAAAGGGCGCCCAGGCAGTCACTCAGCTATTCTCCCCATTTTCTTCGGGATTATCCCCCGTGCCATCGTGCTCCAGACGATGGATATAGGTCAGACAAAGCATGGTAATATCGTCAAATTGCGGCACATCGCCCACAAAGGCGTCGATATCCGCCTTGACAGCAGGCAAAAGGCTGATGGGGGATTTATCCACCGTCTGATTCAGGATATTCTCCAGGCGGCTCATACCATACAGGGCATTATCCGCGTTCGTAGCTTCCGGCACACCGTCCGTATACAGGAATATTTTATCGCCCGGCTCGAGCATCAACGAATCGCCCTTATAGTGGATATCCTCCATTCCCGCCAGAACAAAGCCGGACTTGATTTTGTAGGGTTCAAAACGCCCACCCTTCCGATAGATGAAGGGAAGCTCATGGCCTGCGTTCACGAAACGGAATTCACCTGTTACCAGATCCAGGACACCTTCAAAAGCGGTGATAAAGAGGTCTTCACTGTTGGATTCGCACAGAATATTGTTGACCTCCGTAAAGACGGTGCCCAGGTCCGTATTGGGCAGGGTCCGGTCTTTGATCAGTGTTTTTCCGATCACCATAAAGAGGGCTGCAGGAACGCCTTTCCCCGAGACATCCGCCATGACAATGGCGACATGGCGGTCATCCACCATAAAGAAATCATAGAAATCTCCGCCCACCTCCTTGGCCGGATTCATGCTGGCAAAGATGTCAAACTCCGGTCTGTTGGGAAAAGCGGGAAAGACGCTGGGCAGCATGGAGAACTGAATGTGGGTAGCCAGATCCAGTTCAGCCCCGATCCTTTCCTTTTCCGCGGTCACCGTGGTCAGGTGGACAATATAGTTGTTGAGATCCATCTCCATCTGCTGAATAGAGTCACACAGGGTTTCCACTTCGTCCCCGGTCCGGATATTCAGCTGGGAGATAGCGGTCACTTCCTTCTTTCCCTTGTTGCGGTCTTTGACAAAGGAGCGGGTAGCATCCGTGAGCATCTGAATCGGCCGGATCAGGGAGTAATGAAGGCTGATCACTATGATGGTATTAAGCAAAAGGAGGCACAGACCGATGATCAAGATGGTTTCACGCAGATAATCAGCACGATCCTCCATGATCTTATCCATCGAAACGTCTACCCCCACAAGGGCGACGGGATTGCCATCATCATCCCTGACCGGTTCCATGGAGGTACACAGCCAGCCATAGGCATCGTTGGTGATAAAAGCGGGAATCCCGTTTTCCGGATGCGGCGTCTCTTTCGTGGGGCCGGATACCTCATGGGTCGTTCCCAGCTGGCATTGATCCTCGGTATGGTCTGCGTCCAAAATATAGGTACAATTATGTCCGTCCAGCTTCTGCACATACAGATAGGCGATATCGTTGCATTCCTTGATCTCAAACATAAGATCCAGTATCTGCTCATAGCGTTCATCCTTGATGGCGTTGGCCTTAGCGTCATAATCAGCACGATACGCCGCATCATTCTGGTATCTGTCCTCGTCGTACTCTCCGATTTCTTTGACGGCGTTGTAATAGCGCAGCAGATCATCCGCATCCAGCTGCAGGGCGACGGTTTTGGCCAGATGAGAGGTAAGGGTCTTGTAATGACCGTCCATCGTTGTGCTGTAAAAGCGGTAGCTGAGGTAAACCACACTGACGGACAGGGCCAAAACCACAAATACCAACAGCATGGTAGACTTGGCCCGCAGGGAAATCAACCGATATTCTTTCTCTTTCTTTTGCCTTGCCATAGTAATAACCATTCCTTTTCAAAGCATGATCAAATTCACATAGGTGTTGCGCTGCGGCAGGTTAAAGATCACGGAAGAGACGACTTCCTCCCCTTCCCTGCAGGAAAAATCCGGCAGGCAGGCCTTCAGCAGCCGGGTTCCGAACAGAGCGCACAATGAACCGCTTGCCCGCTGCAGCTGATCCAGGGACAGATCTGTCTCCATAATCTGAAGCGTATCACCCAAGGGCACTCCCATCAGAAAATGGGTAGAAGCATCCCATGTGACGGCAAGGGTCTTTCCGCCGCAAAAACTGTTTTCCCGCAGGCACCAATCCACATGCCGGTCCGGCCATTCTGCATAAGGCCGGGAAGAAAAAACGGCATTCCGCAGCATATTGTATTGTTCCGCCCGCAAGGGAACAGTCTCCAAAGGAATCCTCCTGCCGGGAAGCAGGGTCACCAAACGAAAAGAGGCGTCATGGGTAAAGCCGAAGGTCTGATAGATTCTGTTCAGATAAGCGGAGGCAGGCTTCAGAAACAGGCCATAGCCTTCCTTCCTTGCTTCTCTCATAACGGAATCCATCAGAATCTTCATATATCCCTTCTGGCGGTATTCAGGATGCGTCCCCACTGCATAGACAAGCTTTGCCGGCTGCCTGTCGCAGCCATCCGCAAAAGAAGCCTCAAACAGATGCAGCATACTCACCGGCTTGTCCTCCACCGTACAGATGGGGATCATGATGCGTCCAAAGTTTTCCTGATAAAAAAAACGGATATATTCTTCCGGATCACCGAAGCAGACCCGCCAGATTTCGCTCAGTGCGGGAATATCCTGTCTTTCGGCAGGACGCACAACCATATTCATAACCAAATCATACCTCCACGGTCAAGGTATTAAAGCCGATATACCGGCGATAGAAAAAACGCTTGGCCTTTGTCCGTACCATCTGTATCCCAAGGGAGGCCAGATTCTCCGGATCATCATAGTCCCGCCCCGTTTTCATGGAAAAGGGATTAAAGCTGACAGCATTGTCCCGCATATGCAGAACGAAGGTACCGTCCTCTTCAAAGCATAAGGTCATATAGATGTATTCTTCCCCGCTTTTCCGGAAGGCATTTTCGATAATAGCCTGGCAGACCTCCTCCACACACAGGGAGACATAGTAAAGCTGCTTTGGCGTTGCTTCATTCTCTTCGCAAAAAGCCAGCGACTCATTCAAAAGCTCCGAAATATCTTTGGAAGCGGCATCCAGCAGATAGGAAAACACCTTGCCTGAAAACTCCTGTTTCTTTGGCCGGGATAGCGGAGCCCATATTGCGATGGATAACAGTTCTGCCGCTACAAAGGTCAGCCAGAACCATTGGCTCCCGATCCTCGCAAAGATCAGGGCAATGATCAGAAAGCAGATAAAGCTGCGCAGCTGAGAGATCAGGAACACAAGCTTTTCCTGGCAGACAGCCTGAAAACAGGCACTCCAGATCAGGCTGATGCCTGCCGGAATCACAGAAAGACAGAACATCCGTACCGCAAAAGCACCACCGGAAATGGCGCTGCCGGTCAGTCCGAACAAGGCACAGATCGAAGGGGCAAAAATGGCACTAATCGTGGCGACTGCACAGCCGCATGCTACACCGATCCAGATGGCCAGCTTCATGACGCGTTCAATGGCATCCTTATTGTGCTCCGCGTAATAGGTTCCGCACAGGGGCTGGGTGGTATCGCCAAGCGCCGAATATATGGCCAGCGTGAGGTAGGATACATTCTGTACCACATTGAACTCAGCCAGAGCGGTATTGCCCCCGAGATTCAGCAAAAGATTGTTTACGATCAAAAGAGCCGCGAACTGACCGATATAACCAACGGAGGAGGACATGCCTGTTTTCAGTGCCCCAAGGATGACCTTACCATCCGGTCTGACCAGTCTGAAACGGAGAATACTCCATTTTCGAAAAAAATGAAGCATAAAGATGCAGATCCCGACTGCTTTGCCCAGAACGGTAGCCAGAATGGCACCGCGCACATCCAGTTTAAAAACCAGTATGAAAAGCGCACTTGCGGCAACATCCGTCAGATAACCGGTCACATAGCCAAAGCTGGCCAGTTTTTCATCGTCATCGCAGCGAATACAGTAGTAGAGCAAAAAGTAGAGAAAAGTGAGCGGGGCACCCATAAACATGATCTGCAGATACTCTTTCCCGTAGTGCCAGAGCGGATTGATCGGAGAGCCGGCTCCAAGCAGTCTGAGAATATGAGGCATGGCGACAAGTCCGGTCACGCCCACCAGAGCACTGACGGCCAGGGCAAAAAGCAGCATCTGCGAAAAAATCTCGATTCCTTCTTTTTCATTGCCTTTGCCGAGCGCATGGGTATACTGTACCGATGTTCCTACAGCGATGCCGATATCAAGTACGTTATAAACCATATAGACAGGGGCTACCAGCGACATGGTCGCCAGGCCTGCCCTGCCGATCCGGATGCCGACAAACAGCGCATCGGCGATATCGCCAAGGGCAAGGCCGATCGCTGAAAAGAGGGATGGCCAGAAGAGCCGCCAGAACATGCGGTCGATAAACATTTTATTTTTCAAAGTGCCTGACACAGAATTCCTCATGCTTGTAAGCTGCCTTTCCATACACGGGTCAGTCTGTTCGGCACCCGCAGCATCTTGTGCCTGCGAAGTCCGGCCAGACCCATATCTTCTTCTGAATCAAGGGTCGTTACCTCTGCAGGCAGGGCCTGGCAGAGTGCCCACTTAATATAACAGTCGCACTGTTTTTTCAGAACCTTGCAAAAATTCACATCAAATATCTGTGGAGTGACAAAAGAGCCGGCGATAAAGGCGGTATCAATGCCATCTGCCTGAAAAAGCAGGCCCCACATGCCAAGCCGGGAAAAATGCCTGAGAGCCGTCTCTACGGCGAGCGTATCAGCCAGATCGTCTGTACTGCGCTCCAGCCCCCATTTCTGGTTTATGGCGAGGGCCCTGTCAATATTATCCGCATGAAGGGCTTCCATCGACCAGGTTTGCGCAGCGTGTCTTCCCAGATTGATATGATGGCGCAGCCTTTTATAGGTCTTCCCTTTCAGGGAGATCTGTGCTTCCTTGTCGTACAGATAGGGATAGTCGTCCCGACAGGTGGTAAAGAGAAAGCGATGAGGATAGGCCGCCTCCAGAAAGTCTTTATCCGCGTCGCTGATAAAGTAAAAGGTGGGGGATTCCTCAAGCAAAAGCCTGTCGATCAGTTTCTTTTTTCCTTCCTGGGTACCGCAGGGAAAGAGGTAGGCGTTTTCCCCTCGGGAACCGTTCTTTACGAGAAAGGCATCGTCGAGCAGACAGATCCTGTACTGCTCATCCGCCTGCCAGGCAAAGAGAGTGGGAAAGGTATAAGTATATAAGGTGTTGCCGGATGCCAGCCGAATGGATTCGACCGCCTCCATCTGATCTATCGTTACCGGGGCAAACCATTGTGCCGGCACCTTAGCATTGCCAACTTTCTCCATATTATCCTCCCATTTAATTCTTCCCCATTATAGCAGAAGATCATATTTAATCAAGATGAAAGTTGGAGACAAACAGATTCAATATGCCAGCGATATCCTCTTCTTCGACGAGGGATAGGCCTGATTGATGTGGAGAAATATGAGCTGGTGTTTCATCCTTATTATTTTACATCACATTCCTGTATATGATTTTCCAGTCAAAAGTGATTCTACGGATTGTTTCGCGCTTCGCGGTCTCGCCTGTCGGCTCGGTCGTTGCTAAACGCCTGCCACTGGCAGGCAGCAACCCACAATCCTCCCCGATATTCGCAATCCGTGGGACCCCTGCCCCACTACTTGCTCATATCGGGGGCAGTCATA
>JAFWGA010000040.1 GCA_017515325.1 Blautia sp.
AGCAGGACCACCAGGAGGAATATGCCCAAGCGGGCTCCGGTACCGGTTTTGGCCTGATGACGGGGGAAGCTTCGGCACATGGCATCAGGCCGGCGAGACCATGGTAGATCCGGATCAGTAATTTGGTATGACAGAGCCTTTATATAAGGAAATCCCAACACAAAGCCTGCCCTTTTTAGAACGGCCGGATTCCCCTTCATATCGAAAGCGCCCCTTTCCCCGGACTGAAACAATATCCCCTTCCTGAGGCTCAAAGCCTGCCGAACCGACAAGCTTCCCATTCACATAGACCAATCCCTGACTGATCAGAGGAGCCAGACTGCTCCGGGATTCCTGGAAGGCCAGACTGATCAGGCTGTCAATCCTGACAGATGCCACTGTACCGGATTTCGCTATCAGGCGCGGCCTGGGAAGTTCTTCCTCCTCTTCCACCCGGGAAAGAACAACGGCATTATGTTTTACCTGGTTCAGATTGTCCAAAAAGAAATCAGCCATATGCTGCAGGCAAAAAAAAGAAGCAGAGCCATCCCGGACAAGGATATCCCCAATCACGCTTCTTTCGACTCCCAGATGAATCAGAGCCCCCAGATAATCCCTGTGGGAAAGAGGTTGAGCAAATCTGGGAGACTTTGGCATCACGCTAAGGCAGCAGATGCCAAAATCCTCTCTGGACAAGCTATCCCCCCTTTGTATTCCGGGGCAGATAGAGAATACCTTCCTTTCCGCTTCAGGATACCCGCCAAAGGAGATCACGCTAAAGCCTTTGTTTTCAAGATGAAGAGAGTAAACCAGGTTTTGTTCATATAAAGTAAGAAAATCCGAGAAAGAAGGCATCCCTCTCTTCTCAGAGAGGTTTGCCAATTCCCGGATTCGTTTCATCAGAAATTCTTTTTCATCCATAAAAATTAATATACCGACTGAACCGGAGGAAGCTCCTTCTTTACGATGCTTTGAATATCTCCGGAAACATTTATCTCTCTGGGGCCAATCACATAGACATAGCCGGCAGCCTTATACACACCTCCACCCAGGCTGAAACAGCAGCCTGAGACAAAATCGATCACCCTCTGGGCAAGATCTACATCCACGCCCTCCAGATTCAATATGACAACGGAATTATCGCAAAACCACTCCGCAATCTCACGGGCACTTTCCATGGAGACAGGGTAGACAATATGAACCTCTTGAGGGGATACACTGCTGGAAGACCGCCTTGCAGCAGAGCTGAAAGAGGTGATTTTCCCCGATGAAGATGACCTTTTTTCCCTGTTCCTGGGAGGCTTCTCCTGGGAAGTACGCTCCTGACTTCTGGAAGAACGCTGTGTAAAGCTCTCCTTGGGCTTTGCAAAGGAGCTGCTTTTCTCTCCGGAAACGGCGGACATCACAACATCCTGGCTATCGTCTTCAGCTTCTGCACGATAACTGCTGTATTTCGAGATATCCGGAGCTTTTTCCTGGACACTCTCCTGTTCCTCTTCCTCACTGAAGCGGGAAACGCGATCAGAAGCAGTCTTCTTATTTTTCTTCGTAAATCCGGATAAGATTTTTCTACGTGGCTTTGCCGCTACCTCTTCTTCAAAATCAGAGGCTTCTGTCTCTTCATATTGTTCATCTTCCTCTTCGTCGTAGCTGTCCAGGCTGACCCAATTCACAAATGTATCCAAAAAACTCATATTCTCAAACTCCCATCTTTTCTCAGTGGGGACTCTCCCCCTGCGGCCGATGCATCAGCTTATCCTCCCCGGCATAAAAAGAAAACAATTTCTTTTATGCGGATAAAAAAACATACCGCCGCAAATCCTCCTTCGAAAGAACCAATGACCTGTGTCTAAGCAAGCGCCTGAACAGACGACAGCTTTACCTGATCCAACCGCCGCAACCAGGAGATGGAATCCTTTCGCGACTCTGAGGCACATGAAATACGGGAGCCCTCACTTCCCGATTTCAGACAGCTGCCTGAAAGACAGTGGTCAGCTACCTTTCGCTTATCTTAAACCGGTGGGAATTGTCACAGGTATTGTCTCTCCCCAAAAATACCCGTACCGATCCGCACCATGGTAGCCCCTTCTGAGATGGCTACCTCATAATCGTTGGTCATCCCCATGCTGAGGATATCCATAGAAATATTATCAATGCTTTTGCTTTGAATGTCAACACTTAATTCTTTTAATCTTCTAAATATCTCGCGATTTTTCTCCGGATCATCCACAAACGGCGCTATCGTCATCAGTCCCTTCAAAGACAGATGCGGCATCATAGAGACGTCCTGGGCAAGCTTCGGCGCTTCCTCAACTGTCAGACCATATTTGCTGTCCTCCCCAGCCACATTTACCTCCAGAAGGATCGACACACGCAGTCCCTTTTTGGCTGCTTCCGCTTCGATCTCCTGGGCCAGCCGCAGGGAATCCACGGAATGGATCAAAACAGCCTTATCGATCACATGTCTCACCTTGTTTCTCTGAAGATGGCCGATCATATGCCATTGCACATCTGAGGGGAGTCCCAAATACTTATCCTGGATCTCCTGCACCTTGTTTTCCCCAAAAGCGCGTTCCCCAGCATCATACGCTTCCCGGATCAGGCTCACCGGCTTGGTCTTGCTGACACAGATCAGGGTGACCTCGGCAGGATCCCTTCCCGCTGCCCGGCAGGCCGTCTGTATCCGATCCCTCACTGATTTAATATTCTCTGCTACCATAGATTTCCTTTTTAATACAATACATCTCTCTCGCTGATATCATGAGCGTTTCTTACGATGTGATCATAGCGGACAAGGCCATATTTTGTAGATTTATCTACAATAGCGTATTCCTCATTCTGGTCCAGAACCTCTATTCGCCGAAAAGACGTATAGCCGGTGTTGGTACAATATACGCCTTCCAGAATATCCGTATCCCTGACAACAAATCGCTCCTGTGTGCTTTCATTGATAATGACATCTCCTTGTTTGAAGATGCTTTTGTCGACATAAAGGCGGGTACTGGAATCAAGCTTGTCTTCGTCTGGCAGATAGGTTGTGTTTGAATCTGAAATACTGGCGTATATTGTCGGAGAAATATACTTTTTCCCAAGACTCCCATCCAATTCTTTTGTTTCAACATAAAAGCCTGCTGTATCCTCAGAGTAAAAGGATGCAGGAATCGTGTAAAACTCCTTGGTCACAATAGCAGTCAATGGTATTTTCAGCCCTACCGCCGTGTTTGTTACCAGTTCCACATCCAGATACCGGTCAGAAGCATAACGGATGAGTCCTCTGTCAAAATCGATCTTCCCAAAATTTCTGCCGTCGAGCTGAAAAATAGAAAAATCTCCGCTTTGCGTTCCGTTATCTTTCAGAAATTTCACGCGGATCATTTCCCTGTTTTTCAACTGTACCGCCTGTTTGTCTGTCAATGGGACGATCAGGCTCCAGTTCTCGTCCGTAATGATCGTGTAGATGTCATCACCGGCGCGAACCATCCGAGATGTTTTCAGATTTGTCTGCTTATAGGCATTCTGATTAAAGTCCGAGACAACAAGATCCTCCAGTTTTTTCCCGGCATACCCGTCCTTGGTATAAAAAACGATACCGTCATATTCGGATTTATATAAAGTCTGATTTCCCAGCAGAACTGAGCCGGACTGAGCCGATGACGCGGTTTCGCTTCCGATCGAAGAAAGGTCTGCCGTCACTCCGCTATACTGAAGGATGTTTCCCTCTATCTGAGATTTGAAATGATAAGAAGTGTTAAAATGACTGGGATCAAAGCTCTTGGAGAAACTCAGCATGTCCTTACGGATGTTGGCCAGATCCTCTCTGCTGAGTGAAACCTGCGTTTCAGGAACCTGGGTTGCGCTCAGTCCGTAAACCACACCGCCGGCATTGATCTTACCGCCTTCCCGCACATAATAGTTTACATAGCCATTGGACAGAGCCCGGCACAGAGTCTCCTCTCTCAGCGCAAAGCCAGTGTAGGTGTCATTTCTGGAAAGAACACCGGCAGTGACCTGATAGGAATCAACATGAGGTGTCAGCATATAGACAAATAAACTGAAAATGATATAGAGCAGCAGGACTCCAAATATCATCGTACCGATATTCCCGCCGAAAATTTTCCAGATATTGCGAAGGAAAAAAGTGCCTCTTCCCGTCCTTTGCTTTCTATGATCCGGCAAATCGTCACCTCCACCCCACAGCGGGCTGCCGGTCACCGTAAAGAAGGCTCTTCCTTACGGCAGCCCTGCCATATAAAACCCAGCCCTGCCCTAAGGCAAGGCTGGGAAATGTACAGATATCGTATCTGTCCTGTTTTATTCTTCCTCACCCTCAAGCTGGCTGGCGCGAGCTTCGATCTCCTTCTGCTGAATGTCAGAGGGAGCCTGTTCATAACGGGCAAATTCATAGGAGAAATCACCGCTGCCGCCTGTCATGGAACGCAGATCGGTAGAATAGCCGTCAATCTCAAGCTGAGGAACATCCGCCTCGATGATGGTGTTGCCCATATGGTCAGGGTTCATACCCAGCACACGGCCTCTGCGCTTATTGAGGTCGCCCATGACATCGCCGGTAAATTTATCCGGGACAGTAACCTTCATATTGACAATAGGCTCAAGAAGAACCGGAGAGGCTTCCATAAAGCCTTTCTTGAAGGCAAGGATGGTAGCCATTTTGAAAGCCATTTCGGAAGAGTCTACCGGATGGTAGGATCCATCGTAAAGCTGGGCTTTTACGCCGACAACGGGATAAGCGGCAAGGGGGCCCTTCTGGACGCATTCCTGCAGTCCCTTCTCGACAGCCGGGAAGTAGTTCTTCGGTACAGCGCCGCCTACGACGACCTGCTCAAAGACAAAGGGCTGCTCCATATCTCCACTGGGCTCAAAACGCATCTTGACATGTCCGTACTGTCCATGACCGCCGGACTGCTTCTTATGCTTGCCTTCCACGTCGGAGGACTTGCGCAGAGTCTCACGGAAGGGAACCTTGGGCTTGACAAGCTCCACGTCAGCTTTATAGCGCTCTTTCAGCTTGGAAACAATGACATCGAGCTGCTGGTCACCGATACCATAGATCAGGCTCTGCCTGTTGGCGCCGTCATTTACGATGCGGAGAGTCTTATCCTCACTCATCAGCTTGGCCAGAGACTGGGAAATCTTATCTTCATCCCCCTTCTTGACAGCTTTATACCTCTTGCAGGTATAGGGCGTGGAAAGCTCTGCCTTGGCAAAAAGGACTGGGTTGGCCTTGGTAGCCAGACTGTCGCCGGTCTGTACACTGTTCAGCTTTGCTATGGCTCCGATATCGCCCGCATAGAGCTCGGTAACCTCCTGAGGCTTGGACCCCTGAAGAACATAGAGCTTGTTCAGACGCTCTTCCTCGGATTTCTCGACATTAAACAGGACATCCTCTCCTCTGAGAACGCCGGAGCAGACCTTGATCAGAGAATACTTGCCCAGGAAGGGATCCACGATGGTTTTCCAGACATAGGCTGTCTTTTCCCTGGAGGAGTCGTAATCCGCCTGGAATGCTTCGTTGGTCTTCTGGGAAACGCCGCTGATGCTGCGCTGGCCAGGATTCGGGAAAAAGCTCACAATATCGTCCAGGAGACCGGATACACCTGCGAGATTCACAGGGGAACCCATACCGACCGGCACCATGGAGCAATCTGCGACCTCGGAGGAAATAGCGCCATAAATCTCATCCAGAGTAAACTCGCCGCCGTCAAAATAACGATCCATATACTCTTCGCTGAATTCGGCAACTGTCTCCATCAAGGTGTCATGGTATTTTTCCTGATCATCCATCAGATCAGCCGGGATCTCGCACTCCTTGACATTCTTGCCGTCAAAAAGACGGCCCGCCTTCTTGACTACGTTGACATATCCGACGAACTTCCCACCCTGGCGGATCGGGAAATGCAGGGGAGCGATCTTCTTCCCATACAGCTCGGTAAGATCATCAACGATCTGGTCAAAGGAGACATCTTCCACATCCATATCCGTGATGAAAATAAAACGGGGAAGCTTATATTTCTCACACAGATTCCAGGCCTTCTGCGTCCCGACCTGCACACCGGCCTTGCCGGAAACTACAATAATAGCAGCGTCGGCAGCGCTAACAGCTTCCTCTGCCTCGCCGACAAAGTCAAAATATCCGGGGGCATCCAGGATATTGATCTTGCATTTCTGCCACGGTATGGGAATCAGGGATGTGGAGATAGAAAAGCCCCTCTTGGTCTCTTCCTTATCGAAATCGCTGATGGTATTGCCATCCTCGACACGGCCCTGTCTGCTGGTAAGCCCTCCCAGAAATGCCATAGCCTCTGCGAGTGTGGTCTTTCCTGCGCTGCCATGACCCAATAGAACGACATTGCGAATCTGATCAGTCTTGTAAACTTGCATTTGATAACCTCCCTGAAAATCTTATATGGCTAACAGTGTACTAAATTTCAGACACACTTTCAAGTAAATTATGAATTTTTCACAGTCTTTTTTCCCTCATTTTTCCCTGATTGACTTTTAAAGAGAGCTCTTTTAAAATATGAGAGTCAACGAAAACCGTGTTTTTACGGTAACTGCGAAGCCCAAAGTGCTGCGTAGTCACATTTGTTGTTGATCATAAGCCTCCGGCTGCTGTAGCTGCAAAGGACAAAGTGCCGCGCAGTTACAATCATTGATAAGCACGAAAGCATGAAAGGAATCTAAGCATGAAAACCATTGGTTTTGTGGGATTGGGGCTGATCGGAGGGTCGATCGCCAAATCCATTCGCCGTGTTCACCCTGACTGGCGGCTCTTTGCCTACAACCGTTCCAAAGAGTCTCTGGCCGCAGCCCTGGGGGAGGGAATTATAGATGTCGTCCTGGAAGAAAATGACCCCAGGTTTTCCGAGTGTGATCTGATCTTTCTTTGCGCCCCGGTAGAAGTTAACCTTTCCCATCTGAAGTCTCTCGGATCCCGGATTAAGCCAGGAGCCATCATGACTGACGTAGGCTCGGTTAAGGGGAGCATCCACGAAGCTGCCCGCAGTCTGGGGCTTGACCATGTCTTTATCGGAGGGCACCCGATGGCGGGCTCCGAGCGTTCCGGCTATGCCTTCTCCAGTGACCGCCTTCTGGAAAATGCCTATTATATTCTCACACCGGGGGGAGAGGTTCCCGTTTCGGCAATTTCTGACCTGACAGAGATCGTTTCCTCCATCGGTGCAATCCCCATGGTTCTGACCTGCCAGGAGCATGATTTCATCACGGCGGGAGTCAGCCACCTGCCTCACCTGATTGCCTCCTGCCTGGTAAATCTGGTGAAACAGCTTGACACAGAACCTTATTATATGAAGATGATCGCCGCCGGTGGCTTCAGGGACATCACCAGGATTGCCTCCTCTTCCCCCGAAATGTGGCAGCAGATCTGCCTGGAAAACAGGGAAAACATCTCCCAGGTGCTTGATGCCTATATCCGCATGCTGGTGCAGGTTCGCTGCCAGATCGATGACCGGAATCAGGGATATATCTATGACCTGTTCGAAAGCTCCCGAGAATACCGAAATTCCATTGATGTACGGACCAGCGGACCCATCAGCAAGGTGTATACGATATATGTGGATCTGGCCGACGAGGCAGGAGGAATCGCATCCATTGCCACAGTACTTGCCACGGAAGGCATCAGTATCAAAAATATCGGTATCATTCACAATCGGGAATATGAACAGGGTGTTCTGAAAATTGAATTCTATGATCCGGATTCCATGGCAAAGGGACATGCCCTTCTGACCAAAAGAAATTATATCACCTACCAGGGATAAAGGAGATTTTTCATGCGTATCGCAAAAATCAAAAAAGTCGAGGGTGAAATCACAGTTCCGGGGGATAAATCCATTTCTCACCGGGCAGTCATGATCGGCTCTTTGGCTCAGGGAACAACCCGGGTCAGGAACTTTCTGGAAAGCGCAGACTGCCTTTCCACCATCAGCTGCTTCTCTTCTATGGGGCTTTCCATCGAAAAGTCCGGGCAGGAATATCTCATCCACGGAAAAGGCCTGCATGGATTAAACCAGGCCGGAAGGGTTATGGATGCAGGCAACTCTGGGACAACTGCCAGGCTGATCAGCGGCATTCTTGCCGGACAGTCCTTTTCCTCCTCTCTGACCGGCGACGCCTCTTTGTGCTCCCGCCCGATGAAAAGGATTATGGAGCCTTTACGGGAGATGGGGGCTGATATCCACAGCCTCAATCATGACGACAGACTGCCCCTTATCATCGAAGGGCGGCATCTTCATGGCATTGCGTATCAGACCAAGGTGGCTTCCGCACAGGTAAAGTCCTGTATCATTCTTGCCGGTCTATACGCGGACGGCCCCAGCAGCGTCACCGAGCCTGCCCTGTCCCGCAATCACACAGAAGTCATGTTGAAAAGCTTTGGGGCACAGATCAGCTCTGAGAACACAACCTGTACTGTCATGCCTCAGCCGCTTCTAAAAGGCCAGGACATTTTTGTCCCCGGGGACATTTCCTCTGCGGCATATTTCCTCGCCTTAGGGATGCTGGCTCCAAGGGGAGAGCTGCTGGTGAAGCATGTAGGGATCAATCCCACCCGCGATGGTTTCCTTAAAGCGGCTCGGGCTATGGGAGCGGATTTTGATATTCTGGATGAAAATCATGAGGCAGAGCCCTATGCCGATATCCTGGTCAGACCCTGCCGCCTGCATGGGGTGGTCATTGAAAAGGACATGATCCCAACCCTGATCGATGAGCTGCCGGTTCTGGCTGTAATGGCTGCTTTTGCCCAAGGAACCACCATCATTCGCGACGCCGCCGAACTCAGGGTGAAGGAATCCGACAGAATCACCGCCATGACAGAAGGACTGCAGGCTATGGGGGCGGACATAGAGGCTACCGAGGATGGCATGATCATCCATGGCGGAAAAGCTCTGCACGGCGCAGAGGTAGACTCCTTTCATGATCATCGTATTGCCATGGCTCTGGCTGTGGCCGGGGCTGTCTGTGAAGGGGAGCTGGATATCAGGCAGGCAGATTGTGTCAGTATCTCTTATCCTGGATTCTATTCTGATCTCTTCCGCTTTGCCAAATGAACATCAGCCTTGACCGGGCCAGACCACGTTATCTTTGTTCAGATTGACGAGGGCGCTTTCCCTGGCATGCCTTTGCAGCATGCCAGGGAAAGCGCCCTCCTGCCTTTTTCATCCGGACGACTGTAATTACACAGCACGTTGTGCTTCTTGGCTTAGGCCCGGTTTACAATAAGCTCAAGATCGGGATTACCCGCGGCCGCATCTGTGATCACCTGTACCATCCTGTCCAGGTACTCGATCATCTCCTGATCCAGCATGTTTTCATAGTCGATCCTGATCTGGGTCTTGAGATCTGTCTCTGTCAGAACATCATAGAGGGCGGACAGGTTCTTTCCATAGTACGGCGGAAATTCCAAAATCCCGGCCAGGTACTCATGGATCTGTTCACGGTTTTTAAAGTCTGCCCCCTTTATCGCTGCAATTCGCATTTTCCTTTGCCTCTTATCTTTCTTTTCAACATAGATGATTATACTGCAAAAACGATGCCCACCAGGCATCAGAACCGGTCGTTGCCGAAGGCCTGCCACTGGCAGGCAGGCTTGCCGTGGAAACAGGCTTTTTGCACTGGAATCATAGATTAATAAAGCTGCTCAAAGGTCTGATAATGATCATTCGTATAGAAGATCAGTCCATCATCGGAATAGATGATCCTCTCCGCACCGCGGTAGCTGCCGTTGAAATTGATGTCGCACTCCTTGTAGGACCGCCCCTTCTTCTCGGGCAGAAGCTTATCATAATTGCCGAAGTGATCTCCTCCTATGCTTTTTCCGGGAGCAACCTTGTCAAGATTCCCCTTACTGCTTTGCCAGCCGAGAGCCTTGGCTTCCTTTTTGGTGATAAAATTGCCCGGAAGCTTCCCATAGGTATGCAGGTAGAGGGCTACCTCCTCCTTGCTGGTATAGCTGCCGTCCTCTTCGACTTCAATCTCGTCGTCATCCCAATAGTCTGACGCAGCCACTGCCGGCAGGGCAACGGCAATAAACAGACTGAAAACAAGACTTAACGACAGAAAAAGGGAAAACAGGGATCGAAATAATGATTTATGTTCTGTATTCATTACAAATCCTCCTTCTGCAAACTGCTCAAACTGTCTCATACGCAGCTGGCAGCAAATGCGAGCTGCTGATCTGAGTAGTTCCATTGTATCAAAAAAAGTAAAAATGCAAGGGGATGTGGCTGTAAAGGAATCCACGACACGGGATGTGGTTACGATAAGAATGACGTATAGTATGCGCACGAATTTCATTGACAGGATTTGGAACAGATTCTATACTATTAGGGTAAAAAGAAAGGTAAGCCGCACCACTTGGTGGTTACAAACGACAATCCATAGACAAGGTAGGATCTGAAAAATGAACAAGAGGAAACAAGAATCCATCATTTCAAAACTAAAGGATGTTCTTTCCGGTCTGGTATCAGGAATACGGTCCTTCGTCAGCAGAATCAGGCTGCCGAAATTTAGATTATCCGACCTGCCCTTGCCCGAAAAAGGGCGTTGGATGGTTCTGGCCGGAGCCGGCACCGCCTTTCTGGCTCTTCTTGTTCTGGTGATTTCCCTGATCGTGACAAATCGACGCGATGCTGCTCCTGCCCCGTCTGAAACAGCCATGACGAATCATACCGGCTCTTTGGAAACAGCCTCCCCCAGTCCTGCCAGAACCGCCACCCTCTCGGAGGTACAACCCGGCGCAGCCAGCCTGATCGTGACCTATAAAAAGCAGTCCGATTCGTCACCCGGGAATATCTCTTCGCCAGAGACGGGGGGCTCTACTTCTGTTGTCACTCCCGTCCGCTCTTACGCCAAGGATGAAGCCACCACGATAAAGATCACCTGCTGCGGAGACAATATTCTGGGTACGGATGAAAATTTTGATTACAGCACCAGCTTCAATCTGTACTATGAGATGTATGGCAAGGACTATTTCCTGGAAAATGTCAGAGGGATCTTTGAGACGGATGATCTGACCGTCACCAACTTTGAAGGGACTCTCACCTATGAGACTCAGCGTGAGGACAAAGAATTTGCCTTCAAGGGAGATCCGGAATATGCCTATATCCTCTCAGACAGCAGTGTTGAAGCCTGCAATACCGCCAACAACCACAGCCATGACTACGGAGAAAAAAGCTATCAGGACACCCTGACCAATCTTAAGGCTTCCGGTATGGTTACTTTTGGCTATGACGATGTCGCTTTCATCGATGTCAAGGGAATCAAGGTCGGCCTTTTGGGCATCTACGAGCTGGATGACCATCTTTTACGGGAGCCTCAGCTTCGTGCCAATATGCAGAAGCTTAAGGACGGCGGAGCAGACCTGATCATCGCTGTATTTCATTGGGGAAACGAACTGGAATATGAGCCGGATTCCAATGAATACTACTTAGGACGCCTGGCCGTAGACTTAGGGGCGGATCTGGTATGGGGAAGCCATCCCCATGTCCTTCAGGGCATAGAGGAATACAAGGGGGTTCAGATTTTCTACGGCCTGGGAAATTTCTGTTTCGGAGGAAATACCAATCCTTATGATATGGATACCATGATCATCCAGCAGGATTTCACTGTCAGTAAAGAAGGCGTTGTCCCCGGAGAAGTCACGATCATACCGGCCAGAGTCAGCGCTGAATGGGATTATAATGACTACAGGCCCACCCCGGCAGAGGGAGATGAATATGACCGGATCATGAACAAAATTGAAGAATTAAATTCTTATATTTCATAGGGTAGGGGAAGTGCTTCCGCCTCTCTGCGATTCGGCAGCTCATTCGATCAGCATCGCATCACCAAAGGAAAAAAAGCGGTATCTTTCCCGCACGGCCTCCTCATAGGCTGAGAACACCTTATCCTTTCCTGCGAAGGCACTCACCAGCATCAGCAGGGTGGATTCCGGCAGGTGGAAATTGGTGATCAGGGCATCGATGGCACGGAATTCATATCCGGGATAAATAAAAATGTCCGTCCAGCCGCTCTTGGCCGGTATCACACCGTCCAGGCCGCAGGCGGACTCCAGAGTCCGGCAGCTGGTGGTACCTACAGCTATGATGCGGTGCCCCTCCTGCCGGGCTTTATTCATGAGAGCTGCCTGATCCGCTTCGATCCGGAAGTACTCTGAATGCATATGATGCTGCTCTACATCCTCTGCTTTGACGGGGCGAAAGGTTCCTAACCCCACATGCAGGGTAATATGGGCAATCTTGACTCCCTTTTCCCTGGCTTTGTCCAGCAGCTCACGGGTAAAATGAAGCCCTGCCGTAGGCGCTGCCGCAGAACCCTCATGCTTGGCATAGACGGTCTGATAACGGTTTTTATCCTGAAGCTTATGGGTGATATAGGGAGGCAGCGGCATCTCTCCCAGCTCATCCAGCAGCTCTTCAAAGATACCCTCATAGGAGAAACGGATCCAACGATTTCCGTCCTCCGTCACCTTCAGAATCTCTCCCAAAAGCCGGCCTTCCCCGAAGGATAAAACCGTTCCGGGACGAGCTTTTTTGCCTGGCTTAACCAGACACTCCCATGTGTTGTCTTCCATTCTCTTAAGCAACAGGATCTCAACCAGGGCCCCCGTCTCTTTTTTTATGCCATACAATCTGGCGGGAATCACCTTAGTGTCATTTACCACCAGGCAGTCGCCCGGATTCAAAAAGGTAAGAATATCCGTAAAATGGAGATGCCGGATTTCCCCCGTTTTCCTGTCAAGTCTCATCAGACGGGATGCACTCCTGTCCTCCAGTGGATCCTGAGCGATCAGATCCTTAGGCAGCTCGTACGTAAAATCAGATGTCTTCATGCTTTATGTCCTCATTCCTTAGCAGTCCGTCAGTTTCAGCCTCATGTTCCGGCGCTGCCCTCTTCTCTTTTTTCCACTCCCTTACCATCTGCCATTCCTTATTGGTCAGATCAGCTCCATGCAACAGGTCCGGACGATAGAGGAAGGTTCGGCGGATCTGCTGTTCCCTTCTCCAGGCATCCACTTTCTGGTGGTGGCCGGAAAGCAGCACTTCGGGGACTCTTTTCCCATGCCAAACCTCCGGGCGGCTATACTGGGGGTATTCCAACAAATGGCTGTCAGAGAAGGTTTCCGACTCGGAGGAGGCTTCATTGGAAAGAACGCCGGGCACCATGCGGGCTACTGCGTCCATCACGACCATGGCAGGCAGTTCTCCTCCGGTCAGCACATAATCCCCTATAGAGACCGGGTCTGTGACAATCTCCTCTATCACCCGCTCATCAATTCCCTCATAATGGCCGCAAAGAAAGACAAGCTCTTCCTCCTCGGCCAACTCCCGGGCCAGTTTCTGGTTGAAAACCCTTCCCTGCGGAGTCAGGTAGACAGTACGGGCGGGTTTGGGAAGGCGGGAGCACACGGCTTCCCAGCACAGGTATACCGGCTCAGCCTGCATCAGCATCCCCGCTCCTCCCCCATACGTGTAATCATCCACCTTCTGATGTTTATTGAAGGCATAGTCACGGATATTGACAGCCTCAATATCCAGCAATTTCTTCTCTATTGCCCTGCCAATAATACTGGTATTCATCCCTGCCAGGATCATTTCGGGAAAAAGGGTCAGCACATGAAATCTCATGACAGCAGTCCTTTCATAAGATGGATAATCATCCGGTTTTTTTCGGGATCCACATCCAGGATACAATCCTTTATGGCCGGCAGCAATACTTCGCCGTTTTCCCTGGAGGAAACTACATACACATCATTCGCACCGGTCTGCATCACGTCCTTCACGGTCCCAAAATCTGTTCCATCCTCGAGCACAACTGCCATTCCGATCAGATCACCGATATAGTATTCACCGTCTTCCAAAGGCTGGGCGTCTTCCCGGGCAATCCACAGATCATGCCCTTTATACTTTTCTATCTCATTGATATCATCTATTCCCTGAAATTTAAGGATCACAAGGTTCTTAAAATAACGGACAGACTCAATATCCAGCTGCCTTTTACCCTTGCCCGTATCCAGAAGGCAATATCCGAGCTCCTCAAAACGTTCCAGATCCGTCGTGGGATATACCTTTACTTCTCCATGTAATCCATGGGTGCTTGTGATGACCCCCACTCTCAAAAAATCCTGCATATCTTGTTCCCTTTCTTCTGGCAGGCAACCACTTCATGCTCAGGTGACATCTTCCTTTCGGCGCCCCTGCCATAAAAATAGAAAAACAGGAGCTGTGCCAATCACAGCTCCTGTTTTTAGGATCTGTACCCAGCAGAAACCTTTGGAAGGATTCCCGGTCACTGGGCAATATCTACAACAACTCTTTTGCTGCTCTTGGAAGATGCCGCTTTCACAACCGTGCGAATGGCTTTGGCAATCCTGCCCTGGCGGCCGATTACCTTACCCATATCGGACGCCCCTACCTTCAGCTCGATCACGATTTCGTCATCCTTTTCGGTCTCGGTCACAACTACCTCATCCGGATTTTCCACAAGAGATTTTGCAATTACTTCAACCAGTCTTTTCATCACATACCTCACTGTCCGGTATCTCGACGAGACTTATGGCTATGCTGCGCAGGAGCCAAAAGTAACATGTCGTACGATTATTTCTCAATACCGGCCTTTTTAAGGAGCCTTGCTACTACATCTGTAGGCTGAGCACCAACAGAAAGCCATTTCTTTGCTGCTTCTTCATTTATCTGATAAGCGCTCGGCTCCTGGTTCGGATCATAGGTACCGATCTCTTCGATAAAACGTCCATCGCGCTTATCGCGGGAGTCCGCTACAACGATCCTGTAGAAAGGCGCTTTCTTTTTTCCCATTCTCCTGAGCCTGATCTTTACTGCCATTTTTTAGTCCTCCTTTATGACTTTGTAAAATTATATATATGATGCGCATAAATCAAAAACCAGCAGAGCTGCTGCAAATTCTGTCCCTTAGTTAGGGAAAATCAGAACGGAAGACGGAACTTTCCGAATTTACCGGCCTTCCCGTTGCCCATCAGCCCTGGCATCTGTTTCATCATCTTTTTCGTCTGCTCAAACTGCTTTACCAGACGGTTAACCTCCTGCAGATCCACCCCTGCGCCTTTTGCGATGCGCTTCTTGCGGGAAGGATTTAAAAGTCCCGGATTGCCTCTCTCCTGCGGCGTCATGGACAGGATAATCGCTTTTGTCCTGCCAATGGCATCTTCATCGATCATGCCCTCCAATTCCTGGGATTTGTTGCCCATGCCCGGAAGCATATTCAGGACACTTGAAATGCCGCCCATGTTCTTGACCTGGTCAAAGCTGGTGAGATAGTCGTTAAAGTCGAAGTCCATTTTCTTGAACTTTCGGGACATCTCCTCGGCCTTATCCTTGTCCAAGGCGGCCTCGGCTTTTTCGATCAGACTCATGACATCTCCCATTCCCAGAATACGGGAGGCCATGCGGTCAGGATAGAAAGGCTCCAGATCATCCAGCTTTTCGCCCATGCCGGCATAATAGATGGGTTTATGCGTCACCGCCCGGATAGAAAGAGCGGCGCCGCCTCGGGTATCACCGTCCAGCTTGGTAAGAATAATGCCGTCAATCCCAACCTTCTCTGAGAAGGTGCTGGCAACGGTAACGGCATCCTGCCCGGTCATAGCATCTACGACGAGGATGGTCGTATCTACCTGGACTCCGGCCTTGATATCAGCCAGCTCCTGCATCATACCTTCATCGATATGAAGCCGTCCAGCCGTATCAATGATCACAACATTCTGCTGATTTGCCCTGGCATGCTCCATGGCCGCCTTGACAATGTCCACAGGCTTATGCCTGGTTCCCATGGAGAAAACCTCCACGCCGACGCTGCCTGCATTCACCTCCAACTGTGTGATGGCAGCCGGGCGGTAAATATCGCAGGCAACCAGAAGAGGACGTTTGCCGGAAGACTTCAGTTTTCCGGCCAGTTTGGCAGCACTGGTGGTCTTTCCTGAGCCCTGCAGACCGACCATCATGATGACGTTGATATCATTGCCTGGCTTTAGCGGAAGCTCCACGAGCTCCTCCCCCATCAGCTTTACCAACTCCTCATTGACGATCTTGATGACCATCTGGCCGGGGTTCAGACCGTTCATCACACCCTGCCCTACAGCCTGCTCCTGAACCGATTTTGTAAACTGCCGGACAACCTTAAAATTTACGTCAGCTTCAAGGAGAGCCATCTTGACTTCCTTAAGAGCAGTTTTTACATCTTCTTCTGTCAAAAGACCCTTGCTGCGCAGTTTTTTGAATACATTCTGAAGCTTTTCAGATAAGCTCTCAAATGCCATAAATTATAATTCTCCCTGTATCTCTTTGCAGATCCTAAGGATCTTCTCTGCCCCAAGCTCGACGGCAAGCGTTTCCACCTGGGCAATCTTATCACGGATCGTGAGAAACTTTTCTACCAAATGGAGGCGTTCTTCGTATCCTTCCAGGATTTTGTCGCAGCGCCGCACCATGTCATGGATGCTCTGGCGGCTTACATGCTGATCTTCAGCCACCTCGCTGAGGGAATAATCCTCCAGGACCACGCTTTCATAGATTTCCTGCTGTCTCTTCGTGAGCAATTCTCCGTAAAAATCGTATAAAAGAGTGCGTTCTACAAACCGCTCCATTTCAAACACCTGCCTATCCTGTCACTGCCCAGTCACCTTCTCTTCACCGTTACAGAAAACAACAATACGCCGTTTTCTGTCAACTGTGATGACACGCGCCCCGCAGCGCAGGTTAAAGCGCTGAATGAACAGCGAACCTATCTTATCGTATTCCTTCTTCTGTGTCAAGCATTTTTTCTTGACAATTATATGGGGATTTTGGGAAAAGCTGCTGGGTTTAAAGGTTGGTCCGGATTACTTTAGGCCGGCAACCGGCGTCCTCAAGGGCGTGGACAATCTGATTCTTGTGGTCGGTTCCGAAAGCCTCCATAGTGATCTTGAGTTCCACCGCCATGTTGCGGTTGGTGGTTACAAACTGATTGTGCTCCAGCTTGATGACATTTCCCTGGTTATTGGCGATGAGACTGGCTACCCGAACCAGCTCACCCGGTTTGTCAGGAATAAGGACGGAAACCGTAAATATCCTGTCTCTGGCAATCAGGCCATGCTGAACCACAGAGGACAGGGTGATCATATCCATATTTCCGCCGCTGATGACAGAAACCACCTTTTTTCCGGTGAAATCCAGATGCCTGAGAGCAGCCACTGTCAAGAGCCCTGCATTCTCCACAACCATTTTGTGATTTTCCACCATATCCAGAAAAGCAACAATCAGTTCATCGTCCTCTACCAGGATGACATGATCCAGGTTTTCCTGCAGATAAGGGAAAAGCTGCTCCCCTGGCTCCTTGACAGCAGTACTGTCTGCAATGGTATTGACATGCTCTAAAGGGGTAACCTCTCCTCTTGCCAGGGAGAGGGAGAGACAGGCTGCCCCAGCCGATTCCACACCAATCACCTTGATATGGGGATTAAGCATCTTTACCAGGGTAGACACTCCTGTCGCTATACCGCCCCCGCCCACAGGAACCAGGATATAATCCACCAGGGGGAGCTCCTGAATGATCTCCATGGCAATGGTTCCCTGGCCTGTGGCGACGGCAAGATCATCAAAAGGATGGATGAAGGTATACCCCTCCTGGCTGGCCAGTTCTTTGGCATAGGCACAGGATTCTCCGATAAAATCCCCCTTGAGGATCACATCCGCTCCATAGCTCTTGGTCCTCTCCACCATGATCATAGGAGTCGTGGTGGGCATGACAATCACTGCCTTAGTATGGTATTTGCTGGCCGCATAGGCGACAGCCTGAGCATGATTGCTGGCTGAGGCAGCGATCAGTCCCCTTTGCCTTTCTTCATCGGAAAGGGTACTGATCTTGTAGTAGGCGCCGCGTACCTTGAATGAACCGGTGCGCTGCATGTTTTCCGGTTTAAAAAAAACCCTGTTGCCGGTCAGATCAGAAAAATAGCTGCTCTTGATCAGCTTGGTTTCCTGTGTTACCCTCCCGACAATCTCCGATGCCTGCTCAAAGCTTTCCAGCGTTAACATTCGTTATGATCCTTTCTAAGAAACAGTGCGTCCACAAAGGCATCGGCATCAAATTTCTGCAGATCGTCGATCTTCTCTCCCACTCCGATATATTTCACTGGGATATCAAGCTCAGACTGGATTGCCACGGCGATGCCGCCCTTGGCTGTTCCGTCCAGCTTTGTCAGAATGATCCCGTTAACCTTTGCCACCTGTGAAAACTCTCTCGCCTGGGCAAGAGCATTCTGGCCTGTCGTACCATCCAGCACCACCAGGGTTTCCAGATAGGCTTCAGGATATTCCTTCTCGAGGATCCGGTATATTTTCCGCAGCTCCTCCATCAGGTTTTTCTTGTTGTGAAGACGTCCCGCGGTATCACAGATCAGAATATCCGCATTCCTTGCCTTCGCTGCGGCAACCGCGTCGTAGATCACGGCAGCCGGATCCGCTCCGGCCTGGCCTCCGATCAGTTCCACGCCTGCTTTGTTGGCCCAAAGCGTCAGCTGCTCTCCCGCTGCTGCCCGGAAGGTATCGGCAGCCGCAAGAATCACCTTCTTTCCCTGACTCTTGAGCAGTCCGGCCAATTTACCCACGGAAGTCGTCTTTCCGACCCCGTTTACTCCGATGACAAGGATGACTGATTTTCTGTTCTCAAATTCATAATCTGTGCTGTCCACAACCATCTGCTCTTTGATACTGCGAATCAGAATCTCCTTGCACTGAGCAGGCTCCTTGATATGCTGTTGCGCCACCTGTTCCCTGAGTCTTGTCAGGATAGCGTTTGTGGCGTTGATCCCGATGTCACCCATGATCAGGATTTCTTCCAGTTCTTCATAAAAATCTTCATCTATGCTGGAAAATCCGGAAAACAGATTATCGAAACCGGCAACAATGTTATCGCGGGTTTTTGCCAGGCCACTGACGAGCCGTTTAAAAAAGCCCTTCTTCTTTTCCTCCGCCATATAAAAATTCTCCCTTCCTCATCCATTTGTAAGGGGCAACTAATACTGTCTCATGCGCAGCTCTCAGCAAGTGTGAGCTGCTGACCTGTCAGGATAACTGGCTTTCAACCAGATCCACCGATACAAGGGCTGACACTCCCTTCTCCTGCATGGTGATGCCATACAGTCGGTCAGCAGCGTTCATGGTACCTCTGCGGTGTGTGATAATGATGAACTGCGTCGATTTTGTCAGCTTCTGCAGATATCCGGCGAACCGTCCCACATTGGAATCATCCAGCGCTGCCTCAATCTCATCCAGAAGGCAGAAGGGTGACGGCTTGAGGTTTTGGATGGCAAACAGCAGGGCTATGGCAGTCAGCGCTTTTTCTCCGCCGGACAGCTGCATCATATTCTGAAGCTTTTTGCCTGGAGGCTGCGAAATAATACGGATCCCTGCCTCGAGAATATCCTGGTCTTCCTCCAGCAGAAGGGTTCCCTTTCCTCCGCCAAAAAGCTCCTGGAAGGTATGGTCAAACTCCTTCTGAATCTCCCGGAATTTTTCCGTAAACTGCTTGCGCATTCCCTCATCCAGCTCCAGAATGATGCCCTCCAGCGTTTTCTTTGCCTGAACCAGATCCTGATATTGGCCGGACATAAAGCCATATCGTTCCGATTGTTCCTTATATTCCTCTATCGCATTGGGATTGACAGCCCCTAATTTGCGGATCTCCTCCCGGATGCTGCCCAGTTCCTTTTGCATCTCCTTCACATCCGGCACGGGATCCATCCGAAATTCCTCTGCCTCATGCGGCGTCATCTGATACTCATCCCACAGATAGGAAATCTGGGTCTCTTTTCTTTCTTCCAATCTTTCTGCCTGGCTTTTCAGACGATAACATTCCTTATCCAGCAGGCTGATCTGTCCGGAGGTTTCATCGCTTCTGGAGAAAAGGCCCTTGTGAACGGCACTCTTTTCTTCTTTTATTTTTTCCTGAAGCAGGATCTCCCTTCGTGCTTCCTCTTCCTGCGTCATGAGCATGCCAATGCTCTCTTGTAAGCCCTGGATCTCTTCTTCCTTCTCCTGCCGCTCCCTCTCAACCTGGCCAAGACTCCTCTGAATCTCCTCCTGTTCGGCAAGGAGAGCTTTTTGCTCCTGAGCGAGCCGGTTCAGGCTTGCCTGGATATATTCTGCCTTTTGAGAAGAGGTTGAAAAAGAAAGTCTGGTCTGCTCTGCCTGAGTGTTCAGTGCCTGCTCCTTCAGTCTTAGTTCATCCAGCTCTTTTTGTTTCTCCTCCAGGAAATCATTGATCTCTCCCTCATCCCTGGCAGAGGCATTCAACTGATCGTTTACCTCCCGGCTTTCCTGCCGGATCCTGGACTCATCCTCTTTCAGCTCTTCCTGAGAATGGGCAATAGCCCGGTATTCATCCTGAATCTGTGTCATTTTTTCCCTTTGGGATTCCAGCAGAAGCGTGGCTGTGTTTAATTCCACCTGCTTTTCTGCCAGATCGGAAGCCAACTGCGTCAGGCTGTCACGGACAAGGTTTCTTTTCTCCCTGTTTTTCTCTATCGTTTCTGCCATCTCATTCAGATCCTTTTCCAGGGCCTGAATGCTGGCCTTCAGCTCTTCTATCTCCCTGCGTCTGCCCAGGAGGTTACTGTTGTTTTTATAAGCGCCGCCTGTCATGGAGCCCCCCGGACTAAAGGAATCCCCCTCCAGGGTAACCAGTCGGAGCGAATAATGATACTTTCTGGCGATCAGAACAGCGTTGTCCATGGTATCCACCACAAGGATTCTTCCCAGGAGAGATTCCGCCAGAATTCGGAAGCGATCCTGGGTCTGCACCAGAGTATCTGCGGTTCCCAGCACTCCCTTCTCCGACAGAGCCTGAACAGGCCTGAATTCCTTTTTCTCCGAGAGACTTTCCAAAGGTAAAAAGGTCGCCCTTCCCAGACGGTTTTTCTTCAGATAATCGATCATTTGCCTGGCCACGTCCACCTGATCCGTTACAATATGCTGGATGCTGCCGCCCAAAGCTGTCTCTATGGCCAGCTCATATTTTTTATCTGTCTGGATCAGATCCGCCACGACGCCCAGAAGACCTGGCACCTTTGCCTTCTGCTCCATGACCCGGCGAATGCTGCTGCCATACCCATCATAGCGCTCTGCCATGTTCTGCAGTGATTCCAGCCGGGCACTTTCCCGGTGAAAGGCCGCCTGCCCGATCTGCAGCTGATCATTTTGCCCATGTATGGTGGCTGTAAGCTCCTCCAGGCTTTTTTCTGCCTCTGTCTGACGATTGGCCAGCTCAGAAATATCCCCCTGGATACGAAGGATGTCCTCCTGGGCTTTTTGAGCCTGCTGGCCGATTTGGACTTCATCGCTTTTGCCCTGAATCAGTCTTTGACTGATCTGGGCCTTGCGGATATTGATCTGTTCCATCAGGGCTTCAAAGCGCTGAAGCTTTCCTTTTGTATTAGACCGTTCCTCCAGCAAGGAGAATACTTCATCCTTCCCTTCTGTAATGGCTTTTTCGCAGGCTGCCTCATCATTATGAACCTCGTCGAGCTGTTCCTCCTGAAGGGAAAGCTCCTCCTGGAGCTTTCTGATCTGGGTCTGAAGGAGATTTTTCTCCTTTTGCAGCTCGGATTCTTCCCCCTGCCTGGAGCTAAGCTCGGTTCCGATGGCATCCAGCCTTGCAGCACGTATTTCCAGACTGTGGATCTGTGCCAGGATCTGCTCCTTCAGAACATCAATCCTGCCGGTTTGCTGTTGCCGGGTAAGGGCGCTTTTTTGTGCTTTCTCCCTTAGCTCCCCCAGGGAAAGATCCAACTGCCGGATATCGGCTTCGAGATGATCATATTCCCTGCGGATATCCTCATATTCTTTTTTTCTTTGCTCCAGCTCCTGCGTGGAGACTGACAGCTTTTCTTCGATCTGGGAAAGCTCCCGGGATATCCTTGCCTCTTCTGAGAGGAAGAAATTGGCATCCAGTCTGTGCTGGCGTTCCCTCAGACTCAGATATTTTCTGGCCGCCTCTGCCTGTTTTTCCAAAGGGCCAATCTGGCGTTCCAGTTCGCTGAGGATATCTGTCACACGGACGAGATTTTGTTCCTCGTCCTCCAGTTTTTTCAGTGTCGCCGTCTTTCTCCTTTTGAATTTGACAATCCCTGCCGCTTCATCAAAGAGTTCCCTGCGTTCCTCAGGCTTTCCACTCAGAATCTTGTCGATCTGACCCTGACCTATGATGGAATAGCCTTCTTTTCCGATGCCTGTATCATAAAACAGTTCCTGGATATCCCTGAGCCTGCAGGCGCTCTGATTAATCAGATATTCGCTTTCACCGGAACGATACAGACGTCTTGTTACCGTTACCTCCGAAAAATCGATAGGAAGAACATGATCGGAATTGTCCAGGGTGATGGCAACTGAGGCAAAGCTTAAAGCCTTTCTGGTCTGCGTCCCGGAAAAAATGACATCCTGCATATTCCCGCCTCGCAGCTGTTTCGCACTCTGCTCACCCAACACCCAACGCACCGCGTCGGCTACGTTGCTCTTGCCGCTGCCGTTTGGCCCTACAATTCCGGTGATGCCGTTATGAAATTCAAAATTGATTTTTTGGGCAAAGGATTTAAATCCCTGCACTTCAATGTTTTTTAAGTACATAAGCTATTATTCTGTCTGTACGTAAGCGAATTTTTGTATCGCCTGGCTGGCGGCTGCCTGCTCAGCAGCCTTTTTGGTATGCCCGCTGCCACATCCCAGGCAGGCTCCTCCTACCCAGGCTTCTACGATAAATTTCTTATCGTGATCCGGACCCGTTTCGCCCACCAGGACATACTCCACACTTTCGCCTTTGTCCTGAGCCAATTCCTGAAGGACTGTTTTACTGTCATAAAAAAGCCGGGTATTTTCAATATCATTCAAAATAAATCTGAGAATAAACTGCTTGGCGCTGGCAAAACCGCCATCCAGATAAATAGCCCCGATCAAAGCTTCCGTGGCATCGGAAATGATGGAATCCCTTTTTCTCCCTCCTGTCATTTCCTCTCCTTTGCCCAGAAGAAGGTATTGGGGGAGTTCAAAACGGCGGGCACAGATGGCCAGTGTCGGTTCACAGACCATGGAGGCACGCCGCTTCGTCAATTCTCCTTCGGAAAGCTTTGGATAATGAGCATAGAGAAATTCACTGCTGACCACTTCCAGCACAGCATCTCCCAGAAATTCCAGTCTTTCATTGCTTCCCAGCCTTCCCTTTCCGCTTTCATTGGCGTAGGAGCTGTGCATCATGGCGTGATACAGGATCTCCGGCTGGTGAAAGTGATAGTCAATTCTGTTTTCCAATTCACTGAGTTTCGATAACTCAGGCTTCATTCTGTTTCTTCCTCCTCATATATGGGAAACGGGAACTACGTATGAATCTGCAGAAGATTCGTGCGCATACGATACGTTTACTGCACAGAGTGTACGCTGCCTGGCAACCTGATTCCATGAAAGCCTTATCCCTTGGATACCCCCAGGCGTTCCTCAATTTTCCTGGCAATGTCATGCTGGCGGAATTGCACACACTGAAGGATAGCATTGTGTATTTCACCGGCCTTGGCACTGCCGTGGGTCTTTACCACCAGACCTTTTATGCCCAGGAGAGGAGCTCCACCGTATTGCGTGGCGTCAAAGGTTTTTAAGGTGCTTTTCAGAGCCGGTTTGATCAACAGAGCTCCGATTTTTGCTCTGAGTGAGCTGGTCAGGCTCCCTTTAATGATATCCAGAAGGGCAGCAGCTGTCCCCTCGTACATTTTCAGGATAGCATTGCCGACAAAAGCGTCACAGACAATAACATCACAAACCCCAAAAGGAATATCCCTGGGTTCAACACTGCCAATGAAGTTCAGCTCCCTGGTCTCCTTAAGGAGAGGAAATGTATCCTTCACCAGGGCATTCCCCTTGTCATCTTCAGATCCGTTATTGACGATCCCGACCTTCGGGGAGGCAATGCCAAGGGCATTTTCCATATACATGGAACCCATCTGGGCAAACTGAACCAGCTGAGATGGACGGGCATCAACATTGGCGCCTCCGTCTATCAGAAGGGAAACACCCTTCTTTGTGGGGATCATGACAGCGATGGGAGCCCGCTCCACGCCTCTGATTCTGCCTACCAGGATGGTGCCGCCTACCAGGACAGCGCCGGTGCTTCCCGATGAGACAAAGGCGTCCGCTTCCTTTTGTTTGACCAGATTCAGTCCGACAACAATAGAAGAATCCTTTTTGTTCCGAATGGCGTTGACCGGTGGCTCTGCTGTCTCAATCACTTCTGTCGTATGAACGATCTGCAGCTGATCCTTGGGATAATCTCCCAGTCTGGCCAATTCTTCCTGTATTTTTGTCTGGTCTCCTGTCAGGATGACCTTAATATCCTTTCTTTCCCGTATGGCTCTGACGGCTCCTTCCACAGGAGCCTGGGGGGCGTTATCTCCACCCATGGCATCCAGGACAACGGTGATTGTCTCTGACATGGTCTTCTCCTCTTATCACTAAAGTATGCGCACGAATCTACTGCGGAATCATGCCGCTTACAGCGGCGTAAATTCGGCGCAGTAAACGAATCAAAATGCGAGTATTTTGTTCGTTTACGTTAATTCTTCAGCCGGTACTTCGCTCTCCGCTGCGAGGTGCGTGTTTCTGAACGACTCAAAGAAAAGAAAAGCAGGCGATTCATCAGAACCACCTGCCCTTTTGCCTTTTCCGGTTTCTTATTCGTCAGCGACCTTGATGATCTCTTTTTTGTTGTAGCTACCGCAAGCCTTGCAGACTCTGTGGGGCATCATAAGAGCGCCACATTTGCTGCACTTAACCAGGTTCGGGGCAGTCATTTTCCACTGAGCCCTTCTCTTGTCACGCCTTGCCTTGCTGGTTTTGTTTTTTGGGCAGATCGACATAGGTTACACCTCCTTAAACTGTTTGAATATATCACTGATGGCTGCCATGCGCGGGTCTTTCGGCTCTTTAGCGCAATCACAGGGGCCTTCACCCAGGTTCTTCCCACATCGGCTGCACAGGCCTGCGCAGTCCTGCCTGCATAAGATCTTTAAGGGCCAGTTCATCAGTATTTCCTGACGGACCATGGCATCTATGTCCAGATCCGTCCCATCGAGATAAGAGCACTCATCCAAATCCTGAATTCGCTGAGCGGCATTCTTCTTAAGATCCAGTCTCTGACAGGATTCAAAGGGAATCCTCACCCTGACCGGCTTAAGACAACGGTCACAGGGAACCACCACAGATACGCTTCCTCTGATGCTGACATCCAGAACTCTGTTCCCGACATTCACCGCATCGAGAATCAGCGGCTCATCCTGCTGAAGAGGAAAGGTACCCTGAGCAAAGGATATCTCTTCCATATCCAGGGAAAGCTCTTTGTGCAGTGTCCTATGGTCCGTCATGGCTGTATCAAGCAAACTGATCTGCATCTGATGTGTCTCCTATCACACTCGCACCATTATAGCGATGCCTTGCAGGTTTGTCAACCATTTTTTCTTGACAAGCCCAACTTCAACCTACCAAAGCGACAGTGTCGCGGCAGATGGCCAGCTCCTCATTTGTCGGGATGACACAGACCTTCACCTTGGAGTCCGCTGTGGAGATAACCATATTCTCGCCCCTCTTGGCGTTGGCTTCATCGTCAATGGCAATGCCAAGATAGCCAAGGTAGGAGCAGACGGTCTTTCTCACACGGCCATCATTCTCACCGATTCCGGCGGTAAAAGCGATAGCGTCGACACCGTTCATGGCTGCCACATAACCGCCGACGAATTTCGCGATGCCATAGCAGAGAACCTCGATGGCATTTTTGGCGTCTTCGTTTCCTGCATCCGCAGCTGCTTCCAGGTCTCTCATATCGCTGGAAACACCGGAAAGGCCCTGGAGACCGGATTTCTTATTGAGAACATTCATGATCCCGCTGATATCCAGGTTTTCCTTTTTTGCCACGTATTCGACGATGGCGGGGTCGATGTTTCCGGAACGGGTTCCCATCACGACACCTTCCAGTGGCGTAAGACCCATGGTGGTATCTACGCACTTGCCGCCGCATACCGCGCTGATGGACGAGCCGTTGCCCAGATGGCATACGATAACCTTGGAGCTGTCCGGATCAAGGCCAAGGAAACTGACAATTTCCTTGGAGACAAAGCTGTGGGAGGTACCATGGAAGCCATAGCGGCGAACCTTATAGTTTTTGTAATATTCGATGGGCAGGCCATAGAGATAAGCCTTGGCCGGCATGGTCTGATGGAAGGCTGTGTCGAAGACCGCCACCTGGGGAACACCAGGCATCAGCTCCATGCAGACACGGATTCCGATCAGATTGGCCGGATTGTGCAGGGGAGCAAGCTCATTGCACTCTTCGACAGTCTTAATGACTTCATCGTTGATGATGACGGACTTCGTAAACTTCTCCCCGCCATGGACGATACGATGGCCAACCGCTTCCACTTCCTTCAGGCTGGCGATGGCACCGGTCTCTTTGTTGGTCAGAGCGTCCAGTACCATCTGGATGGCTTCCCTATGGGTAGGCATAGCTGCTTCGGTCTCTTCCTTGGCTGCGCCCTGCTTCTGATATACCAGCCTTCCGTCGATCCCGATCCTCTCACACAGACCCTTTGCCAGGACCTCTTCGGAATCGGAGTTGATCAGCTGGTATTTCAAAGAGGAACTTCCACAGTTAATAACAAGTACATTCATGATATTTTTTCTCCCGATTGTATGGACTATTCTATCCTATGTGTTTTATTTGGCGGCCTGGCACTGTACGGAGGTAATGGCAACCACACCTACGATATCATCGGCGGAGCAGCCTCTGGACAGGTCGTTGACCGGAGCGGCGATACCCTGGGTGATAGGACCATAGGCCTCTGCCTTGGCCAGACGCTGTGCCAGTTTATAGCCGATATTGCCGGCATCCAGATCCGGGAACATCAGAACGTTTGCCTTGCCTGCCACAGGGCTTCCGGGAGCCTTGGAGGCACCTACGCTGGGAACGATGGCAGCGTCAAGCTGGAATTCGCCGTCCAGCATCAGATCCGGATACTGTTCCTTGGCAATGCGGGTTGCCTCTACGACCTTGTCTACATCCGCGTGTTTTGCACTGCCCTTGGTGGAATGGGAAAGCATGGCAACGATAGGCTTTTCCTGTACCAGCAGCTCAAAGGATTCCGCAGAGGAAGCCGCGATGGCAGCCAGCTCTTCCGGATTCGGGTTCTGGTTCAGGCCGGAGTCGGCAAAGATGAAGGCTCCGTTTGCGCCGTATTCACAATCCGGGACGATGATAAGGAAGAAAGCGGAAACGAGCTTTGTACCCGGCTTCGTCTTAAGAATCTGAAGACAGGGACGAAGGGTATCTGCGGTGGAGTGGCAGGCACCGGAAACCATGCCGTCTGCATCGCCCATTTTCACCATCATGACACCGTAATACAGGTACTGGTTCAGGAGGATCTCCTTTGCCTGATCCTCTGTCATGCCCTTCTTCTGCCTGAGCTCCACCAGCTTAGCAATGTAGGCCGGGGTCTTCTCATAGGTGGCGGGATCTACGATCTTTGCGCCGGCGATATCAAACCCGCCATCCTGGGCTGCCTTTTTCACCTTTTCTTCATTTCCGATGAGGATCAGCTTTGCCAGGCCCTCCTTGAGGATCTTGTCTGCTGCTTCAAGGGTACGCATATCCTCGGTCTCTGGAAGGACGATTGTCTTGATGTCTGCCTTTGCCCTGCTTTTGATGATGTCCATGAATCCCATGATAATTCGCTCCTTTCTCTCTTTCGCCCTCTGCCGGAGCGTGTTATGGCTTCCAGGGGCTATGCACAGCTCCTTCCCGGCAGGCAAAATGATACGTTCGACTGTAACAGCACGCCCCTCGCAGCTGAGTGCGGGGTGTTGACTGGACAGTGTATAGTATGCGCACGAATTTACTGCGGAATCATGCCGCTTACAGCGGCGTAAATTCGGCGCAGTAAACGAATCAAAATGCAGGCATTTTGTTCGTTTACTATACATTATACTTTCTTATTATATCAAGGGAAATCCTACATTTCAAGCACTTGGGCAGGCCATTTGCAAAAAACTTGAAAGCCTGTATAATCAGGAATACATGGCAAAACAGTTACCGCTGCACACAGAAAGGATCAGGATGAGATGAAAATCGCTGGGATCATTGCGGAATATAATCCCTTTCATAATGGCCATGCATGGCAGATCGATGAACTGAAGAAGAGATATGGCGCAGATTTTGTGATTGTCGTCATGAGCGGGGATTTTGTTCAGAGAGGAGGACCAGCCTTGCTGCCTAAGCAGGTAAGGGCAAGGATGGCTCTGGCGGGAGGAGCGGATCTGATTCTGGAGCTTCCGGTGGCTATGGCTTCAGCCAGCGCAGAGTATTTTGCCGGAGGCGGTGTTGAGATCATGGACAGGCTTGGATGTATCGATGTGCTCTGTTTTGGGACTGAGGCAGACGAGGAGCTGCTGCCTCAGATGAAGAAAGCTGCCGGTCTTTTGCTGGATGAGCCCCCTGTTTTCAGCAGAACCCTGCAGGAAGAACTGAAAAAGGGACGCTCCTTTCCCCGGGCCAGACAGACGGCTCTGACTGCGGCATTGTCCCAAAACGGGGGAAATGCAAAAGAAGGCGATACCTCCTGGCTGTCCTCTCCCAACAATATCCTGGCTTTGGAATATATAAAAGCGCTCAGCCGGAGGGGAAGCCGGATCTGTCCGCTGCCGATCAGGCGAAAGGGGGCTGGGGATAATGACATGACCCTGTCTGAGGATGGGTTTTCCTCTGCTTCTGCCATTCGGAGCCTGATAGAAGCAGGGGCTGACCAGGACTCCCTGAATCATCAGCTTCCGTCCGAGAGTCTCCTTCTGCTCAAGGAGAGCCTGCACAGCAAAGCCTGGCTTTGTGATGCCGACCTTGATCTTCTTCTTCACGCCAGCCTGCTTGGCAAAAGCGAGGATGAACTTGCCGCCTGCTTTGATCTGTCCAGAGATCTGGCAAGAAGAATCCGCAGGGAGCTTCCCTTTTACGAAGGCTTTTCCCAGTTTGCCCACAGGGTCAAAACAAGTCAGATTACCCTGACCAGAGTCCGAAGGGCTCTGACACATATCCTGCTGGGTCTGTCCGAGGAGGAGGGAAGGCATTCCCCTCTCTATGTCCGGGTCCTGGGGCTTCGCAGGGAAAACGCCTTCCTTCTTCAGGAAATAAAGAAAAGAGGCAGTATTCAGCCTGTCATGAAGCCGGCCAGGATCCCGGATTTTGAGCATTTGGATTCTACCACAGCTGCCTCAAATCTTTACCAGAGCGTCCTCTTTCACAAGCAAAGAAACTCCGGCTGGCCGGCCTGCTTCAGGCATGACTTTCAGATACCGGCAGCCTTTCGGTGATCCCTGTCAGGCTGCTAGTTTTTAAAGCTGTGAATGGGGGCTGGGATCCTTCCTCCCCTGGCCACGAAGGCTTCACAGGAAAAACGGTTAACCGGTATGATAGGAGCATGCCCCAAAAGGCCTCCGAACTCCACGCTGTCCCCTACTCCCTTTCCGATGACAGGGATTACCCTGACGGCTGTGGTCTTGGCATTGATCATGCCAATGGCAGCCTCATCCGCTATGATGCCGGAGATGGTAGAAGCCGGTGTGTCTCCCGGGATCGCAATCATATCCAGTCCTACAGAACAGACACAGGTCATGGCTTCGAGCTTCTCCAAAGACAGGGCGCCGGCTGATACGGCATCGATCATCCCCTGATCCTCGCTGACCGGAATAAAGGCGCCGCTGAGCCCACCCACAGAGGCAGAAGCCATGACTCCGCCCTTTTTCACGGAATCATTCAAAAGAGCCAGGGCCGCTGTCGTGCCGGGGGCTCCTGCTCTCTCCAGACCGATTTCTTCCAGGATCTCAGCCACGGAATCCCCGATCGCCGGCGTAGGCGCCAGGGAAAGATCCACGATACCGAAGGGAACCTTCAGCCTGCGCGATGCCTCCTCTGCCACGAGCTGACCTACCCGGGTCACCTTGAAGGCTGTCTTTTTGATGGTTTCACACAGGGTCTGGAAGTCCTGCCCCCGCACCTGTTCAATGGTGGTTTTTACAACGCCAGGTCCGCTGACCCCCACATTGATGACGGTGTCCGACTCCGTCACGCCGTGGAAAGCTCCTGCCATAAAGGGATTGTCGTCCGGCGCATTGCAAAAAACCACCAGCTTGGCGCAGCCCAGGGAATCCTGATGCCGGGTCGCCTTTGCTGTCTCCAGAATAATCTCCCCCAGGAGCCTGACGGCATCCATATCGATCCCTGTCCGGGTAGAGCCCACATTGACACTGGAACAGACATGCTCGGTACTGGCCAAAGCCTCCGGAATAGAGCGTATCATCATTTCCTCAGCCTGTGTCATGCCCTTGCTGACCAAAGCCGAATACCCGCCAAGGAAATTGACGCCGACGCAGGAAGCCGCTCTCTCCAGAGTCCGGGCAATGGTAACAAAATCAGAGCTGTTATGGCAGCAGGAGCTTCCCACCAGGGCGATGGGTGTCACGGAAATACGCTTGTTCACAATGGGGATTCCATATTCCCGGGATATCTCCTCCCCGACAGCCACCAGTCTTTGTGCCTTTCGGGTAATCTTTTCATAGATATTTTCATTTGTCCGATCCAGATTCGCATCGATACAGTCGAGAAGACTGATCCCCATGGTAATCGTGCGCACATCCAGGTTTTCCTGGTCGATCATCTTGTTTGTCTCATTGACCTCGAAAATATTGATCATGGTAAAAATCTCCTCTTCCTGAACGGTGGCGCACTTATCAGATGCGGTGCATCATCTGGAAAATATCTTCATGCTGGCAATGGATAACGACACCGGTCTGCTCCCCGATCACAGTCAGTTCCTCTGCGATCGTACCCGTATCCTTGGGTGAAGCGGAGGTATCCGTCACCATCATCATATTAAAGTAGCCCTGCACGATAGTCTGGGAAATATCCAGGATATTGACCTGATTTTCCGCCAGGTAGGTACACACCCTTGCGATGATGCCCACTTTGTCTTTTCCTACAACAGTAATTATCGTTTTCTTCATCCTGTTTTCCTTTTATCTGTGTTAAAATTCCACCGGTTGTGAGATTTCCGTACGGCTGGCGATGCGGATATTGAAATCCTTCGCCTGATAGGGATTATCGCCCATCGTGATCTGAGAACATACCGTTTCAAGGGCAAGCTGTTCATAGTTGTTTTCCTTGCTCAGATGTCCCAGAAAAATATATTTCATGTCATCATTCAGGATACGGCAGAGCAGCTTTCCGGCATTTTCATTTGACAGATGTCCCCTGTCTCCCATGACACGCAGCTTCAGGCGGTAAGGGTAGGGACCCACCTGCAGCATGTTCAGATCATGGTTGGATTCGAGAAGGATGGCATTGAGATTCCCCAGATTGTCCACCAGATAATCGCTGTATTTCCCCATATCAGTCGCAACAGCGACACTGCTTTTATCATCTGTCATGCGGTAGCCTACCGGCTGGGCAGCGTCATGGGGGAGCGTAAAGGGCAAAACGGTCAGATCCTTAAGAGAAAACGGTTCATCCTCCCGGATCTCATGAAATAACTCCGGCTCCACTCTGCCAATCATCTCTCCCCGCTGGATCGCGTCCGCGGTTCCCCCGGTCATGTACAGGGGAACATGATATTTTCTGGCCAGCACCCCCAGAGAAGCAATATGATCTGAGTGCTCATGGGTAACCAGGATCCCGTCCAGATCCCTGCCCGTGATCGAAAGCTCCTTCAGGCCATTTTCTATCCGTTTGCAGCTGATTCCCGCATCGACCAGGATATGGGTTTTTTCCGTCCCGATATAAATACAATTTCCGCTGCTTCCGCTTGCGATACTGCACATTCTCATATTGGCTTGTCTCCTGTCTCATCAAATACAGCCTTCATCCTCTGATCGATCTGGGCAAAGGTCTGCCTGACGGTGTCTGAATTGTCGATGACATAATCCGCATGACTACGGAAAAAAACGTCGGAAGCCTGAGCCCTGATGATGGCCAAAGCCTTTTCCCGGCTGTAATGCCGGCTTTGCCTAAGCCTTTCCACCCGCGTCTCTTGGTCTGCCCATACCAGCCAGACCTCATCACAGAAGCTCTCATAATGAGCCTCAAGGAGAAGGGCCGCTTCCACCAGGCAAAGGCCTTTGCCGGCTTCACGGCTCCTGTCAAGCCTTTGCAGAATCTCCTTTTGGACGGCGGGATGAATGATCCCATTCAGCCTCTGCAGGAGCCTGTTATCCTCAAATACCCATTTCCCGACCCACTTTCTGTCGATCCTGCCTGAATCATCCAGGCATTTCTCCCCGAACAGGGCAAGAATCTCCGGAAAGCAGCTTCCTCCCGGCTCCATCACTTCATGGCCGATCTGATCCGCCTGGATCACGACTGCCCCGTACCTGCTTTCCATATAGTCAAGTACCGTGCTTTTTCCTGCGCCTACGCCTCCGGTAACACCGATTACTTTCATCCTAAGCTTCCTCACTTTGCTTCATACCAGCTTGCCCCCTCATGCATATCGATGACCAGGTCAACTGCCAGAGAAGCGGCACCTGTCATTTCCTCCCTCAGGATGGCAGATACCTGTTCCAGCTCATCCTTTCTGCTTTCGATCAGAAGCTCATCATGCACCTGAAGAACCAGCCGGGATTTCAGCCCTTCCTTTTTCAGGCGCCGGTATACCCGGTTCATCGCAATCTTGATGATATCCGCCGCCGTACCCTGGATGGGTGAGTTCATGGCAACCCTCTCACCAAAGGATCGGGTCATAAAATTGCCGGAGGACAGCTCCGGGATGGGACGTCTCCTGCCGTACATGGTCGTGACAAAGCCATCCCGCTTTCCCTTGGCTACCAGCCCGTCAAGGTATTCCTTTATTTTGGGATAAGTCTGGAAATACTTATCGATATATTCCTGAGCCTCCTTACGGGTGATACTCAAATCCTGACTCAGCCCAAAGGAACTGATTCCGTAAACGATACCGAAATTGACCGCCTTGGCGTTTCTCCGCTGAAGAGGGGTCACTTCCTCAAAGGGTACATGGAAAACCTCAGAGGCTGTCAGGCGGTGGATGTCCTGTGCTTCCCGATAAGCCTGGATCAGTTTCTCGTCCTGGGACATATGGGCCAGAACCCTAAGCTCGATCTGAGAATAATCCGCATCCAGGAAAACACAGCCCTCTTCCGGGACAAAGACCTTGCGGATCAGGCGGCCAAGCTCCATTCTGACCGGAATATTCTGCAGATTCGGTTCCGTGCTGCTGATCCTGCCCGTGGCAGTGATGGTCTGGTTAAAGGTAGAGTGGATCCTTCCGTCAGAGGCAATCTGAGAAAACAGACCGTCGGCATAGGTGGATTTCAGCTTGGTCAAAGTCCGGTATTCCAGAATATCCTTGACGACAGGCTGGTCTTCGGCAAGCTTTTCGAGTATGTCCGCTGCCGTAGAGTACCCCGTTTTGGTCTTTTTGCCACCCTTGAGGCCAAGCTTTTCAAACAGGATAACCCCCAGCTGTTTGGGAGAGTTGATATTGAATTCTTCTCCTGCCTGCCGGTAAATCTCCTGCTCCAGATCCCTGATCCTGCCGGTCAGCTTTTCCCCGTAAGCCTTTAGCTCTTCCCCTTTTACCTTCATCCCGGTCTTCTCCATGGAGTCCAGGACAAAGGCCAGGGGAAGCTCTATCTCACGGTAAATATCCCACATTCCCTCTTCCTTCAATCGCTCTGTCAAAGGAGCCATTGCTGCAAGGGCTGTATAAGCCGAATAGGAGGCCAGGCGTGCAAGGGCCTGCTCCTCCTTTTCCCGGGCGGAAATAAGGGAGAGCTTTCCCAGGAGCTCCTCTCTGGAAGGCAGGGTATCCTGGGAAAGGAATTCTCTGGCTACGGAATGATACTGGTAATCACTTTTTAATGGATTTACCAGGTATGCCGCCAGTCCCACATCAAAGACGGGATCCCCCTCCTGAAGGCTGACCGTCTTCAGGACAGATTTGACATCCATCACACAGTAACAGACCCGGGAGGCTGTCCCGGCTATTCTCTCGATTAAATCCTTCTGCTCCACCTGTGGAGATGCCGGGATATAGTATATCTCTTCCCTGTCGAGCGCAAGACCCAGTCCCAGCAGCTCGCCTTCCTGAGCCAGCAGGCAGAGTCCCGCACAAGGCAGAGTTTCCCCTTGGGCAGGAGGCAGGCTCAGCAGCTTCGAAAATACCATTTCCACCCCTTCTGTGTCTTCAATCAGGAAAAAAGAATCCTCCAGGGCATTTGTTTTTTGGTTACACTCCTGAAAGCGGGGCAGGAAGTTGCGGAAATCCAGCCGCTTGCACAAGTCATAAGCGGCTTCAGTGAACAGCTTCTCTATATGAAATTCCTCGTAATCATAATCCACCGGGCTGTCAGTCCGGATCGTTGCCAGATCCTTTGACAGCTGTGCCAGATCAAAGTGATCCCGCATGGCTTCCCTGGCCCGGTTCGGCTTGATTTCTTCCAGATGGGCGTGGGCGTTCTCGATCGTACCGTAAGAAAGGATCAGCTTGGTGGCAGTCTTTTCCCCTACGCCCGGAAGTCCGGGAATATTGTCTGAAGAATCGCCCATCAGTGCCTTCAATTCAATGATCTGGGTTGGTGTAACCTGGTATTTTTCCACGACATCGGTGGCATGATAATTCTCTATTGTCGTCTGCCCCCGGCTTGTTTTCGGCATACGGATTTTTATTTTATCTGTGGCCAGCTGCAGAAGATCCCGATCCCCGGATAGAATCGTGACCTCCATCCCCTTTTCCTGACTTCGCAACGCAAGAGTGCCTAAGATATCATCCGCTTCATAGCCCTCCTTCATGACTATGGGAACCCCCATGGCGGCAAGCATTTCCTTTGTCAGAGGAACCTGCTGTCGCAGCTCTTCAGGCATGGCCTTTCTTGTCCCTTTATAATCCGCAAACATGATATGCCGGAAGGTGGGGGCCGGAAGATCGAAGGCCACTGCCAGATAATCCGGTTTCTCTTCTTCTATCGTGCTGAGCATAATGTTGAGAAAGCCATAGACAGCGCCTGTATGGGTCCCCTCCGCATTGGTCAGATCCGGAAGCCCGTAAAATGCACGGTTCAGCATGCTGTGCCCGTCAATTAATAATATTTTGCTCATTTTCTCTCCGATCCTCACAGAAAACGGTTGGCCAGAAGATAAGCCAGCAAAGCGGCCAGCATGGTGGCTCCTGCTGCCTGAGCGGCGCGGATCAGTATTTTTTCCATCCTGTCAATGTAAATGACGTGCCTGGCATGACGCAGATCTTCTTCCAGCAGGTCAAGGATATCCAGGCTCTCCCCGCTGCCGACCTTGTCGTCCAGCTCATCCATCACTTTTCGGATAAAAAAACCGGTTTCCAGCTCATCCCGGCAGGAGGGACACTCTTCGATATGATGGACAAATTCATCCAGCTCCTTCACCGATAGGGAATGATCCAAAAATCGGTTTACCATTCCCTGTATCCTTCTGCAATCCATTGCTCCCTCATTCTGTCTGTGACTGACTGTCCTCCGGTAAGGGCAATTCACCTGTCTGTTCTCCATCCTCGTGTGGCTGAGCCTGAACTGTCTGATTGGCAGCAGCGGCATTCAGGATATTCATAAACTCCTCACCGGTAATGGTTTCATGATCATAGAGATACTTTGCCAGTTCATGAAGCTTGCCGATATTGTCTCTTAGAATCTGTCTTGCTTTCTCGTGCTGGGTTCTGACCAGCTCAACAACCTTTTTATCCAGGATAGTCTGCGTCTCGAAGGAGCAGGTCAGGCTGGCATCCCCGCCCAGATACTGATTTGACATGCTCTCCATGGCGACCATGTCAAAGTCATCGCTCATGCCAAATCGGGTGATCATTGCCCTGGCCAGCTTTGTCGCCTGCTCAATATCATTGGAGGCACCGGTTGTAATGCTGCCGAAGACAACCTCCTCAGCAGCCCGGCCTCCTGTATAGGTTGCGATTTTGTTCTCCAGCTCTTCCTTCGACATGAGGAAATGCTCCTGTTCATCCACCTGCATGGTATAGCCCAGGGCGCCGGAGGTACGGGGAATGATCGTAATCTTGTGTACAGGCGCGGATTCTGTCTGACTGGCGGCAACCAGGGCATGCCCGATCTCATGGTAGGCAACGATCAGCTTTTCTTTGTTGGAAAGAACCCTGTTTTTCTTCTGATAACCGGCGATAACGACCTCAATGCTCTCCTCAAAATCCGCCTGGGTAGCGAATTTCCGTCCATCCCTGACGGCGCGAAGAGCTGCTTCGTTGACAACGTTGGCCAGCTCGGCGCCGGAGGCTCCTGCCGCAGCCTTTGCAATATCATCAAAGCGGACCGAATCCGCCACCTTGATCTTTTTGGCGTGGACCTTCAGGATTTCCTCACGGCCCTTCAGATCAGGGAGTTCCACAGGAATTCGCCGGTCAAAACGTCCCGGCCTTAAAAGGGCAGGATCCAGGGAATCCGGTCGGTTAGTGGCAGCAAGGATCACCACGCCCTTGGAGCCGTCAAAGCCATCCATCTCCGACAGCAGCTGGTTCAGGGTCTGCTCCCTCTCGTCATTGCCGGCAAAGCCGACACCATCCCTTTTCTTGCCTACCGTATCAATCTCATCGATAAATACGATACAGGGCGCTTTTTCGTTTGCCTGCTTGAAGAGGTCACGCACCTTGGCCGCACCCATACCGACAAACATCTCCACAAATTCCGAACCGGAAATGGAAAAGAAAGGAACCTCGGCTTCCCCCGCAACAGCCTTGGCCAGCAAGGTCTTACCGGTACCGGGAGGTCCGACCAGAAGAGCCCCTTTGGGCATCGACGCACCGATATCGGCATACTTCTGGGGATTATGAAGATAATCCACGATCTCGGTCAATAACTCCTTGGCTTCATCCTCTCCGGCGACATCTGAAAACTTAATGCCCGTGGAGGATTTGACATACACTTTGGCATTGCTTTTGCCGAAGGACATCATCCCTCCGGCTCCCCCCATAGAATCCATCATCTTCTTGCTCAGCCACCGCCCAAGGAAGAGGAAGACCACAATGGGAAGGACATAACCCATGATCAGTCCCAATAACAGCGATTCCCTTTCCTGCGTGACAGCCTTCATGCTGACACCCTTGTCATAGAGGCGGCTGACCAGATCCGGATCATCCATACGCACGGTCTTGAACAGCTTTTGGACATCTCCCTTCCTGGCCATATAGTAAATATAATTATTCTGTATCTCTGCCTCTACGACGTATCCGCTGTCCACGCCCTCCAGGAAGGTGGTGTAATCCGTTACTTCCACGCTTTTTTCATTGATGGCAGGAATCACCAGAAAATTCAGCAGGAGAATCACCACTGCCGCAATGATATAAAAAACAAACAAGGAGCGTTTATCCGGTTTGTCATCCCGAAAGTCATTCCCGTTTCCAAATTTCATAAATACACCTCCGATCTGTTATCGTATGTTTTCCCTTTATTCTTTCCCATCCCAGCAATAGGTACACAGCTTACAGGGATTGATCGGGATAGATGCTTTAAGGTCATCGAGCCTCAGATATTTCAGGGAGCTGAAATTGAGCTCCCGCCGAATCTCTTCCAGCATTTCCCGGTAGTTAGCAGAGTCAGGATTGGCGTAATCCGCGAGAACCTCGTCGGAAACCTCCTTTCCCTCCCTGTCAGCGATCACACGACGGGTGATCAGGTCCATCTCTGACTTTGAGCGGGAGAAATTGAGGTATTTACATCCATAGATCAGCGGCGGACATGCCGGCCGGATATGGACCTCTTTTGCACCGTTGCGATAGAGAAAATCAGTGGTTTCTCCCAGCTGAGTTCCCCTGACAATCGAATCGTCAATCATCAGAAGGCTTTTCCCCTGAATCAGATGATGCACCGGAATGAGCTTCATCCGGGCGATCAGGTTTCTCTGGCTCTGCTGGGTCGGCATGAAGGATCTGGGCCAGGTAGGCGTATATTTGATAAAAGGCCGGGCAAAGGGAACCTTTGAATAATTGGCATAGCCGATCGCGGCGGCAAGGCCGGAATCAGGCACACCGGCCGCTATGTCGGGAGCATTTTCGCCTGCGTCCCTTTGAGCCAGACGGTATCCGCACTGATAGCGCATCTCCTCCACATTCACCCCTTCATAAGAAGAGGTGGGATACCCATAATAAACCCAGAGAAAGGAACAAACCCTCATCTTTTCCAGGGGTTCGGCAAGGACCTCATATCCGTCGGGAGTGATCGAGACAATCTCCCCTGGCCCTAATTCCTTCTCATCCTCATAGCCCAGATTAATATAAGCATGGCTTTCAAAGGAAACACAGTAGCCGTCTTCCTTTCTGCCGATAATCAGAGGAGTCCTCCCCACAAGGTCACGGGCTGCCACCAATCCTCTGGGCGTAAGGATCAGGATAGACATGGAGCCCTCTATCTTTTCCTGGGCATAGCGGATTCCTTCCGCCATTGTCGCCCTTTGATTGATCAGAGAAGCCACCATCTCAGTAGGATTGACATTTCCCCCGCTCTGCTCCAGGAAATGGGTGCAGCCGTTATGAAAGGAATGTCTCACCAGCTCCTCAATATTGTTGATCTTTCCCACCGTGGTAATGGCAAAGCTCCCCAGATGGGATCTCACCAGCAGAGGCTGAGGCTCATTGTCAGAGATACATCCGATTCCATAATCCCCCTTCAGGTCTTGTACATCATACTCGAATTTTGTCCGAAAGGGAGAATTCTCGATATTGTGAATAGCACGGTCGAAGCCTTTTTTCCTGTCATAAACAGCCATCCCCCCCCGACGTGTCCCCAGGTGGGAATGATAATCTATCCCGAAAAAAAGATCCATCACACAACTGCTCTTTAATGCAACACCAAATACTCCACCCATATTATGCTGTCTCCCGCTTGATTATAACTTTCATTAATATTGTTTAACCTCCTTAATCGCCCCGCTTCGATAGGCGTCAAGCAGCTGTTTCAGCTCGGCTATGCGCTCCCGGATCGCCTTTCCCTTATCCGTATCCGCCACATATTGGCGCTGGGAATTGTAGCGCACCGCTACGCGGTTGGAGACAATATCCTTCTCCTTGGCCACAGCCTCCTCAGCCGAGGTAAAGGGCTCATGGGCTGTCAGAACAAGACCATAGGAATTATAGACCAAGGTATATCCTGCGATTCCCGTCACATGATGATAAGCCTTTGACATCCCCCCATCTATGACGATTACCTTCCCCCCGCACTTTACCGGGTTCTCTCCTTCACTCTGATGAACCGGTACATGACCGTTAATGATATGGCCTTTTTTCGGGTCCAGTCCAAATTCATAGAAAATCTGGTCTACCACCCTTTCCTCTTCCAGGAGACGGTAATAGGGATTTTTGATTTCCTTGTGCGTAGAAGCATCTTCAATGAAACAGCGCTCGAAGTTTGTCATTTTGTCCTTGCCAAAGAGGGGCGAATCGGGAGCCGCCCAGATATACCAAAGGATATCCTTCCCCTTTTCCTTTGTATCACGATCCATGGAATAGAAGGCACAGCGGACATAGGATTCCAGAAGATCATACAAAGCCTTGCCCTTGCGGGTCTCTCCATAGATGCTCACTTCCTTAAAGGAACCATCCGGATTCAGGGGCACACAACCGTGAAAGAGCAGGTTTCCGTTGTAGGTCTTGTATAAGCCCCCCTTATCCAAAAGAAGCCTCATATGGTTCTGCAGCTTTTCGCAGTGCCGGAAGGCGCTGCAAAGCCGGTCCACCACAGCCGCCTCCTCCGGCGTCAGCTCATAGACGCAGTCCCATTCCGGGGAATAGGGATCATCGAGAAGTGCCAGATATTCCTCCCGGCTGAGGCAGGAGGCAGACATATCCTCCTGAGGAATTAGCTGCTGTGTCGGCCGTCCCCAACGGACGGTGGGAAAGGAACGGTCTTTCAACGGATAGCTTTTTCCGTCCGGCAGGGTAATGGTTCCCTCCACGGGATCGATCCGATGCAGCAGGCAGCGATCCCCTAAGCGAAAATCCGGATGTCTTCTGATCAGCTGCCCCTCCAACTTAAATTCTATGATGGAAATAGCCTTGTGCATTCTCTGGCTCAGCTCTTTTTCCGCTGCATTATAGCCAGAACCTCCCTTAACCGGAAATGTATCACAGGGATCATCCTCGTAAACCTCCATCGCCAGTGTGGCCAGGGGCATCATGTTGATCCCGTAGCCATCCTCCAGGATATCCAGATTGCCATAGCGGATACTGTTGCGGATGACGGTGGCAATACAGGCTGGGGCTCCCACTGCCGCTCCCATCCAGACCACGTCATGATTGCCCCACTGGATATCCAGGGAGTGATACTGAGCCAGCGTATCCATGATAAAATGCGGCCCCGGCCCCCTGTCAAAAATATCTCCCAGGATATGCAGATGGTCAATGACCAGCCGCTGGATCAGCTCCGACAGGGCAATAATGAAATTTTCCGCCCTTCCGATCTGGATAATGGTTTCTACGATAGAATCATAATACGCCTCTTTATTCAGAACCTCGGCTTTCTCTGTGATCAGCTCCTCAATCACGAAAGCATAGTCTGCCGGTAAAGCCTTTCGGACCTTGGAACGACTGTATTTGGAGGCGGTAGTTTTGCAGACTTCAATGAGCCGGTAGAGGGTGATCTTATACCAGTTCTCCATATCCTCCTCTGCCCCTCTGACCAGCTCCAGTTTTTCCTTGGGATAATAGATCAAAGTAGCCAGGGATCGCTTGTCCGCATTGCTCAGGGTATGGCCGAACACATCATCGATCTTTTTCCGGACTGCCCCGGACCCGTTACGTAAAACATGGGAAAAGGCCTCGTATTCCCCGTGAATGTCGGAGAGAAAATGCTCTGTCCCCTTAGGCAGATTCAGGATGGATTGCAGATTGATGATCTCTGTGGATGCCTCTCCGATAGTAGGATAAAGTTCTGCCAACCTTTCCAGATATCGCCGCTCTTCATTTGTCATCATGTGGATCCTTTCTCGCAACGATTCAGATCAGCAGCCCGCAATTGCTGCAAGCGGCATGATTCTACAGTTAATTCGTGTCAATGTAAAAATGATACTTTTAAGAAGCATAGTCGAACAGGGAAATCTGGTTCGATTCCGGAATATCCCCGAACAGTCCCAGTTCAGCCATAAGATCAATGACAGTCTTGGACACATGGGTTCTGTCCCGGAAATCGTCCCTGGAAAGAAAATGTCCCTGGGCAGCAGCCTCTTCCACTGCATCGGCCGCCTTCTCTCCCAGACCCTCTATGGTATCCAGGGCGGGCATCAGTTTCCCGTCTATGATCTGGAAACGATGTGCCTTAGCCTGATATAGATCAATAGGAAGGAAGGAAAAGCCCCTGGCATACATTTCCTGGACCAGACGCATGTCACGCATGGAGTCCTGGTCCTTTTTGGATGCTCCATCCCCCTTTTTGCGAATCTCTTCCATATAATATTCCAGTCTGTCCCGTCCCATGCACATGGTCTCATAGGAAAAAGCCGTAGCCCGGATACTGAAAAAGGCGGCATAATAGGCCAACGGCATGTAGACCTTGAACCAGGCGATACGCCAGGCCATCATAACGTAGGCAGCAGCATGGGCTTTGGGAAACATATATTTGATCAGCTTACACGACCAGATATACCAGTCAGGGACATCGTGCTCCTTCATGATGGTGATCCACTCATCCCTGAGCCCCTTTCCCTTCCGCACGCTTTCCATGATGGTAAAGGCCATGGAGCTTTCCACGCCTTTCCCGATCAGGTAGATCATAATATCATCCCTGGTACAGATCGCTGTAGAAATGGTTGCCTTCCCCTCCTGGATCAGGACCTGGGCATTTCCCAGCCAGACATCTGTGCCGTGGGCAAGTCCCGCAATCCTGACCAGATCAGACAGATATTGTGGCTTTGTATCCAGAAGCATCTGCATGGCAAAATCCGTGCCGAATTCCGGGATCCCCAGGGTTCCCAGCAAGCATCCGCCGATATCCTCCGGCTTAATATTTAGAGCAGATGTGTCCGCGAATAAGGACATGACCTTTTTATCGTCCAGCGGAACAGTTTTGGCATCCTTTCCGGTCAGATCCTCCAGCATCCGGATCATGGTAGGATCATCATGTCCAAGAATGTCCAGCTTCAGAAGATTGCCGTCGATGGAATGATAGTCAAAATGGGTGGTGATAATATCTGACTCCGTATCGTTGGCCGGATGCTGTACCGGTGTGAATTTTTCAATCTCCTCTCCCTTGGGAAGGACGATGATACCGCCCGGATGCTGGCCTGTGGACCGACGGACTCCCGTACAGCCTGCCACGATCCGGTTGATCTCGCAGTAACGCTTATGCTGCCCCCGCTCCTCAAAATAATTTTTGACGTAGCCGAAAGCGGTCTTGTCCGCCAGTGTACTGATGGTGCCCGCCTTAAAGGTTTGCCCTTTCCCAAAGATCACCTCTGTATAGCGGTGGGCATTCGCCTGATATTCACCGGAGAAATTCAGATCTATATCCGGTTCCTTGTTCCCCTTAAAACCAAGGAAGGTCTCAAAAGGAATGTCAAATCCCTCCTTGGAAAGCCTGGTTCCGCAGTGTGGGCATATGGCATCCGGCATATCGCAGCCAGCCATACCGGCAAATTTCTTTACCTGTGGCGAATCAAAATCACTGTATTTGCATTTAGGGCACAGGTAATGCGGGGGGAGGGGATTTACCTCCGTGATTCCGGCCATAGTTGCCGCCAGGGACGAACCCACGGATCCTCTTGAGCCCACCAGATAACCATCCTCATTGGATTTCCAGACCAGCTTCTGGGCAATGATATACATGACGGCGTAGCCATTGGAGATGATGGAATTCAGTTCCCTCTCCAGTCTGGCCTGTACGATCTCAGGCAAGGTTTCTCCATACATCTCATGGGCCTTTGTAAAACAGATATCCCTGAGATCCTTATCCGAATTTTCTATGACCGGCGGGAACTTGTCGGGATGAATGGGAGAAATCTTTTCGATCATGGCAGCGATTTTATGGGTATTTGTGATCACTACCTCCGTCGCCTTTTCCTGCCCAAGATAGGCAAACTCATCCAGCATCTCCTGCGTCGTCCTCAGGAAGAGAGGCGCCTGTTGATCCGCATCCGGGAACCCGTTTCCCGCCATGATGATTCTCCGGTACACCTCATCCTGAGGATCCATAAAATGGACATCACATGTCGCAACGACCGGTTTTTGGAACTGTTCGCCTAAATGGACAATCTTTCGGTTCAACTCCATCAGGTCCTCGTCCGAATTGACCATATCCGTCTTTTCATCTGCGATCATAAAACGGTTATTTCCCAGAGGTTGGATTTCCAGATAATCATAGAAGTTAACCAGACGGGCAATCTCCTGGTCAGACGCGTTGCGCAGGAGGGCCTGGAAGAGCTCTCCTGCCTCACAGGCGCTGCCGATGATCAGTCCCTCCCTGTGTGCCTCAAAAACTGTTTTCGGTACCCTGGGTCTTTTGTGAAAGTACATTAAATGGGATTTGCTTACCAATTTATAAAGATTGATACGGCCGGTCTCATTTTTAGCCAGAATAATCGCATGATAGGTCGGCAGCTTCTTGATGGTATCCAGGGAGACCGCTCCTTTTTCGTTCAATTGATCCACATCCAGAATATCCTTCTGGGCCAGCATGGCACAAAAGCGGGTAAAGATATGGGCGGTACACTCTGCGTCGTCCACAGCTCTGTGGTGGTGAGCCAGCACCACTCCAACGGCTTTTGCGACTGTGTCCAGCTTGAAGCGGTTCAGGGAAGGCAAAAGGAACCTTGCTATTCCCACGGTATCAATATAGGTAAACTCTCCCTCCAGCCCCAGTCTTTTCATGTTCTCTTCGATGAAGCCCATGTCAAAGTCAGCATTATGAGCCACCATGACAGCTCCCTGGCAGAAGGCCAGAAAATCCGGCAGGACTTTCTCTATCGTCGGAGCATCCATTACCATGTTGTCATTGATGCTGGTCAACTGCTCAATCCGATAAGGAATCGGTGTCTGTGGATTGACAAAGGTCGAAAACCGATCCTTGATCTCTCCGTTCTCCACCAAAACAGCACCAATCTCGATGATGCTGCAGGTCAGGGAGGAAAAGCCGGTGGTTTCTATATCAAAAACAACAAATCGTCCCTGAAGCTTCTGTCCTCGAGGCCTGGTAACGATCCCTTTGGTATCGTCCACCAGATAGGCTTCCATCCCGTACAGAACCTTAAAATCCGAATCCTTCGGTACACAGCCTCCATATTCATCGAAACAGTGATTTGCCTCCGGAAAAGCCTGGACAACCCCGTGGTCTGTGATGGCAATGGCAGGGTGCCCCCATTGGTAAGCCCGTTTCACCAAGGCCTTTGCGTCCGTCACCCCATCCATGTCGCTCATCTTGGTATGGCAGTGAAGCTCAATCCGTTTTACCGGACTGGTGTCCATACGGGCAACCGTAAAATCAGCGATCTTTTTGATTCCTGACACAGATCCAATGGTCAGTTCCGAATCAAAACGATCTATCGTTGTCACTCCCCGCACCTTGATAAAAGCTCCCTTTTTGACTCCCTGGGTTACCTCCGACACCTGATCGTTGTGAAGAAACATCTTGATCGTAATGGAATCGGTAAAATCGGTGAGAGGAAAAATCAGAATCGTTTTTTCATTCCGGATCTGCCTTTCCTCCACGTCCATAACCTGTCCTCTGATCACAACCTCCCCCATCTCCTGGGTTATACTTTCCAGAGGAATGGCATCCTGTTCAAAATCCCTTCCGTATATCACGTCAGGGTTGGCATCCTTTCTGTAGGATCCATATCGAAAGACCTTCTGTGTATCTGCTTTGCGGAAGGCAGCCGCCTCTTTTGTTTTTGTGTTTTCGGAAGACGCTGCTTCCTTTTTTTCTTTGTCTGTCTTTATTTCCTTTTTTTCTACCGGGCCAGCTGCCTTCTCCGGCGTCGAAATATTTTTCTGAGAGTTTTCTTCCTGGGCCCTTTCCCCGGCAGAGCCAGGCAGGATATGTGCCCTTCGCATGACAGCCTCCACCTCCTGGTCCAGCTGCCATTCGTTCTGCTTTTTCCATTGGCTTTCCCCGGCCTCTACGAATTCTGTCGAAACGAGCAGGTTCATACCGCCTCGTTCGCAGAATACCTTATGAAAATATTCCTCCAGGATATCCTTTTTCTGTCTGGCTGTCATGGTATCCGGGAGAGTCATTTTCAGGGAACCGGCTTCAGGAAAGCTTATGGCTGACCTGCGGAACAGGTCATACTCCAGATGACCGTAGTTTTTCAGCTCCAGCTCCATACTGGACCGATAGGCTTCAAAAAAATTCTGTGGGTTATACTGGGCTGACAGCAAAAATCTCTCGATGATGGTAACCTTCATCGAAAGGCCTTCAAAACATTGCTTTTCAATCTGCCTCTCCAGCTCAAATATTTTTTTCTTATGGATCCATCGATTGGCGCACAGGTAAATATGGAGCTGCGTCCTGGAACGATTGGTCGTTACCCTGGTGACCATGACTTGATCCATCAGCTCCTTCAGTTCTTTGTTCAATTCCACTTGGGGAAAAACCTCAGAAAACAGGCTTTCCGTCATCGAGACCTTCGCCTCCTCCCTTCACGCCCTTCTTTATGCTGACGCAATACCTTCTGGTGACGTTTTTGTCCTTTTTCTGTCAAGGCAGCAAAATCATTCTCTGAAGCTGCCGTGTTCCTTGTAATACAGCAGCTCATCCCTTAATGCGGCAAGCAGCTCATTCTCCGGAAGCTTACGCACAATCTGCCCCTTTTTGATTAAAAGCCCTTCCTTTATTCCGCCGGCTATACCGATATCGGCTTCCCTGGCTTCTCCCGGTCCGTTGACCACACAACCCATAACAGCTACCTTGAGATCCAGCGGCAAGTCAGCCACCAGATCCTCTACCTGGCCGGCCAGCCCGATCAGATCAATCTGTGTCCTGCCGCAGGTCGGGCATGACACCACCTCAACCCCTCCTTTTCGCAAGCCCAGGGTTTTGAGAATCCTCTTGGCCGATTTGATCTCCTCTATGGGCGGACCGGTTAAGGAGACACGGATGGTGTCGCCGATCCCCTGGTTCAGGATAATACCCAGGCCGACAGCAGATTTGATATTGCCGGAAAACAAGGTGCCGGCCTCTGTGATACCTACATGGAGAGGGTATTTTGTCCTGGCTGCAATCTGTTCATAAGCCCTGGCACACATAGGGACATCTGAGGATTTGATGCTGATGACCAGATTGTCATATCCCATTTCCTCAATGATATGAGTCTTTTCCAAGGCGCTTTCCACCAGCCCCTCTGCCGTGACACCATGATATTTTTCCACCAGCTCTTTTTCCAGGGAACCGCTGTTTACCCCGACACGGATGGGAATGTTTTTTTCTCTGGCAGCGTCCACAACCGCCTGGATTCTTTCCCTGCTTCCAATGTTGCCTGGATTGATGCGGATCTTATCCGCCCCGTTCTCGATGGCGGCGATGGCAAGGCGATAATCGAAGTGAATATCCGCCACCAAAGGAATATGGATTGCCTTCCTGATGGAACCTATGGCCTTGGCTGCTTCCTGAGTGGGAATGGCACAGCGAATGATATCACAGCCGGCCTTTTCCAGCTCAAGGATCTGAGCGATTGTCGCCTCAATATCCTCTGTCTTTGTATTTGTCATAGACTGGATCAAAACCGGATGACCTCCCCCGATCACCTGGTTTCCGATCCTGACTTCTCTTGTATGGTCTCTGTACACGAATAACCTTCCTTTCTCCGGTCCTGCCCAAGGTGACACCATCCCCTTCGGTGCCTCTGCTAAGAAAAAGGTGTCGTTTTCTACGACACCTTTCTCCTGGCATAACAATTAGTCTGATGATAGCAGGGCTGCCAAAGGTAACGGCAAGGTCACTGCCCGGCGCAAAGAGCAAAGCAGTGGCACAGAAAGAATTAATGCTGAATTTCCAACAGTTTATTCTTCAAATTGGCTTCCATCTGAGCCATCTCTTTTTCGGCCTGCTGACGTTTTGCCCTGCCCTCACGCTGAATCTTCAGGACATCGTCCAGTGTGGAGATAAGATCCGCATTGGTCTTTCGAAGCGTCTCCAGCTCCACGATACCTCTCTCGGACTCTCTGGCTGTCTCCACTGAAGCCATATGAAGCTTCTCCGCATTCTTTTTCAGCAGCTCATTTGTCACGTCTGTTACTTCCTTCTGTGCCTTGGCGGCCTCTGTCGAATGGGCAATACCCAAGGCCAGAACCATCTGGCTCTTCCAGAGCGGGATCGTATTGACAAGGGTAGTCTGGATCTTTTCCACCATAATGGTATCATTGTTCTGGATCAGGCGGATCTGCGGCGCGGTCTGTACCGATATCATCCGGGTCAGCATGAGATCGTGCAGCTTTTTTTCGAAGCGGTTGCACTTATCGTCAAGGTCCTTCGCTGCCTGGGCATCCTCCGGTAATCCGGACCGCTGTGCCCTTTCCTCCAGCTCTCGAAGCTTGGTTGCCCTCACCTGGGCCAGTTTCTTTTTCCCGGCCAGGATGTACATGGTAAGCTCTTTGTAATAAGCCAGATTCTGATCGTACATTTTGTCCAGCATGGCAGAATCCTTCATCAGACGGACCTGATGCTTCTCCAGAGCCTCCACGATTCTCTCCACATTTGTCTCTGCCTTGGAATAGCGGACCTTGAGCTCATCAAATTTCGCGGTCTGCTTTTTGAAAAAACCGAACAGACCTTTCTCCTCTGTCGCGTCAAAGTCCCTTAGCTCTCCTACCACATGGGAGATCAGATCACCTACTTCCCCCAGATCCTGGGTTCTGACATTTTCCAGGGCGGCTTCAGAGAAGGATGCCATCTTTTTCTGGGTGCCCGCCCCATACTGCATCACCTGGGTCAGGTTCTCCACATCGATCCGCTCAGCAAAAGCATCCACCATCTGCTTCTCTTCCGGGGTCAGGATAGAATCGTCAATCTCCTTGGCCTCCTCCTCCGGTTTTTCCTCCGGCTCGGTTTCCTCGACAACAGAGGCAGCAGCTTCCTCCTCCTGCGGATCTAAGGTAAGTGAAAACCCTGTCGTTGCCGGAGCAGAGGCGAAATCCTCCTGTGAAAAGCCCTGTCTTAACTCTTCCTCTGTATAATCCTGTTTCAGTTCTTCTGCCATTTTTCCCTCCTGATGCTCTTTCATACTCCCCGCATCCCTTCTCGATCCCGGGGCCTTCTTCCCAGCTGCCCACACACGGAACCGGCAGAGTTTATCGCGTTTGCCGGCTGCCTTCTCTTACAAGGTCATCCCTTTTTCTTCTGTACTGTTCAAGGTCATAGCCTGAACCTGTCCCTGCGGCTGACTGCCCATGGTCCCGAACCCTTTATGACCGGACGGGCTGCCCATAGAAAAATCATCTTCCTTCAGCCCTTCCTGTGCCAGCATGGTGTTGAGAACACTGATATCGCTGGAGATGTCCCAGGCAGTATCCTGGAAAATGGAATCCAACAGCTTCTCAAAGGCCAGATTAAGGGTGTCTATCGTCTCCTCGATCTCTTTTTTGGCATTCTTGATATTCTCCCCCTGAACCGGCTGGTTTTCCATCTCCGCGTAGGCAGTCAGCAGCTTGATGGCGGTAGGAAGATAATAATTCATCAGCTTTTTCAGATCGGGGATTACCTCAGGGTGCGTCTTTGCCCGTTCAAAGATCTTATTGACAACCAGCTCCATCCGCGAGATCTTTTGGGACATCTCATCTCCCGGAATGGCATCGTTACACTCATGCAGCTGGCGGATATAGGAATTGCCTTTGTCCAGGACCTCCTGAACCTGTCGGGAAACCGCCTCCTTCCGGGCTTTTTCCTGAGCTGTTTTTTCCTCTCTGAGCTTTTGCTGCGCTTCCTGTGCCCTTTGCTCCTTTCTCAAAGACATGGTATCCACATACTGCCGATAGATCTCATCGCTGATCATAAGCGTCGTCTCATCCTCGTCCAGGTGTCCCTGGACAAACCATCCTGCCTGAATCATTTCTTTCACATCTTTTTTGACAAAACTGACCGGCTTGTTTACCAGTACGGCAAACTGCTTGAGATCTGCATAGGATTTGTTTCCCAATGCCCTCCGATAGATGCCAAAGCGTTTGATCCTCCCCAACTGGGTCACCCCCTGGTGCAGCAGATATGCCCCTACTCCTCCCAGCAGCAGGACAAATCCTGTGCCAAAGCCTGATACTGTCCATCCCAGACCACTGGCGATCCGGATCAGCCTGCCCAGAAAGGATCCCAAACCCTCCAGAGCCAGGATTCCTCCCAGAATGGTCATACCGGTGGCTTTCAGCCTGGGGCTTGTCGTGGCGGCATAGAGGTGAGGGACGGGCTGAGAGCCAAAGCCCTGCCCTCTCCCAAAGGGTGGTGCCTGATAGGCATGGCTGTTGTGGGTCTCATAAGCCCTTGCATTGTGTTCAGGATGAAAGTCCTTCTGGTAACCCTTGCCCTGGGAAGGACTGCCGCCTAAAGCCTGACTGATCAGATCGCTGACCATCTCATTGAGGCTGGAATAATTGCTGTCCCTGACAGCTTTATTGATAATACCCTGGATCTGATCTCCCAGATCTTCCCATTCCATACGTCCCATTTTACTCCTCCCCGTTTTATGGAACCCTATCCTTAACTGTGAAGGAATACATGATAAAAATGATTCCTGCGGAAACATACCGCTTACCACGGTGTAAAACCGGCGCAGGAAACGAATCAAAGTGCAAGCATATTGTTCGTTTTCTTATTATACGCAAATCGTACCAAAAAAACAAGTAAAGATAAAAGCGAAAAGGTATTGAAAGACAAAAACAAAAGTTTTAAAATAGGCAGGAGCATGAATCAGCTGCTATCAATAATTTTGAGGAGAAAATGTTATGGAAAAAAAGAACATTGACTGGTCATCCCTGGGGTTTGGCTATCACAAAACAGACTATCGTTTCGTGGCCAATTATACAAACGGCGCATGGGATGAAGGAGCCTTGATTACAGACGATATGATCACCATGAGTGAATGCGCCGGTGTCCTTCAATATGCCCAGACCGTTTTCGAAGGCCTAAAGGCCTATACCACTGAGGATGGCAGAATCGTTACCTTCCGCCCCGACTTAAACGGTGAGCGTCTTGAATCCTCTGCCGCCAGACTGGAAATCCCCGTTTTTCCCAAGGAACGCTTTGTTGACGCCGTAACACGCCTGGTCAAGGCAAATGAAGCCTACGTTCCTCCCTATGGTTCAGGCGCTACTCTTTACATCCGTCCCTTCATGTTCGGCATCAATCCCGTCATCGGTGTTAAGCCGGCGGATGATTACCAGTTCCGTATCTTCTGTACACCGGTTGGCCCCTATTTCAAGGGCGGAGCCAAGCCCATCACCATCCGCATTTCTGACGTGGATCGTGCTGCCCCTCACGGTACCGGTGACATCAAAGCTGGCCTGAATTACGCCATGAGCATTCACAATATCATGGATGCCCACAGGAAGGGCTTTGACGAGAATCTCTATCTTGATCCTCAGACCCGCACAAAGATCGAGGAGACAGGCGGAGCCAATATCATTTTCATCAGCAAGGATCAGAAGACCCTGGTCACCCCCAAGTCCAACAGTATCCTTCCCTCCATTACCCGTCGTTCCCTGCTCTATGTGGCAGAGCACTACCTGGGTATGAAGGCCGAGGAAAGAGAGATCTACCTGGACGAGGTTAAGGATTTCGCGGAAGCCGGCCTTTGCGGCACCGCTGCAGTCATCTCTCCCGTTGGCAAGATCGTTGACCACGGCAAAGAGATCTGCTTCCCCAGCGGCATGGACGAGATGGGTCCTGTCACCAAGAAGCTGTACGATACCCTCACCGGTATCCAGATGGGCAGGATCGAAGCGCCCCAGGGATGGATCCATCCGATCTGCTGATCCATGTTCCAGGTACAAGGTACCTTGGGGATTTTAAGGCGGACGCCCGGCTTTGAAGGTAATAAAGCCGGCCGGAAGAGAGCTCACATTCGTGATTTCTCTTCCGGCCGGCATGCGGGCTCAAAATGTAATACGCGAGCAGAGCATGCAGAGTATCCCTGAAATATCAAAACTCTAATTTCTTTACAAGAGCCTTTTTCCTGAAGAAGGAAATACCATAGCAAATCACTGAGTCGAAGCCATAGAAGCCTCTCAGGTATTCCTTAGCTATGATCTGCTGCCTTCCCTCCAGGGCATCCTTTTCCATGTCTTCTTCCTTTTCGGACTTTTTTGTTTCCAGAAGCATACCTCGTTTTCTATTCTTTTCCCGCACATCAATGTCGGATCTCCCCAGGCCATTCTCCTGATTGGATTTCACAGCGTACCCCAGTCCGGAGATAATTCCCGTCATAAAGGCATGGTAGTAATTCTCATGGTAATCATGGTAGCTGATGGTCTCAAAAAGGATATCTGTCATCATCCTGGAGGCTGTGTCTTCATCCCCGTCCCACAGCGCTTTCATCAGCTCTTTTTGCTTTGACCGGTCCAAAGCCAGCGCATCGCTGAATCGCTTGACGACCGTTTCCTCAAAGATATTCGCAATCTCCATATTCGGGATTCTGAGCCCGACAGTATCTCCCTCAGCCTCAGGATCGGCTTTCGTCAGGTATCCGGTCATCAGCAGGACGTTCCACAGATTCTCCTCCGATTCATGCAGCGTATCGTAGGTGAGCTCATCGGATATGGTCTGTACAATTGTTCCTCCATTCAGCAGCGCTTCAAACTTATCACTCACATCGAAATCGGTTCTCTTGACAAAGGTCAGTAGAATACCGTTGTGGCTCGTATTTTTCCAGTAGTTTTTCAGCCTCGCCTTCTTGTCTGTGAGAAGATCAGCCACACAGTTCGTCACATCCCATGGGCAGTACACCGAGGTACTCCCAAAGATATATCCATCATACCAGGAACGGATTTCTTCTGCCCTTTCCTCCTGTTTTGCCACTTCAAGCATTCTGTCAACTTCGTCCTGCGTAAAACCGAAGTATCCGGAAAAACCGTCATCCAATACCGTGTAAGATTTGAAATTATTCGTTCCGGTAAAGATGCTCTCCTTCGCAATGCGCAAGCAACCCGTTACCACTGCGAACTTCAGGAATTCGTTGCCTTTCAATGCTGCATCAAATATTCCCCGGATGACATCCAGCATCTTTGCGTAATACTGATTCCCCTCTGTATTTTGTTCGCTTGCTTTTGCCAGAGGAACATCGTACTCATCTATCAGGAGAACCACGGGCTTCTCATACATAGTGTACATCATGCGCATGATCATTTTAAGCGAATCCTTGATCTCCGCAAGATCAGCCTGTTTTTCCATCAACCTTTGAAACGTGCTTTTATCCACTTCCGCAGTATTTGGATCGTTTAGCAAATCCCGATGAACAATGCAAAGCTCCGACAGCTTAACCTGAAGTGTTTTATAAGCCTCATCGAAGGAAAGCGCCTCAACCCCTTTGAAGGTCATAAACAAGACCGGATACTGATTCATCCATTCCGTGCAGAACGCCTCATGCTTCATAATGTTCAGACCTTCAAAGACATCATGGCTGTCAGCTTTCCGGATACTGAAAAAGCTATCCAACATACTCATCATCAGCGTCTTACCAAAGCGGCGCGGACGAGTGAACAGTGTAACCTTATTATCCGTACTGTTAAGAAGATCATAGATCAGTTCCGTCTTATCGACATAGTAGCTTTTATCTCTACGTATTTCATCAAAAGACTCCTTGCCCACAGGGATTTTCATGATGATTTCTCCTCCTCCCTAAAAGCACTTTTCAGATGTACGACTTAGGATCGAATCCAAAATTACTGTCCGCAATTTCTCGTCTTTTTTCCGATAGAACCGACCAAAAATCAGTTACATAGTTACCGGAGTCCTTTGGGATGCCATGTTTTGTATCATCCTTCCCCTAAAGAAGCTGTTCACGCAACTGGGAGAAATGTCTGTCCATGGTAGGTCAGACAGAGCATAGTCAGATCGTCAAACTGGGTGGCTTCCCCCACGAATTGGGCCACATCGTCAGTAATCGTCTGCAGAATTCTTTCACAGGAGGCATCCGGAACCTGATTCAAGGCGTCAAGCATTCTCTTGGTACCGTACAGCTCGTCATGGGCATTGGTCGCTTCCGCCACTCCGTCTGTATAGACAAAGAGGGAAGCTCCCGGCTCAAGCTTGATGGTGTATTCCTTGTACCTGACTCCTTCCATTCCTCCGACAACGAAGCCGTGCTTATCATGAAACAGCTCATATTTCCCCCCGGGCTGCCGGATTGCCGGATATTCATGCCCGGCATTGGCCGCAGTGATGACCCCGTTCTCGATATCCAGGATGCCAAACCATACCGTCACAAACATGTCCAGCTTATTTGACCGACAGATCCTTTCATTGGTCTTCTCCAGGAGCTTAGCCGGAGAACAGCCTGACAGGGCAAGATCCCTGATCATGATCATCGAGGACATCATAAACAGAGCCGCGGGTATCCCTTTCCCTGAAACATCCGCAATCAGAAGCCCCAGATGCTGGTCATCGATCATATAGAAATCATAAAAATCCCCGCCAACTTCCTTGGCCGGATCCATACTGGCATAGAGGCTGAACTCTTTGTGATCCGGAAAAGGAGGAAACTGATTCGGCACAATGTTTGTCTGTATCCCGGTGGCGACGGTCAGTTCGGTTGTGATTTTCTGCCTTTCCTCGGCAGCCTGGATCAGATCCTTTTCATAGTTCTCTATGTCTTTTTCCATCGCTGCCATGACATGGCTCAGTTCCTGAAGCTCATCCTTTGTGCGGATGTCGAGAAGGGCAAAGCTTTCCTCTTCTGTGTTCCCCTTAAGCCGGCTTTCGGAATAGCTTTCCACTGCCTGGGAGATAGCCCGGATGGGATGAACAATCCGTTTTCTGACAATCCATCGTGCCACGAAGAATATTATGATACAGCTTAATCCCATCAGGATAAAATATACCACCTCAAAGAGAATAGCTGGCACAATGGCAAACAGATATGACACATCTGTGATGACATAACAATCCAGGTTATCATAATCATCACCAAAAGGAACTCCTATGGATACCTTCCTGTCCCCTTTCTCCCATTTCAGATCAAAGGAACTGGCCAAGTCAGAGATATTTTCTTTTTCATCATAGTAATAGGCCTTTGTGTCCTCCAGCTTTTGGATATCCTCTTCCGTAACAGGAGCCCATTCACCGATTCCAAGAGAATCGTCCTCGTCCTCTTCCAATATCTCCACCAGACTGATTCTGGCCATGGTTTCTTTGTCAATCGTGATCAGATAAGCATCCTGCATGATCAATACATCATTTATATGGGTCAGATCCTGAATGATGCTCTGATAATAGGGATTGTCCTTCAGAGGCTCAAAATAAGCCCGGTAGGTTTCCGAATGAGGATTCTGTCTCACATCCTCCGGTACAGACCGGTAGGTTTCAAGGACTGACCTGACATATTCCGGCAGCCCCTGCTGCTTACCCAGGAAAACCCTGGCATAGTTTGAAGCAATCACACCATTCATGGAAAGCATAAATGTCGTACCGGCTCGCATAAAATTCCAGTTCATGTAGGTGGATAAGGAGAAGATGACCAGGACTACCACCATAACCAGACGGACCATGCGCTTTCCAAGGGATTTTATTTTTTTCTTTTGGGGGGATTTGACTTTTTTCTCCTTCTTCATCTGATCTCTCTTTCCTCCATCCAAAACGCAGTATTTCGACCTGTGCGATGACTGCAAGGATGCGTTTTACTGTAAAACCAATCAGGATATCTTTCTCTCGTAGATCACAAAATGATAGGGAAGGTCAAAGTAGATCTGCTCTTCGCTCATCCCGGTGATCTCCCATTCCGGCATCTGGTCCAGATCAGGAAAATAGGCATCCGCGTCATAGGAATAATCGATCCGGGTCACCTGCGCATAGCTGCAGCGAGGCAAAAGAAGCCGGTAAATACTTTCTCCTCCGATACAGTAGACATCCTCCGGAGGATATTTCTTCAATTCTTCATCCAGTTCCTCCACAGAGTGAACGATGACAGCCCCCTCCACTTTCCAGGAAGGATTTCTCGTCAGTACAATATTGGTCCTGTCCTTCAGGGGGCGTCCTGCGGGAAAGCTTTCAAGTGTCTTTCTTCCCATCACCACAACCTTGCCCCTGGTATTCTGGCGAAACATCCTCATATCCGCAGGGATGCTGACCAGCAGCCGGTTGTCCTTGCCAATCCCCCAGTTTCTGTCTGCAGCTACGATCATTTTCATTTGTCGAATCCCTTCCTTTGTTTCTCTTTTCCCTTGCCCTTTCTCAACCTGCGCAGGACAGAAGAAGAAACCTGCGCCCCGGTATCCACAGCCTTTTTTGCCATTGGTCCTGCCGTTTCCTGAACGGCACAGATCTTGTCAGCGGCACAGACAACCCAGCCTTCCTTTGTTTTCGGCGGAGAAAGGGTAAGGGGAAACATATGATGACGAATGATATCCCGTTCCACATCTGTCAGATTAAAATCCTTGCTGGCGTTTTTTTCTGCTGTCTTGGGGTGACTGAAGCCATGCAGACCCTCTGTACATTCTTCCTGATGATGCCAATCATACAGAAAATAGTCGTGCAGCAAGGCGCCCCTGAGCAATGATTCCTGGTGTACCTTCAGCTTCAGTTTTTCGGCCAGCCACTGGCTCATATCCGCAACGCGGATGCTGTGCTCGTGTACCGTTGTGGTTCCGTGTTGAATGGCCTCCTTCTCTTCGGCGAACCTGCCTCTTTGTTCCAGGAGTTCCACCATTTTCTCTCTTTTTTTCTTTCTTCTGTTGGCGGAGAAATTCTTAAAGCACGTATCACTTGTTTTTTTCATCCAATTCTCCTAAGGCTCTGTAATTATAGTAAACGGACAAAATGATTCCTACGGATTGTTCCGCGCTTCGCGCTCCCCTTTAAGGTGTATATGCCAAAGCCGAACAGCCTGCTTTATCATTTCACATAAGTGCCCAGCATCCCTGCCAATACCTCGACATCGATAGGCTTGGCAATATGATCATTCATTCCGGCCTGTTTACATCTTAATGCATCCTCCGCAAAGGCGTTGGCCGTCATAGCCACGATGGGGATCTTCTTCGCATAGGGGCGGTTCATGGCTCGGATCGCTTTTGTCGCTTCATACCCGTTCATATTTGGCATTTGGACATCCATGAAGATCATGGAATAATACCCGTCAGCAGAAGCAGCCAGCAGCTTCACCGCCTCTTCTCCGTCCTTTGCCCAGTCTACCTCTACTCCGGTCATTTCCAGAAAGTCTGTGGCGATCTCCGCATTGAGCTCCTGATCCTCCGCCAGCAGAACCCGTCGGCCTTCCAGCCCCATCTCCTCCAGCTTCCGCAAGGGTGCCTCCAGATCCTCCGTCGGATGATTATTCACAAGAGAGTGGAAAAGATTGGCAAGCTTGGTGCGGAAAAGCGGCTTACTGATAAAGGAACTGGCTCCGGCCTCCCTGGCCTCCTGTTCAATCTGGGTCCAGTCATAGGCAGAGAAGATGATAATCGGCATATTCGCTCCCACCAGCCTCCGGATCTGCCGGACCGTCTCCACACCGCCCTGGTCAGGCAGCTTCCAGTCGATGATGGCGGCAAAGAAATCCCGACCCTGTTCCTGACGGATCTTAACCCTGTCTACAGCAGCCTTTCCGGAGAGAACCCATTCGCTGTTCATCCCCATATCGCCAAGGAGCTCACAGGTGGATTCACAGCAGACAGGATCATCATCCGCAACCAGGATGTGGAGGTTGAGGAAACTGGCAAAGTCAATGCGCTCCGTATTCTGAAGCTTCAGATACATGGTAACGGTAAATTTGGAGCCTTCTCCATATGTGCTCTCTACATCTATGTCTCCCCCCATCATGCGGACGATGTTCCGGGTAATCGCCATGCCCAGACCGGTGCCCTGAATACCGGCGGTCTGCTTGTCATTTGCCCGGGCAAAGGGTTCAAAAAGATGTTTGAGGAACTCCTCTGTCATGCCATACCCGTTGTCCTCAAAGATGAACTGATAATGGCCGAACCCCGGCATACTGGTGGGAGTTTCCCTGACACTGAGGGAAATCTTTCCGCCATTGGGCGTATACTTGATGGCATTGCTCATGATATTGACAAACACCTGCTCGATACGCCGACTGTCCCCGATCAGCTGTTCATGCTCCACATTGACGATATTCACCCGGAAGGAATGCTCATGGGCCTGCATCTGAGACCTGGTCATGGCCAGCATGCCGTCAATCAGCTCAGCCAGACAGAATTCCTCCTCCTGCAGCTCTACCTTCCCGGACTCAATCTTGTTCATATCCAGCACTTCGTTGATCAGGGAGAGCAGATGATTGGAGGAATCCGTGATCTTTTTTAAACAGTCCGCCACCCGCTCCCGGTCGTCGAGGTGATTGATGGCGATCGTCGTCATTCCGATAATCCCGTTCATAGGGGTACGCATATCATGGCTCATGCTTGAGAGGAAATCACTCTTGGCACTGTTGGAGGCATTGGCAGCATCAATAGCCTCCTGCAGAGCCTGCCGGATTTGCAGATCCTTGCGCACCTCCTCATCCACATCCTTGAATCCGGTAACGATGTTGATTTCATCGTTGCCCAGATCCAGCTTGGCAAACTCAACCCGATAGTAACGGATCTCGTTCTCGAAAACCCGACGGAAGGGTACGGAATAGATCAGCTTGTTCTGTGTATTATGGATGATCTTCTCAGGCGTAACCGCTTCCAGGAATTGCTGCCGGTCTTCCTCCAGCACAAGTTTTGAATAGAAAACAAAGGCGTCATAGTACCTGTTTATCTTCACGGCCTCCTGGGCAGGAAGGATATGTGTCATCTTCTCGTCAATCCGGTAGAGCTCAAACCGCTGTGTCTGTATGTCGCTGATCAGCCAGACAGAGTCATAAACCTGGGTCAGTGCCTCGATAACAGCGGCGCGCTGATTGAGGGAGCGCTGGATCTGCTGATCCTTGCGAACCTCCTCGTCAACATTTTTGAAACCGGCAACGATGCCGGCTTTCCCGCCGGGCAATCCCACCTTGGCAAACTCCAGCCGGTAAAAACGTATCCCGTCTTCGAAGACCCGACGGAAGGGAATGGAGTATATCGCTTTATTATCGGTATTGCTGACAATAATTTCCGGCTTGACCTCATCCAGAAAACGCTGCCTGTCTTCTTCCAAAACCAGCTGTGAATAGAAAGCGAAAGCCTCGGAAAACTTTTTGATCTTTACCGCTACATGGGCAGGCAGGAGGTGTTCCATCTCCTTATCAATCCGGAACAGGTCAAAGCTCTCCGACTCTACATCATTGATGAGCCAGACAGAATCGTATGCCTTGGTGAGAGCTTCAATGACAGCAGAACGCAGGGCTTTGTCGGATTCTGCCCGTTCATGCTTATCCGTCGTATCGGTAATAAAGACATAATACAAGCCATTCTGGTCATCCAATCTGATATAATGACCATAGTCTTCCACCCAGCGAGTCCGGCCATCCTTGCGGATGATTCGATATTCCACAAAATCAAGATCGGAATGATTGTCACTCATCTGGTTTTTTATGGAAGTGGAAACCCTCTGATAATCTTCGGGATGGACCATCCCCTGGAAAGAAAAGCCGGAAAAAGTCCTGAAATCCTCCAGGCTGTCACAACCGTATATCTCACATACCGCTTTGTTGGCATACACCAATTCTTCACTCGAGTCAGCCTTATAGATAAAGAAACCGCCAGGCATATGCTCGCCAACCTGCTCAAAGACAAACAGTTCGGAAAGCGCCTTGTCAATGTCGGATTGGATGTGATACCACATATGGGCAAGTCGTACCCCTGTCACGGTGCAGACATGTTTTCCATGGGCATGAACCACCCGATACTCGGATCCCTTCCCTGTTCTTGTCCGGTATACGACATCCAGTTCATCATCACCGCTGCCAGCGAAGCACAAAATGGCTTTCGAAACCCGTTCCCTGTCTTCCGGATGTATATTCTTGTCCAAGCCATGCTCCATACTGGAAATCGCCTGTTCCCGATCTGCATATCCGAACAGCTCGCAAAACCCATCTGAGACAAGAAGAGTGATGATCTGGTTGTCAAAAAACTGATAGACTGCAAACGGCTGCTGCAGTCCTTCCAGGACTGCCCTCACCTCGTCTGAGAAAGCGTATCGGTACATACTGCTAAACCCCTTTCGCTAAAAAGCATAGCTCTCTTCTCATGAATCCGCAGTAATTGGTGCGCATCCGGTATTCATAAGTATTCCTAAATATCATACTACACTTTGTCTTCGAATACAACGATGGAAGAAAAACGTTTCTGTTTCCTCCTTTCCTGGATGGCTGTGTTGCCATCCATCCCTTGGGGGGTGTATAATACAGGCGAGGAAAGCACAACCACACCTAACCCTTGCGGCGGGCTGCTGGCCTGAGTCGTTGCGAGGCAACTTTCCAATCCTTTCGGCCTGTGCGGTTCCTGAAGTGGCCGATAGAAACGCACAGGTTGAATCATTCATATGAGGGTTCCTGATATGTTGTATAGGAATGAGATAATATCCCGATCAGAAATGATCCGATGTGCACTTTGCCTTGATGCCCCTTGTGACGCTGCCTGCGAAAAGCTGATGCCCTCCGGGCTGCTTCGCAGTATCTGGTTTTCCAATGAGCAGACCGCAGCCCAAAGACTCCCCGAACAGAATCTGTGCGCGATCTGCCCGGCTCCTTGTGAACAGGCATGCGTAAGACCCGGAGAAGTCCCCATCCGCGGTCTGATCCACAGGCTTTACGAGCAGGTGAGACCGGAATGTGAGATACCGGCTCCGGCAGATGAAAGCCTTCTTGCCTGTGACCTTTGCGGGATTCCTCTTGAGAATCCCTTCCTGCTGTCCTCTTCCGTGGTGGCCAGCAGCTATGACATGTGTGCCCGTGCCTTTGAAGCGGGATGGGCAGGTGCCTGTTTCAAAACGGTCTCCTCTCTGGATATCCATGAAGCTTCCCCTCGCTTTTCCGCTATTACCGGAAACGATGGCAGCATCATCGGTTTCAAGAATATTGAACAGCTTTCTGATCATTCTGTGGCGGAAAACATGGAAATTTTCCGAAGGCTCAAGGATAACTATCCATCCAAATTTATTCTTGCTTCCATCATGGGGCAGAATGAAGAGGAGTGGGGAACTCTGGCAAGGCTGTGTGAAGAAAACGGGGCAGATGCCGTGGAACTGAACTTTTCCTGTCCCAACATGGCAGAGGGAGGGCTGGGAAGCGATATCGGTCAGGTGCCTGAGCTGGTGGAGCGATTTACAGCCTCAGCGAAAAGAAGCTGTCATATCCCCGTACTGGCCAAACTGACACCGAATGTCGCCAATATGAGTCCGGCGGCAGAAGCGGCCAAAAGAGGAGGAGCAGATGGCATTGCCGCCATAAACACAATCAAGTCCATCGTCAACGTAGATCCCCATACTTATGTCTCAGCGCCTGCCATCCATGGTCAAAGCGCTGTCGGCGGCTACAGCGGCTGCGCCGTTAAACCGATCGCCCTGCGTTTTATCGCAGAGCTGGGACAGAATCCTGCACTCTCGGGTATGCATCTTTCTGCCATGGGCGGTGTGGAAACATGGCGGGACGCTTTGGAATTCATTCTGCTTGGCGGGGGCTCTATTCAGGTTACAACAGCCGTTATGCAGTATGGATATCGGATTATCGATGATTTAAAATCGGGTCTCAATCTGTATTTAGCGGAAAAAGGCTTTACCGGTATAAAGGACGTCATCGGCCTTGGTCTGGATACCTTGAGCAATACTACGGATGTACTGGAACGGGATACCGTAATCTTCCCCCGATTCATCCGGGAGAAGTGTATCGGCTGCGGACGCTGTCAGATTTCCTGCGCGGACGGCGGGCATCAGGCCATACAGCTTACCCCTGAACGTCGTCCGGTGCTGGACGGGAAAAAATGTGTAGGTTGTCATCTCTGTCTTCTGGTCTGTCCGCAACAGGCCATCACCAGGGTCAGAAAACGCATAAAAAGAAAGTAGAAAAGACAGGCAGCCCAAATGGTGGGAGACAAGGGCTGAACAGCAGCATAGGAAGGGATGTACAAATGGAACTTTCTGACTTTCGGGAGGCATTGGAGCAATTGAAAAGCGCTGCGGCGGAACAGGGGATGTGTCTTTCGGCGGGGCAGCTTCATGAGGTTTTAGGTCGGCTGAACCTGGACGAGGCTCAGCAGACTCTTGTGGTTCAGTATTTGGAGCAGAAAGGGATTTCCGTGCCGGATGCCCTTGTCTTTCCGGGAACCCTATGTCCTCCCTCTGATGAGGAGAAGGAATGGTATGCGCAATATCTTCAGAGTCTTCCGCGAGGGAATCCTGAGCTTTTGCTTCGGCACAGGAGCCTTCTGGCCGACTCTGCTTCTGCGCAGGAGCTTGGGAATCTGAACCAGGAGATCGTAACCGCCTTTTTGCCCCGGGCTGCGCAATTGGCTTTTGAAAAAAACTGCAGGCAAATGCCTTTGATGGACCTGGTACAGGAGGCCAATATTGCTTTGACCATCGCCGTGGCAGATCTGACGGTTCAGACCATAGAGGATCTGGAAGCAGCTGTGCTTAGAGGCATCGTCGACGCTGTGCGCAGCCAGGTGGATCAGGAGGCATCTGATCAGGCTCTGATCGGTAAGGTTGCCGATCTGGAGAAGGCTGTCCGGGAGCTGAACGATGGAGAAGGGGAGTCATTTACGGTCGCGGAACTCGCCGTAATCCTTGATATGGAGGAAGAAGAGATTCACAGGATTCTGAAGCTGACCGGCGATGATGTGAAGCGTGACACGGAAAAATGAAGGAGGCCATATCATGAGCTATGCAGACAGAATATTCAAAGAAACCATACAGCGCATCCTGTCAGAAGGGGTATCAGATGAAGATCGACCGGTGAGGCCTCGCTGGAAGGATGGAACCCCTGCTCACACCCTGGCTGTTTTCGGCGTGACTAACCGCTATGATCTGAGTAAGGAATTCCCCATCATGACGCTGCGGCGTACCTATTGGAAAAGCGCCTGGGATGAAATTTCCTGGATCTGGCAGAAAAAGAGTTCCAATGTGCATGATCTTCATTCCCATGTCTGGGACGAATGGGCAGATGAAAGCGGATCCATCGGTAAAGCCTATGGCTATCAGATGGGCAAGCTCTCCCGCTATCGCGATGTTACCCGGCAAGGTCTTGTCAGAGCCTTCAAAGACACTCTTCCTCAACGAACGCTTCGTTTCGAGGATGACTGCTGCCTTATGGATCAGGTGGACAGAGTGATCTACCAGCTGGTCAATGATCCTGCTTCCCGCCGCATCATGACCAATATGTACTGTACCGAGGATCTGGCAGATATGGCGCTATATCCTTGTGCTTACTCCATGACCTTCTCTGTCATCGGCCATAAGCTCAATGCCATCCTGAACCAGCGTTCCCAGGATATGGTTACCGCCAACAATTGGAATACGGTGCAGGCTGCCATGGTGGTATATGCCATGAGCTCGGCCTATGGCTTCGAACCGGGAGAGCTGGTTCATGTGATTGCCAACTGCCACCTGTATACCCGTCACATTGATATTGCCAGATCCCTGATGGAAAAGGAAGAACTGCCGGCTCCGGCCTTCTGGATCGATCCGGATATCCGGGATTTTTATTCCTTCCGTTCTGACAGCTTCAGGCTCGACAATTACCGCTATCACGAATTCCATGATACCATCGAGGTTGCGATCTGATTTCAGATGCAGACTCTACCGACATAGCTCTTTTCCCTTCGTCGTTAGGGCAGTAGCTCATTTGCCGCTTCTTCACGGCTGCGGGACAGGCATATTTCCATGACGAAGACTCTCCATCGCCATGGAAATATGCCTGTCCCGCTATGCCGTTTATCTGATCGAATAAGACGGTTTCTTGCCGTCTATGCTCATGACAGGTATGATTTTTTTGTCTTTTTTATCCTTTTCCGAACAGGCCAGGATAAAGTTCTTGATCTCAGCAGCCTTATGGATGTGCCTTAAAACCATAACCGGGTCAGTGATATCATATCCTTTGCACTTTACGGTACCCAGGCCAAGGATTCGCTCAAGAAAGCTGACTTCGAGGCGGACCTCCTGGATACTGTACATATATGCGCTGTCCTCTGTCTGTCTGAACAGGCCGCGGCGGGTCGTAATTTCATGCTCGTCAATCATATGAACGGTAAGGGAAACAGGAAGCCCCAGAAACAGGGAGCATTCTCTCTCCTTGTATGTCATGGTATCACCTCGCATCAAAGGATCTTCTCTTCTTTTCTGGCTACGATTGCATCACAGATGCGTCGGCTGTTCTGATCATCGATCTTTGGAAAGTAATCCCTTCGCTGCGCTTCATATTCGGGTCGAAGAACAAAATCCTCCTGGATACATTTTTCCATGGCATCCAGCAGCTCGCTGCAGGTCACAGCACAGTCTCCGAACAATTCCTTTTCCATGTCCACATAGCTGCCGTGAGCTTCCATATACGCATCCCGGTCAAACTGGAAAAAAATCACCGGCTTGCCCTGATACAAAACATCCCAGCTGACGCTGGAATAATCGGTTACCAGCATACGGCAGGTCATCAAAAGCTCATTGGCGGGCTCCTGGCCAAATTCGATCAGCCGGATCCTGTCCGAATTGACCGTAAAATCAGCCAGGAATTCCCTGAGCTTAGAATGCAGGTAGAAATTCAGCTTCAGGTCATAGGTCTCCAGCAGATCATACAGCCTTCCGGTATTCAAAAGGGTCATATAGTGCCGGAAATAGTCGCTCTGTCTGAACTCACCATCCGTCATATTTTCCAGCCAGGCCCGCCAGGTTGGCATGATCAGGATCTCCCTGTGTCCCTGGGATTTATCCTCAAGGACATCCCAGCGGGCAAAGCCACTGTTTACAATCTCCTCGTCACTGTAGCCAAAGTAATCCCTGACGATCTCTTTTTCCTTCTCTGATGTCACCACAAAAAGATTACAGCTGTTGGAAGACCCCTTTCCGTAGAAGAAATCCACCCGTTTAAAGGCAGTCACCCCATGCTGCAAAAACACCAGAGGCTTTACCCTCAGACTCCGCTTGAGAATGCTGGCCTTCACATTGGAGGGGTATAGATGGTTTCTCCCATCTGTGCTGATGAGCAGGTCTGCTGCCTGCATGAAGATCATATGTTTCAGGCTGAGATAATCAATGACATGGCCCCGATATACAGTAACCTTATCCCGTTCCGGGGCTTCTTTGCGGATCACATAATAAATATGGGCGCCCTGCCTTTTTTCCTCCTGATTCTCCATGCAATAGCGGAAAAAATAATAGCCATTGTCCTGGGCGGTCATGCAGTATTTTTCATAAACCAGACGTATATGTCTGGCATCCCACCAGGGCTTCAGGATATGATAGATTCCCCAGGCCAGATACTCTTTCCCGTGGAAGAGAAGGTCGTCTCCGTCTGTCTTTTCCCTGTACTGAAAAGCCAGCATGGCGGATGCCGTATTGTAGGGATAGAAAAACATTCCGTCCTTTCCCTGAAAGCGGGCATGATAGAGAAATGAAATAAAGAGACGATAGCGATATGTCATAAAGCAGAAGGCTTCAAAGGACTGGTCATGCGCCTCATCCCTAAAGATAACGATAAAGTCCCAGTATCTGCCCTTGAGCGGCACCTGGGAGAGATCCAGGCAAAGCCGGATCAGATACTTTCCTTTTTTCAGGCTTTTCTTTTCTGTCCGGAAGGGATAGGAGACCCTCTCCAGTTCCAGCTTGCTCCGGAACCTGAGGACTGCTTCCTCAAAAGAAGCGGCCGGGCTGTTTTCTGTCTCCAGCCAGATCATCAGACGGGATCCTCTGATCGCCAGTTTTTTCAGAAAACAGACATATGCCCTTTCCCTCGCCTTGGATGAGATTGACAAGGTCAGCTTCCAGTCTCCGTTGGCATTCATATAAACCGCCGCCAGGTAGGGTTCCTCCTCTGCCGGGATCTCCTCCGAAAAGCTGATTTTAGTCCATGGCTTCTTTTCCGCCATGAGATCCGGATCCAAAGCCGCCAGCTTCTGATGGTTCAGACGATAGGTCTCTCGTTTTGAGTCCCTTTGTATGTCCAACATCAGCCAGCAGGTCCGCTTATGAAAGCCCTCCTGGATCTGACTCAAAAAATATTCTCCCAAATCGGCCTGATAAGAGTCCGACTCCGGATGATAGACGAGGGGAAACCTGTTTTCCGTGCTTTTTCTTTTCCCCTCCAATCTCAGATTCCAGGATGCATCAGGAGAGTATGGGATGCTCTCGGCCTTCAGACACAGATTTGTTCCCTTTTCAAACCAAAGCTTTGCGGTAATCGGTTTCCCCGGACAAGGACAGTCCTTTATATGAAATCTCTTCCCCATGCTCCCCTGCCTCCTCCTAAGTATTATCGACCTGTGCGCAGCAGCCGCATAAGCGCGCAGCTCAGATCATAAATTTCTTCAGTTCATCCATGAAAGTGCTGATGTCCTTAAATTCACGGTAGACAGAGGCAAAACGGACATAAGCCACAGCGTCTACCTCCTTGAGCTGTTCCATCACAAGATCGCCGATCCTGTAGGTGGGAATCTCATTCTCCTCCATCAGAGTAACCTTGCTTTCCACATCATCCGAGATTCTTTCTATTGTCTCAATGGAAACCGGTCTTTTATAGCATGCCCTCACAATGCCGGCCTGAATTTTTGACCGGCTGAAGGGTTCCCGGGTCTGATCCTTTTTGATCACCATGAGAGGAAGGGTCTCCACCTTTTCGTAGGTGGTAAACCGTTTGCCACAGCCTGAGCAGAGTCTTCTGCGCCGGATGGCATTGATCTCATCCACTGGTCTGGAATCCAGCACATGATTGATATCCTGGTTGCAATAGGGGCAACGCATGATTCATCCTTTCTGAAGCAAACAAGATGCTTATTGACCACACAGGTCGGGTTTTTTCTGCAGACTGCTGCAGGAACAGTTGCCGGTACTACTATAAAAGAGCCATCACCGCATCCAGGGACGCGGCGTTTTCTGAACCCGTATCGATCTTCATGGGATGCAGTTTTCCCTCTGCAAAGGCCTCCATCCCGGCAAGCAGTCCTTCGGGTGTCGCCTCAGTCAAAAGCCCCCCGTATTTTTCCATGACGATTCTCGCCCCCGGACTGTTGGCGGCAAAGCAGGGGATTCCCAGAAAAGCTGCCTCCAGCAGCACCAGGCCATAACCCTCATAACGGGAGGGCAGGATCAGCAGATCCATCCTTTTCAGCAGGGGCATGGGATTCACCATGGAAAAGATCAGAACAATATGGTCCGAGGCAGAGGATTTCCCGGCCAGCTCCACTGTCCTTTCATAGTCCGGACCGGCGCCCCCCACCAGAATCAGCCAGGAATCAGGATGCTTTTGAAAAAAGGCTTCAAAGGCTTCTATCAATAGATCCTGCCCCTTCTCAGGTGAATATCTTCCGATCTGGATCAGATGATATCCTTTCGTGTCCAGGATCTGCCGTAACCGGACAAGGCTGTGGGTGGACCGGGTTGTCTTTTCAAAGGCAAGAGCTTCCTTCGCCCTGTCCCTTACTTTTTCTGCGTCCATGATGTTAGGGATCACTTTTATCTTATCCAAAAAAAGGTTTCTGGCAGCCTGATCCCCTCCTGCCCTGGTCTTTTCATAAAGCCGTTTTACCGAATCGGCCACATCCCGGCTCACACAGACGACATGGTCTGCCTTTTCATAGGACAACATAAGAGCCGGCAGGGACGGGCTTTTCTTTTCCCTGGTTTCTTTTTCCATATCATTGTGGGCCCATACGCAGGAAGGGAGCCCTGAATGGGCAAAAAGCTGCAGCATATAGTCCTCATAGCCATTAAAGTGAAGGATCCTGGCGAAAGGGGCTTTTGCGAAATGCTTTCTCCACTCTCGCCGGTAGATAGCGGAAAGCCTCTTTCTTATCCAACTTCCATCATAGCCTGTCAGGAGAAACAATAACTGGGCTATGGCAGTCACAGGATCCATGTTCATCTCACTGGCCAAAGGAAAGAGCAGAGCATCAGAAGGCAAAAGCTGGGTGTCTGTCAGATTCCTTTTCAGAGAAGAGCTGCGAAAGGAGACAAAATAATTCGCTTTTTCCTGATCCAGTCTTTCGTATAGATTGGTGAAGGCTGTCGTGATGCCATTCAGGGCCAGATCCCCTGCGTAGATCAGAATATTATCCCGCTGATCCTGCTTCAGAGGAAGGATTTCCACAGGACAATCCCTGCCTGAATCTGTCCCGCCTTCGTTTTTCAGAAAAACGGACAGAACATTCTCGCTTCCTTTTCCGTCCTCCCAGGTCAGGAAACGATCCCGGTAAGCCGAAGACAGGGGCTTGCCTTCTTCCAGGCAAAAACCAAGAGCTTCAACCGGGTCATTCGTATACGGAAAAGGGAGATCCTCCGGATCAAGATACAAGCCTCTCTCCTGGCTGTAAGCTTCCCGGTCATAGAGGTAGAGAACCACCTGTCTGCCGCTGACGGAAAAATCAAACATGACGCTGGAGTAGTCTGTGATCAGGGCGTCACAGGCTGCCAGGACCTCATAGGTGTCTTCCTCCGGCGGAAAAGGACGGATATGACGGTAACGGTCAAGGTCAAGCCTGCCTCCTTCAAAGGGATGGAGCTTTACCAGCAAAAGCTGATCCTCACCCAGGGCTTGATCCATCCGGACAAAATCCTCTTCCCTGCGGAGAAGGGTCTTCTCTTCCTCTACCTGGGCAGCGGTTCCCCGATAGGTAGGCATGAAGGCAATCAGAAATTTTCCCTCCAGCCCCAGCCCTGCTTTCCTTTGACCAGGTTTCTCCTCCGAAAGAAAAATATCATTGCGGGGATAACCGGCGTGTATGACTTTGCCTCCTCCCAGCTTATCCAGGCTGTAGGCTTTGGTCATCATCTCCTCCATAAAACGGTTGGGGAAAACAAGGTAATCCGCGCAGAGAAGATTCCGCAGAATATTTCCCATCACCGCCCTTTCCGACAGGTTATCCTTTCCCATCCGTTTGAGTGGGGTTCCATGCCAGACATTCAGATATTTCTGCCCCTCCCGTTTGACAAAGCGGCCGGGAAAGCTGGTGTCGTTGATCAGATAGCCGGCCCGGGACAGTTCCCGATAATAGGAAAGACTTCCCACCCTCACCATACGATCCACAACAATGCCGGCATGGTTCAGTTTGGCCTTCAGTCCTTCTTTGTCCTGACGTCTTACCGCCAGAACAAGACGAAATCCGACGTATTCCGGCTTTTGCATCTCTTTCAGCAGGGCAAAAACATTCCCCTCTGCCCCCTGCCCTCTTCGGGATTCCAGAAAAACCGTTTTCCGGCTGATCCTGCTTCTTGTCAGGAGGGTATGATAGAGAGGATAATACCCTCCCAGAGAAAGCTTTTTCCGGATCTTGCTCCACAAAGACATCGATCTCCTCCGCTCATCGGTTGCGTACGCATTACCCGCATCTGTTATTTCCTGTCTTCTGCTCTTTTGAACCCTTTCCCTGCCAGGACGGGCAGATATCTGTTTACCAGAGTGACCACCCCGCATTCCAGCAGCATCAGGTGAACCTGAATGCCAATGGATTCCAGGTAATAGCGAAGGCCAGCCTTCTCTGCCAGCCGGTAGACATGCTTCCAACCATTGATCTGGACATTCTTGAAGCGGAAGGTTCCGTGAGTGGCCATAATGATCATGGAATTTTTCCCACTCCAGACCAGATAATCCATCCTCCACCATTTTTCCAGGAATTCCAGAATCAGGATCAGGCCCAAGGAACCTGTGACCCCACAGATCATCATCAGGACAGGCTTCTTTCCCAGAAACATATTATTGACATCGGTGGTTCCCAGAAAAGCGGAAGCGCGGAAGGTGAAAAGGGAAAGAGCCGCCCCCAGGAGGAAACGCAGATAAGGCCAGGAAAAACGATTCATGACCTGCCACAAGGTATAACCCGCGCACACAAAGGTAAATCCATAGATCGCCCGGCTCAGGCTCAGGATCGGGTAAGAAGTCCAAAGGAAAAGATTTTCCGGCATTCCCTTTTCCATCCGGATCAGAAGACTGTGAAAAAACAGATTGGAACCCACAGAAAGCAGGGCCAGAGCCAGGCGGGTCCAGCGGGGTGTCCGCCAGGCAAAAAGGAAAAATATCTGTGCCAGGAACAGGCAGGGAAGAAACCACATGGTAGAGTGTCCCCGCAAAGTCACAAAAGCATAAAGATACTGTTTTACCGCATAGACTGTTTTCGCTGCGGACTTTCCCAGGTAGAAATCCACTCCCAGCCGGTACAGCCCGATCAGCAGGCTGTATCCGATATAAGGAAGCATCAGATTCCTGGCATGACGGATCATGTATTCTCTGGGGGAATACTTTTTCAGACTGCCGTTAAGGGCGATCAGATAGCCGGAGACAAAAAAGAAAACAGCAATTTTATAGGCTCCAAACCATTTATCTATCGGATTTCCGATGGCTGTAATATGTCCAAAGACGATCATGTTGATGCCCCAGCCCTTGGCGGCATCAAGATAGAGCAGCCGTTTCTTTTCCATCATATCTTCTCCTCTTAGAATGCATGTTTACTGCGCCGAATTTTCGCTGCTGCAAGCGGCATGATTCCCCAGTAAATTCGTACACATGCGATAACTGTTTAACAGCCCTGACTTTTGAGGAATTCATAGATTCTGTGGGAATTGTCCCGGTCATGAAAGGCAAACCATGACCTGACGGGATCTTCCGGAGCTTTTTTCCCTCCCTGACCTAAAGAAAGGAACTGCTCCATATTCTCCGTCATAACATCCAGAAGCTGATCCCTTGTCCTGCACTGACGCCCAAACAGTTCCGAATTCAAATCAACATAGCTTCCCGTTTTTCGCAGATAGTATTCCAGATCAAAGGGATAAAAAATGACAGGCTTTTCCAGATACAAAAGATCCCAGGAAAGACTGGAATAGTCCGTCACAAAGAAAGCACATGCCATGGCCAGCTGATCCAGTCTGGCACTGCCATAGGGGAGAAGTGTAATCCTGCTGTTTTCTGAAGAAAAAAGCTTCATCCTGGCAGCAAAACGGGGATGAAGGCAGAAAATCAGCCTGAAATCCTTTTCCCTGAGAATCCCCTCCAACCTGGGATCCTTTAACAGGCCTGCATACTCTCTATAATATTGACTCTGAAGAAAAAGGCTTTCATCGGTTCCCTCCAGCCATTGCCGCCAGGTAGGCATGACCAGAATAAAAGGATCCTGACGGTTTGTCCAATCATAAAGCCGGTCCCAGCGGGCAAAGCCCAGCAAGGGCACTTCTTCCTTACTATACCCAAAATGCTCCATGACAATCTGCTTTTCCTGCAGAGAGGTCACAGTAAACCAGGTAACGGGCTCGGCTCCGTTCCTGCCGAATATCCCATCGTCTTTCTTGAAGGCGGTAACTCCGTGCTGAAGGAAAAGAATCGGGTGATTACCCCTGCGGATATCCCGGAACACCGGATTAGGTTTTGACTGCCAGGCATAGCCATGATATCTGGTCTCTGACGCCACATAGACCCGGCAAAGCATCATCAGACACATATGGCGAAAGCTCATAAAAGGGATAATCTGTCCCTTGTATTGTCTTTTCACCTCCTCATAGGCCGGTGCATTCCTGTCCAAAATAAAAAAAATCTTCTTCCTTTCCGAAGAAGGTAATTGATCCATACAATAGCAGAAGAAGGCATAGCCGTTATCCTGAGCCTGGGCACAGAACTTTTCATAGATCACCCACCAGCCGGGAGAAACAGACAGACCTTTCAATAACCGGCAAAGGCAGAAGGAGAGCCGCTCCTTCCACCAGACCCCCATCCCGTCATAGGCGCTGACCGGCCGGGAACGCAGGACAAGCCGCGTCCCCTCTCCTCCCATGGGAAACAGCAGCATACCATTTCTCATTTTTAGCGAAGGACAATACAGCAACAACCGTCCCCGAAAACCGGAATCCAGAAGAAGAGGTTCCACCTTGTCATCAGTCTCTATTCCCGAGGGGAAAAGCCAAAGCTCCCAGTCCCCTTCCGGCAACCCCTTTTCCGGCAGTCTCAGGGTAAGCTCATAACGAAGTCCTGCACCCTTGCCGCCTTCCTGGATCTGAACAGGGAAAAACCGATCTTCCTGCGCCTTGGACAAAAGTCCGGCTGAGATAACCTTGCCCTTTGCCGAGTCACGGATAAAGCGAATGATAATCCTGTCGTGGGTAAGACGAATCGCTGAGACTTTATCCATATAGATCCTCCTGTAACATTTCAGGACATAAACCGATCATAGGCATCAAGCACTTCTTCTGTTTTTCCGATCATTTTGATCTGACCGTCATGAAGCCAAAGAACCCGGCTGCAAAGCTCCCTGATCTGATCGTTATTGTGGGATACGATGACAACTGTCCGATCCTGATTTGAGATCAGACTTTTCATCTTCTGATAGCTCTTTCTGCGGAAATTGGTATCACCCACGGATAATATTTCATCGATCAGCATAATCTCTGATTCCAGAACAGCCGTGATGGAAAAAGCCAGCTTGGAATACATACCGCTGGAATAGGTTTTTACAGGAAGATTGATAAATTTGCCGAGTCCGGCGAACTCGATGATCTCATCCATCTTGCTGCGGACATAGGATTCGGAATAGCCCAGGAGCATACCGGAAAGCATGATGTTTTCCGTGCCGGTAAGCCTCTTCTGAAACCCAACGCCGATGGACAGCAGGGAAACCGTATGACCGTGAAGGTCAATGCTTCCCTTGTCAGCGGAAAAAATACCGGCTATGGCTCGGAGCATGGTGGATTTTCCGCTGCCGTTCTTTCCGATAATGCCGAAGATCTCGCCTTCTGTCACAGAAAAAGAAACACCTCTGACAGCGTCAACGGTCTCCGCCTTGGTCTTTTTCAGCTGAAACAGGCTCTTTTTTATGGAGTAGGATTTCAGGAGTTTATATGTAATATGAAGATCATTTACGTCTATGGCAACATCCCTGCCGGTAAGATCAGGCCTTAAAAACTCACGTTCCCCGGAGGATGGCACCGCGTCTGAATTATAGTTTTCCATACATTTCCTCACATGACCTTGACATAGCTGTTTTCGTATTGATAGATGACCTTAATCCCGATGATGCACAACAGGAAAGAGATTGCCGTGTGGATACCCATCAGCTTCAGATCCGGATGGTTCTGATAAAGCAGGCATTGACGGGCAGACTGCATCAGCATGGAGACAGGATTCAGATCGAGAAGGATCGAATTGAGCGGTTCCTCCACTCTGCGGGAAATATCATAAAAGACACCGGACAGATAAAACAAAAGCTTCAGCACGACCTGGATCACATTGTAGAGGTCGTCGATAAATACTCCAAAATGAAGGACAATACAGCTGACCCCAAAAGTGAATAGCGTAAGCTCCATCAGGATCGGGATCACATAGAACACATTCAGCGAAACGGGAACACGGTATATCAGCATCAGGACAACTATCAGGACAAAAGAGACCATCATCTTGAAGCCATTCACCAGAATCCGGTTGATCACAAGAATATATTTCGGAAAATACACTCTTGACACCACAGAACCGTTATTGCGGACTGCCTTTACCGACTGCAGAACAGATTTATCAAAGAAATTCCAGAGAGTCAGCCCGATGAAAACGAATACAGGGAAATAGGGAACGCCCTGGTGAAATACCGCCAGAGCAATAAAGGTGTACACACACATGAACAGCAGAGGATCAAGAATCCACCAGAGCCAGTTCAGATAGGAGCTGGCTACCTCATCCTTCAGATCAGATTTCGCAGAGTAGACAGTATATGCCCAAAACCGCTTTAAGTCTTTCAAAAAACGCTGCATATAGTAGTTCCTCGTATACCTGGCTGCCCTTGGCAGCCAGGCTTTGTGCATAATAAAAACTGGGTTTTCTGAGCTTCTCGAGGTCAAAAGTACGAGATGCTTCCGTCAGCAAAATTGACTCGGTTACTTACCGGCGTCCTGGGCAATCAAAAGGCGAATGGCTTCTACGGCCGTCTTGATGGCCAGATCGGTATCATGAACCAGGGGATTGTCCAGTCCCTTTTTGGCTCTTTCCTGATTGGCTACCACCAGAAAAACAGAACCACAGCGAACTCTCAGGTAGCTCGCCACCGTGAAAAGCGCAGCGGACTCCATTTCAGAAGCCAGGCAGCCCAGGCGGAGCCAGGCCTCCCATTTGTTCTGCAGCTCATAGAACACAGGCTTTGTCTCCGGTGAATGCTGGCCATAGAAGGCATCCTTACATTCCACTACACCGGTGTGAGAACAGGCATTCAGCTTTTTCGAAGCCGCCACCAATGCATTGACCACATCAAGATTGGCTACTGCAGGAAACTCAATGGGAGCATATTCCTTGCTGGTGCCTTCCATACGGATAGCGCCTGTGGCTATCACCAGGTCGCCACCCTTCACATCGAGATCCATTCCTCCGCAGGTTCCTATACGGATAAAAGTCTTGGCCCCGCACTGAACCAGCTCTTCCATGGCGATGGAGGCGGAAGGTCCTCCGATTCCCGTGGAGGTGACACTGACCTTTACTCCATCCAGATAGCCGGTATAGGTTACATATTCCCTGCTGTCAGCGACAAGAACAGGATTGTCAAAATACTGTGCGATTTTTACGCAGCGCTTGGGATCTCCCGGAAGAATAACATATTCCCCTACTTCTCCCACAGCAGTCTGTGTATGATAGGTTTTGCCGTCAGTCGAATAAACCATAACTAATGCCCTCCTTTATATATTGATAAACCTCTGCATAAGCCTGTCCGCTTTCTCTGCAAAGACTGGCTACACTTTCATATTCCGGATACCAGCGCACCAGCTCGCCGACCCGGCAAACCTTTACCTTTACCTCTCCTATGGGAGTGGAAAATACCTTTATCTCTCTGTCCAGAACCTCCCGGCTCATCCTGGTATATCGGATCCCGATGGTAGAGGTATTCTCGAAGATTACTCTTGCCATCTGCTTCAGATCCTCTTCCCGGCAGATTACCCCCAAGAGCCAGGCCGGACGGTTTTTCTTCATAAATACAGGAGAATAGTAAACGTCCAAAGCGCCGGCTTCAAAGAGCCGTTCCATGGCAAAGCCCAGCATCTCTCCGGTGCTGTCATCGATATTGGCCTGCAGGGAAAGGATGGATTGTTCCGCTGCCTTTGGCTTTACAGGAGCCTGATCCCAGGCGATCAGATGAGCTCTCAGAATTCCCGGACATTCATAGCTTCTTTTTCCCGCACCGATGCCTGTTTTCAGAATGCTGAAATGATCCGGAAGCACCTTTGAAGTACAAATGGCGGCGGCAATTGCCGCTCCGGTCGGGGTAACAAGTTCGCCCTTCACCTGGGTAACGGAAAGCTCCAGCCCCTGAGCCTGGCAGATATTGACAACAGCAGGAACCGGAACGGGGAGGATGCCATGTTGACAGCGAACCGTGCCGCTTCCTTCACAAAGCCTGGGAATAATCACGTCGTTTATGCCAAGATTGTCCAGACAGACGGCACAGGAAACGACATCGACGATCGAATCCACAGCCCCTACCTCGTGGAAATGAACCTTTTCAGGGGGAACTGCGTGGGCTTTGGCTTCCGCCTGAGCTACAATCTCAAAAATCTTCAAAGCAAGATCCCTGGCTTTGTCCGTCAGGTCTCCCTCCTGGATGATCCCTCTGATCTCATCCATTCCCCTGTGAACGTGGTCACCATGGCTGTGGTCATGATCATGGTCGTGTCCGTGACCATGGTCGTGGCCATGGCCGTGATCATGGCCGTGCGCCTTCCCGTCAGCGGATTCATGACCATGCAGGTATTCCATATCGTGATCATGATTGTCCGTGTCCAAAACCACGTCAAAATCACAGGAGTCTATCCCGCTTTTCACCACGCGGGAAATTTTTATGTCAAAGCCGTCAAGCGGGAGACTCTTCACAGCCTTTTTCAGAACCGATTCATCCGCTCCCAGATCAAGCAGTGCTGCCACCGTCATATCTCCGCTGATCCCAGAGAAGCATTCCAGATAAAGAGCTGTCTTTTTTGGGGTTACCGCTTCATTCATACTTCTTAATTCCTTTCAGGATCCCTCTCAGATCCCCAGGGCCAGCCGGTTCATCTGTGCCGCCAGATAGCCTGCCCCATACCCATTGTCTATATTGACCACGGCAATACCGTTCGCGCAGGAATTGATCATGGTCAGAAGCGCGGCAATTCCACCTAAGTTAGCCCCGTATCCTACTGATGTGGGGACAGCAATAACCGGCCGGGATACCATTCCTCCCAGAACACTGGGCAAAGCTCCTTCCATACCGGCAACGGCTACCACACAGTTTGCCTCGCGTATCCTGTCAAGCCGGGACATCAGCCTGTGGATCCCACTGACGCCCACATCATAGACCCGCTCTACCTTGGTTCCGAAAAACTCTGCCGTCAGGGCTGCCTCCTCGGCTACAGCGATATCTGCCGTACCGGCTGTACAGACTGCCACGAGACCAAGGTACTCCTTTCCCTTTTTATCAATCTTCAGGATGCGGGAGAGCCGGTCATAGGTCAGGTCTTCAAAATATCCCTTCAGATATTCATATTGGCCGGGAGTGGCGCGTGTCCCCAAGACCTCTCCCTCCTCCTGATAAATCCGCTGATAAATTCCCAGTAAATGGTCATCTGCCTTGTTGCTGCAATAAACCACCTCAGCGAAGCCAGTTCTGGCCTTTCTGGCAGTATCGAGCTTGGCGTAACCCATTTCGTCAAACCCATCCTGTCCTTCCTCCAGAAGCTTCCAGGCCTGTTCGGCAGAATATTCTCCTTTTTCCACTTTTTTTAATAAATCAAATGATACCATCTTTCCTCATACACAGCTTCCGGCAGATTTGGGCGCATAACAGGGAGGACTCAGATCAGACCGAGATGCCTTAACCCATTCCATATCCCATCCTCAAACAGCCCTGTCGTAACGTAGTCTGCCTTCTTCCTGGCTTCCTCAGCACCGTTTCCCATAGCTACCGCCGTTCCCGCCGTCTCAAACATCCCCAGATCGTTGACGCTGTCCCCAAAGGCTATGGTATCCCGGATATCCATATGCAGCAGCTGGCATACCTTCTGGATACCGGTTCCCTTATGAAAGCCCTTTGGCACCATCTCCAGTACTGCCGGATTATGGATGAGGAAGTCATAATGCGGCTGAAGGAGGTCAATGCATTCACGGGTTCTGGCATTTACCGTTGAGCAGGAAAGCTTGAAGATATCCCATTTTCCCCAATCCTCTCTGATGGAGTGCAGCCTGGAGCCCAGCTCGCGTTTGAGTTTTTCGGCGTAGGGATCCATACCGAACTCATCGTCATCAAAATAAAGATAGCTGCCTCCCTCCAACACCGGCTTAAAACCAAAGCTTCTCACTGTCTCTATCGTATAGGCAGCGAAGTCATTGTCGATATATCTGGCAAACAGGGTTTCACCCTTGTATTCTATCATAGTGCCACATCCGGAGACAATACCGTCAAAGCCGATTCCCAAAAGGACGGGATCAAAAATATGCCCCTTGCTCCTTCCGCTGTTCAGGAAAGCAAGATGGCCGTTTTGGCGAAGCATGCGGATGGCCTTCACGGCAGAATCGGGAATATCATTATTATCGTCCCAGAGTGTCCAGTCTATGTCAAAAAACACAGCCTTTTTTCTGTTCATCAAAACCTCATTTTACGGACTCGGTGTTTTTTTTCAGCCATTGTCTTTCTTCTGGAGAAAGATAAGACGCTATGGTTTCATATACCTTCTCGTGATAGGTATTCAGTAATTCTTTCTCTTTTCCGGTCAACAGATCCGGCAGGATCCCTTCCAGGTCAAAGGGCACCACCGTCAAGGGTTCAAAACCGAGGAAGGTTCCGAATTCCGTCTGGTGAAGAACTTTACAGGCAAGAAGATTCTCATGCCGGATACCAAACTCACCGGGAAGGTAAAAGCCAGGCTCGTCCGAAATAATCATACCGGGCTCCAGAACGGCTGAAACAGGTTTGTCGGCAGCAATTTTGTAATGAATCCTCTGGGGGCCTTCGTGGACATTAAGAAAATATCCTACACCATGACCGGTTCCGTGATTGTAATCCACCCCCATTTCCCACAAGGGCTGTCTTGCGAGAATATCAAGATCATAGCCACCACAGCCCTCCCGAAAGACAGCGGCCATCAGAGCGAGATGCCCCTTCAGGACAGCGGTAAAGTACCTCTTCTCTTTCTCAGACACCGGTCCAAGGACAATGGTTCTGGTGATGTCCGTGGTTCCCTCCAGGTACTGACCGCCTGTATCGGCAAGCAGCAGTCCTTTTCTTTCCAGGGAAACATCGGTCTCGTCCGTCGCGGAGTAATGGATGATGGCGGCATGGGATCCGAAGGCGATAATAGGGGCAAAGCTGTTGCCCATGAAATGCTCCTGTTCACAGCGAAGCTCATAAAGCTTCCTGGCAGCGGACAGCTCCGTAACCGGCTCTACCCCAACCGTCTGTTTCAGCCAATAAAGAAAGCGGGTCACAGCGACACCGTCTTTGACATGGGCTTGTTTCATATTTTCCAGCTCTGTCTCATTTTTGACGGCCTTCATTGCCGTTGTAGGATGCTCTCCCTTCCGGATGGTCACGGAAGCGGGAAAGCTTTTGACCAGACGGCTGTTCGTCCTCTCCAGGCAGATTCGTACACTTGTACCCGGCTCAAGGCTGCCGGCAAAGGCATAGATATCCTCGTAAGCTCTCAGAGATATCCCGTCATCCTCCAGTTCTTTTCTGAGCGAAGGAGATACGGTTCCTTCCCGGACAAAGAGAAAGCATTCCTTCCGGTTCATGGCCAGATATGACAGAAATACCGGGTTGCAGGGAATATCATTTCCTCTGAGATTCAGCAGCCAGGCAATGTCATCCAGGCAGGAGATGAAAAGCCATTCTGCCTTTCCTTTTTCCAGTTCTTCCCTGACTTTTTTGATCTTTTGCTTTCTGTCCTGGCCGCACCAGCTCACATCCAGGGACCAGATCGGTTCCGCACTCAGGGACGGACGGTCTTGCCAGATTTCTCCCACCAGATCACAGTCGAGGCGGAGGGTAAAGCCCTTTTTCCTGCCGGCTTCTTCATAGCGTTTGGCATCACTGGCCGAAACCACTCTTCCGTCAAACCCCAATACCTGACCCGAGATGAGCCTGTCCGTGACAAAATCAAAGAGAGAGGGGACTCCCTTCTCATCCATCTTCATCAGGGTAAAGCCGCTTCCTTTCAACTGAGCTTCAGCCTGAAGGAAATATCTGCCGTCTGTCCACAAACCGGCGAAATCCTGACATACAAGAGCTGTTCCGGCTGAGCCGGTAAAGCCGGTCAGATACTTACGGCAGGCGAAATGTTCGCCAATATATTCTGAGGCATGAAAATCTTCTGTCGGGACGATATAGGCATCGATGCCTTCTTCCTTCATACGGCTGCGCAATCTGGCCAGGGGGGAAAGACTTTCTTCTTTTTCAGGATCAGACATGGGAAGACTCCTTTTCGATTTCGTTTTGCTTCAGGGTAACCGGAAAGCACCAAAAAGCTGAGTAGGTTCCTGACTTCTTTACTGTCAGCATAGTAACGCAAAACGAAGGAAAAAGCAAGCCCTGCCATTGACTCTTCAGCCGGCAGCCCAACCCTCATGCAGTTCTTCACCGTCGCGGGACTATCACATGATCCTTAGCAGTTCTGCTGAAGAATGGGTCTCCTGGATTTCTTCTTTATGTGAGCGCTGTCGTTGAAAAGCTCCAGGCGGGGAAATACATATTCCCCTTCCCTTACCGGAAAATTCAGTACGATGAGGGATGTATAGTCAAATTGCATGACAGAAGCAACATAGGGGAAGGGCAGATTCAAAAGGTGGGCAAGTACGCACGCTCCGGATCCCCCGTGGCTGAACAAGGCAATCGTCTGATCCGTATCTGTTTCACACAAAAACCGGAGGTTCTCATGCCTGTACCCATACTCCATAAGTAAAGCATCAAATTGAAGAGAAATCATCTGATAATAATCTGATGCAGCATTTCCATCGAAATAAGGGTGTTTCCTCCAGTCCTGATTTCGAAAATCAAAACCCTCCTCCATCATCAGGTCTGCCAGAGTCCAAGGATGTCCGTTGTGGGCAATCTGGTATCCTCCCCAGGATATCTCATGCATATAATCGAGGATTATGACGGGCAGTCCCAGAAGCGCGGCCGTATAAGAAGCCGTTTCCCTGGCCCGTCCGTTCGGGGAAGTATATATCATAGAAATATTTTCCCGGAAAAGGCGCTCTGCTGCCGCTGCCGCCTGCTTCTTACCTTCCTCTGTCAGGCAGTCTCTGTCATAATCCGGCTCTCCATGTCTCACAAAAATAATTCTCATCGTCCTCAATCCTTTCCTGACTGATCATTTGTAATTAATGAAAATCAGTCCGATCAGGCAGATCACAACTCCAACGATCTTATTCCATGTGATCCTTTCGTGGAAAAGCAGAAAGCCTACCAGCAGCAGCCCTCCGGCGAGGACAGCGCTTTGGACAATAAAGCCTGTACTTACCTGCCATCCTGCTTTGTATGCATAGATCCATCCAGCCTCCAGCCCTACAATGACAATTCCCAGGGCAAAGGGTACCCAGTTTGTCTTTCTCAATTCGTGAATCAGGCTGCTGTCATGGCCTAAGGTGAAATACAAAACAGCCGAAACGATTGCTCCCACAAGATAAGTGATTATTAAAGAAGCAAAGGGATTCATGCCATCTGGTACTGATTTTGCGCATATCTGGTACATGATATTAGAAACGATAACCAAAGTGATCGGCCAAATGAAATCGAACATATTCCCTCTTCCTGAAAATCAAACGAAAACGTTTCCTAAATAGGTTTACATTTGTGTCAGGGAATGGTAAACTATCCCCGCTATGAAAAAAATGATACCATTACTTAAACCTTTTTCTTTTTTACCGGCTTTGGCCATGATGTACATCATCTATAGTTTTTCTGCCCAGCCCGGTGCCGATTCCGGTCAGCTGAGCTTTGAGATCAGCTATGACATTGTGGAGATCAAGGATCAGATCCTGGAAACCGGATATAGCCAGGATGTCCTGGTTCAACAGGCCTATGGCATCCATTATTACGTCAGGAAGGCGGCACACATCACGGAGTTTTTTCTCCTCGCCGTCGCGGTTTCCTTTCCTCTTTATGTCTATGGGATCCGGGGGATTTGGCTGATCCTGCTGGCGCTTTTTATCTGTGCCGCTTATGCCGGTCTTGATGAATATCATCAGTCCTTCAGCTATGGACGAGGTGCCACGATTGTCGATGTCGGGATTGACTGTATCGGGATTCTGCTTGGCGTGTTATTGGTGCAGGCATTTAACTGGTCTGTCCTTCACCAGCCCCACCGCCGTTAGCCTTCCCTGCCAGCAAAGCGCCCCTGCCATAAAAGCGCCGGGTGAACGTCAATTTGACGTTCGCCCGGCGTTCTTTGTTATCCCTGTTATGGCTGGGTTGCCGCTTTCTTTTCTATATTGCCTGTCCTGGCGCGGAGAATCAGAACCACAATCAGAAGCATCAATGCGCCGGAGACCAGAGAGATCCAGGGACTCTTTACATATCCTGCCACGATATAGGTGACAAAGGATATGGCAGCACAGGTTACCGCATAGGGCAGCTGTGTAGATACATGATTCAGATGGTCACACTGTCCGCCTGCGGACGCCATGATCGTAGTATCCGAAATGGGTGAACAGTGATCGCCGCAGACAGCTCCCGCCATACAGGCCGACACGGAAATGATGCATAAGGGATTGGATGGATCCGGGAAGACCGCCAGTGCAATCGGAATCAGGATGCCAAAGGTTCCCCATGATGTTCCAGTCGCAAAGGATAAGAGACAGGCCACCAGGAAAATGATTGCCGGCAGGAAGCTGGCCAGTCCGGCAGAAGCGGATGACATCATCGCTGCCACGAATTCCTTTGCCCCAAGGCCGTCCGTCATCCCCTTCAGGGTCCAGGCAAAGGTAAGAATCAGGATAGCCGGTACCATGGATTTAAACCCGTCAGGCAGGCAGGACATACATTCCCTGAATGGCAAAACCCGGCGGATCAGATAAATCACAACGGTGATGACCAGGCCAAAGAAACTGCCCAGGGCCAGGCCGACGGATGCATCACTGTTGGAAAAAGCCGTGACGAAGTTTTCCCCGCTGAAAAAACCGCCGGTATAGATCATGCCGATGACACAGCAGATGACAACAGAAATGATAGGGATCAGAAGATCCAGGACTGTACCCTTGGGATTTCCTTCGGAATCACTGCCGGCATTGGCATAGGGTCTCTCCGGTGTGGTATAGATATCCCCTTTGATCGCATTGATCTCATGGGTTGCCATAGTCCCGTATTCTACCCGCAAAAGAATCATGATCACCATCATCAGGATGGTCAGCAGAGCGTAATAGTTGTAGGGGATAGCCTTGACAAAAAGAGATAGTCCGTCCTCTCCTTCCACAAAGCCGCTGACTGCTGCCGCCCAAGAGGAAATAGGGGCAATAATACAGACAGGAGCCGCTGTCGCATCGATAAGATAGGACAGCTTCGCACGGGAAATATTGTGCTTATCTGTGACGGGGCGCATAACAGATCCCACGGTCAGACAGTTAAAATAATCGTCGATGAAGATGAGCACTCCCAACAGGACGGTAGCCAGCTGTGCCCCGGCGCGGGTCTTGATATGTTCACTGGCCCAACGCCCAAAAGCAGCAGAACCGCCTGCCTTGTTCATCAATGCCACCATGGTTCCCAGAATGACCAGGAAAACCAGGATGCCCAGATTGTAGGAATCCGTCAGAGATGCAACGATTCCACCGGAAAACACCTTATTGATGGTATTTTCAAGATTAAAATTCGAATAAAACAGGGCTCCTACCACGATTCCTACAAAAAGGGAGCTGTAAACCTCCTTGGTAATCAGCGCCAGGGCAATGGCGATGATGGGAGGGACCAGGGCCCAAAAGGTGGCATACATGGATGGAGTATAAACCTCCGCCGCTTCTTCCTCTGCCGCCAAAATCAATGTCGGAAGGCTCAGCGCAGTGAAAGCACCCAAAGCCGTCAGAAAAGAAAAACGCAGAAACGAATGTGATTTAGTTCGCATAAAGCTCCTCCTTTAAAAATGTAATGCTTTACTATGATATCACAAAGCATCAGGAAAGAGCAAGGAATATTGTGGGTGTCACAAGCTTTTTTCAGGTAATGACTCAGTCATTTGCGCTTCGCAGTTACGGCAGAAGGCCTGGCTCCTACCCTTGCCATCGACAGCCCCTTTTTTTAATAAAACCGGCGGATGCTGTCCTTTCCTGCCATCTGCCGGAAGATCATCTGATCCTCTTCATTTCTCAGCACCATGATCTCTTCAAAAACTCCGGTCTTTAAATCCACCAGTCCGGCCACCTGCTCCCCGGTGCAGATGCTGCAGCGGATGGCCGGTTCTTTTTTTTCCGGATCATAGTCCAGTTTCCGGTTTTTTTTCTTTCTGCCCAGCATACTCATTCCTCCTTGCCATGCCATAAAGGGCGGATCCTGCAAGCGCAGGCCCAGACGAGTGCGCCATCGCTCTGTCATTGTTCCGTGTTTATCGGATTCCAATGATCCTCGCCGGACAATACTGCTGTTACCGTATATGCAGAAGCTTCATTTTCGGTCAGCTGACGGGAGAAAAGGGCTCTGCTTTGAGGGGCTGCCCCCGCCCCGGAAGAATCGTACTCTGCATAGCAAATGGTGGGATAAGCCCCAACCTTTCCCCAATCGTCCCAACCGGCGGGATGAATCAGAGAGCCCATGTCGCAGGAAAGATAGACTGTTTTCGCGTGATCCCGCCAGGGACGCCCCAGATAGACACTGCCGGCGGGGCAGTCACCCCCAAGGCGGCATTTGTGAAAAACATAGCCGTACTTCTGCCCTGGTGGGGTTGATGCTGCCGTCAGGAAGGCCAAAGGGTGATTTTCCTGAGCCTTCTCTTCGCCCCCTGCTTCTCCCTGCCCATCCTGGCATGAGAGATTCTTTTCCGGGTTGCGGGCAAAGATCTCGCACTCCTCAAACCAGGCACAGGCACCGCCAAAAATAAAATCGATATTTCCTTCTATATAGCAATGACGATAAAAATGCCTGCCGGGGATCCTGGGCGCAAATTCCAGAGGACCCCTGAATCCCCCGGGTTCGATTTCCTTTTCCGGCAAGGGACCGGTAAAGAGTGTGTCCTGATTTCCCAGCAGCCTGACATGATGAAAGACCAGCCGGTCACCGTCTGCATACAGGGCGATAGCCTGTCCTGCATTTTTTCCGGGGCCTGCCGTGTTTTCGATGGTGAGATTTTCCAGCTTCACATCATTGGCATGAATAAACACGGTTTGAGTCCTGAAGGTACCCCTCTTGATCCCGTCCTCCAGGATCTCCTTCGCTCCTAAGTCTCCTGTGATCACTGTCTGGTCTGCCAGCTCAGGGGATTCTCCCGTCAGGGTAAGATTTCCCCTTATAAGCTCCAAATGCTCCCGGTAGATACCGGGAGCAAGTGTGATTGTCGCAGCTTCATCAGATGACGCAGGAAGGCTCTTTAGAGCACTGGTGATGGTTGGATACCCATTTTTTCCTACGTATTTTTTGATCATGGCTGTTTTCCGATATAAGCAAGAATCCCACCGTCCACATAGAGGATGTGGCCGTTGACAAAATCGGAAGCGCCGGAGGCAAGGAATACGGCCGCTCCCATCAGATCCTCGGGGTCTCCCCATCTTTCGGCAGGTGTCTTGGCAATGATGAAACTGTCAAAGGGATGCCTGGAGCCATCCGGCTGACGTTCCCTAAGAGGAGCCGTCTGCGGCGTGGCAATATAGCCTGGTCCGATGCCGTTGCATTGGATGTTGTAGGCACCGTACTCGGAAGCGATATTCTTTGTCAGCATCTTCAGTCCGCCCTTGGCTGCTGCATAGGCGGAAACCGTCTCTCTGCCAAGTTCACTCATCATGGAGCAGATATTGATGATCTTTCCGCTGCGCTTTTCGATCATGTCCGGAAGCACTGCCTTGGAAACAATAAAGGCAGCATTCAGGTCGATATCCACTACCTGGCGGAATTCGTCCACCGACATCTCGATCATGGGAATACGCTTGATGATCCCGGCATTATTGACCAGGATATCCACGCTGCCCATATCTTTTTTGATGTCTGCCACCATTTGGAGAACTTCATCCTCTTTCGTCACATCGCAGATATATCCCTTCGCCTCGATCCCCTTCTCCTGATATGCCGCAAGAGCCTTTTCCAGGTGTTCCTGTCCGCGGCAGTTAAAGACGATCCTGGCTCCTGCGCCGGCCAGACCCTCGGCGATGGCAAAGCCTATGCCGTAGGCGGCTCCTGTCACCAGAGCCACCTTCCCTTCCAGGGAAAACTTCTTCATAATATCCATATGCGCTTTCACTTTCCTTTCTGTTTTATCTCAAGTCCGGAACCGCAATGTTGTCCATGTCGTCGAAGGCCTGATTCTCTCCGCCCATAGCCCAGATAAAGGTATAATTGCTGGTGCCGGCGCCCGAATGAATGCTCCAGGAGGGGCTGATCACAGCCTCCTCGTTTTTCATGACGATATGGCGGGTTTCCTGCCCCTCGCCCATCATGTGGAAGACGACATTATCCTCGGACAGTTCAAAGTACATATAAACCTCCATCCTGCGCTCATGGGTATGGGCAGGCATGGTATTCCAGACACTTCCCGGCTCCAGGACAGTCATGCCCATGGACAACTGGCAGGTCTTGAGAACATCCGGATGGATGAACTGGTTGATGGTACGCTTATTGGATGTCTCCATCGCGCCCACCGGCCGTTTTGCCGCCTTCTCAATAGGGATGAAGGTGGTCTCGTAGGCTCTGTGGGCCGGAGCGCTGACCATATAGAATTTCGCCGGGTGGGAAGGATCCTTGCTCTGGAAGGTAAGCTCTTTCGTACCCTGGGTCACATACAGGCAGTCCTTGTAGTTCATCTCATAGGCAGTCTGGTCTGCCTTCACCACGCCGGGACCTCCGATATTGAACATGCCGAGCTCTCTGCGCTCCAGAAAATAGGTGGTTCCGAAGTTATGCCAGATGTCAATGCCCTTATCAATGGAAACCTCTTCGGAAACCGGCATACATCCTAACGTAACCATCCGGTCTACATGGGAATAGACCGCCACCACCTGATCCGGCTGGTAAAGACCTGTAATAAGGAATTCATCCCGTATTTCCTGTGTGGTATAGCGCTTGAAATCTCTCTGATTGACAGAATATCTGATATCCATTTGGAAGTCTCCTCAATTCATCGGAATATAATTCTCAAAAATCTTCTGATAATAAAAAGAGCAAAGATATACGGCTAAGCCAAAGCCGATGGTCAATGTCAGAAAATTAGCCCAGACAATCGTATTCAGGTTTACATAGACCATAAAGGCTGCCAGCAAAAGCATCTGAAAGGTGTAGCGAAAATATTTGACAGACAGAATGATCGCGTAATGGATCGTGTCCTTTACCTTGTTGACGAATTTGGCCTGAACAGCAAAGACATAGAGCAGAGAAAAGACATAGGGGATGGCCAGAGCGATGACCAATGCCCAGCCGAGCTTGATGGAGGAAGGATCTGTCTGGTTCCAGAAGACAAGACCAAAGCCCAGCAGACATCCTGCCCCGACATAGATCAGCCAGATAGCGGTCGCCTGAAGAAAGTTTTCTCTGAAGGAGCGGAAAAAATTCTCCAGAGGATAGCCATCCTCCTTCTGCAGCTTCATGCAGCTGTAGATCAAGGCTGTCGTTGAGGCACCGATGGTGACCAGAGGGATACTGGTCACCAGCCACAGAATATGCAGCCACCAGATCTGGCCGACTCTCAGTACAAAACGCCATACCGGGTTATCATAGCTGAAAAATCTCATAGCAGATGCTCCACTCCCTTACAGATCAGCTTTTCCCCTGACTGTCCTTCGATGCAGACCGATTCCATTCTCAAGGTCTTGATATTTGCCGCGAAAAAGCCCTGCCGGCTTCCTTCGGTCACTCCCTCTGTCATAGCCGAGATGCCTGCTTTTGGCTCCCCGGCAAAACGTATGGCAACATCCTTCAGGGACACTTCCTCGATCTTCTGTTCCGGCAGGCCTTCTACATAGGCGGCCTGGACATGGGTGTTCTCACAGGTCAGCCCTTCAAAGCGAAGACTGCCGATCCGGGGCGTCCTCTCATCCACAGGAAAAGCCTCCCGGCTCTGGACATAGGAGGTATGACCGTCGGGATCACAGAAGTAAAAGGAATTCACCACGATAGGAGTCAGAACCTCTTCCATCCGGATGTTTTTAAACAGAATCCGGTCAACGACCGCCCTTTCCCCGCGCCCTCTCCTGGTTTTAATCCGAAGCCCTCTGTCTGTCCGCCGAAAGACACAATCCTCCACCTTCAGGTCGAGGACACCGCCGGCCATCTCGGAACCGATGGTGACCGCCCCGTGGCCATCCTGCAGAAGGCACTGCCTGACCAGCAGCTTCTGGGAGGGAACTCCGTATTTCCTGGCCATATAGATCTTCCCGGATTTGATTGCGATACAGTCATCTCCTACCGAGAAATACATGCCGATGATCTTTACGTCCTCGCAGGACTCCGGATCCAGACCATCTGTATTGTGAGAATCCGCAGGATTCTTCACGCAGGTTCCATAGAAAGCCAGATGATCGGAAAAATAGGGATGGATGGTCCAGGAAGGACTGTTGGTAAAGGTAAGCCCTTGTACCGTGACATTGCTGCAATGATTGAGGAAAAACAGACGGGGTCTTGCGGGAAGACGCTTTATTCTGTCCCTCCGCCACCAGTTTTCGAAGCCGGCACAGCCGTCGATGACCCCCTCGCCGTACAGGACTACCTGATCTGCATAGAAGCCGCTGATCAGCCCGGCTCGGCCTGGAAGGGGATTCCCCTCCCAGGTAGAAAGATTGTACTCTCCCTTTTCGTCCCAGGTCTGGATCACACCGGGAAGCATGGGGAGAGCCTCCTCGTCCGTAAAGGCGGAAAGCACGGCTCCCTTTTCCATACACAGGTTGAGATTACTCTTGAGCTGAAGGCAATGGAAGCGATAAATCCCCTTTGGGATCAGTACCCTGCCGTCAGGCGGACATGCCGCTATCGCTGTCTGAATGGCCAGGGTGTCATCCGTACTTGCGTCTCCCTTTGCCCCGAAGTCTCTCACATTCAAGGTGACAGACTCCATTAAGGTGGTAAACTCACAGCCTTCGATATTTAAGGAGGCTGCTTGTGTCTTTGGCCGTCCCGCTGCCGTAACAGCAGGATCATCACCCCCGGCTCCGGCACTGACCTCCACCCGATAATCCGTATCCGGCTTCAGACCGAAGAGATTGGTGATCACTTTGCGGGTGGTCATATAGTATTTCCCGTTGAGCCAGATCTCCCAGGGGATCAGCGTCTCATAGAGGCCGCCGTCCGGGATCTCAAGAACACAGGATCTGGCAGTCAAAAACAAAACCTGAATCTTCATAACTGCATCAGCCCTTTACGCCGCCGGCTGAAATACCTTCCACAAACTGATCCTGTGCCAGGAAGAAGATGACAATGGAAGGAATGATGGAAATCAGAGATGTGGCAAGAACCCGATTCCAGCTAAAGCCTGCATCTGAATCCATGGAAAGCTTTACGAAATAGGAAGCCGGATATTTAGCCGGTGTATTGACATAAAGCAGGGGACCCATAAAGTCATTGGAGGACCACATGAACTGGAAAAGAGCGCAGGATACGATGGAAGGCATCAGCATAGGCACGACAACCTTAACCAGAGTCTGTAACACGTTGCAGCCGTCAATCTTGGCCGCCTCTTCCAGTTCCCTGGGTACATTATGCAGGAACTGAACCAGCATGAATATGAAATAAGTATCGCAGGCAAACAAGGAAGGTACGATCAAAGGCAGGTAAAGAGGAGAACCTACCCAGCCAAGTTTGTTGTAGAGAATATACTGAGGCACATTCAGAACGACCTGAGGCAGGAACAGTGTACTGATCATGATCGGATAGAGTATCTTCTTGCCGACAAACTCAAAACGCCCGAAACCATAGGCTGTAATAACCGCGGAGACAACAGTAAAGATAACCTTGGGAATGACGATAGAGAAGGTGTTCAACAGAGCCTTCCAGATATTGATGTCACCACCATAGCTCTTGACAGCGTCTTTATAACCCTGCAGGGTGGGATGCATAGGCAGAATATTCAATCCGGCAAAGATCTCTGAATTCTCTTTAAAGGTCGCTCCTACCATCCAGACCAACGGATAAACCATAAAAATACCGACGATGATCAGGACCGTATAGCGAATGATGCTGGAAATGGTATTCCTTCTCTGAACTTTTCTGTTAAATTCATAGGAAGGATCATTTTTATCCAATTTTGCCATGGTACGATTCCTCCTTAATCTTCATCTGCATAGTAGACCCAGTGCTTCTGGCTCCAGAAGGAGATTGCCGTAAAGAAGACCAGGATTATGAACAGCACCCAGGCCATAGCGCTGGCCAGACCCATATCATAGCTCTTGAAGGCTGCGTTGTAAATCAGGATGGACATAAGGGTCGTCTTTCCTCTTGGTCCGCCGTTGGTGATGATGAAGGGACCATTGAATTCCTGGAAGGCCTGTACGAGCTGTGTAATCAGATTGTAGAAAATAACCGGGGTAATGAGCGGAACCGTGATGGAGAAGAACTGCTTCCATTTCCTGGCGCCATCGATGGAGGCTGCTTCGTACAAATCCTCCGGGACATTCTTCAAAGCCGCCAGGAATATGACCATAGTAGAACCGAACTGCCATACCCTCAGCAGACAGATGATAAACAGAGCCCAGTTGGGGTCTGTCATAAAGGAAGGCGGATTGCCGCCCAGCATACGGATCATCTGCTGAATCAGACCATCATCCTTGAAAAGGGCACGCCACAGAACAGATATGGCCACAGAACCGCCCAGGATCGACGGGATATAATAAGCAGTACGGAAGAAATTGACACCCTTCAGCTTGAAATTCAGGATGTAGGCGATGAAAAGAGAAATTACCAGTTTGAGGGGAACCGTCATAAAAGCGTATTTAAAGGTAAGCTTTAATGCTTCCAGATTCTTCGGCTTCTGGAACACATCCAGGTAATTCATAATACCGGTCGTGCTGATTCCTTTAAAGAGATGGAAATCCGTAAAGCTGTAGATCAGAGAGGATCCGAACGGATACAGCTTAAAGACCAGGAATCCGATCAGCCATGGAATAATGAAGAAGAAACCCACGTTATTCTTCGCCCATTTTTTCATGATACCTTCTGCCGCGGAAAAGGGGAAAGGCTTCATCCGGGCTCTTCCGCAGTTTTTCCTTTCTATAAAATGTGATTAACCAGAATAAGAATATGTGGCCGGCTTTGACGGAAAAGCCGGCCACATGATTAGCTAAGGCCAGGTATGGCAGATTCCATCAGCCCTCGCAGGCGTCTGTAATGCCGTCGAACAGAAGCTCTGCGCCATATTCCAGATCATAATCGCCATAGCAGATTCCACTGAAGACATCCCTGTAGACACCTTCGCTGCCCTTCAGGTCATTGCTCTCGAAGATGGGATCCTCTGCATACTCGGAAGCAGCCATAACCTTGGAATGGGCTTCTCCGATCATAGGCTCAATACCGCCGGCAGCTTCAACGACGGCATAGGCAGCCTTGGATTCCGGAATACCACGCTCGGAAGCCAGGATGGCAGCGCCTTCCTCATCGTTCAGCAGATACTGGATCAGCATAGCAGCTTCCTTCGGATGCTGGCTGGTGGCAGAGATGGCAAGACCTAAGGAAACCTTCGTGAAGACACCTGTGCTGCCATTTTCGCCAAGGTCTGTGAATTCCTCACCCACGACAAGCTCTCTTCCCTCGGCAAGGGCGTTCTTGTACTTCATAGGAGCAGAATCCCACTCCAGGATACCGGCATACTGACCGTTGATGAACTTGGGGTTCTGGTCCAGGCTGGCAGCGGCATCGCCGTCGATGGTAACGATAGAAGGAATCACATGGTCTTCTTCCAGAGACTGGATAAAGGTAAGACCGTCCAGCAGCTCTTCTTCCGTAAAGTTGAGAGCACCGTCGGAGATAATGGCCTTGCCGTATTTTGCCTGAAGATAGAAGGTCATAAAGATGGTACGGTCAAATTCGCCGAGGGCCAGCGGATAATAGTCATCTCCCAGAACCTCCTGGAAGGTATGTCCTGCTTCACGGAGCTCTGCCAGAGATGTGGGAACCTCGATACCGGCCTCTTCGAAGGTGGTCTTGTCCCAATAGAAAATACGGCCTGTCATGGAAACAGGAATACCGGCCTGGCCGCCGTTGACGTCCTTCATCATGTCAAGGTTGGTCTGATCCCACTGGGAAAGGTCGATGATGTCGGAAACCTCATTGAGGTCGAGGAATACATCCCCATTGTAGTCAAACTCATTGATCCAGCTTAAGTTGATCTGGTTGACGTCAGATGCAGTACCGGACTGGAACTCCAGAGCGCGTGCGGATTCCCAATCTGACCAGGCACCGAAGTTAACCTCTACATTGATTCCGGGGTATTTCTCCATAAAAGCAGCAACTGCCTTCTGTGTCGCTTCATGTCTGGAGTCGCCGCCCCACCAGGAAAACTTGATGGTACACTCTTCGTAATCGGCTTCCTCTGCCCCGACCATTGACCCGCCTGCCAGGGACAGAACCATGAGGGATGCGAGCCCAAGGCTCATGAGTTTTTTCATCATCATTGTTCCTTCTCCTTTACTAAAATGGTTTATTGTTTGGCTGCTATTCATACGTCTTCCTGAATATCCGGGTACGGTAAAGAAACAAAGAAGACTGCCCATCTTCCAGGAAAGGGCGTTTGAATCATATGATTATCCTGCAAAAATGATTGCAGGCTTGCCGTGGGAACAGGCTTTTTGCACTGGAATATCAATAGATTCAGGCCTCACTCTGTAAGTACTCCGCATAGGCCATGAAAAGGGGGCCGACGCCCTTGGCGTCATCTGCGGATATGGGCTCAGACAAATAATAGGCAACAGAGCCGTCCCGCTTGTTTCCGGGGCCTAAGCCGCCCACATGGCAGATATCCTGGAAACGGACGATGCCGTCCTCTCCCGCCCTCAGCTTACAGTCTACCGCCTGCTCAAAGATTTCTTTGCCGATCGGGGCATACTTTTCCTTCAGAAGGACTCCCTGACGGACACCGCTGAGGATTGCGTCGGCCACCATCACACTGCCGGAGGCCTCGGTATAATTCTCCGGGACATCTGCCCGGTCAATCACCAGATGGAAAAGCCCGTCTTTCGCGTCCCGGTAGGGAAGAATTCCCTGAATGGCTTCACGGAAAATATCCTCCAGCTCACGGTATACCTCATAGATCTGAGGATTCATCACCTGGAGGGTATCGACCAGGGCAATGAGCCACCAGCCCTCAGCCCTGCTCCAGAAGTTGGCGGACAGGCCCGTCTCCTTATTGGCCCAGGGCTGGATCCTGGCTTCATCAAATCCATGGTAATACAGCTTCTTTTCTTCATCGAAGAGATACTTGCGGACGTTGCGGAACTGATTCAGGATATCCGGATAATTCTCCATTCCGTTGAAGCGTGTCTCAAACTCCATATACAGCGGCTGTACCATATATAATCCGTCCAGCCAGATCTGATTGGGGTAGATGTCCTTATGCCAGAAGCTGCCGCATTTACATCTGGGATGGGCATGCAGTCTTTCCATATGGAAATCCAGCGCCTTTCGATAACGGGAATCTTTTGTCTGATCCAGAGCAAAAAACAGAAGCTTACCGCAGGCAAGGTCATCCAGGGCCTGGGCATTGACTTTGTAGGAGGGAATGCTTCCGTCCTCCTTCACCCTCTCCTCGACATAGCGGAGGATATAATCCCGGTAGAAGGCATCACCCGTAGCCTCATAGAGCCGAAGGCATCCCATGAGAAGACAGCCGTCTTCATAATTCCAGTATGTCTGGTAAGGCTTATACCGCTGCAGGTAAGCACGGACAAATTCATCCATTTTTGTTTTATCCATTCCCTGCCCTCCTTCTTAAAATATGATATTAACATAATATCACAAAATCACATGAAATATCTACTGGTTTCATGTGATTTTTTCATAATTATCCGATCTGTCTTTCGCACTTGCTGTGGGCTGCTTTTATAACAGGATGCGCCAGGTTCATATTCCTGCCCGTGCAGTCACGGCAGGGTATGACTTTGATGCACTGCTTCTTTCATATTTTCGGGCAAGGAAGGCGCAGTCCTCCTGAAAACGGTCAGGAGAGGAATTCTCCAATAGACCGATGATATGAGGCTTTTCCTTCGATATATGCTCCATCAGACAGGAGTAGTCAAAGTGCCCCTCTCCCGGGTGGCGGTAGGACTGTTTCTGACCTTCAAATACAAAGTCCTTCAGGTGCAGGACGCTGATCCGGTCCCCATACAGGGAAAAGGCCTTATCGATCAGCCTTCTCTGGAGGACTATGTCAAACTCTGTCTCTGGCGTCATGAGATTGACCGCGTCAAAAATCACCTCCACTGCCTCAGAATCAAGATCCGCTAACAGTCTGGCCATCATCTGAGGGGAATGGATGGTGTGGTCAAAAACCCCTTCGATCCCCACGGTAACGCCCAGCTGCTCGGCCGCCTTCACGATCCGGGCAAAGCTTTTCCTGACTGTCTCATAGCATTTCGGCGACTTTGTCTCTTCCGTTACGGAAAAATCCACAGAATAGCGCCCGGTTTCCGTACCGACCATATCGGCACCGATCCGTTTGGCATATTTCAAATGTTCGATAAAGCGATCAACAGCGGCTTCCCTTGCCGTCTCATCCGGATTGGCCGGATTGATATAGCAGCCTAGTACCGCCACATGGATCTGGCGTTTTTTCAGCTCTTCTGCGATATAATAGCCAAAGCCGGCGCTGTAATGGCCGGGAGAAAAATCATAATCGCTGACGGATTTGCCAAAGGCCAGCTGAATGTGGCGAATTCCCTTTTCCTGGACCTGATCCAGCATCTGTGTCAGGGGTCCCTTCGGACAAAGATCATGGCATCTCATTCCAAACTGGATCATTTTTTCCTCCTCTCAGATTCGTTTGTTCTGTTCTGCAAAACGATAGTACCCTGCCATCCGGATCAACGCTTACCCTTTGGCGCATAGTAAGGAGCACAGGCGTCGAAGGATGCTTTCAGTTCAGCGAGCCTGCCTGTCTGCTTTACCTGATTGGTTCTTAGGGCAACAAAGCTCTCCAGCTTCCGCATATATTCCTCTTCTGTAATCTTTCCTTCTGATACGTAGGTCAGTCCCTTTTCCCAGCTGGCAGTCAGCTCAGGATTCAGAAGCTGCCGGATGGAAGCATTCACGACGTCATAGACCATTTCCCCCAGCTGGGTTGGAGTGATAATCTGCGTCTTTTTGTTGAGGAAAAGGTAGGAGATGTGAAAGAGCTTTTTCAGAATTTCCGCCCGGGTAGCGCTGGTTCCGATGCCGCTGCCCTTGATCTGGCTCCTGAGCTCTTCATCCTCAATCAGCTGACCGGCATTTTCCATCGCCAGAATCATGGAGCCGGAATTGTAACGCTTAGGCGGGGAAGTCTCTCCTTCCCTGATCCGCAGGGAATTTACCTCGATCCTTTTCCCTTTTTTCAGAGCGCTGAGGGCGTCCAGCAGATTCCGGTCGCAGGATTGCTCCTCCATGCTCTCCTCCTGATCCTCGGTTCTGGCTTTTCCTTCCAAAGAGGCTGATTCCTTCTCCTGCTCTTTTCCGATTGGACCGGCATCCGGATTCTTCTTCCGGGCAAAGGAGCTTGTAGCCGCCTTCAGATAGCCTTCCTCAAGCAGAACCTTGAAGGAGGCAAAGAAACATTCTCCTCCCAGCTCCACCACAAGATTCAGCTTCTGATAAATGGCAGGCGGATAAAAAATACATAAAAACCGCCTTACGATCACCTCATAGACCTTCTGAGACAGGGCGGACAGGGAGGCAAGAGCGTTAAGTCCCTGACCGGTAGGGATGATGGCATAATGGTCGGTGATCTGTTTGTCATTGGTATAGCGAGTCCGGGCAATGTTTTTCCAGCTGTCCATCATCAGCACCTGAGACGCTTCCTCTCCTGCGGCGGAATAGTTCTTCAGCCCGCTGATATTTCCGGAAATCTCCTTTGCCACCGCTGAGGACAATACTCTGGCGTCCGTTCTGGGATAAGTAACCAGCTTTTTCTCGTAGAGCTCCTGGACAATCCGAAGGGTTTCATCCGGACTGATCTTGAAGAGCCTGGAACAGACATTCTGAAGTTCGGCAAGATTAAAAAGAAGAGGGGGATTTTTCGTCTCCTTCTTTCTTTCGGCCTTCACCACAGTTCCCATAAGAGGCGGATTTGCTTCCTTGGCCTGGGCGGCTGCTCTGATTTCTTCGATCAGCCTGAGGGCATCCTCTTCTTTTTTAAATCCATTTTCCTTATATAAAAGGGGAGAAGCAAAGTACCTGCTTCCCTCCACGGCTCTCCATTCCCCCTCAAAGCTTTCCCCGGCCAGGAGAAACTCCGCCATCACCCGGTAAAAAGGTGTTTTGACAAAAGAGCGGATCTCCCGTTCCCTTCTCACAACCATTCCCAACACACAGGTCATCACCCTGCCCACTGAGATGGCCTGATAATCCTTCTTCAGATAGCTGCAGACATGATTGGCATAGCGCAGGCTCAAGGCGCGGGAAAAGTTGATCCCCATCAGGTAATCCTCCTTAGCCCTCAGGTAGGCTGAGGAGGCCAGATGATCATAGGCGGAAAGACTTTTTGCCTCCCGGATCCCCCGAAGGATCTCCTCCTCCGTCTGGGAATCAATCCAGACCCGGCGCTGATCCTTATCGCGCACTCCTGCCATCTGGGCTACCAGGCGGTAGATATATTCTCCCTCCCGTCCTGAATCGGTACAGACAAAAATGGTCGCGATATCCTCCCGGTTCAACAGTCCTTTTACGATCTCAAACTGTTTTCTGACATCCGGGATCACCTCATAAAGGAACTCTTTAGGCAAAAAAGGCAGAGTATCAAAGCTCCACCTTTTGTATTTCATATCATATTTTTCCGGATAACTCATAGTGACCAGATGTCCGACACACCAGGTCACCACACTGTCTGTCGATTCCAGGTAGCCGTCCTGGCGCCTGGCGTTGATCTTCAGGGCCTTGGCGAATTCCTGGGCGACACTCGGTTTTTCCGCAATATATAAGGCTTTTGGCATGTTCGGTCTGCACTCGTCTTTCGTATTTATGATTCCAGTGCAAAAAGCCTGTCCCCACGGCAAGCTTGCCTGCCAGTGGGGACGAGGATTTATTGCACGCCCCTATATGAGCATGAAGTGGGCTTCTGCCTGCCAGTGGCAGGCGTTCAGCAACGACCGATTCCTGATCAATGCTTTGGCGTAATATAACCCTTTGCCTTAAGAGTCTCCGCACAGAGCACAGCCCCACCGGCAGCACCCCTTACCGTATTATGAGACAGGCCGATGAACTTGTAATCATAAAGGGTGTCCTCTCTCAGGCGGCCGATGCTGACTCCCATTCCTTTCTCAAAATCTACGTCCATGGTAACCTGGGGACGATTGTCCTCCTCCAGATACTGGATGAACTGCTTGGGGGCACTGGGAAGCTCCAGCTCTTGGGGAAGGCCGCGATAGGAGACAAGGGCTTCGATCAGCTGTTCCTTTGTGGGCTTTTTGCCAAAGTTGACAAAAACAGCAGCCGTATGGCCGTTCAGTACGCTGACGCGCACACACTGGCAGGTGATCTTTGGGCTGGTGGCAGGGATGATCTGGCCATTCTCTACCTTTCCCCAGATCCTAAGGGGTTCCTTCTCCGATTTCTCTTCTTCACCGGAAATAAAGGGAATGACATTGTGTTCCATCTCCGGCCAGTCCCTGAATGTCTTGCCTGCCCCTGAAATTGCCTGGTACGTGGTAACCACAACCTCTTTGGGTTCAAACTCCTTCCAGGCGGAGAGAGCCGGCGCATAGCTCTGGATGGAACAGTTCGGCTTTACGGCGATAAATCCTCTCGTGGTACCCAGACGTTTTTTCTGGCTCTCGATCACTTCAAAATGCTCCGGGTTGATCTCCGGGATGACCATAGGGACATCCGGCGTCCAGCGATGAGCGCTGTTGTTGGAAACCACAGGAGTCTCCGTTTTGGCATAGGCCTCCTCAATGGCTCGGATCTCATCCTTGGACATATCCACAGCCGAGAAGAGGAAATCCACTGTGCCCGCCACCTTCTCTACCTCATTGACATTCATGACTACCAGCTTTTTTACAGCCTCCGGCATGGGGGTATCCATTTTCCAGCGGCTCCCTACGGCTTCCTCATAGGTCTTTCCCGCGCTTCTGGCGCTGGCGGCCACGGTCACCACTTCAAACCAGGGATGATTCTCCAAAAGGGAGATAAAACGCTGCCCCACCATTCCGGTAGCCCCAAGAATTCCGACTTTTAATTTTTCACTCATATGTAATCCTTCTTTCATCATGCAGGCAGAAGACGCATTGCTATTACGATGACAGGAACCACGCCTTCTGCCGACAAAATCAAAATGCTATCGTAAACGAACAAAATGCCTGCATTTTGATTCGTTTACTGCGCCGAATTTACGCCGCTGTAAGCGGCATGATCCCGCAGTAAATCCGTGCGCATACTTTTAAACTGGGCGGTCACTAAAATGACCGGTGTCAACGGTATCCGTAACATCCGTCTTCCGCCTGTCTGCCGCCTCCCGGCGGGAATACACACAACCACAGAAATCCTGTCGGTAAAGATCGTACTCCCGGGATAATGCAAGAGAGCGTAAATATCCGTTTTTCTTTTTAAAATCTGCAGGAAGATGGGAAATCCTGTAGATTTCCCCCAGCTCCTCTCCGATCTCATTCAGCCTGGCAGCATTTTTGAGAGGACTGATGGAGAGAGTTGTGGTAAAATAATCAAATCCCATCTTGGCAGCGATCCGGGCTGTCTTTTCAAGGCGCAGGCGATAACAGGCAAAGCAGCGTTCTCCTCCCTCGGGGACATTTTCCATCCCCTTCGCACAGGCAAAAAAACGTTCCGGTTCATACTCTCCTTCTATCATATGGACGGGGTTAGGAAATGGCATCTCGTGGATCAGTCTTTTCAGCTCTTCCACTCTTTTTTCATATTCCTCTCTGGGAGAGATATTCGGATTGTAATACAATACCGTAATCTCAAAAAATCCGGAGAGATATTCCAGAACATAGCTGCTGCAGGGAGCGCAGCAGGCATGCAAAAGAAGACTGGGAAGCTTCCCCTCATTCTTAACCTTCTCCAGTACTGCTTCCAGCTCTTTTTGATAATTCCTCCTGTTTGCCATGCCAAGACCGCCTCAACCGTCAAGAACCGGCAGACGGATCAGATCCTCCGGGGCAAAGACCGCGGTATCCGCTCCGTTTTCCTCCAGCTCGTCCAGATCCCTGTAGCCCCAGAGAACACCAACGGTATACATTCCGGCTGCTTTGCCGGTCAGCATATCCGTGCCTGAATCCCCAATGTAGACACATTCTTCGGGAAGAACCCCCATCCCCTCGGCCGCCATCCACGCTTCATCCGGAGCCGGCTTTCTGGGAACCTCCTGGCTCTGACCGATGACCACATCAAAGATCCCCGGATAGAAGGTCTCGATGATAGCCTTTGTCGCTTCCTGCGGCTTATTGGAACAGACAGCCAGCTTCAGACCTCTTTTCTTCAGGTCGGTAAGCGTCTCTCTGACCTGGGGCATTTCCTTTACCCCATACATCATGTCCCGGGAAAAATACTCCCGGTATAGAGGAAGGGCTCTGTCATAACAAGCCAGCTCCTTATCTCCTGCGTCTTCAAGGATACGCTTCACCAGGACGTCCGGGCCATCCCCGCAGTAATACCGATAATTCTCCACCGGATGCGCCTTCAGCCCCAGTTCCTTGAGCACCTGGTTTCCCGGTTTTGCCATCGAATCAAGTGTATATAATATCGTACCATCCAGATCAAAGATGCACGCCTTAATCATGATATTCCTTTCCGAAGATCCAGGCCTCTTAGCCTGCATTCATAGAACAGTCTTGCCACAGGCAGCCCCACCACGTTCTGATAGTCTCCCTGAATCCCTTTTACAAATACCCCCCAGCTGCCCTGAATGCCGTAGCTTCCTGCTTTGTCCATCGGCTCCCCGGACCGGACATAGGAAAGGATATCCTCCTCGGATACCGGATAAAAGGTAACCAGGGTCGTTTCACAGAACTCAAACTGCAAGGAGTCTTTCTCATTCCACTGAGCTTCTCCCAGGCCTTTACCGGTTTTCGGTAAAGCGCCAAAGGCCTTGACACTCACGCCCGTACAGACCTGATGTGTCTTTCCCTGCAAAAGCTTTAAGGTTTCTATGGCATCTTCCTCATCCTTTGGCTTCCCCAGGATCTTTCCTTCCCAAACCACCACAGTGTCCGCTCCGATCACCAACAGACCTTCGTCCGGCTTCGCATTCCCCAGACCGGGTTCCTTTGCAATAACGGCAGCAGCTGCGCAGGCCTTTTGGCAGGCCAGTTCCTTTACCAATTGCTCTGGGTCAGTCAGGCTCACGTCTTCATTGACAGCGGCCTGGCAGATTCCGAACCTTACCCCCGCTTTTTCAAGAAGCTCTTTCCTTCTGGGAGAGGAAGAGGCCAGGATTATTCCCATTCCGAATCCTCCTATCTTTTCCTTAACCGCCCTAGACGCTTTCGAAATAACGCGGCCTGGGTGGTCATTTAAGTGACCGATACAGGTCGAAAATATGTTACTCGTTCTATCCGTATTTTTCAAGAAAAAGTATTTACAAAGATTTTACTTTTCAATAGTGACATTCATAGCGTTTCGTATTAAAATACACAGTAATATAACTGCGTGGGAGCGAAACACTTCCCTGGAATGTGACAGTTCCGGTAACTGCGAGGCGCAAAGCGCTGATGCAACGCCATGCAGCCCTTGGCCGGCTGTAGGCGCAGCCGTCTTACCTGCTCATTTCACCGCAGATATAGAGTTCCAGAAAGGAGATTTATCATGGCAAACATAAAGAGACACATAGGACATTATCTTGCAGCGGCGCTCATCGGTGTAGCAGCCGGTGCAGTCACTTATACTTTACTCAAGCGCAGAAGCGACGAAAATGAGTTTGATGATTATGACTTCGACCTGGATGATCTGGAGGACGGGGACGAAAATGGCAACCAGAAGGAGGCCACGTCCGGTTCCCAGACAGCTTCCGCCGATCATGAATCCCAGGAGCCGGGAGAAGATTTTGAATCCTGGGAAAATGTTTCCGTCCAGGATACTCCTCCCGTATATGAAGAAAAGTTCACCGGGGAGGGAACACCTCTTCCGTCATAACCCCAAGGCCAATACCGTATATTCTCCACAACAGAAGCCTTCAAAAGCATTGCCTCTTGAAGGCTTCTGTTTTTTTCTTTTATCGTAAAATTCGTGAGCATCCTACAGCTTAAAGGAACTTTTCAGGGACACAATGCGGTTGAAGACAGGCTCCCCTTCCTGGGAATCCCTGAAATCAGCACAGAAAAAGCCATTGCGGACAAACTGGAAGCGGTCATAGGCATGAGCCGCTGCCAGAGCAGGCTCAACATATGCAAGACATTCCGTCAGAGAATTCGGATTCAGGTTCAGGGAACCGTCCTCATTATAGACTCCCTTGGATTCATCTATGATATTCTCGTAAAGACGCACCTTCACCGCCTTCGCCTGGCTCACTTCCACCCAGTGAATTGTCCCCTTTACCTTGCGGCCGTCAGGTGCACTTCCGCCACGGGTCTGGGGATCATAGGTGACATGAACGGCTGTGATGGTCCCGTCAGCATCAGTATCCCAGCTCGTGCATGTCACATAATAGGCATTCATCAGCCTTACCTCTGCCCCCGGATACAAGCGTTTATACTTCTTCGGCGGCTCCACCATAAAATCCTCGCGTTCAATATACAGCTCTCTGCCAAAAGGAATCTGACGTACTCCCAGTTCCTCATTCTCCATATTATTCGGCGCATCCAGATACTCTGTCTGACCCTCCGGATAGTTATCGATGACCACCTTAAGGGGATCAAGCACTGCCATATAGCGGGGAGCCTTTGTCTTCAGGTCTTCTCTGATACAGTATTCCAGCATAGCATAATCCACAGAAGAATTGCCCTTGGAAACACCTACCAGGTCAACGAACATGCGGATGGACTCGGGCGTAAACCCCCTGCGGCGCAGGGCAGCGATGGAAACCAGACGGGGATCATCCCAGCCGTCAACGATTTTGTCCTCCACCAGCTTTTTGATATAGCGCTTCCCCGTAACCACATTGGTCAGATAAAGCTTGGCGAACTCAATCTGGCGAGGAGGATTCTCAAACATTCCCACCTCATGAACCACCCAGTCGTAAAGCGGGCGATGGTCTTCAAACTCCAGGGTGCAGATGGAATGAGTGATCCCTTCGATCGCATCCTCAAGAGGATGGGCGAAATCGTACATGGGATAGATACACCAGCTGTCTCCGGTCCTGTGATGGGGGACATGGGCAACTCTGTAAATCACCGGGTCTCTCATATTCATGTTAGGCGAAGCCATGTCGATTTTCGCTCGAAGAACCTTGGTTCCGTCCGCATACTTCCCGGCTTTCATCTCCTCAAACAGGGTAAGATTCTCTTCTATGGAGCGGTTGCGATAAGGGCTTTCCTTCCCCGGTTCGGTGAGCGTACCACGGAATTCTCTGATCTGCTCTGCCGTCAGATCGCATACATAAGCCTTCCCTTTTTTGATGAGAGCGACAGCCGCCTCATACATCTGGGGAAAATAATCCGAGGCATAAAACAGCCGGTCTTCCCAATCTGCCCCCAGCCAGCGGATATCCTCCATAATGGACTCCACAAACTCCGTCTTTTCTTTGGTGGGGTTTGTATCGTCAAAGCGCATATTGAACTTTCCCTTATACTCCTTTGCCAATCCGTAATTCAGGAGAATCGATTTTGCGTGGCCGATATGAAGATAGCCGTTTGGCTCCGGTGGAAAACGGGTATGCACAGTAGTATAAACCCCTTCCGCCAGATCTTTGTCAATCATGTTTTCAATAAAGTTTCTGGAAATCGCTTCGTTCTCCATAGTTCCTCCTGACAAACTTTTCTGTTTAGAATCAAATGCATTTCAGGTGTGAGCGGCCTTCATCCGAAGTGCCAGCTCCCTGCCCAGCCGGCCGGCCGAGCTGGCCGGCCCGGTGATTGTATCAATCTCAAATCCGGTCATGTTTTCTTCATAATAAAGCCCGCGCAGGGTAAGCATGTCTCCCTCTATCCTGGCAAAAGCGCAGACCGGAGAAGTACAGCCTCCATCCAGGGTGGCGACAAAAGCCCTCTCCGCAGAGGCCGCCCAGAAGCTTTGAAGGTCATTGAAGCCTTCCAGCATACCGTAATCCTCTCCCGCTCTCCCCTGGACAGCAAGAATCCCCTGGCCGGCAGCGGGGAGCAGCTCATCCGGCTCAAAATACCTGCTGATTCTGTCCTGCAGACCCAGGCGCTTCAGTCCGGCTGCTGCCAGAACCAGTCCGGAATACTGTCCTTCGTCCAGCTTCCTCAGACGGGTCTGAAGATTGCCCCGCACCGGCGAAAGCTGCCATTCCGGGAAAATCCTCCTGAGCTGTATGCTGCGGCGCAGGCTGGAGGTGCCGATGGGAAGCTTCGGATCCGGTTCTGTCCTGCCCGGAGGCAGGACAAGGACATCCCTCACGTCTTCCCTGGAGGAAAAAGCAATCAAGGGAAGATCCTCTGCCAGGGCCATAGGCATATCCTTCAGGCTGTGGACAGTGATGTCCACTCTTTTGTCCCTCAATGCCTGATCCAGCTCTTTGACAAAAAGCCCCTTTCCTCCGACCTGGTCCAGTGTCCTGTCCAGGATCTTGTCCCCCGTTGTCTTCATGGTCAGCAGACTGACCTCGGCCTGGGGATACCTGCCTCTGATATAATCCACCACCGTCATCGCCTGTACCACGGCCAGTCGGCTTTCTCTGCTGCCGACGATCATATGATCTCTCATCGCTTACTCCGTTAACCCTATTGCGTTTTGATTCATGATTTACACCGCTTCTTTCAGCGTAACTACGAAGCACAAAGTGCTGAGCAGTTACATATTTTGATTCGCTATATCCTAACACATCAGCCCCCAAAACACAAGTTATAGCAAAGGACAAAGTAAATCATCCAAAGCTGTAACCAGAAAGCGGAAAGTGATGGGGAATTACCCATAGCATTTGAAATAAATGTATGCTATAGTCTTGAAAAATGAAAGGGAGGAGAAAACCATGACAAAGGAAGAATTCAAAGAACTGTCCCAGAATAAGATCCTGCTGGACGGGGCCACCGGCTCCAACCTGATGGCAGCAGGCATGCCCAGAGGGATCTGCACCGAGAAATGGGTATTGGACCACAAAGAGATCATCCAGAATCTGCAGAGAGCCTATGTAAAGGCAGGAAGCCAGATCATATATGCCCCGACCTTCGGGGGAAACCGAATCAATCTGAAAATGCATGGACTTGACGAGGATATTGACAGGATCAATACCACCCTGATTACCTATGCCAGGGAAGCGGCCGACGGTAAAGCCTTTGTGGCCGGAGATGTGACCACCACGGGAAAGATGATGGCTCCTGCCGGCGATCTGACCTATGAGGATGCCTACGCCGTTTATCAGGAACAGATCTGTATTCTGGCCCGGGCAGGGGCAGATCTGATCATCGCCGAAACCATGATCAGCATAGAAGAAGCGCTGGCCTGTCTGGACGCGGCACGGGAGGTCTGCGATCTCCCCGTCCTGTGCACCATGACCGTCGATGCCGACGGAAGCATCTTTACGGGTGGGAATGCTGCCGGGGCTGCTGCTGCTCTGGAAGAGGCAGGAGCCATGGCAGCCGGTGTCAACTGCTCGGTCGGACCGGATCAGCTCCCGGCAGTGATCCGAAGTATGAAAGAAGCAGTGCGGATTCCTGTCATTGCCAAGCCCAATGCCGGCATGCCCACCATCGATGCCTGTGGAAAGGCCATATACCATATGACGCCACAGGATTTTGCCCGCCATATGAAAGATCTGATACAGGAGGGCGCCTCCCTGATCGGCGGATGCTGCGGTACAACACCGGCCTTTATAGAGGAAATGAAGAAAACCTGCATGACCTTGTAAAGAATGCGCACTCAGGCTTCTTTACTCAGGTTGATCTCCCGTACCGCTTTACGAAGCGGCAGCACACAGCAAGGAACAACGGAAAACTCATCTATCCCCAGTTTCAGAAGCTCTCCTGTCAGAGAGACATCGGAAGCCAGTTCGCCACAGAGGCAGACCGGTTTTCCTTCTGCGTGAGCAGCCTTTACGACCATTTCGATCATACGCATCACGGCAATGTGGTGCGTATTGTACTTCTCTCTCAGAGCCGGATTCTGTCGATCCATGGCCAATGTATACTGGGTAAGGTCATTCGTGCCCAGGCTGAGAAAATCGACATTCCTGGCCAGCTCCGGCGCCAGCATAACGGCTGCCGGTGTTTCCACCATGATTCCCATAGGAAGCTCCCTGAAGGGGATTCCGCGCTCCCTTAACTCATCCATGGCCTGTCCGGCAAGGGTCTTTACCTTGTCCAGCTCCTCCAATGAGGTCAGCATGGGAAACATGACTGCCAGATTGCCGTACATACTGGCCCGGTAGATCGCCCTGAGCTGGATGCCGAACATCTTCTCCCGGTCAAGACTCAGGCGGATGCCTCGGTTTCCCATCAGAGGATTCGCCTCTGTGGGAAGCTCCAGATATGCTGCCTGCTTCTGTGCTCCCAGATCCGCAGTGCGAATGACTACCCGGCGTTCTCCCATGAATTCCGCCACCTTCTTGTAGTCCAGGAAAAGCTCGTTTTCCTTGGGATATTTGTCCCTGCCAAGGTACTGGAATTCACTCCTGAGCATCCCGATTCCCTTTGCCCCATAGTACAGGATGCTGCCCAGGTCATCCGGGTTGCCGATATTGGCATAGATTCTGACCTTTTTTCCGTCAAGAGTTTCATCCTCCGCGTTTCGTAAGGCCATGAGATCTTCTCTTCCCTTTTCGTCCGCTTCCTTCTGCAGCATGAAGGCTTTATATTCCTCCTCATCCGGAGACAGATATAGTGTGCCGCTGTAGCCGTCCACGATTGCCTGCTTTCCGTCCCACTCCTGGCTGACCGGCACTCCAAGGATCGAAGGCAGGCTGTTGATCCTGAAAAAAACCGAGGAAGGAGAAAGCTCTTCCCCTTTTCTCAGAACCAGGGCAATCATTTTGTCCTTGTCCAGGCACATCAGCTCCGCCAGGGGAATATCATCGGAAACCAATATCACCGGCTCTTTTCCAAAGGCAAAGGCTTCATTGATACCGCCCAGAACCTCCAGAAGATATTCCGACACCTCGTCCACGTCGCTCAGTCTTGCCTTGACCGCCTCGTCTTCTACCCTTCCGAAGGACTTATGCAGATCACGCTTGGTTGTCATAATGGCATAAACAGCGCTTACCTTCTGGGTCAGGATTATCTCCTCGATGGCGGTCCGATAGCTGCTGCCCTCTATCAGAAAAAGCTGGCGGCGGTTCACCGCCGCCAGCTCGGGATTCCCCGCCTGAGTCTTTTCATACTGGAGCTTCAGCTGGGAGGCCACTGCGTTCTGGGCTTCCCGGAAGCTATCCACTTCTTTTTTCACGTTTGATACCAGGTGCTGATGCATCTGGATTTCTCCCTTTTTATAAAAATGGATCCGGCCGATGGCTATACCGGCAAAACAGGGCGTCCCCTTAAATATTTCCATTTGAATTGCTCCAATTCCTTTTTGCGATTGTATCGTATACGCACGAATTGACTATACCTGTTCCTTACGATTGTTCTGCCTTAATCTTTGTCCACAGCTCAGCATAAAGTGCCTTGACCTTTGGATCCTGATAACGGAAGATCTCACTCCTGGGGTTGCTGTCATCCGGGATATAGGCACTGATCTCTGCGTAATCCCCCTCTACCATTTCCTCATAGGCAGCCGTAACCGGAGAAGTATAGCCCACCTCCAGGGTATTTGCCGCAGCATTTTCCTCCCGCAGCATGAAGTCGATGAATTCATGAGCCAGCTTCTGCTCCGAGCATTCCCTCATGATTACCATGGCATCGTACCAGATATTGGTTCCCTGGGACGGAGTAAGGTACTCCAGATTGGGGTTCTCGCTCATGATATAGGCGGCATCGCCGGAATAAACCACGGCAATGGCCTTGTTCCCGGAAACCATGTTGTCGATAACATCATCTCCGGCATAGATGGGCTCCATGATATTGCGCTGATTCACCAGCCATTCATAAGCTGCCTGGATTTCGTCCGGATCAGTTGTGTTCATGGAGTAGCCAAGAGCCTTCAGGGCGATCATAAAGGAATCCCTCTCAGAGTCATACATGTAAAGGTTTCCTTTATATTTTGGGTTGATCAACAGATCCCAGCCTTGCTTAAGGTCCTCCTCATCTACCACCGTCTTGTCGTAGAGAATTCCCACGGTACCCCAGAAATAGGGGCAGGAATAGCGGTTGCCAGGGTCATAGCTATGGTCAAGAACATTCTCCAGCAGATTCCCCTTATTCTGTATCATATCCCAGTCCAGATACTGGAGGTAATCCTCCTTGATCAGGCGTTCGATCATATAATCGGACGGGATCAGAATGTCGTAGGATTCTCCGGCGGAAAGCTTGGTGTACATCATTTCGTTAGACTCAAAGGTCTCATAGATCACCGTGCAGTGATATTCGTCCTGAAAATCCTCCAATAAAGACAGATCCATGTACTCTCCGGCATTATAGACCTTGAGAACCCTTTCTCCCTTGGCGACTGCCCCCCATTGGTAAAGAGCCACGATCACCAGCATCACCATGGCCCCCGCAATGAAGCTTCTCATCCGAGGCGGAATACGGTTCAGCCTGCTCTTCTTCAGCTTTGGCCACACCTGAGCCAGGATCAGAATCACGACAATCACCAGGATCACAAGTGCGGAAAGGGCATTGATGGTAGGATTGATGCGCTTCGTCATATTGTAGACGATGATAGAGATATTTTTGACCCCGTTTCCGGAAACGAAATAGGAGATCACAAAATCATCAAAGGACATTGTGAAGGCCAGGAGAGCTCCGGCGAATATGCCGTCCTTGATCATCGGCACAATCACCTTCCACAAGGCCTGAAATGGGGTAGCGCCCAGATCCATGGCTGCATTGGCCAGATTGGGATCCAGATTCCTCACCTTGGGATAGACGCTGGTTATCACATAGGGCGTGCAGAAGGCGATATGGGCCAGCAGCATGGTGAAATAGCCCTTGACCAGACCGATGGAGGAGAACAGAAGCATCATTCCGATAGCCGTCACAATATCAGGATTCAAAATGGGGATATTGTTGACCTCCATCAAAAGCTCTCGAATCACCTTTCGGGATCGGCTCAGTCCAATGGCCGTGATCGTTCCCAGCGCTGTGGAAATGACCGTGGCCAGGATCGCTATGGTTACAGAAACATATACTGCCTTGCTGATCTCTGTATTTGTCAGAAGCTCCTGGTACCATCTCAGGGAGAATCCGCTGAACCGGGTCAGGGATTTTGAAGAGTTAAAGGAAAAGATAATGGTCACCAGGATGGGCAGGTAAAAAAACACCAGACAAAGCGCCACATAAAAACGGGCAAAAATACTTTTCTTTTTCTTCATCTCCCGCCTCCTATTCTTCCTGTCTTCCCATGACGTCTATTCTCTTTACCAGACGCATCAGGATCAGGATAGCGGCTGCGAGGATCAAGGAAATCGCACTGCCGAAGTTCCAGTTTCCGACAGAGATAAACTGAGATTCGATCAGGTTACCGATAAGCATGTACTGTCCGCCGCCCAAAAGCTTGGGAATCACAAAGGATGAGATGGCAGGCAGAAATACCAGCATCACGCCATTCAGCACACCGGGAAGGGAAAGTACCCAGGTTACCTTCCAGAAGGTCTGGACTGGGTTGGCTCCCAGATCATTTGCCGCTTCAATATAGGAATGATCCATCTTGCTCAGAGAGGTATGGATGGAGATGATCATAAAGGGCATCAGGTTGCAGACCAGACCCAGCATGACGGAGAAGTCCGTATACATCATGGTGATGGGATCGATTCCCAGAAGTCCCAGCAGGTTGTTGATAATCCCATTGTCCGACAGCAGGTTCATCCAGGCGTAAGTCCTCAGAAGCATATTGATCCAGCTGGGGACTGTCACCAGAAGGATCAGAAAGCTCTGGATATCTTCTGCCTGCTTTGAGATGATGTAGGCCAGGGGGTATCCTGCGATCAGGCAGATCACCGTCGCCAGGATACCGAGGCGGAAGGACTTGATGATCACATTAAGGTAAGTCGACTCGGCAAACTTTCGGAAATTTTCCAGGGTAAAGGTAAAGGTCAGGACAGCATTGCCTTCTTCGGTAAATGCATAAAGGCCGATCAAAAGCAGTGGGATGACAATGATCAGGATCGACCAGATCAGGTAAGGCTTGATCAGATGACGGAAATGCTTCATCAGTAGGCCCCCATCGGATACATGACATGGATGTCCTCCGGTCCAAACTTCAGTCCCACCTTGCGTCCCACTTCCGCATAATCAGTGGTCTGAATTTTATAGGTTCGGAATTGTGTCTCGATCAGGATCTCATAATGAACCCCCTTAAAGGTGATGTTGCGGACGATGCCCTGGATTTTGGCTTCCTCCGGCTCGACGATATCGAGATCCTCGGGTCTTAAAACCACCTCTATTTTTTCATTGTCCTCAAAGCCCTTGTCCACGCAGGGGAATTGAAACCCATCAAACTCAACCAGATAGTCCTTGATCATGATGCCTTCAATGATGTTGGATTCACCGATGAAGCTGGCTACGAAGCGGTTCTCCGGTTCGTTATAGATATCCGTCGGTTTCCCGATCTGTTGTATCTCGCCATTGTTCATGACCACCACCGTATCTGACATGGAAAGAGCCTCTTCCTGGTCATGGGTAACATAAATAAAGGTGATCCCGACTTCCCGCTGGATTTTTTTCAGCTCAAACTGCATCTGCTTGCGGATGCGGGCATCCAAAGCTCCTAATGGTTCGTCCAGGAGCAGCACCTTTGGTTCATTTACCAGGGCGCGGGCAATCGCCACTCTCTGCTGCTGTCCACCGGACAAGAGAGTGACATCCCTCTTCTCAAAGCCTTCCAGTCCTACCATCTTCAGCATTCGTTCCACTTTGGACTTGATAATAATAGGCTCCATTTTCTTGAGCTTGAGACCGAAGGCAATGTTCTCCGCTACGTTCAGATGCGGAAACAGCGCGTATTTCTGAAATACGGTATTGACTTCGCGGCGGTAAGGGGGGATCTTTGAGATCTCAATTCCATTGAAAAGGACCTGGCCGCCGCTGGGATCCTCAAATCCGGCTATGATTCGCAGAGTTGTGGTTTTGCCGCAGCCGCTGGGTCCCAGCAAGGTAAGGAACTCATTCTCGTAGATATCCAGGTTGATGCCTTTCAGGACCTGCTGATCATCGAAGTTCTTGGTCAGGTCCTTTAGTTCGATCAGTTTGTTCAATTCCATCTCCCTCCTGATGAAAAACTGTGTATGTTTTTTGGTAAACAGGAGTATCATACAGGATTGCCTGAGATTTATCAATCTTTTTCTTTTTTCCCTCCTGCCGGAGGCTTTCCGGAGACGGCAGACAGCATTTTTCCTGCCTGTAAAACAGACAAAAATCCCCTTGACAAAAGTACCGGAAAGAGTGTATAGTACTATTGTATTAGTTGCTTAATACATAAACACAGATAGGAATTATTTTGGTAACTGTTCTGTCAGCACCTTGCCCTGTGCTGCGAGGTGCGTGCTGCGAAAGTCGGATAGCCTGGGAAAGGGGGATTGCCTATGAAATGGATTTTTTTGGATGGAATTCCCATCTACCAGCAGATTGTACAGATCATGCAGATCAGGATCGCGAACGGGGAATATCCGTTGGGAAGCCGGCTGCCTGCCGTGCGGGATCTTGCCATGGAGGCCGGGGTGAATCCAAACACCATGCAAAGAGCCTTATCAGAGCTGGAGCGCTCCGGCATTGTGCACAGCGAACGAACCAGCGGCCGCTTTGTCACGGAAGATGAGGAATCTATGCGACAGCTTCGATTCATGCTTGGAAAAGAATCCATCGATGCTATGTTTACCAGTCTCGGCCATCTGGGACTCAGCAAGGAAGAGATTGTTCAGGCTGTGACGGCCAGAGCAAACGAGTTGGATGAATAGGAGGTAATGTTTATGAACATGCTGGAATGCCATGGACTGACAAAATGTTATGGCAAGGTTACCGCCCTAGACAACCTCGATCTGACCCTTGAATCGGGGAGGATCGTGGGGCTCTTAGGGCCAAACGGAAGCGGGAAGACCACTCTGATCAAGCTGGCAACGCGTCTGATCCAACCGACCAAGGGAAGTATCATGATAGCCGGCCAGCTTCCCGGACATGCCACGAAGGCTATCACCTCATATCTGCCCGACAGAGAGTATCTCCCCAACGATTTGCGTGTCAAAAGCCTTCTGGGCCTTTACCGGGATTTTTACCGGGATTTTAATGAAAAGAAGGCTCTGGATATGCTGGAGAGCCTGGATATTTCCGAGCGGATGGAGCTGAAAAAAATGTCGAAGGGGACAAAGGAGAAAGTCAGGCTGATCCTGACCATGAGCCGGGATGCCAAAATCTATCTTCTGGACGAACCCATCGCAGGGGTAGATCCTGCGGCCAGAGATTATATCCTCAGAACCATCATTCAGAATTATTCCGAAGATGCCCTGGTCATCATCTCCACCCATCTGATTGCGGATGTCGAAGCCGTTTTGGATGAAGCTGTTTTTATCCGCCAGGGAAAGCTGATCCTGCATCAGACTGTAGATGAGATTCGTCAGGAAACCGGAAAAAGCGTGGATGAACATTTCAGGGAGGTATTCCGATGCTGAGAAAATTGATGAAATATGAGCTTGCTGCCACAGGCCGTATCCTGATCCCGATTTATTTCCTTGTCCTTGCGGCATCAGCCGCACTGGCAGCCAATGCCCGTTGGGGGTCAACTACCAGCCAGTTCGGCAACTTTCTGGATATCCTCTTATCCCTGGTTTTTGTCTTCGGTATCCTGGCTATGATCATTGTCACTACGGTTCTGATCATCCAGCGCTTTTATAAAAATCTTCTGGGCAATGAAGGATATCTGATGTTTTCTCTGCCTGTTTCGACCTGGCAGAATATACTCAGCAAAGCGCTTAGCGCTCTTCTTTGGATCGTGGGCGCCTGTCTGACCGGTATTGCCAGTGGTTTCATTTTTATTCTTGTGCTCGAAGCCTTTCCTGATTTCTGGGAAGCCCTGACAAAAAGCTGGAATATCCTGACCCTGGCTGTAGGGAAGTCAAAGGTGATCTCCATCCTGATTCTTTTCATCGCAGCTCTTCTGCTGGCCATTCTGGAAAGCATCGTCAAGATCTACGCTTCCTTCAGTGTTGGCCATCTGTGGGGGAATCACCGCGTCCTTGGCAGTATCCTGGGCTACATCGGTTTTGGTGCCATCGAATCCCTGGCGATGCGCTTCCTGCCTTTTGAGAAAATGGCCGAGAAGTGGATGGCACAAAGGACTGCTTCCCAGACTAACGGTCTGAGCACCATGCTTTTCGGAGCTGAGACGGCTCAATCCATGCAGGAGGCTGCCCAGGCCTTTGAATTCTGGCGGGGCATCACGTTTTTTATTCTGGCAGTTGCCATCATCGGGATTCTCATCTACGGAGGGATCACCTGCTTTCTTCTTGACCGCCACCTGAACCTGGAGTAGTCAGATCACGCTTTCGATCACCCTGCGCGCGTTCAGATGGATGGCTTTTTCGATCTGTCTTTCCGTAAGGCCTGCTTTTTTCAGGCTTTCAAAGAGAAGGGGCATTTCCAATGGAGTCCGGATCTGGCATTCTCCCTCAAAGCCGTCAAAATCACTGCCGATAGCGAGGGCATCTTCCCCTGCCTTTCCCACGATATATAAAGCATGGCGTACCATGTCTGAAACCACGGATGCCTTCCCTGTTCCGTCATCGGACAGAAAGGCTCCGTAAAAGTTCAGACCGGCAACGCCATGCTTTTCTCCTATGATCCGCAGCATATCATCGGTCAGATTCCTTGGATGCGGAGAAAGGGCACGCGCATTGGAGTGGGAGGCGATAAAGGGCTTATCGGAGATGGCGGCAACGTCATAGAAGCCTCCGTCTGAAAGGTGGGATGTGTCCACAAGGATTCCCAATTCATTCATTCTTTTCACTGCTTCCCTGCCAAAGGGTTTCAGGCCCAATGCCATTTTTTCAGGGTCTCGGGAATTAGGATAGCCAAAACAATTCTCATAATTCCAGGTCAGGGTAATCAGACGCACTCCTTTCTTGTAGAAGTAATCCAGCATCTCATATCTTCCCTGCACGGCTCTCCCATCCTCCAGTGTCAGAAAAGCGGATGTTTTTCCCTGGCGGGAAGCCTGCCTGAAGGATTCACCGTCCATGACAAAGGTCAGGTCCTGGCTATGCTCATCCGCTGTTTTCAGCAAAATTTCCCGCATTCCTTCAAAATAGGCAAGATCCTCCTGCTGTCCTCCTTCGATTCTCAGGTCTTCGCCCCCAGGCTCACCATCCAGTATTTCCCGGATCACCCTCTCTCTCTTTTCCGGGGCTATGCCTTCCCCCAGCCTATTGCGGCTGACCATCTCCCTTACCTTATCCCGGGCAGGAAAGAATACGGCAAAAAACTGAGCCTCGCATCCGGCTTGCCTAAGCTTTCTGATATTGATATCTGTTCCTTCCATATCATAAATATCCCTGATTCCCCTGGCATACCCCTGCATCAGGGTATCACAATGAAGATCGATATAACCCATGATTATCTCCTCTGCAAACGAATCTCAACCGGTATCATTCTGATTAAGGTACTGCACAGAGCCTAAGCATTGTACTCCTCCAGAAAAGAATGCAGTGCCCCTGCCTTTTTATATCCGGGAAAGGTATCCAGATTGACAGAATGGATACTGTTGAAAATGCTTGCCTCTATCAGGGGGTTGTCCTCTTTCAGGCGTCGGATCATCGTTTTGATTTCCTGCCTTTTTGAGGTTCCCGTACCATCCTGGCCTGCGTTTTTTTCCGTAAAGCGACAGGCACACTGTATGAAATCCAATTCGTTATAGGTCCTCCATGCCAGGATATCCTCTTCCCGGATGCAATATAGCGGGCGGATCAGTTCCATTCCTTCGAAATTCGTGCTGTGAAGCTTCGGCTGCATCCCCTGTAGCTGAGAGCTGTAAAACATGGCCATAACGGTGGTTTCAATCACATCATTGAGATGATGTCCCAGAGCGATCTTATTGCAGCCCAGCTCCCTGGCCTTCGCATAGAGGCTTCCCCTGCGCATTCTGGCGCAAAGATAACAGGGAGACTGATCCGTACTGTTGGCAACATCAAAGATAGTGGTCTCAAAAACGGTAATGGGAATATGCAAAAGGGAGGCGTTGCTTTCGATCTTCTGACGGTTCAGTTCATTATATCCGGGATCCATGACCAGAAACACCAGTTCAAAAGGAAAGTCGCTGTGGCGCTGCAGCATCTGCATCAGTTTAGCCATAAGCATCGAGTCCTTGCCGCCTGAAATACAGACAGCAATCCTGTCTCCTTCGCTGATCAGCTGATATTGTTTGATGGCATGAACAAATGGAGTCCACAGCTTTTTATGATATTTTTTCTGGATGCTGCGCTCTACAAGCTGATATTTTTCCATTGCTTCCTTCATACTGCCGGCTCCTTCAGATATCAAAGAAATTGACTCTATTTTATAGTAAATTCGTTCACATACCATTACAATTACACAGTAATCCAATAGGCGAATAGCATATCACATCCATTTCCTGTTGTCAATTGGAAGAAGGAGGAAACCATTTCATACGTGATACTGCAAAAATGATTCCTGCATTGCATTTTCGCTTTCATTTGGTTACAATGAAGGTATGCTCACGAACCATACACAGATGAAAGGAAGCCTTATGTCCGGGACTTTTAACGAAATCCGCATCCAATGTAAGCTTACGGAACAGCAGTACCGTGAATATATGAGGTATCATGTTTTGGGCAACCGAAAAGACCTTTTCCGGCATAGCCTTCTGTGTCTTCTGATGCTTTCCTTCGGTGGAATCAATTTTGCGGCGGCCAGTCCCATCCTGGGCTGGATTTTTGTCACTCTGGGGATCTACCTTTTTCTGAGTCGCCTGATCCGCTTTTACATGAGTGTAAACCGTATTGTTTCCCAGTATGGGCTGGGGAAGGAAGCCAGATTCTTCTACTGGCTTTCCTTCCGGGAGAAAGACTTCATGGTCAGAAACACAAAGGAGAAGGCGGTATACGGTTACGAACGGATCGTCAAGGCCGTTTTCCGGAAGAAGGAAAGGATAGCCTACCTTTACCTGACCCCTTCCACAGCCTTTCTATTGCCCTATGACGGATTAGAGTCGGGAACGATAGAAGATCTGCGGGAAATGCTTAGGGAAAAATGTCCGTCAGAGCTTGTGACGGATCTGGAATGACAGGATACAAGGCAAAGACAGTTACAGTGTTTTCAGAGCTTTCCAGGATGCACAGCACCGGGATTGCCGCGTATATATGCCGGAAATCCGGCATTTCAGATGAGGAGGTATCTGTGATGAATAAGATTCCCTATGATATTACCTTTCACCCGTCCTGGTGGCATAAAAACGCCGGGATTGATTTTTCCCAGCCCTTTTTCGATGATCCGGACTGTCGCATGGAAGCGGATCTTGTCATGCGCCGCACCCTGTATGATCATTTCGGAAAATATGGGATCGGTCAGAAGGATCCCAGGATCAGACCCCTGATGGGAACGGATCTTCTTGCCGCCGGTTATCTTTACTCTGAGATGATGGGCTGTAAGATTATCTATCAGCCGGACAATTCCCCTCAGGTGATCTGCCGGGATCTTTCCGCAGAGGATCTTGATCAGGTGGAAGCTGTGGATCTTGATACCAGCCCGGTCTGGGCCAGGATGCAAAGACAGATCGATGCTCTGCTGGCAAAATACGGTCGTGTGGAGACCTACATCAATCTTCAGGGAATTCAGAATATTGCTCTTGACCTTATGGGACAGGAGCTCTATCTGGCCTATTATACCGATCCTGATGAAATCAGTGCGCTTCTGGAAAAGATCACAGATCTCACCATAGAGGTGGGAAAAAGGTTCTATGCCCTGAGCCAGGATGTTTCAGGCGGTGTGACCGGCATTGTGCGTCAGGTCATGCCTGAGAATTATCTTACCTCCAACTGCTCGGTGGAGATGGTCTCCAATGATTGCTACGAAGAGTTCCTTCTTCCCCATGACATCAGGCTGGCCAAAGCCTTTTCCTGTTTTGGCATACACCACTGCGGCAAAAGCATGGAGCATGTATGCGAAGGATATGCCAAGGTACCTAACCTGAAATTTGCCGAGGTCGGTGCCGGATCGGACGTGGCCTATGTCAGAGATCACCTGCCGGGAGTCTGGCTGAATCTTCGCTACAGCGCCGTGGAGATCCAGAATCAGACCCCCGACCAGGTCAGGGAAAAGGTTCAGAACCTCCTTAGGCTTGGCAGGGCTGAGGAAGGAAATATCTCTATCTCCTGTGTCGGTATGGATAAAAATACGCCGGAGGAAAATATCCTCGCCTTCCTGGATGCCTGTTATGAGGCAAACTATTGTTGACACAAAATTTGGCATGGTTTATAATCAGATTGTCAATATTCTTTGATAAAGAATAATAGATCAGAAACATATTTACCACTATTCCACAAAAGGAGAAAAAAAAATGAAAAAAACATTGGCATTGGTCCTCGCGGCAGGACTGGCACTCTCCCTGTCACTTGTCCCGGTTCTGGCGGATGAAGCTCCGGAGTACACCTTTAAGTATGCCGAATTGAATGGTGACGACAATATCAACACCCGTGTAGGCTACAAGTTTGCAGAGTATGTCGATGAACTGTCCGAAGGCCGCATCAAGATCGATGTGTTCAGCGCCTCTCAGCTTGGCGATGAGATCACCTGCCTGAATGCTCTCCAGATGGGCGGTGGTACCGTGGATTTCTATCGTGGCAATACCAACTCTCTTGGCGACTACGGCATTAAAAAGATGAACCTCTTTGGCCTTCCCTACATTTTCACCAGCAGGGACAGCATGTGGAAGGTACTGGAGGATGAAAACCTCGGCCAGGCCTTCCTGAGCGAAGGAGCAGAGGTCGGCGCAGGCTTTATCGGCATCACCTACACTGACGAAGGCGCCCGCCATACCTTTACCTCCATGGAGATCACCGGCCTGAACGACCTCAAGGGCAAAAAGATCCGTGTGCCGGAGACCACACTGATGATGGATACCATGTCCGCCCTTGGCGCAGAGCCCACCCCCATCTCCTACTCCGAGCTTTACAGCTCCATCCAGACCGGTGTGGTAGACGGCGGCGAGAACGGGTATCCCGGATATGACAGCAACAAGTTCTATGAAGTGGCTCCTTATTATCTGCTTGACGGCCATACCTTCAGCCCCGGCGTTATCCTTATGGCAGAGGCCCGCTGGAATGAACTCAGCGAAGAGGATCAGGCTATTCTGAAGGAAGCCGGCCAGAAGGCTTCCGCCTGGAACAAGGAGCAGATTGAAAAAGAAGAAGCTGATCTCAGGGCAGCTCTGGAAGAAAAAGGCGTTACCATCATCGATGTTCCCGCAGAGGATCTGGCTGCAGCTCAGGAAGCCTGCCAGAGCGTATGGGCCAACTATTCTGATGGCGTTGAGGATGAGCTCCAGGCTATCCTGGATATTCAGAAGTAATTGCAGTACTCACCATAGAGCGGCAATAAGCCTCTTACAGGATGAATGTGCTGAGAGGAGAAGCCTTTACCCGCTTCTCTTCTCAGCTTTTTTTAAGCCCTGCTGTCGGACAGATGATTCTGATCCTGACAGCGGCAGATAAAGGAGACGACCTTGAGAAAATTCTATGACGCGATTTACTGGCTTTTTATGACCTTCTGTAAGATCATATTCATAGCCTCTATCCTCATCACCTCCTATGTTGTTTTTATGAGATTTGTCCTCAGCAAAACTCCCCGGTGGGGAGAGCAGTCCATACTGCTGTGCATGGTCTATATGGCTCTGATCAGTGCCAGTCTGGCCATCCGCACAGACAAGCATCTGCGTGTGGTGCTGATTCAGTATGCCTTCCCGGAACGCATTCGGGCCAAGGCCATGGATGTTCTGCACGCCCTGAGTCAGATCACCATTTTTCTCTTCAGCCTCTTCATGATCGTATACGGCGTCCAGTTTACCAAACTCATGCAGAAAAGTGTACTGTCCGGCATCCCGATCGCCAAGGCCTGGCTCTATGCTGCCGTTCCGGTGGCAGGTGTCTGCATGCTGCTGATGCAAAGTGAACAGTTCCTGCTTTTTATTTTTAAGATGATGAAAAAGCCTGTAAAGGGCTACTACAACTATAAGGTGAATCCTCCCCAGGAAGATACCCAAGAAAAGGAGGACAAAAAGGAATGAATACCACAACCGCTATCGTGATCCTTCTGGTACTGTTTTTCCTCTTTATTGCTTTAAGCTTTCCCATCGCCTATGCCATCGGCATTGCAGCTGTCATCGGAATGATCTATATGAAGCTGAATCTGCAGCAGGTGGTCCAGCTCATGGTAAAGGGCGTGTTCAGCTTTTCCCTGATGGCTGTGCCCTTCTTCATCCTGGCAGGCGAGCTGATGGGCGAAGGCGGTATCTCCGACAAGCTCATCGGCCTGTCGGATGCCATCGTCGGCTGGATGCGCGGCGGACTGGCCATGGTCAATATTGTCGCATCCATGTTCTTCGGTGGGATCTCCGGTTCCTCTGCCGCAGACTGTGCCTCCCTGGGGACGATCCTGATTCCCATGATGGTGGATCAGGGCTATGACGATGACTTCTCCGCCAACGTTACCATGACCTCCTCGGTGCAGGGCATCCTGATCCCGCCCAGCCACAATATGGTCATATACGCTACGGTAGCCGGAAGTGTCTCCATCGGCCGTCTTTTCATCGCAGGATATGCCCCCGGTATCCTTCTCGGCGTCGCTTTGATGATCTATAGCTACTACATATCAGTAAAAAGACAGTACCCCAAAGGAGAAGGCTTCAACCTGCGCCATTTCCTGAAGGCCTTCCTGGATGCCTTCTGGGGGCTTCTCACGGTGCTTATCGTGGTCGTCGGCGTTGTGGCCGGTATTTTTACCGCCACAGAATCAGCCGCCATCGCTGTCGTCTGGGCCATTATCTGCGGAGCCTTTATCTATCGCCGGCTGACCTTCAAGGGCTTCTGGATGGTACTGGAGCGGGCACTGAACACTCTGGCCATTGTACTGATCCTGATCGCCACCTCCAGCGCCTTTTCCTGGTGCCTGACCTATCTGAAGGTACCGATGATTATCGCAAACGCCATTCTCAGTCTGACCACCAACAGGTTCCTGATCCTCCTCCTGATGAACGTCATCATGCTCATCTTCGGCACTATGATGGATATGAGCTGCAATATCCTGCTGCTGACCCCCATCCTTCTGCCCATTGCCCAGCAGATCGGAGTGGATCCGGTTCAGTTTGGCTGTATCATGATCCTCAATCTGGGTATCGGCCTGGTCACTCCGCCGGTAGGCTCTACTCTCTTTATCGGCTCCGCCATCTCCAAGGTGCCCATAGAAAGGCTGGGGAAAACCCTGATTCCTTTCTTTATCGTCATGCTGATCGTCCTGGCCATCGTTACCTACTGGCCTGCCTTCACCATGACATTACCCAATATTATCATGCCACTTAGAGTAGGAGGATGACAGAAATGGCAGGATTTGACACTTCTCTGAGAGATTCCCAGAGTACGGAAGTAGAAATGCTTTCCCCTCAGGAGTTTGATTTTGACCGCTATGCCGCTTATGCTCAGACACAGGATCAAAAGGTCAGGGCTTTTCTTGAGGCGGACAGCGGGGTATTGGTATACCGCCGCTTTCGGGTGGCCGAGGTTTACGGCTATGAGTGTCGGGACCGTGAGCTGTCCCTGAAGCTGCAGCTGGGCGCCCTGTCAAGAAGTATGGAGTACGCAGCCGATATGGCCAACTATCTGGAGCCCTGGTACGGCATCGGCGTTGGTGCTTCCGCCTTTGGCGCGGACTATATCTGGATGGACGGACAGGCTCCTGCCCTGCCCGATCTCTTCCAGAGTCTGGAGGAAGCCCTGGCCTTTGACCCGAAACCGATTCACCTGACCAGGATCGGCCAGGACCAGATGGCTTACGTGGAATACTTCCTGGAAAAGACCAAGGGGAAGCTCCCCCTTTCCTTCTGTGATGTCCAGTCTCCTCTGAACATTGTCAGTGAGATCATGCCCACTTCGGTGATGTTTGAGGAAATGCTGGAGGATCCGGATGCCTACAGCGAGCTCGCCTACAGAGCCAGCGGCCTGATGAAGGATTATCTGCTTCGGATGAAGGATCTGATCGGAGAAGCCCTTGCCCTTCCCGGCCACGGCTTTGCCTCATCCCGTCGGATGACAGGGCTGGGAGCCTCTGCCGATACCAGCATCATGATCAGCAATGACATGTTTGACGATCTGGAAGCCGGACAGCTGGCTGATCTGTGCGCTCCCTTTGGCGGCAGCTTCTATCACAGCTGCGGAAACTGGGGGAAAAAGATCCCGTCCGTGCTGAAGGTTTCCAACCTCATCGGGGCAGACGGCGCCTTCTCCATTGAGACAGACCCCTCCCCAAATGATCCGGCCACTTTCGGACAGGCCTTTGCGGGTACAGGCAAGATTCTGAACACTCGCGTCGTAGGCGATGTGGATACAGTGGTCGATACCGTAAAGAAGCTCTGGCATCCAGGCCTCAGACTGATCGTCAACACCTACTGCAAAACACCCGAGGAACAGCAGGAAGCCTATGACAGGATCCATGAGATCTGCCGATAACATGGATATCCTTTATCTCTTGGTCTTCTCCATCCTGTCCAGCTCGGGAAGCACTGTGGCCAGCATGGTGACAAAGCATGCCGTACCACCGATCACATTGGAAATGGGTTCTGCCAGAAAGACTCCGTCTGTTCCCAGTCCAAACAGATGCGGCAGAAGGAAGGTGAGGGGAACCACCAGCACTGCCTTGCGGAGCAGGCTGAAGAAGATAGCCTTCCCTCTCTTGTTCAATGCCTTGAACACCATCTGACCAGAATACTGCAGGGACTGGAAAATAAATGCGTAGAAGTACAGGTGCAGAGCTCTTGATCCCGACTGCATCAGGCTCTCGTCAGAGCTGAAAATCCTGACAAAAAACCTGGGATGGAAAAACAGTACGGCCCAGACAAACAGCGTATAGGCAAAGGAAATCAGGATCGTGAACTTCATAGCGCCCTTTACCTTGCGGGGTCTTCGCGCTCCGTAATTATAACTGATGATCGGGGAGGCTCCCTCTGTCAAAGCCATGACCGGCACGTCCAGGATCGATCGGACAGAAGAAACGATGGTCATCACCGAGACAAAGGCTGCCCCCCCGAACTGCATCAGTACATTATTGCAGGCAATCTGAACCAATGAGTTGGTCACCTGCATGATAAAGGGAGCCGTTCCCAGGCTGACAATATCCCAGGCAAAGGGAAAACGAAAGGCAAAGTGCAGGGGATGCTCATTCTGCTTCCCCATAAAAAACTGCAGCGTGATCCCCATAGCCAGGATCTGGGAGAGGACGGTGGCAAGAGCCGCTCCCCTGATTTCCATACCAAGACCGAAGATAAAAAGAGGATCCAGGATCAGATTGGCCACTGCCCCGGCTCCTACGGAAAGCATACTGACCAGGGAATACCCCTGGGCGTTTATGTATGGGTTCAGTCCGGTACAAAGCATCAGCGCAGGAGTTCCCAGAAGATAAATCCTTAAGTAGGATAAGGAAGCAGGGATTTCTGCCGGAGTAGCCCCGAACAGCCTCAGAAGAGGCTTCCCTGCCGCTTCTCCCATGACCAGGATCACAACCGCAATGATCAGAAGAAGCCGGAAAGCGGTATTCTGAATCTGCCTGGCCTTCTCATGGTCCCCCTTTCCCAGCTCCATGGCGTAAAGGGGAGCGCCCCCCATCCCGAACATATTGGTAAATCCGGCAATCAGAATGATAATGGGAAAGCAGAGGCCTATCGCCCCCAGCGCCTGCGTTCCGCTTCCGGGGATCCGGCCGATGTAAACTCTGTCAACAATACTGTACAAAAGGCTCAAGACCTGGGCCACAAAAAGAGGAAGGGCAGTCTGAAGAATATTTTGTGTCAGCTTCCCATGGTCAAAATCAACCTTTTTCATTGTCCTTTACTCCTTGTCAGAACAGATTGACTCCCAAGGCACTGGCGCTCATCATGATGACGCCGGCCAGAAGAACCCCCAGCATAACCGCTGTCACGGTAGACTTAAAATCCATATCCAGGATACTTGCCGCCAGCGTCCCCGTCCAGGCGCCTGTACCCGGCAGAGGGATGCCTACAAAAAGCATAAGGGCGACAAAGGTTCCTCTGCCGGCCTTGCTTGTCAGCTTCTCTCCCCCTTTTTTCCCCTTCTCCAGGCAAAAGGTAAAGAAACCACCAATCACAGGCTTATCCTTCCCCCACTCCAGTACCTTGCGGGCAAAAAGATAGATGAAGGGGACTGGGATCATATTCCCTATGATACAGATGATATAGGATGTCGTAATCGGCAGGCCACGGATCTGGGAAAAGGGAATGGCTCCCCTCAGCTCAATCAGAGGGACCATGGAAATGAAAAAACAAATCAGATAATCCAGCATAACTTCTCCTTTACGGTAATCAAATATTATCATTTTCAGACATGAGCTTGTGCCACATCGACTCCCAGGGCAGCGAGCTGTTTTCTCACAGCCGCCACATCATCATTGAAGATGATACCAGGCATTCCGACATAGTAGGCTCCTTCGATATTGGCAGGAGCATCATCGATAAAAACACTTTCCTCCGGCTTTATCCGGAATTTTTCAAAGGCAAGCCGGTAGATCTCAGGCTGAGGCTTGACCAGCCCAACATCCGCACTGACTAAGGTATCCTCAAAATAGCGGCTCGCAGGGATCCTCGGCCAGTAATCATGCTGACGAAAGCTTGCATTGGAAAGAAGAAAAATATGATACCCCTTTTCCTTCAGTTCTCGGATCAGCTCCTCCATCCCCTCTATGGGAAGGATCGGCCTGTCCCACATGGAGACCAGCCTGCGTACCGCATCGTGAAGATGCTCCGGCACCCTCGCGCAGATACTCACAGCCGCCTCAGCGTCCGTAAGGCTTCCTCTGTCCATCCTGGCCCACTCCAGAGAGCGGAAAACCTCCCTCATCAAAAGAGCCTCATCCTCCGGCCCGATTCCCAGCCTTTGAATAAAAAAAGCCCTGTCGAAACGAATCAAGACTCCTCCCATATCAAAAATGATATTCCTGATCATATTTCCTCCCATACAAAGCTTGCCAACTTTGCGCTTCAAATCTTATAATGATAATACTGCCTTTTCTGCGCAGCAAACGAATCAAAAGGCAAGCATTTTGTTCGTTTCCGATAATTATACCTTTCTCTCTCCCCGGTAGCAACCTGATTTTCCAAATATACAAGGAGCCTGCATGAAAAAGGAAGGCTATTACTCCTCCGGTGATTTCGCCCGGAAAGCCAACATCACCCAGCGGACCATCCGCTATTATGACAAAATGAATCTCCTCAATCCCTCCTTCCGCACAGAGGGAGGCGCCCGTTTTTATACAGACGAGGATTTTGCCCGTCTGCAGCAGATTTTGCTTTTGAAATATCTGGGTTTTCCCCTGGACGATATCCGGGAGATGACCTCCCTATCCGGCATGGACACTCTCCGGCTGCGCGAATCCTTAGACATCCAGCTCAAGCTGATTCAGGACCGAATCGAACAGATGCAGCTGGTCAAGGAAGCCATCCTCGAAACCTCCCAGGAGCTCAGGGAAAATTCTGCCATAGACTGGGACAGGATGCTGGAGCTGATCCATCTGACAAATATGGAAAAATCCATGAAGAAACAGTATCAGAATGCCTCCAACCTTTCTGCCCGGATCCGGCTCCACAGTCTGTACTCCACCAATCCGGAGGGCTGGTTTCCCTGGATCTTCTCCAGGCTTGAGCTGAAAGGCAGAGAAAGAATTCTGGAAATCGGTTGTGGCGACGGATCCCTATGGGCACAGAACCTGGAGAGGATCCCGGCAGACAGCAGCATTCTGCTGACGGATATCTCCGAAGGAATGCTCAGGGATGCCCACAGAAATATCGGAGCCAATGACAAACGATTCTCCTATCAGACCTGCAGCTGCCCGGTCCTTCCCTTTGAGGATGAGAGCTTCGACCTTGTCATCGCCAATCATGTCCTTTTCTACTGTGATGACCTGGTCGAGTCTTTACGCCAGATCCGCCGGATTCTGAGAAAGGGAGGACGACTGATCGCCAGTACCTATGGCAGGCATCACATGGAGGAGATCACACGCCTGGTCAAGAGCTTTGACGAACGCATTACCCTGGCAGCGACACAGCTCTATGAAAGCTTTGGCAAAGAAAACGGCGGAATGATCCTCTCCGATTTTTTCCTGCAGACAAGATGGATCTCCTACGAAGATTCCCTGTATGTCACCGACCCGGATGCCCTGATCTCCTACATTCTTTCCTGCCATGGCAACCAGAATCTTTATCTTCTGGATCGATATCAGGAATTCAGGACCTTCGTCCGGAAAAAAATGAGCAAGGGGCTATCGGTCTGCAAGGAGGCTGGGGTTTTTATCTGCTCATAGCTTGACTCTTACTTCATTTTCTCATACAATGGTGATATTGCAAAAATGATTCCTACGAATTTACCGTGGAATTATGCCGCTTGCAGCGGCGTACCATAGATTTTCCCTTTTTCAGAATATTGATTCATAATAGTAAAAGGAGGTTTTACATGAGAGGAATCTATACTTCCGTCAATGACATCAGAAAGCGGGTTTATGCAGAAGTCGCCAGATTATCCTACGAGTATCAGGACGGGGATCTTTCTGAAATGGAAAATATTCCTTACCGCGTCATTCCCGGCGAGGTTTCGACCTATCGTGAAAGTGTCTTTCTGGAAAGGGCAATCGTAAAGGAGCGGATGCGTCTTGCCATGGGCCTCAATCTCCGGGATGTCACAGAGCATGCCCCGGTCTCAGTCGGCGCCGAGGAATGTGTCCAGCCGGAAAAATACTACCAGCCACCTCTGATCAATATCATCAAGTTCGCCTGCCACAAATGTCCGGACAATATCATCCATGTCACAGATATCTGCCAGGGCTGTCTTGCCCACCCCTGTAAGGAAGTATGCCCCAAGAAAGCCATCAGCATTGTCAATGGCCGTTCTGTCATCGATCAGTCAAAATGCATCAAATGCGGCAAATGCATCAGCGTTTGTCCCTATGGCGCCATTGTCCGACAGGAACGTCCCTGCGCCAAGGCCTGCGGAATGAAAGCCATCGGCTCCGATGAATACGGCAGAGCAGAAATCGATCAGGACAAATGTGTTTCCTGCGGCATGTGCCTGGCCAACTGCCCCTTTGGCGCCATTGCAGATAAAGCCCAGATTTTCCAGGCTATCCAGGCCATCAAAAGCGATGTCCCGGTCTATGCCGCTATTGCCCCGGCTATTGCAGGCCAGTTTGGGCCTGAGCTGACCCCCGGAAAGATCCGTCCCGCTTTTAAAGCCCTCGGCTTTGAGGATGCCATAGAGGTTGCCATTGGTGCCGACCTTTGTACCATCGAGGAGGCTAAGGACTTCGTCGAGGAGGTTCCCGAAAAGCTTCCCTTTATGGCCACCTCCTGCTGCCCGGCCTGGTCTGTCATGGCCAAAAAACTCTTCCCGGAATATGCCAACTGCATCTCCATGGCTTTGACCCCCATGGTTCTGATCGGAAGGCTGATCAAGAAGCAGCATCCCGGCTGCAAGGTTGCCTTCATCGGTCCCTGTGCCGCCAAAAAGCTGGAAGCCAGCCGCAAGTCCATCCGCAGTGATATCGATTTCGTTCTCACCTTCGAGGAGGTCAGGGGCATGTTTGAAGCAAAAGAGATTGATTTCGAACAGCTCGAAGAGATGGACGCCATGCATGGTGCCAGCGCCGATGGCAGAGGCTTTGCCGTCAGCGGCGGTGTGGCAAACGCGGTAGTCAACTGTATCAAGAAAGAATATCCGGACCGTGAGGTGAAGGTGGAACATGCCCAGGGTCTTGCCGATTGCCGCAAGCTCCTTCAGCTTGCCACAAAGGGAAAATATAACGGATATCTCCTGGAGGGCATGGCCTGTCCCGGGGGCTGCGTAGCCGGTGCAGGAACGGTCCAGCCCATCAACAAATCCACCGCTGCCGTCAATCTGCATATGAAGGTTTCCACCAACAAACACGCCTACGAAAGCGATTACAGCGAATTCCTCTCAGATATCGAAGAATAGAAAAAAACAGGGAAAAACAGATCGTCTTCCTTTGGCAGGCGATCTGTTTTTGTTATCCTATTTTTCCAAAAATATCCCTTGAAGATGACGTTACGTCACCATTTATAGTGAATGTATTCTATACAGATCGAAAGGACAATATCTATGGAAAGACAGAAAGGACGATATCTATGAAAGGAATTATTCTTGCCGGCGGATCCGGCACAAGGCTTTACCCACTTACCATGGTGACCTCCAAACAGCTTCTGCCAATCTATGACAAACCCATGATCTACTATCCCTTGTCGGTTCTGATGAATGCCGGCATCCGGGATATCCTGATCATCTCCACCCCGCAGGACATCGACCGTTTCCATGATCTTCTGGGAAACGGAAATCACTTTGGAATCAGCCTCTCCTATGCCATCCAACCCAGTCCGGATGGTCTGGCACAGGCTTTTCTGATCGGAGAAGAGTTTATCGGGCAGGATACCTGCGCCATGGTTTTGGGAGACAATATCTTTGCCGGACACGGCCTGAACAAACGCCTGAAGCAGGCAGTACGAAACGCCGAGAACGGCAAGGGAGCCACTGTCTTTGGCTACTATGTGGATGATCCCGAACGTTTTGGCATCGTCGAATTTGATGATACGGGAAAAGCTGTCAGCATCGAAGAAAAGCCTGAAAAACCCAAAAGCAATTATTGTGTCACCGGGCTGTATTTCTATGATACCCATGTCGTGGAATATGCCAAAAGGCTGAAGCCAAGTCCCCGTGGAGAGTTGGAAATCACCGACCTGAACAAGGTTTATCTGGAAAAGGGAGAGCTCAATGTAGAGCTTCTCGGACAAGGCTTCACTTGGCTGGATACCGGTACCCATGAAAGTCTGGTGGAGGCGACCAATTTCGTCAAAACCATTGAAGACCATCAGCACCGCAAGCTGGCCTGTCTGGAGGAAATCGCCTATCTGAACGGTTGGATCACCAGAGAGGATGTTTTGGATGTTTACGAAAGACTGAAGAAAAACCAATACGGACAATATCTGAAGGACGTCGTAGAAGGAAAATATGTGGACATTATCCACGACAAAAACAGATGGGAGGCTGCATTATGACCATACTGATCACCGGCGGCGCCGGCTTTATCGGAAGCAATTTTATTTACCATATGAGAAAGGCTTATCCGCAATACCGGTTAATCTGCCTGGACAAGCTGACCTATGCCGGCAATCTCTCTACCCTCGCTCCCTTGATGGATGATCCTCAGTTTCGCTTTGTAAAAGAGGATATTACCAACCGGGAGGCTGTATACCGCCTGTTTGAGGAGGAAAAGCCGGATATTGTCGTGAATTTCGCAGCGGAAAGCCATGTGGATCGCTCCATCGAAAATCCGGAGATATTTCTGACCACCAATATCATCGGAACCGCAGTCCTGATGGATGCCTCCCGCATTTACGGTGTGAGCCGTTATCACCAGGTTTCCACGGATGAGGTCTACGGAGACCTTCCTTTGGATCGGCCTGACCTTTTCTTCACAGAGGAAACGCCTATCCACACCAGCAGTCCCTATTCCTCCTCCAAGGCCGGAGCAGATCTTCTTGTCCTGGCCTATCACAGAACCTATGGCCTGCCGGTAACCATCAGCCGATGCTCCAACAATTACGGCCCCTATCATTTTCCGGAAAAGCTGATCCCTCTCATGATCGCCAATGCTCTGAATGACAAACCACTGCCGGTTTACGGCAAGGGGGAAAATGTTCGGGATTGGCTCTATGTTGAGGACCACTGCGAAGCCATCGATCTTATCCTGCACAAGGGAACCGTTGGAGAAGTCTACAATATCGGCGGACACAACGAGAAGAGGAATATTGACATTGTCCGTCTGATCTGCCAGGAGCTGGGAAAGCCGGAGAGCCTGATCACCTATGTGACAGACCGCAAGGGACATGATATGCGCTATGCCATAGATCCTTCCAAGATCCATGCCGAGTTAGGGTGGCTGCCGAAAACGAAATTTGAGGACGGCATCCGCCTTACCATAAAATGGTACCTGGAACATCGTGATTGGTGGGAAACCATCATATCCGGAGAATACCAGAATTATTACGAAAGAATGTACGGAAAGAGGATGTGAAATGAGAGTATTTGTCACCGGAGTAGGCGGTCAGTTGGGACATGATGTCATGAAGGAGCTTTTCTCAAGAGGGATTGAGGGCATCGGCAGCGATCTTGCACCGGTTTATACAGGCTCTGCTGACGCGGCGGCTGCCTCTCTGCCCTATGAATCCTGTGATATTACGGATGCTGAAGCGGTAAAAGAGGTGCTCGGGAGGGTCAGGCCGGATGCTGTCATCCACTGCGCGGCCTGGACTGCCGTAGATGCGGCCGAGGATCCCGCGAACCGGGAAAAGGTTTTTCGGATCAATGCCCAGGGCACGGCTAATATTGCCGCATGCTGTCGGCAGTTAAACGCAAAGATGCTCTATCTCTCCACCGATTATGTCTTTGACGGGAAGGGAAGCAGTCCCTGGAAGCCGGACTGCAGGGAGTATTCCCCCTTGAATGTCTACGGTCAGTCAAAGCTGGAAGGAGAAAAGGCGGTGGCTTCCCTCCTGGATCGTTACTTTATCGTCCGGATTGCCTGGGTATTCGGGAAAAACGGAAATAATTTTATCCGAACCATGCTGAAGCTGGGGAAAACCCATGACGCCCTGCGTGTCGTCAATGATCAGATCGGAACGCCCACCTATACCTATGACCTGGCCCGACTGCTGGTGGATATGATCCTTACGGACAAGTACGGATATTATCATGCCACAAACGAGGGCGGTTTCATCAGCTGGTATGATTTTGCCACAGAGATTTTTCGCCAGGCCTTCGCTTTGGGTCATGAGGAATATGCTCCCTCACGGCTTACCGTCACAGGAGTATCCACAGCTGAATATGGGGCGAGCATTGCTGCCCGCCCCTTCAACAGCCGCCTGGATAAAGACAAACTGAAAGAAAATGGGTTTACCCCCCTGCCTGTGTGGCAGGATGCCCTGGCTCGTTACCTGAAGGAAATGGGTCTCTGATCAGACATAGCCCAAAAGCCCAGGCAGCCACAGGGAGAAAGCCGGGATATAGGTCACCAGAAGAAGCACAACCATGATTGCCGCGAAGAAAGGCAAAAGATATTTGATGACTGATTCTATCTTGACCCCTCCCACTTTAACGCCGACAAAGAGAGTGGTACCCACAGGCGGGGTAATCGTTCCGATACACAGATTCAGGATCATGAAGATACCAAAATGAATGGTGTTGACTCCCAGCTGATTGCAGATCGGCAGAAAAATCGGTGTGAAAATCAGGCAGGCGGGCGTCATATCCATAAAGGTACCGACGATCAGAAGAAGGATATTGATGATCAGAAGAATCACATATTTGTTTCCGGTCAGAGCCAACAGGGCATTGGAAACCGCTGTCGGAATATTTGTGAAGGCCATGACCCAGGACATGATGCTGGAGCAGCCAATCAGGAATATGATAATGCCCGTCATCTGAGCGCTTTCCAGAAGAAGGGAAGGAATCTCGCTGACCTTAATGGAGCGGTAAAATACCAGAGACAGGATCAGGCTGTACACAACAGCCACCACCGACCCCTCTGTAGCGGTAAAGATACCGGTAATGATTCCACCGATCACAATGAGAATCAGAAGGAGGCAGGGAATCGCCTGAACAATAATGGTGCCTGCTTCCTTCGCCGTAAATTTATGTCTCATGACATAGCCCCTCTTTTTTGCCATGAAAAAGATGACCAGCATGCAGGCCAGGCCCCACAAGAAGCCCGGGATGTATCCCGCCATGAAGAGGGCTGCCACAGAGGTTCCCCCGGAAACAAGGGAGAAGGTAATCATGACATTGCTGGGCGGAATGAGAAGCCCGGTCGGAGCCGTAGCGATATTGGCTGCGGCCGAAAAATTGGGATCATAGCCCTCTTCCCTCTCGATAGGGCCTATGATTGAACCCATGGCGGAGGCCGCTGCCGTGCCGGAACCGGAGATCGATCCAAAGAGCAGGTTCGCCACAGTATTGGTCTGAGCTAAAGCCCCGGGGGTCCTGCCGGTAAGCAGTTTGGCCAGATTGATCAGGCGGACGGCAATTCCACCCTTATTCATAATATTGCCTGCCAGAATGAAGAAGGGAATGGCCAGCAGCGAAAAAACGGAAATACCTCCGAAAATGCGCTGAGCTCCTGTCAGAACAGCGGCATTAGGGTTCAGCACCGGCAGAATGGCAGCGATGGACGATACGCCAAGGGCTACTGCGATCGGTACTCCGGCTATCAGCATGATAGTCAGCGTAATCAGGATGATCAATCCGGAAGTGATTGCGATATTCATATCTTTTTCCCCTTTCTCCTCTCTCTCACTCTTTTTCCGCTCCTGATGAATCCTCTTTTTTTCCTTTGACAAGATCGATAATATTGAGAATCCCATAGAAAATGATTAACGCCCCGGTGATGGGAACCACCGTATAAATGGTACCCATATGTACGCCAAGAGAAGCTGTTTTCTGAGTCATGGTCAGGGAACGTATGGTAATGCCGCCCATGAGCAGAACGACCAGGGCAAAAGCTATGGTCATCCCTTCTATCACGATCTCCAGCACCATCCTGGGCTTTCCTGAGATTTTGTCCACCAAAAAGGACATCCTCATATGATCCCGTTTCCCGAAAACATAGGCTGAGATCAGCAGAGCCATCCAGGTAAAGGAATAAGTCAGAAGCTCCTCAGAAATCGTACTGGGACGGTTAAAAAAATATCTGGTCACGATCTGATAGGTTCCGATCACAACCATAGCGGCAAAGAGAATACAGCAAACGGTGGACAGGATCTTATCCACAATATGCCGGATTGTCTGTAATGTTTTCATATTCATTCTTCCTCCCCGTACTGCGCATTGATGGTCTGGATATATTCATAGAGATCCCGGATGGCAGGATTTTTCTCAAGCATCTCTTCATGGAGAGGAAGAACCTTTTCGCGGAAAAGATCCGTGTCCACCTCTATGAATTCCACCCCCATATCGTTTATGGCAATCTCCTTGGCCTCTTCGATCTGCTTTTCCCATTCCACAAGCTCAACCTCTGTGGAGAGCGCGGCGGCTTCTTCAAACACCTGCCGTTCTGTCTCATCGAGGCTGTTCAGGAATTTTCGGTTTGCCACCAGCATATCGGGGATCATCTGATGCATGTCGTAGGAATAGAATTTGGCAACCTCCCCATGCTTGTTGTTGGTGAGGGCGAGCTCATTATTCTCTGCCCCGTCAATGACGCCCTGCTGGATCGCGGTATATACCTCACCAAAGCTCATAGGGGAAGCGGCGGCTCCCATGGCGTTTACCATGGCGATTGAAGCGGGAGACTGCTGCACACGAAGCTTCATCCCCTTCATATCATCCGGCGTATAGATGGCCTTCTTGGCATAAAAGCTTCTTGTTCCGGCATTGTACCAGGTCATAACCTGAAACCCGGATGCTTCCGTGGAAGCATAGACCGTTTTCATATAGTCTGTGTCCTGCATGGCTGCATGGTAGGCTTTCTCTGAGGAGAAAAGGTAGGGCATGCTGTAGATTTCATAGACATCGGCAAAGGTTTCCAGATTGGCGGTTCCTGCCACGGTAAAATCAATAGCCCCGGTCTGGGTCAGCTCGATGGATCTCTGAGCGCCTCCCAATAGTTCGTTTGGGAAGATCTGCACCTCATATTTGTCTCCGAGCTTCTCTTCCACATAATCCTTGAAGGCAACAAGCCCGATGTGCTCCGGGTGGGTCTCTGCCTGCATATGGGAAATACGGATGATTCTTTTTCCGTTTGCTCCCTGGCCGCATCCTGTCAGAGCCAATGCACTAAGCGCCAACATCACAGGCAGGATGAGCCTTCTTTTTACCGAGATACTCATGACAATCTCCTTTCAATCTGTTACAGTATGCGCATCCGCAGTTTCTCATTCCCTTGGTGGATGCCTCATCGTTCCGTTACTCGTTCCAATTGGTAATTATATCGATTTAACCGCGGATAGTCAATGATATTATCAGCAATATTGACAGTATACAATGGCACCTTGTCGTGTACATGCCGATCAAGGCCTGTTTTTAACCCTGAGGCAAAGCTTCTCCGTTTCTTACCTGCTGCATCAGAGCCTTCGCCTGTTCGACGGTGGTTTCATCCGGAACCATGACATAGACGGGTTCACTCAGGGAATACGGAATCTGGGTATCCGAGTATCCGTCCACACTATACGTGTACATATTCCAGTCTGACATACCTGCAGAAGCCTGGGATATAGCCAGCTTGGCAAGGTCTGTCATTGACAGATTCGTACTGAAGGCTCCGTCAAGACTGGTCAGAAGCTGGGGAAGTCTTGAGGCAATCTCTGGAGAGGCTGCTTTCTGTACAATGGCCTTGATCAAAGCCATCTGGTTTCTCCCTCTCTGCCGGTCTCCGTCCTCAAAGGCAAAACGTTCTCTGGCAAAGACAAGAGCCTCTTCCCCATTCAGATGATTTTCCCCCTGGCTGAAATGGTATCCCAGGATATTCTGAGAATCAAAATCATAATCTGACCAGACGGTGATACCGCCGAGGGCATCTACGATTTCATCAAAACCGGAAAAATCCACTCTGACATAATTTCTCAGATTGATATCATAAAGCATTCCCAGTGTATCCATGGATACCTGGATCCCATAAATGCCGGCGTGAGTCAGCTTATCAGGAACACCGTCTGAGATGGACAGCGGAATATAATAATCTCTTGGTGTGGATACCAAAAGCATCTGATGAGTTGCCAGGTTTATGACTGCCACGATATTGACATCGCTCCTTGCATTGTCGTCTGCGCTGGCATTTTCTTCCTGTGAATCGATGCCACTGATATAGAGAGTGAGAACACTGTTTTCGACCCCAGGAATAGAGTTAACCACAGCTGTCCCGGATTGAATCAGATAATAGCTTCCCGCGATAAGAAGCAATGCATACATGAGTGACAGGATCAGGCCAACGGAAAATATCCCTTTTTTACCGGAATCGGCTATCAGCAGACTTAAAAACAGCACAATGACCAGGAGAATCACAGCTCCAATGGCAAGAAGCTTGTTGGGAATAATATGGATCCTGTACAGCAACAGCAGAAAAACTGCCGAAAAAGAAAGGAGAACCAGTGTAAGCAAAATACCGGGAAACCTGTTTTTTTTCATATAAACCTCCTTATAAAATATCGTATGAGGGAGGCGCAGCCGCACCTCTACCCCCTACCTGAGCCGCCTTCCGACGTTAGTCGGAAAAACTCATACCGCGGCTCTGGGATAAAAAAAACACAGTCAAACATAATGTTCGACTGTGCTCACAGCAGGGGATGAGAGAATCGAACTCCCACCAAAGGTTTTGGAGACCCCTATCATACCATTTGACCAATCCCCTGTACGGTATAGAAACTATACCTTCAAAACTGCACACGTGTTTTCCTGAATCATGGCTGGAATTCTTTCCCGGCAGAATCCTCTGCCCGGCAAGCCTTCCTTAAGGTCAAGCCCTCGACCGATTAGTAGCAGTCAGCTCCATACATTGCTGCACTTCCACCCCTGCCCTATCTACCTCGTCGTCTTCAAGGGGTCTTACTTCTTTCGAATGGGAAATCTCATCTTGAGG
>JAFWGA010000041.1 GCA_017515325.1 Blautia sp.
CTCATCCGTAAGGCCGACCACCAGGAAGGAACCAGCTACCACGTCGTAGATCTCGCCGTTATCATCCCTGAGGGCCCTGTTAAGTGGCAGACCGTCGAGCTTGCCCTCTTCATTCATGACCAGGGCTACCGGCTCATCGAAGGGATAGACCACCTCGATATAGCCGCCGACAGCGCTCTGAAGATCTTCCAGCCCGGTTCCGATCTCAACGGGACGGGGATGCTGGTTCGGCTCCACCAGAAGGACAGTCATCGTCTCGACGGCAGGAGCCGGAGCCTCGGCTGCATAGACGGCAGACTGTTCTGCCACGCGGCTTTCAAAGGTAACCGCCTTCTCGAAGATGTGGTCATCACTGTCGTAGTGATAAACACTGTCTGAGAGGAAATCTGCCGCACTGACCTCAGTGGCGTTCACACCCCGAACCATGCTTTCAAGCTGATCTCTCTCAAAGGATCCGTCATCACGGATGAAGAGGACCTCATGGACAGAGGAAGGAAGGACGAAGAAGTCACCGCCGAGCCTGTCTGCAGCTTCCTGAAGGAAGGCCGGAATCTGAGTCACGGAAGCACCGTTTACACCGCCTTCGACCGTCGCCACCCACATGGGGGATTCCGGCATATCGAACATATCACCTGACATCTCTGCCAGCATCTCGGACATGTTTTTGAGGACCGGAGGGTGACTCACAAGCTGGGCCGCGACTGCATCCGTATGGAGTTGTTCAGGCGTTACGCCGTACTCTTCGAGCAGTTTGTTAGTGACCAGCGTACTGGCCGAACCATCTGCTCTGCCGGGAAACTCTACACGGTACACGACCGCGATATCCTCCACGGTCTTGTGAGGGATATTCTCCAGCATCTCCCTATTGGGTTCTACAGGGACTACCTGCATTACGAGATTGTTCTTCACCGTCTCATAGTCTGTGATCTCAGAAAGGTCAAACACAGGAATAGCACTTGCTGCCTGTTTGGCATCATCGGCGATCTTGTTAAGAATCGCTGCCTCCTGGAATTCATCTGCCTGGTAGCGCTCAAAGGCAGGACTCACGTTGAATGTCACTGCTGCTGTAGCACCTTCCGGCTGTACAGAGATTCCGGTATAGGACTCGCCCTGCAGCTTATTGACCTGCTGGATCGTTACCTTGGCATCAGGAAGAGCCTCCTGGACCCGGTCCTTTGCAGCATCGAGGAATTCATCAAAGTTCATCATCACAGCACACCTCCATGACACAGTACGGGAAGCAGCAGTCTGCTTCGATATCCTCACCCTTGAGAAGATCGGAAGCCTCATAAACCAGAGAAGCAGCTTCTTCAAGAAGTTCGGAGGCCTCCATCAGCAGATCTGCAGCAAGAACCATGTCATCGTCCTCAGCCTCGGCTGCCTCCCGGTTTTTCTGCGCTTCCTGTTCCTTCGTGATCTTCGCTGCGATCTCCGCCATCGCCTTCAGTCTTTTCATGAAATCATCGTTCTTCACTTGTTCGTTTCTCCTTTTGTATAGTTTTTGTAAAGAAAAAGCGCCTCTGATTCTCATCAAAGACGCTGCCTTATGGGTACATATTCAGTTGTCATCTCGCCTTGTCACGCTGGCGTTTCTTCTGCCACTGATCCAGAAGCTTCAGGATCACATCGCTCATCTGGCGGGGCGTATAGGACTTGGGAAAGTACTTCCTAAGCTGTTCACTCTTGAAAGCGACCCGTTCCAGGTCGCCTTTTTTGACTTCAGCCAGGATCTCGCACATATCCTCCAGCTTACAGCCGCCTTCCTGACTCAGCTTTTTCAGCCGCATTGCCTGCGAAACGGAAGGTGTAGCTTGCGTGAAATCAATGGCTTCCAGCAGGTTTTTCTGTTCCTCCGGTTTCAGGTAGGAAAGCTCTACGGCAGGATTAAAGGCGATCCTATTCTGATCGACCATCTCAAGGATCTCCGGGATCAGGTTGGTAAGGCGGATAAAACGCTTTACCTGGCTCATGCTATCATTGGTAGCCTTGCCAATTTCCTGATTGGTCCACTTTGGTCCAACTTGGTCCAAAGTTCCTTCTTGCTGCAAATCGGTCCGTTCTCCCTGATGCTTCATGGCCTCTGCTTTCATTTTGTAAGCAAACGCTCTCTCGGAGGGAAGGATGTTTTCTCGCTGCAGGTTGCTGTCTACAACGAGGATCTTCGCTACGTCATCATCCATGGGTCGAACGATCACCGGCACCTCAGTCAGGCCAACCGCCTCGGCTGCATGAGCCCGTCTGTGTCCGGAGATGATCTCGAACTTGCCATCCTCCGTAGGCCTTGCGATCAGAGGCGTAAGAACACCGAACATCGAAATGCTCTCTGTAGTCCTGAGCATGGATTCGTCTTCGACCACCCTGAAGGGATGATCCTTAAAGGGAATAAGCTTAGTGATTGGAATCTTTTGAACCCGGTCCATCTGTTTTTCATCGTCCATTCTAGTTCACCTCCTCATGCATGGACACCGTACATATCGTGATTGACCCTGGCCTGATAGTAAGAGTCGATCGTTACCGGGGCATTGAACAGCGTTGTAAGAAGATACTGCTTCATGTCCCTTACATAGGTCGTGTTCTCCTTCAGGCAGTCCAGGACATATTGGATATGCAAGGAATTCAGCTTCATGAGCCTACCTTTCACGATCTCAATGGGCTTATCATCTCCGGCGATCCGGATCGTCTTCCTCCCGGATGAACAGGTCTCTGCCAGGAGATCCAGAATTCCTTCCAGCGTTTCCTTCTCAGTTCGATTGCCCTGGATCAGGATGGGGATCTCCAACTCTTCTCTGAAATAAGCTTCATACTGTGCATAAGCATCGTTTCGCTTCGATTCCCTTCCCGGAAGGAAAGAAGGATCAGTATCATTCAAATCAGTCTTTTTATCATTAGTCTTATTAGAGTGTGATTCTGACACTTCCAGAGATGTCGCTTTCACACTTCCAGAAGTGTCGTTTTGACACTTCAAGAAATGTCTTTCCCCATACTTATCCACAGTCCGATAGAAGCTTTTCACATAGATCAGGTTGGGCTTTCCGAGGCCCTGCCGTTTCCGTTCGATGAGACCTGCCTTATGTTCCAGCTCATCCAGAAGCTGAATGGCCTTCTTGTTGCCGCAGTTCATGCTCTCCGTGATCTCCGCGATGGTGAAGATGATATAGACGCGGTCCTGATCATCCCGCCAGCCGTTCCGGTTC
>JAFWGA010000042.1 GCA_017515325.1 Blautia sp.
AGGCACTGTAATTAAATAACTTAGCCATATGACGCAGTATTCGTGAGCATATGCAAGGCGGAGGAAGGCGGCGATGCGGGCATCGCCAACTGACGACAACGCGGCAGATGCTTGCGAAGACAAGTCAGAGGGCGGAGGAATTTAATTACAGGGCCTAACCTTTAGTGCACCCGAATCAAACGGAACATACTGTACCAGACCAGTGAACTCAACAGCATAAAACAGATTGTGCTGACCAATGATTCTATGGAAAAAGAAAAACTAAGCGAATTGATCACCCCATATATCCTCGGCATCAGACTTAACTCTCGGATCAGCTTAGTCAGCAGAATGGTAAAGATCACCGTAACCATTACAGTCATAAAATATTCATACAGCATTTGATTCAGCTTGGCCGCCCAGGAACCGAAGACCGTAAAAAAGCCACCAATCACAAGGGAAACAACAAAGATGACGAGCAAAAAGCCGCAAATCACGATTAGATGAAGGTTTTCGTAAGAAACACTGGCCTCTATCTCATTCCAGATGGTAAAATAACATACACAGCTTAGAATAACCAGGAGATATTCCGTAAAGATCCATATCATAAAATTCTTCCGCCAGGCGAACTTATTGATGATTCTCTCCAATATCTCAATCACAATGGCCAGGATCAAAAGCCTTCCTCCTACATAAAGGAAATCCGATATGTCCCAGCCGTAATTGTTGTATGCCCCGAAGAGATCCAAAAGAGGAGTAAAGACACGGCTGATCATGGATGAGGCAAGCATACGAACCCATGGACCGGAAATCCTTGCATCGCTGAATTTCATGGAGAGAACAAAGACGGCTGCTATTACCATCATATTATAGATGCCACAGCTGACAGCATTTATGGAATTACCGCCAAATCGTATGATTGTCCCCAGGAAAAAAATGACAAGCACCAGTGCCGTCAGTGTCTGGGGCAGGGATGTATGGCTTACTAACTCGATGATCTGCTCTATCATCTTTGGGTGTCCTCCTGCTTTCAATAACCGTGGCTTTTATTATATCATATGGCTATGGCAAAGTACAGTCATCTTAATGCCTGCTGCTCCCAGCATATCCTCCCTTTCCAATCCCTTTTCAGCAGATTGATATGGGTAAAGCCACAGGAAATGGCAGACCCTATGGCAAGCTCGAAACCGCCGTCCAACAACTCCTTCTGATGAGCGTCAGAGCTGATGACGATCTCTCCTCCCAATTCCTTCAGCTTCCGAAGCAGATAAGGATGGGGATATAGCTCTTTTTTTCTTCCGCGGTTTACTGCCCCGCAATTGATCTCGAAGGGGATGTCCTTGGACACCAGATATTCCATGGCGTCCAGAGCCGGGCCGGTATAACGGGGATCCTCCTCGTCCAGAAAATGCATAGAATCGTTGAAGCGGGTAACCAGATCAAAATGTCCGACAAAAGTGCAGTGAAGCCTGTCATATACCTTAGCCTCCAGTTCATAATATGCCCTGGCCAAGGCATAATAGTCTCCATCGAAAAACTCCATTGCCAGAGTTTCCATCTCTTCCTCGCCGGCATCTACTGACATGGGTTTTTCACTGGGGACATCCAGAAAATGGGTGGACCCAATCACATAATCCATTCCCTCTCCCACCGAAGGATCATAGAGATTATCCAGCTCAACACCGCAGAAAATCTCCAGCCTGCCTGCATATACTTCCCTCAGCCGAAATATCTCCTTTTGATAGGCCGCAAGATCCATATGGATATCCGCATCCATATGACCGGAAAAGCCAAGCCTGTTAAAGCCGATGGCACAAGCCTGTTCTGCCATAGCCTGAGCCGTATCCCTACCGTCGCAGAAACTGGTATGGGTATGAAAATTCGCCCTGATTCTCATTTGACCTTCTCCGTCAGAAATCATTCATCCTAACCAGCCTGAATAAAGCATACCAGATCAGGGATACTACTAACAGCAAGCCTCCCAGGCTGATCAAGGCTTCCGTCGAACCGACATTCGTAAAGGACTGTATGACATCGGCAATCTTCGGCATCCAGTCCATGGCACGGACAATCATGGCAAGTAAAATGGTTGCGACTGTGGTGACCATAGCTGTAAGAAAGAATTCATAGATCATACTGTCCAGGAGAAAGCCAAGCGGCCCAAATATGCTGAGAAAACCGCTGAGCACTGTGATCAGCACGGCAATCACGAAAATACCGGTTACGGTAAGCTTCAGCCGTTCACCGGGAACCCTGGTCTCTATCTCTTTCCAGGCATAATAATATCCAAAGGCACCTGCTGCTGCCAGTACATATTCTGTCAGACACCATAAAAAGAAGTTCTTTCTCCAGCCAAACAGGTTAAAAAACCGTTCCAGGATCTCGATAATAAAGGCGAGAACGAGCAGCTTCCCCCCTTCATATAGAAAAACCGGAATATCCCATCCTGACTTTGTGTAAACCCCAAACAGATCCAAAAGAGGTGAGAAAACCTGGCTCATCATCGAGGAAGCAAGCTGCTGCGGTATCTCGCCGGTTACCCTGATGCTGCTGAATATCATCGACAAAGCAAATATGGCTATGATCACCATCACATTATATACACCACAGCTTAAGGCGATTACAGACCGGACTGCAAAACGCAGTACGGACGCCAGGAAAAATATGACAAGCGCAGTGACCAACAATGTCGGGAACATAGGGTTGCTGCTAACAAACTGGGTGATCTGCTCCATCATTTTTCTCTCCCCTCCTCATCTATACCCATGTCATCTCGTAAGCGCACGAATGTACTATCACTACATAAAGCTCCAGAAACAATCCGGATCTGTTTCCAAACTGGCAGCGTCCCAGACCGGTTCCTTTCCCAGGCTGATTTCTTTTCCTGTAAAAGGATGCTGCCACCGTATCAGATCTGCTTCCAGCGCCAGACTGTCCGGCCTGTTCTTCAGCCCCATGCCGGTCCGGCAGGTCTCGTCCCTGCAGCCTCCATATAAAGGATCCTCCAGAATCGGACAGCCAAGCCCGGCCATATGGATGCGAATCTGGTGGGTACGCCCGCTTTTCAGGTTGAATCGGACATGCTGCAGCAGGGCAGAACTGCTTAGCACCTGATAATGGGTGAAAGCCTCTTTTCCTCCGACTAATGTCGTGATATCTCCCTCCATTGCCGGAAGATGGCCAAGAATCAGCCCGTGATAGCTTTTCCGGAAGATTCCCTTCTCCCTTTGTTCCCACAGTCTTGCCGCGGAAGCCTGATTCTTGGCATAAAGCATCAGGCCTCTGGTATCCTTATCCAGCCTGCCAATCGCCCGGATCCTGCCGGAATGCCCCTTTTGGCTGACATATTCCTGAACCCAGGTTCCCGCGTTTTCCGTCCAAAAGCCATGGCAGGGATGGCTGGGAATCCCAGCCGGTTTATAGACCAGGACCACCGTGTCATCCTCATAGAGAATATGAAATCCCGCATGCTCCTTCAGGCAAGGCTCCGCCGTCTGTCCATCAGGATCATCAAGGAAAAGCTCAACCCTCTGCCCGGTCTTTACCGGTTGGGAAGTGCGGCATTTTTTCCCGTCCAGCCAGATCCCTCTTTCCCGGAATTTCAGCCTCGAAAGCTGCCGGGCCGAAAAGCCCTTGGTTCTGAGGAGCCGTCCCAGCGTCATTCCTTCCTCCTCAGACAAGATCTGATAGGACCAGTTTGCATCCATGATCGTTCCTTCCCCATAAAGCCCGAATCCGAGTACGATAGTTTTCTACAGTTAAAACAGCTTCATGATATCCTGAAACATGACAAAAGCCATCAAGACCATAAGGAGGATAAAGCCGGTAAGGTGAATACTCCCTTCCAGATTTCTGTTCAAAGGCTTGCGGCGAACCGCCTCAACCAAAAGAAGCAGCAATCTCCCTCCATCCAGCGCAGGAATCGGCAGAAGATTCATCACCCCAAGATTGGCGGAGAGAAGTACTGCCATATTCAGGAGATTAATGACAACCACAAGCATTCCACCGCTCTTGCTCTGTTCATAGGTATCTCCAATCGCATCCACCACTCCCACAGGTCCGCTCAGGTCTTTTACTCCTACGCCGCCTGTAAATAATCCTTTCAGACTCAGCAGGGTCGAACGAATCATGTATTTCACCTCAGTCAGAGCATGGGGCAGAGCCTGAAGGCCCTTTGCCTCCTGAAAGGAAAGATTGTAGGAAAAACCGCCGGTGGGAGTGCGGTATACCATGGGAACGATCTCAACCTCATACTCCAGGCCATTTCGTTCATACGTGATCTGAACCGGCTCCTCCTTCAAAGGATGATCCTTAAGATATTCTTCGTAAGCGGCTCCATCCTCAATCGGCACGCCCCCTACTCCGACAATGGTATCTCCCGGCTGCAGTCCGGCTTTTTCCAGCGGCAGGCCAGGTATCAGGGATTCCACTGTCATAGAATTCGCGTCACTTCTGTTAAAGCCAAGAAGATAGCGCTCCTGTATGTCCGGCAAAAAGGAGAGATATTTCTTTTCACCGTCTCTCAACACCTCCAGGCGGATGGGCTCATTCTCTTCTATCGTATGCAGATAAAGATAGATATAAAGATCCCGCCCCACATCGATATGATAGCCATCATAGCTGACAATGCGATCGCCTTGCATCAGTCCGGCTTCTTCGGCGTTGCTGCCCTCTGCCACAAAGGAAACAAAGGGTTCATCAAAGCCTGCATAATGAACAATGATAATACTCAGAATAAAAGCCAGGATAAAATTAAAGACGGGGCCAGCAGCCACAACGGCAATCCTTTTGCCTACGCTGGCAGAATTAAAGGAGCCTTCCGCCATCTCGTCCGTATCCTCCCCCAGCATAGCACAGGATCCGCCCAAAGGCAGCAGCTTAAGAGAATACCTGGTTCCTCCTCTTTCAATGGAAAAAAGCCTTGGCCCCATACCCAGAGAAAATTCTGTCACAACGATACCGCTTAATTTCGCCAGAAGAAAATGCCCCCATTCGTGAAACAGAATAATCACGCTAAAAATAACAAATGCAATAATGATTCTCAAACCACCACCTGCTTTCCTTATAATATCCTGGCAGCCATATCCGCCTCCAAGAAGGCGTACGTCTCCTTCTCCGTCTCCAGAACAGCCTCCAGTCCCGGGTTCTCTATCACTCTGTGATGGTCCATGGCCCGGGCAATCAATTCATAGATATCCAAAAAACCGATTCTGTCAGCAAGGAACCACTGCACTGCCCTCTCATTTGCGGCATTAAAAACCGTAGGCAGACTACCGCCCTGCCTGGCCGCTTTCCAGGCCAGGGACAGTCCCTGGAAGGTCTCCGTATCCGGGACATCAAAATCCAGGCGGGAAAGCGTGGTAAAGTCCAGTCTCTGCCCGGGAAGGTATCTTCGCTCAGGATAATACAGCGCGTATTGGATGGGGAGTCTCATGTCCGGAGTCCCCAGCTGTGCCAGGACGGCTCCGTCCACAAACTCCACCATGGAGTGGATCACACTCTGCGGCTGGACGACAACCTGGATCTGATCCAATGAAACATCAAACAGCCACCTCGCCTCCATAACCTCCAGCCCCTTATTCACCAGACTGGCAGAGTCAATGGTAATCTTCTGTCCCATGACCCAATTGGGGTGTTTCAGGGCATCCACGGCCTTCACATGCTCCAGCTCCTCCCTCTTTTTTCCGCGGAAGGGTCCGCCTGACGCTGTGATCAGAAGCTTTGCCAGGCTCTTTTTCTCCTGGCCGTGCAAAGCCTGAAAAATGGCACTGTGCTCAGAATCCACCGGAAGGATCCTCACTCCGGCCTTTTTGGCCATTGGCATAATCAGATGACCTGCCGTCACAAGGGTCTCTTTGTTGGCCAGGGCAATATCCTTTCCGGCCATAATCGCCTCCATGGTCGGCCGGATCCCGATCATTCCCACGATGGCCGTCACAAGAATCTGTGATTCCTCCATCCTGGCCAGCTCCAGAAGTCCATCCATTCCGGACACAATCCTGACAGAAGTATCCACAACGCGGGTACGGAGGGTATTGGCGGCCTCCTCATCCCAGACAGCTGCCAGGGTGGGATGAAACTCCCGGATCTGTGCCTCGAGCTTTTCAATATTCCTGCCCGCTCCCAGGCCAAGAACGCGGATATCCTTGTTTTCCCTGACCACATCCAGTGTCTGTACTCCAATAGAACCAGTTGACCCAAGAATAGCTATCTTTTTTTCCATATCTTCCATCCTTTTTCTTGCTGCCTTGTTCATGGCAATTCAGCCCCGCTCCCTTTTCCACCAATCTTTTTCACTTCCGGATAAGTGAAAGAAAGGGGAAGCCGACCTTCGGTTCCCCAAAAGTCTCTTCCCTCTGTCTGGATCATTCTACCTTATATGATGACTGTAACAAGGACATATAAAAACGGGGCAACGAAGATCACACTGTCAAACCGATCCAGTATGCCTCCATGACCCGGAATCAGATTGCCATAATCTTTTATCCCCACATTTCTCTTAACCGCGGAGGCAGCCAGGTCTCCGATCATGGATACGATGGAACACAGAAGGCTCACCAGGATAAAGGAAAGAAGGGGAGCTCTTGTCACGAGGGCCGTAATTCCGCCAAGTACAGCGGCACCGGCCAGTCCGCCCAAGGCACCTTCCCAGGTCTTTTTCGGACTCAGCTCAGGCGTCATATGATGCTTTCCGAAACGCATCCCGGCAAAATAGGCGCAGGTATCGCTTCCCCAGGAGCTGAAAAAAAGCAGCAGCTCAAAGACAAGGCCTCCCGGAAGTTCCCTGAGCAGATAGATAAAAGAAAGAAATACGGCAACATAGACAAATCCAAAGAATACAGTCATAACCTGCGCAATCTGATAGCCGGGATAGGAGATTACATAGACTGCCAGAATTGCCAACAGGCACAATAGCATCGTAAGCATTCCATAGCGTTCAAAATCCAAACGCATCGCAACGAAATACAGGATCGCACTAAGATAGCCACAGCCCTCCAGCAATGTTACCGTTTCCCCCTGTACCCCCATGGCACGGTAAAATTCAAACATTCCAATGATAGCTATAATAAGAAGCGGAATATACAGGAGATATCCCCCCATTCCGATTGTCACTATACTCACAGCGCCAAGCACTATCCCGCTGATCACCCTTGTCCTTAACATCCTTCTATGCCTCCTTGACACCGCCATAGCGTCTGTCACGATTATTGTAGGCTTCTATCGCCTTCAGAAGCTCTTTCCTGTCAAAATCCGGCCAGTGTACATCCGTGAAATAAAACTCAGTATAAGCCAGCTGCCACATCAGGAAATTGGAAAGCCGCAGCTCACCGCTGGTTCGAATCAGCAAATCCGGATCAGGGATACCCGCTGTGTCAAGACGGGAGCTGATCATCTCAGAAGTAATATCTTCCGGTCTGATCTTCCCTTCGGCAACATCCTGGGCGAGGGAACGCACGGATCGGGTCACCTCATCTCTGCTGCCATAATTCAGAGCCAGCTGAACGTGCATTTCTTTAAACTCCCGGGAAAAATCCTCCAGAGTGCGGATACTCTTTTGAATATCGGCATCAAAAGCAGACGGGTCACCAATCACCCGGAAACAGATCTGATTGTGTTCAGCGATTTTCAGACATTTCTTCAGATACGATCGGAAAAGCTTCATCAACGTCTCAACCTCATCCCTCGACCGTTTCCAGTTCTCTGTAGAAAAAGCATATACGGAAAGATAACGGATGCCGATATCCTTTGCCTCCTCCACGATTGTCTCCAGGTTTTCACAGCCTCGGATATGCCCGTAGCTGCGAGGCATCCCCTTTGCTTTTGCCCAGCGGCCGTTTCCGTCCAGTATGATGGCAACATGATTCGGTATTGTCAAGCCATTCCCCTCCCATTAATAGTATAAAGATAAGGGAGGTCTGCCGGCTGCCTGCCTGGCAAACCTCCCTCTCAGGCCGCCGATCAAACGGTCAGGATCTCTTTTGATTTCCGCTCCACAGCGGCATCTACTTCTTTGATGTACTTGTCTGTCAGCTTCTGGGCATCGTCCTGAAGGGCTTCTACCTCGTCTTCAGAAACATCCTCTTTCAGGAGCTTTTTGAAGGCGTCGTTGGCATCGCGCCGGATATTGCGCACTGCCACCTTGGATGCTTCTCCCTTTTTCCTTACGTCCTTTACCAGCTCTTTTCTGCGCTCTTCCGTTAACTCCGGGAAAAACAGACGGATAATCTTTCCGTCATTGTTGGGATTCAGTCCCAGGTCAGAGGCAAGGATAGCTTTTTCAATCTTCTTGATCAGAGATGCCTCCCAAGGCTGTATCTGTATCACTCTGGCTTCAGGCACTGTAATGTTGGCAACCTGCTGCAGAGGTGTCTGGACGCCATAATAGTCTACGGTAAGTCGATCCAGGATATGCGGGTTTGCTCGGCCGGCGCGGATGGTCTGAAAGTCGGACTCCAGGCTGGCAATGGTCTTTTTCATCTTTTCCTCGTATTTTGCTACTCTCTCGTCCATTTCATAAGCTCCTTCTTCTCTTTTTCTCTATACTGTAACACGGGTTCCATGAAAATCCCCGTGTACGGTACGTATGATACTGTCTTCCTCTTCCAGGGCAAATACCAGCATAGGGAGCCTCTGCTCCATGCACATGATCGACGCCGTCAGATCCATGGCCGCCAGTTTGTCGGCAACTACTTTTTCAATACTGATCTGGTCATACTTTTTGGCATCAGGATTCAGCTTGGGATCGCTGTCATAGATCCCGTCAACCGCTTTGGCCAGGAGAATCGCCTGTGCCCCCATCTCAACAGCACGCAAAACCGTGGCGGTGTCTGTGGAAAAAAACGGATGGCCTGTTCCGCCGGCGAAAAAGACCAGCTTTCCTGAGGCAAAGCTTTCTTCCATAGCATCCTTTCCGTACAGTTTAGTAAAACTGCCACAGATGAAAGGAGTATAAATATCCGTCTCAAGACCGATATGCCGACAGATTTCTGAGACATACAGGCAGTTCATCACTGTCGCCAGCATTCCGATCTGATCGGCCTGTACTCTCTGTATGGTTTCTGATGTCCTCCCTCTCCAGAAGTTACCACCGCCTATGACGATCCCTAACTGAACGCCTTCAGCTGTAAGAGCCTTTATCTGTTCGGCAACCGCGAGAACCGTCGCCTCATCAAATCCTGTACCCTTCTTCCCGCTCAAGGCTTCCCCGCTGAGCTTTAAGAGAAATCTTTTCATCTTTCGGATCCCTTCCCTTTCGCCTGTGATCAATAAACGCCGATAACGGTCTCTGTGCCGTCTTCCCCTACCTGAGTCATTACAGTATACGAATCATAATAATGGTATCCGACATTTCCCAGCTCCGGGATCTCGGCATAGTCATCACCGTTTGCCCCTCCCAGTTCTCCGGTAAGGTTCCCGTAGCTGTCTCCCATATATCCATTGGCTGTCTGCATATCATCTGTCATTTCATTACTGGATCCGTTGATCTCACCGGTATCCACAACCGCCTCAGGTGCCTGGGTAGGAGCCGCCTCCTGCGGTGCCTGCGTCGGTTCAGTATTTTCAGGAGTCATCGGATCATAATCGGATTCCAGATTGTCTACATCTACATTCGTCAGATAATCATCCTCATAGTAGTCTTCTTCCTCATCCTCATAATCTTCTTCCATGGCTCCTACACGCCTCATCACTTCCTGAAGCGTAGAAAACTCTTTGGTACCTCCCGAAACCATATATGTTGCGTAGGGCCAGGCATCGTCTCCCGTCCCATTCAGGCGAAGCGTGATCTGGGTAATTGTCTGAAGGGGAAGAGAACGGAAATAGAATTCGTTTTCATCTTCATCGGTACAGATCACTCTCAGGTCATATAAAACGGAAGAGCTGCTTCCTGAGCCGGCAGAACGGGCAGGTTGGAAATAATAGACCATTTTGCTTCCTCTGCCCAGCAAAAATGAGTTTTCGATCAATTCGTCTCCCCAATTGTCAGAATCCTCCTGGGGATGAATCCGAACATAAAATTCACCCACGTCCATCCCAAGCTGGTTCTCGACTATGACGCTGAGGGAACCCGCCAGATTTTCCCCCACCTGATTTGCTATACTGCTTGCCGGGCTGGCCTGCATCTCCACGAGCTCTCCCTGCTCTGCCTCCGGCGCCACCGGCGCCTGCGAAACAGCAGGTATCTCCTGTGCCAGAGAAACCTCAGCAGGAACAGGGGTTGACGTAGGAAGTACGGGCGATACAGTATCGTTCTTGGTTCCACAGCCGGCTATCGAAATAGCAAGTAAAAGGCATGATAAAACTGAAAATATTCTTTTCATAATAACCCCCCTTTTTCGTGCCGCCAACCTGTCATCCTCCACACTTTCATTTTCCCCTGATTCACACCAGAGGCATTCTCGACCTGTGCGGTCACCGCACAGGTCGAAAATCCTGAAATGTGTCGTTCGGTATACACACGAAGAAACAGCGGAATTATGCCCCATCAATGGCATAGATTCAACGCAGTTAGCGAAGCAAAACAACAGCGTTTTGTTTCCTTACTATCATTATGGCAAAATTCAACAGTCTTGTCAACCAGAGGTGTCAGACATTTCGAACCTTGAATTCCCGACGAGCTTCTCTTTCCATATCCTTTTTCGCAATATCGTTCCGCTTATCGTATAACTTTTTCCCTCTTGCCAATCCAATCTCTACCTTCACAAGGCTGTTTTTGAAATAAATCTGAAGAGGAACCAAAGTAAAACCCTTTTCCCTCAGCTTTGCGTCCAGCTTTCGGATCTCGTACCGATGCAGAAGCAGTTTTCTGATACGCAGCGGATCTTTGTTAAAGATATTTCCTTTCTCGTATGGGCTGATATTCATTCCATAGATCAATACCTCTCCCTTTTCCACCCGTACATAACTCTCCTTAATACTGCATTTTCCCATCCGCAGGGATTTCACCTCTGTTCCTGCCAGTTCGATTCCCGCTTCATAGGTATCCTCTATAAAGTAATCATGATAGGCCTTTTTGTTGTTAGCAATCAGCTTCACTCCAGGCTTCTTAGCCATAACTTCTCCTCTTGGAACGCCAGTTCCAGTCTGACAAACCATCTTGGCATGACATGTTTTCGACCTGTGCGGTCATTGTAAGACTTCCTCTCGAAACCCTGCCAAAGAAAAAACACCCTCGCCTAGGAGCAAGGGTGCTTTTGCGGTATTTCGCTTTGTTCAGTTCATCATATTCAGAACAAGGGAGAAAACGAAGAAAAGCACACCGAGAATGGTAGTCAGCTTCACCAGGCCTCCTTCCATGGAACGGCCTTTGTTCTTTCCCCAGTAAGATTCCGCTGCACCGGCAATAGAGCCAAGACCCTGGGATTTTCCCTCCTGCATGAGGACAAACACGGTCAAAGCGATACAGTCGATACAAAACAGAATCGTCAGAATGACTCTCAAAACTCCCACTTATTACACCTCCTAATCGACTGTGCGTTATTTTACCACAGCATTATCAGGATTTCAACCTGTTTTTTCCTGGGAGATTTATTTTTTTCCTCATCACTTTTTCTCACCAAAGCCAGGAGCAAAAATGGTTTTATCAATGGCAAAGATGATAACCATGGCCACGCCTCCTGTCGCTACCGTCGTCACGATATTTCTAATCCCATCCGGGATACCGAAGGCTGCTGTCACAGGATTCCAAATGCAGGTGAACAGATTCATAACCAGCATGACTGCAATAGTGCCTGCCAGGTGGCAGAGGATTTGCGGAGCCAATGGGCCCTTGCTGCGGAATGTGACATTTCTCTGCAAGGGAAAGTTGATGCATTCTCCCAGTAGAATAGAGGTGTAGTTTGCCAGGGTAAAGGCAAGGCCTCCGTCGGCCAGGCTGTTTCCAATGATCGACAAAGTAAAGGGAACACCGAACATCTTTGTCTGAATCCCCGGCCACGTCCATTCCACCTGGCCGACGATCTTTTCGAAGAAGGCCGGAAGGAAGGTCAAAAGCAGGTACTTAAAAAAGGTGACCAGATAGCTGAAGATGATAAACAAACCGCCTTCCCGGATCCACTGGGCTGCCTTAGGATGCTTCTGTGCAAAGTTTTCCATGAAATTCTTCATATGTAATCCTTTCCCGGTAACTGTTCTGTCAAGCGCCGTGCCCAAACCATTACCTTTCCTGTTTTATTTGCCCGCCAACGTCTTTTCATATTTCTTGTTCTTTCTGCCATTTCCAAAGTAGCCAGTGATCACGTTCCCCAGTCCTCCAAAGAAATGGCCGTTTACGATCTTAACGATCCCGTCCACCATTTTGCGATCCACTGCTCCGCCGGTCATCTTGGCAATCGCCCTGAATGGCATATTGTAGATAAAAAGAATATTCAGATCAGGCTTGCCTGCCTCATCCGCTTTCTTCTTTTTCTTCTCAAGCTGTTTGAAAACAAACCGGGCCAGACCGCTCTTGGCATAGGAAAGCTGACAGATGGCATCGTTTTTGGTCAGGCTCCCGCTCCAGCTGCCATCAGGTATCTCATGTCCAAGGATCTCACGAAAGGCTTCATCGGTGACAGCTGACAGATCCCCCTTCATATAGGCCGAAACCTTCTTGGCATCGTAAGGTACCGGAGCCTGATCGCCTGCAATACGGATCGTCCCGGTCAAAGGCAGCCATGCCATTGAGCCTCCCACATAAATATTGTAGGTTCCGCTTTCCGTCGCCCAGCCATTTGTCTTAACATTCCAGTATCGGAAGGTTCTCTTATCGAAGGGAATGGTGAGAGTCTGCTCTTCCCCTACCTTAAGAAAGACCTTTTGGAAACCCTTCAGCTCCTTTTTCGGACGGAAAACCATCGAATCATCCAGCCCGACATACATCTGACATATCTCGGCTCCATCGTACTTTCCGGTATTTTTCACCTTAAAAGAAACCCCGTTCTTGTCGATGCTAAGGTCGGAATAGGTAAAGTCGGTATAGGAAAGCCCGTGGCCAAAGGGATACTTCACATATTTACCCGCCTTATTGAAGTAGCGGTAACCGATATAGATGCTTTCTCTGTACTCAGCATTTCTCTCCTTGGCCGGATACCAGGGATAAGACGGAACGTCCTCATAGACCTCAGGATATGTCTCCGCCAGTTTTCCGGAAGGATTGATCCTGCCTGTCAGGATATCCAGGATGGCGCCTGCACCGGCCTGACCGGTCAGATAGCCATGCAGCAATGCCTGGCAGTTTTTGTCCCAAGGAGTCTCGATGGATGAGCCGGCGCTGAGAATACCCACTACATTGGGGTTTTCCTGGGCAATGGCTTCAAGCAAGGTGATCTGCACCTGCGGGATCCTCATATGCTTTCTGTCCAGGCCTTCGGATTCGCTCATCTCATCCAGGCCAAAAAAGTAGAGAACGACATCCGCTTCCTTCGCCAGGCGCTTGGCCTCGTTCAGAAGGTTCTCATCCGGTTCGCCGGATCTGCGATACCCACGGGCGAAGCCTTTGACGGTAAGGGCTTTTTCCTCCTTAATCATACCCTCTATGGTCTCAAGCCGGGTCACGTTTACCATAGATGATCCCGCCCCCTGGTATCTTGGCTCAAAGGCGAAATCTCCGATGACAGCCACAGTAGTTCCTTCCTTAAGAGGAAGCCGGTGATTTGTATTTTTCAGAAGAACGGCACAGCTGGCGGCAGCCTTTCGTGCCAAAGCATGGTGTCCGTCCTTATCGAAATCGGTAGAGGCGCCCTTGGCTGCCTCAACCGTGGTCAGGACAGCGTCCAAAAGCTCGTCCACGCGAGCGTTCAAATCCTCCTCTGAGAGCCTTCCTTCCTTTACGGCCTGGACCAGTTCTCTGGCCGAATCCAGTCCGGGGGCTGGCATTTCAAGGTCCGAACCGGCTTTCACCGCTGCGACATGATCATTTGCGCCGCCCCAGTCGGAAACCACAAAGCCATCATACCCCCAGTCTCCCCGAAGGATTTCCTTCAGAAGATGGATATTTTCATTGGCATATTCCCCATTAACTTCGTTATAGGAAGTCATCACGGCACCGGGATGGGATTCCTCTATGGCGATTTCAAAACCAGTGAGATAGATTTCTCTCAGGGTCCGCTCGTCAACCACGGCATTCATGGCCATACGGCGCTCCTCCTGGGAGTTAACCGCGAAATGCTTGATGCAGGCATAGACTCCCTGACTCTGGATGCCACGGACATAGGATGCGGCCATTTTGCCGGAAAGATAGGGATCTTCGGAAAAATACTCAAAATTTCTCCCGCAAAGCGGGCTTCTTTTTATATTCATACCTGGGCCTAAAAGGATATTTACACCCATGGATTTTGCTTCCTCTCCCAGTGCCCGGCCCACCTCTTCTCCCAGGCTTTCATCCCAGCTGTTGGCCATGGTGGCGGCTGTGGGGAAGCACGTCGCCGGCAGGGATGCATTCAGGCCAAGGTGATCTCCTGCTCCTGCCTGTCTGCGCAAACCGTGAGGGCCGTCAGACATGATCATGGATGGAATGTCAAGGCGCGGAATATCCCGGGAGTCCCACTCTCCTTTTCCTCCGAGGAGAGCTGCTTTTTCTTCCAATGTCAGTTTGTCGATCAAATCCTGATGCTTCATGACGCCTCCTTTCTTTTCTGATATCTTTCCGAAAAAAGATATGTTTTACTGTAAAACAACTCTTTATCTATTATAGCTGAAAACATCATGTGATGTAAATAATATCTTGTGCTTTTTCCAGATGTTATGATAAGGATCCACGAATTGCCTCAAGAAAGTCACCAAATTCTTCGAAAGCCGGGAGATCCGGATTATCTGCTTTGATCTGTTCCGTACTCCTAAACAGGAAACCTGCCTTACTCGCCCGGATCATCCCCAGATCATTGTAGCTGTCGCCTGCGGCAATGGTATCAAAGCCGATCGATTGAAGGGCTCTGACTGTGCTCAGCTTTGAGTTTTCTATGCGCATATGAAAGCCGGTAATCTCTCCGTCCGGGGCTACCTCCAGTGTATTGCAGAATAAAGTGGGCCACCCGAGCTTTTTCATCAAAGGGCCGGCGAACTGGGTGAAGGTATCGCTGATGATGATCACTTGAGTCAGGGCGCGGAGTTCGTCCAGAAATTCTTTGGCTCCGTCGAGAGGATCGATGCCGGCAATCGTTTCCTGTATCTCCTTGAGGCCAAGATGATGTTCCCTGAGGATATTCAGACGCCATCGCATGAGTTTGTCATAATCCGGTTCATCTCTTGTCGTTTTTTTCAGCTCCGGTATATGGGTGGCCTGGGAAAATGCGATCCATATCTCAGGCACCAGTACTCCTTCTAAATCCAGGCATACTATGTTCATTGTCTGTGTCCCCTTTTTTATTTGCAGTATAGCATTTTTGGGGGGACTGTGCAAATATAATGATTGAATCGACAAATGGTTTTTCTCCTTGCTAAATTTCCCTTGCCCTTCTGCCAAAAAAAGCTTATACTATGGGACAGATTTTGATTAGGAGGGCTTTGTAAATATGAAAGCAAAAAGATCTGCAGCTGTTATTCTGGCATCCGCTTTAGTCGTAAGCATGGCGGCCGGATGCGGAAACAGTGCGCTTGACGGCAGCAAAACAGTTGTTACCATCAACGGAACCCAGGTTCCTATGGGCATAGTCAGTCTCATGACTCGTTATCAGCAGGCTCGTATGGAAGCGTTATACCGTATGTTCGGCTACAACACGGGCATCTGGGGTACCGAAGAGGGGGAAGAAACTTCCTATGGCGAAACCATGGTTCAGTCTTCTCTGGAGCAGGTTGAGCGCCTTTATCTTCTGAAGGAAAAAGCTTCCGACTACGGGATTGCCTTGTCCCAGGAGGATGAAGAAAAGATCGATGCTGCTGCTTCGGCATTCATCGATGCCAATTCCGAAGAAGCTTTGACAGAGCTCGCCGTGACAAAGGATCAGGTTGCCGCTTATCTTGAGCTTGAGACCATTGAATCCCTTATGCATGAAGCCATCAAGGCAGAGGCGGATACAGAGGTAGATGAAGCCGAGGCTCAGCAGTCTTCCTTTACCTACTTTAATATTGCTAAAGATGAGGCTTATGGCGAGGATGAATCATTCAGTGAAGAGGATGAAGTCGTAGACCTGGGTGATCTGGAAGATATGGATCAGGGTAATGCGGAAGATCCAGCTGAAGCAGCTGAGGAAGAAGCCGCTGACACGCAAGAGGCCTCTGACGAAGCTGCCGCTGACACACAAGAGGGCTCTGACACGGAGACCACTGAGGAAGAAGAGGCCTCTGACGAAGCTGCCGCTGACACGCAAGAGGGCTCTGACGCGGAGACCACTGAGGAGGAAGAGGCCTCTGACGAAGCTGCCGCTGACACACAAGAGGGTTCTGACGAGGAGACCGCTGAGGAGGAAGAGGCCTCTGACGAAGCTGCCGCTGACACACAAGAGGGCTCTGACGAGGAGACCGCTGAGGAGGAAGAGGCCTCTGATGAAGCTGCCGCTGACGCAAAAGAAGCTCTCACAGCTCGTGAACAGGCTGAAGCTATCTTAGAGGCATGGAAAGCTGATCCGGCCGGAGACATCGATGCTGTCGCATCTGAAATAACACCTAACCTGCTTTCCTCTACCGGCACCTTCACGACCAAAGAAACAGATAACGAACATCTTGCCAATACGATGGATGCTGCAGTAATCGATGCTCTTCGTACCCTGTCTGACGGAGAAGTTTATGATGGCATCATTGAAACAGATACAGACCTTTATGTCGTCCGTCTTGATCTCACCAAGGATGAGGAAGCCACTGCTTCAAAGATTGAGGACGTGAAGTCCGAAATGCAGGAATCCTTCTATACCGAAACGGTTGATGGCTGGTTGGCTGATGCCAAGATCAAGGTAAATGATAAGTTCCTTAGTCAGTTAAAGGTTAACGATTACCACACCTTTACCATCGTAGAAAAGACAGAAGAAACCGAAACAGACGAATCAGCCGAAGCTGTCGCAGAAGAAGCTGAAACTACGGATGACGCAGCGGCTGATGAAGCCAAGGAAGAGACGGCTGAAAAAGCTGAGACTGAGGAAAAGACTGAAGCCGCTGAGGAAGCTGAGGCTGCTGAAGAGGGATCTGAGGAAGTAGCTGGAACTGAGGCCGCTGAAGAGGCTGTGACCGAGGCTGCCGAAGAGGCTGTGACCGAAGCTGCCGAAGAGGCTGTTGCCGCTGAGGAAGCCAAGGCTGAGGCTGCTGAAGAAACAGAGGAAACGACTGTTGAAGAGGCGAAATAAGAAAAAAGCCGACAGTTGTCAACGACAGGATGAAAGGTCAGTATGACTTTATGATAGAATCTGAGTATAACCATTCGGTCAAGCCCTCATGTTGCACTGCAAGCCGGCTGTCGCAAGAGTCGGACAGCCAAAAGCAGTCTATGACTTTTGATCATAGCTCTGCATCCGCTTTTCCTCTGAATCTCATCCTGGATCAGCTTTCTGCCAAATATGGTGAAACGCCAGATGTGATCTATGCGCAGATGCAGAATTATATTGATGAGAGTTTTGCAGAAAAAACCGGCATCTGTCGGCAATTCGCTTCCCTTCTGCAGGGGTTCAAACCAACTGTGGCAGACATGATCCGCCTTCTTTCTGACGAACTATGTCTGAAAGAATCTCTCTCCGAGCTTGATATCGAAACCTAACGATTGCCCACGGATTTACGGTCAGGGCTTATCGTCACTGACAAAATACATTTGTCGTTGACGAGCAAAACTCGAGAATGAAATGATACCTTTTCCACAATGAAACGGAATAAGGCTGTGCTTTCCTTCCACCTGGGAGGAAAAGCACAGCCTTTTTATCATTTTATCATTATGCCTCCGAAGCAAACAAAGCTTCAAACTCATCCCGATGCATTTTTTCGTTCACCAAAAGGAAATCCGCGCAGGCGTGAAGCACCTTGATATGCTCTCTGATGATCTTCTCCGCCCTGTCATGGCATTCCTGGATAATCCTGTGAATCTCCTCATCAATCGTCCGGGCCACTTCCTCGGAGTAGCCCCGGGTGTGTGCCAGGTCTCTTCCGATGAATACCGCATCGTCTTCATTCTGGTAGGCAATCATACCCACCTTCTCGGACATACCGTACCGCATGACCATGGCTCTTGCTTCATCCGTGGCTCTTTTTATGTCATTCGACGCTCCAGTTGTGATATCCCCGAAAATCACTTCCTCAGCCACACGTCCTCCCAAAAGAGTCGTGATCGACTGCAGCATTTTTTCCCTGGTATTGAAGATATCATCATTTTCCGGCAGGGGCATCGTGTAACCGGCTGCCCCGATCCCAGTAGGAATAATGGAAATCGTGTAGACTGGCTCCATCTCTGACAGCACATGGAACAAAATGGCATGTCCCGCCTCATGATAAGCCGTGATTTTCTTTTCCTTTTCCGAAATGACCTTGCTTCGTTTTTCTGCTCCGATCCCCACCTTAATAAATGCTGACTTGATATCCTGCTGTTGGATAAATGCCCGATTTCCCTTGGCCGCCAGTATCGCTGCCTCATTCAAGAGGTTTTCCAGATCCGCCCCGGTAAAACCTGCTGTCGTCTGAGCGATTTGGTGCAGATCCACATCATCTCCCAGCGGCTTATCCTTGGCATGTACCAGGAGGATCTCCTCCCGCCCCTTGATATCAGGCCTTCCCACAGCAACCTTACGGTCAAAACGGCCAGGTCTGAGAATGGCAGGATCCAATATATCCACCCGGTTTGTCGCTGCCATGACGATGATCCCTTCATTGATGCCAAAGCCATCCATCTCGACCAGGAGCTGATTCAATGTCTGTTCCCTCTCGTCATGTCCTCCTCCCATACCGGTTCCGCGCTGCCGCGCCACCGCATCTATCTCATCGATGAAGATAATGCAGGGAGCGTTTGCCTTTCCCTCATCAAAAAGATCTCTCACGCGGGAGGCGCCAACGCCGACAAACATCTCCACAAAATCCGAGCCTGAAATAGAAAAGAAGGGAACTCCGGCCTCACCTGCCACCGCCTTGGCCAGCAGGGTCTTTCCTGTACCAGGAGGTCCTACCAGAAGAACCCCTTTGGGAATCCTGGCTCCGACCTTTGTATATTTTCCGGGCATCTTCAAAAAATCCACTACCTCAACCAGGTCTTCTTTCTCCTCCATCAGTCCGGCCACATCCGAAAATGTCACCTTTTTGTCCGATGGCAAAGAACGTCGTGCCCGGCTTTTGCCAAAATTCATCATCCTTGCATTGGTTCCCCCTCCCATCTGACGATTCATCATGGTCATCAGAAAAATGAGAAGAGCTCCCATCAGGCCTATGGGCAAGACGGTAGAGAGGACGATATTCTCCCGGGAGACATTTTCGGTATAAGGATCCAGGTCATAGGAACGCAGCAGATCCTCCGCTTCCTTTACATCGGTAACATAAATACGCTTCATTCCCTCACCGGCTACCTCTGCCTCCACAGAACCGGTTGGGACCTCTGCGTTTTGATGAATGCGGACCGCCAGGACATTTTTCTTTTCCAAAGCCTGGACCAGTTCCCCCCAAGTATAGTCATTCTGAGATGAAACAGAATTGTTAAGGTAGAGATAACCTGCAATCAGGGCGATAATCAGGATCAGATAAAACCCTACCCTGCTTGACTGTTGATTATTATCCAAACGGATCTTCTCCTTTCCGGACAATCGGCTGTCAGGCCGACTGTATCACGCCTATATAAGGAAGATTGCGATAATTCTGCGCATAATCCAACCCAAATCCTACAACGAACTCATCCGGGATCTCGAAGCAGCAGTAATCCACATTGACATTTTCCACTACCCGGCGATCCGGCTTGTCCAGGAGGGTACACAGGCGCAGGCTGGCAGGATTGCGGCGCTCAAGGACATCCAGCAGATAGCTTAGTGTTCTTCCGGAGTCTATGATATCCTCCACCACGAGAACATCCTTTCCCTCCAGGGGCTGGTCCAGATCCTTAACGATCTTCACGACACCACTCGATTTTGTGTCATTCCCATAGCTTGACACGGACATAAAATCAAGCGTGACAGGGATGGTCAGATGCTTGGCCAGCTCACACATGAAAAACACACCGCCTTTGAGAACACAGATCAGATGCAGTTCCGTGGAAGAATAGTCCTCATTGATCTTTGCGGCCACCTCACGAATTCTCTTTTCCAAATTCTCCTGTGAGATCATCACCTCGATCTTTTCTCCCATTATGATCCCCCTTTCTCTTCTGTAAAACCTTTCTTACCCCGAAGATATCGTAACTACGCAGCACTTTGAGTTTCGTAGTTGCGACAGAAGGCACAGCTTTTATCCTCGCAATGGTTGTGCACCTTCTGCTTCACAGATACAGTTCTTGCCCTGCAACCGGGAAGAAATTCCTGACGGAACAGTTACATTCACTTCCAGTATCCTTTTTGTCCGTAAAGATACCTTTCCCCAAGCCCCCATTCGGAAACCGACAATCCAAAGAACCTCACTCCCTGACACCAGGAGGGGGACTGCATCCCTTTCCCCTCCGGGTATCTTTTCATCGATCATCCAGCGGCGAAGACTCTTTCTTCCTCCTGAAGGACTCAGGAGGAATCCGTCTCCCTCCCGTCGGGTACGGATCAAAAGATTGTCTTTTATTTTATCATAATCGAACCATTTCGTACACTTTTTTTCAACAATTTCCTGCCCTTGGTAATCAAAAAGCCTGCAGCGGTATATCCCAAAGGGCGTCACAGTCTCCCCCTGTGGATCCAGTCTGAAAACCTCTGCCGTTTTTTTTCCGTCAGAGTCATCCCCATGTTTCCCGCTTCCCTGAAGTTGAAGCAAAACTCCTTCCCTCCTGCGGATTGCCAGGAGATGAAAAGGCAGAAGGACCCTTTTTCCCTCCGGCTTCCCAAAAAGCCCCTGAGTCTTATGAAGATGGACAGAGGTGATATCCTGCTGTTTTTCTGTCACACCTTCGATCGCCTGCCTTAGGATATACGAAATCATGATTTGCGGCTCCCTCAACAGTGTCTCCTTTACCAGGAGCCCTCTATTCCCAGCTTCGTCAGTCGGCAGCAGATAATCCAGGCTTCTCCTGGCGGCTTCCGTTGCGAGGAAAAGTTCCGCCTGCAGGCAAAATGAAGCTGTTTGTGCCAGGTGAAGTCTGCTTTCCTCATTGACCTCCCTCTCCAGTAAAGGCAGGACGTGGGAACGAACCCGGTTTCTGGTATAGGTGTCTGTCGCATTGCTGGAATCGATCCGGTAGGCAAGACCGCAATCCTGAATATATTGTATCAGCTCATCCCTGGAAAAATCAAGGACAGGACGAATCTTGCCTGACTGCACCGGCCGAATCCCAGCCATTCCCCGAATGCCGCTGCCCCTGCACAGGTGCTGAAGAACCGTCTCCGCCTGGTCATCCCGGCTGTGTGCCAAGGCAGCCTTGTATTCTTCCTTTTCCTTGCCCAGCTTTTCCCGAAGCTTTTCAAAGGCTGCTTCTCTGCACAGGCGTGCTGTCTGCTCTGTCCCCATCCGCCAGTCCCTTGAAAGAAGGGGAACATCATAATGGTAAGACTCAAATGGAAGATTCAGCTGACAGCATAAGACCCTCACGTATTCCTCGTCCTCATCCGCCTCACTTCCACGGATTCCATGATGGACATGTAAAGCATAAAGATCAAAAGGATACTCCTGCCTGAGCCTTGAAAGCATATGAAGCATCGCGACAGAATCACTTCCGCCGGATATTCCGGCCGCTACAGTGTCCCCTTCCTGAATCAGGTGATTAGCCCATATATACTCTCTGAATCTCTGATAATAATCCCTCAAACCTGCCATACCAACTAATTTCCCGCTGCTCCTTGATCCCGCGCTTCCACAAAAATAATCTCATTGTCCTTTACATATCCCAGGCGTTCCCGTGCCAGTTGCTCGGCATACTCATCCGACTGCATGAATTCCTTCAGCTTTTCAATCTGCGTCGTTCTTAGTCTTTCTTCTTTCTCTTCCTGATTCAGGGACTCGATTTTTGCTTGATAAAAGGCGATAGTCGTGGATAGATCCCTTCCCTGCTTCATCATAATGATGATCAGGATAAGCACCGTAACATAAATCACTGCCATGCCCAGCCTGTCATATACCGTCAGCTTTTTCTTTCTTCTTTTCTTCACAGTACTTACCCTACTTTAGGATTACAGATATCGGAACAAGGACTCTGCCTCTTCTTTTCGCACGGTGTCCTTGATCTGCAGAATCTCTGCCTTTACATTTTTTGTCCCGAACTGGATCTCTATGATATCTCCCACTTTCACAGGAGAACTCGCCCTTGCCGCCTTTCCATTTAACAGGACTCTCCCGGCGTCACAGGCTTCGTTTGCCACAGTACGTCGTACAATAAGACGTGAAACCTTTAAATACTTATCCAGTCTCATTCCCTATCTCCTTTCCCGGACGGCTTTCCCTCACCCTTATCCCATAAAGGACAGCCGATCACCGCACAGGTTGCCATTTCTTTCAACTGGCTCTGCAGTAAAAAAGAAAGGAGGAACTGTCCAGTTCCCCCGATTCCATGCCTGTAGCCAAAAGCCATTCCAATAAAACTTAACCTGATATACGGATCAGGTTTAACCGTTAACGGCATCCTTCAAAGCCTTGCCAGGTTTGAAACGAGGAGCCTTTGAAGCAGGAATTTCGATTGCTTCCTTTGTCTGAGGATTCATACCTGTACGGGCGGCTCTTTCAGCAACCTCAAAGGTACCGAAGCCGATCAGCTGAATCTTTTCCCCATCCTTCAGTTCTTTTGTCACTACATTGATAAAAGAATTCAAAACTGCTTCTACATCCTTCTTGGAAAGCTTTGTCTCATCCACCATTGCAGCAACCAATTCTGTCTTATTCATAATCCTTAAACTTCCTCCTTCTCTTTTATCATAAGCGAACAAAACTTTTTCGTTTTGTTTCGTTTACTGCGCTAAATCACCCCTAATGCGGAACACTTCCACCAGAAATCCGTGCGCATACTCGCTAAGGCATTACACCTTGTTTATATCTTATTTATGGGATACTGTCAAGGTTTTAGTCCAAACTCATGTAACATATTCATGCCCTGCTGTTGTTTTTGTCCTCCCGGGCCAGGAAAAGAAGAGTTTCTTTCCGGTTCAGCTCCGGCTGAACCAAAACTCTCTCGAGAAGACGGTTCAGTTCAGCTCCCAGCTCCGGTCCCGGCTGATAGCCAATTTCTATCAGATCCTTTCCCTTTAGGGCAAGGGATTTCAGGGAAAGACAATCCTGGCTGGCCAGTATATCCTGATAAAGCAATTCCAACCGGTTAAGCCTTTCCAGCTTTTCTTTCCTTTTATACTCACTCTGGGCCAGGACGTCTGCCCGCTGAACCTGCAAAAAAAGAGGGAAAATGTCATTTCCCATCTTGTTGACCGCCTTTCTCAGCGTAACAGACGTAGGCTCCATACGGTAATCATGCCAATAAACAAGCCTTGCCACCGTATCGATTGTCTTACTGTCCAAACGAAGTCGATGCATGATCACACGAGCCAGTTTTTCCCCCGTCTGTCCATGTCGATAGAAATGATCCACACCGTTTTCATCCCTTGTGCGGCATAGGGGCTTTGCCATGTCATGCAGCAGCATTGTTAACCGGAGCAAACCGTCAGGCTCGACATTTTCCATACTGTGCAAAATATGCTCGCCCACCGAATAGCAATGATGGGGATTATTCTGCTCACAGGCCATGCATTGATCGAATTCAGGAAGAAAGACCTTTGTCAGCCCCAGACTCCAGGCAAGGCGAAGCCATTCCGGATGAGGCGATTGTATGGTCTTCAGAAGCTCATCCCGGATTCTCTCCGCACTGATTTTTTTCAGGGTAGGGGCGAAGCTTTGCACAGCCTCCTGTGTCAGAGGATCAATCGTAAATCCAAGCTGGGCGGCAAAGCGAACAGCACGCATAATTCTGAGGGCATCCTCGGTAAACCGTTCCGCAGGTTCCCCGACGCAGCGGATTATTTTCCTTTCCAGGTCACCGACTCCATCATAGAAATCCATCAATCCTTCTCGGGGATTGTAGGCCATGGCATTGATGGTAAAATCCCGTCTCGCCAGATCTTCTGCCAGATTATCTGAGAAAACCACCTCCTTGGGATGACGGCTGTCTTCATATTCACCATCGATCCGGAAGGTTGTCACCTCAAAACCCTCCCTGCCCATCAAGACCGTGACCGTACCGTGTTTCAGGCCGGTATCCACCGTATGGGGGAACAAGCGCTTAACCTGTCCAGGCGGAGCAGAAGTCGTGATATCCCAGTCGTGGGGTGTCCTGCCAAGCAAAGCATCCCGGACACACCCCCCTACGATATACGCCTTCTGGCCGGCTGACTGAAGGACATTCAGTATTGTTTCCACCTTTTCAGGCAATAGAATATTCATAGATTAATAAGCTCTCCCCCAATATACCATCTTCTTTGCCGGTTTTTGGCAGCACACACATTGGCCGGACAGATTTTCCTGTTCAAAGGGCATGCAGCGTGAAGTTGCCTGGACATCCTCCTTAATCTTGTCCTCACAGGCCTGGTCCCCACACCACATGGCCTTGACAAAGCCCGGCTTGGACAGAATTGTTTCCTTGAATTCATCGTAGTTCAAAGCCGTGTAGGTATGAGCCTGCTGATGAGCACGGGCTCTTTCCAGCATATCCTTTTGCATGGTTTCCAGGATCTGGCAGAGCCTGCTCCCCAGCTCGTCAAAGGCTACCGTATATTTTTCTCTCGTATCTCTTCTGCAGATGACAGCCTGTCCTGCCTCGATATCCTTGGGTCCGCACTCAATCCGGACCGGGATCCCCCGCATTTCCTGCTCCGCAAACTTAAAGCCTGGGCTCTTGTCCGTATCGTCAACCTTTGCCCGGATTCCTGACTGTTTCAGCAAGGCCAGGATTTCCTCAGCCTTCTCCAGGACCCCTTCCTTCCTTTGCTGAATCGGAATGATGACGGCCTGGACAGGAGCAATCTTAGGCGGAAGGACCAGACCGGAATTATCTCCATGAACCATGATGAGGGCACCAATCATACGGGTAGTCATGCCCCAGGATGTCTGATGCACATAAGCCAGCTTATTGTCCTTATCGGTATACTGAATCCCGAAGGCCTTTGCAAAGCCGTCCCCGAAATTATGGCTGGTACCGCACTGCAGTGCTTTTCCATCATGCATCAGGGCTTCTATTGTGTAGGTAGCTTCCGCACCGGCGAATTTTTCCTTCTCTGTCTTCTGTCCTTTAATCACAGGGATTGCCAGATAGTCCTCCGCGAAATCCGCATAGACGTTCAGCATCTGAATGGTTCTTTCCTGTGCCTCCTGGGCTGTTGCATGGGCAGTATGCCCCTCCTGCCAAAGAAATTCCCGGGAACGCAGGAAAGGCCGTGTTGTTTTTTCCCAACGAACGACAGAGCACCACTGATTAAACACTTTGGGCAGATCCCGGTGGGACTGAATCTCTTTCTGATAAAAATCACAGAAAAGAGTCTCTGAGGTAGGACGGACACACATTCGCTCGGCCAGGGGCTCCAAACCGCCATGGGTGACCCAGGCAACCTCCGGCGCAAAGCCCTCCACGTGATCCTTCTCCTTCTGAAGGAGGGATTCCGGAATAAACATGGGCAGATAGACATTCTCCACCCCTGTTTCCTTGAAGCGGCGATCCAGCTCTTTCTGGATATTCTCCCAGATTGCGTAACCGGCAGGCTTGATGACCATGCAGCCCTTTACACTGGTATAACCGCACAGCTCTGCCTTCTTCACCACGTCAGTATACCACTGAGCGAAATCCTCCTCCATTGAGGTGATAGCCTCCACCAGTTTCTTTTCCTTTGCCATATCTGTCTTCTCCTCACACAATAAAGAATTAACAAGTCAATACCTTCGGATGATATCGTATGCGCCCGTTATACCTCGATCTCAATCCTTCTTCCGGTGGGACCGTAGGAATAGTAACGTACTCCTGCCGCGTCAAACATCCTCTTTGACGCAATGGTCATGGCCTCGTCCGCATATTTGTCGCTGGCATAGACAACTGTGCGGATCCCAGCCTGTATAATTGCCTTGGCACACTCATTGCAGGGAAAAAGAGTGACATAGAGCTTTGCTCCTTCCAGGCTTCCTCCCCGGTAGTTAAGAATAGCATTCAGCTCGCTGTGGGTAACGTAAAAATATTTTGTCTGAAGAGCTTCTCCCTCTCTTGCCCAGGGAAAATCATCGTCAGAGCAGCCCTTGGGAAAGCCATTATATCCCATGGATAGGATCTTGTTGTCCTCACTGACGATGCAGCAGCCCACCTGGGAATTCGGGTCCTTGGATCTCATGCCAGAAAGAATCGCTACCCCCATAAAATACTCATCCCAGGACAGATAATCTGTCCGCTTGCCTGCCACGATCTTCTTCATTCTTTCTCCTCATCTATACCCGCATCCGCAATTTCAATCTCCTGGTGAGACGGCATAGTCTACCCGATGTCCGGCAGCTTTCAACAAACGGTTCATGATTGCCTCTCCCATCAAGGGGGTATGAAAGGATTCTGAATAGATCACATCCACCCCCCTGGCGTCAAAGCTTCTCAGGCAGTCATACAATTGTCTTGCGATTGTTTCTTCCCTTGCCAGGCTGCCGACACAAAGCACAAGGCCTGCCGGATACTGATCCGCTGTTTCCTGTGAAGAGAGGATGCCAACCTTCTTCCCCCTGGCCGCCATCTGTTCAGATCTTGACCGGATGGTTTGCACCACTGCCGACCTGTCGCCTTCGATAATGGTCAGCTCTGCTCTGGGGGCATAATGCCTGTATTTCATCCCTGGTGCCTTTGGGTGAAGCAAAGGATCTGATTCCGGCAGACCAGGATCCATCCTTACATCAGGCAGGATTGATCTTAGCATGCCAAGGGAATAATAGCCGGGACGCAAAATAGTCGGAGGATCCGATGTCAGATCCACGATTGTCGACTCCAGACCGATCTGTACCGGCCCTGCATCAAGAATCATATCAATGGACTGTCCCAGATCCTCCCAGACGTGAGCAGCCGTCGTCGGGCTGGGCCGCCCGGAAGCATTAGCGCTGGGCGCTGCCACAAAGCCTCCCGCCTCCTCGATCAGCATCAGGGCTACGGGGTGGGAGGGAAAACGGACAGCCACACTGTCAAGCCCCCCCGTCGTCTCTGGAGGAACCTGCGGTGTTTTTTTCAGTATCATAGTCAGCGGACCTGGCCAGCAGGCCTTCGCCAGCTTTCGCGCTTCTTCCGGCAGTTCCACGGTGATGGCTTCCAGGCTTTTTATATCGGCGATATGCACGATCAGGGGATTGTCCGATGGCCTTCCCTTGGCGGCATAGATCCGCCGGGACGCCTCCGGATCCAGAGCGTTTCCTCCCAAACCGTAAACCGTCTCTGTGGGAAAGGCTACCAGCCCTCCCCGACGGATAATCTCTCCCGCCCTTTGCAGACTTTCCCTTTGAGGATTGTCGGCTGAAACTTTTACTACTTCTGCACTCATGCTGCAACACCTTAGTGATTTCTGATTCTTCTACAAAAACGATTCGTGCGCATACTATACCATCATTTACAAAACCGTGTCAATGTTTAAGCCGTCACCTGAATGATATAGCTAGCAGAAGACGGATCCTGGAAGACGATGTTGCCATAGGATTTCAGCATGGTCTCGTTCAGTCTGTCCTGATACTTTGCCCTCTCTCTGGCTCCGACAAAAATATAGCTGACATCATAACCGTGAAGCAGGTTCAGGACAAGCTCATTGTTCTGGGAGGTATAGATCGTCTCCACATCCTTGAGCTTCTCATTCAGATCAGAAGGATCACTTCTCCAAAGCCACTCATGAACATACCATCCCAGAATCGTAGGCAGCCCTGTCATGGCAGAGACCCTCTCGTCACCGTCTGCATTATAGCTGTCTCCGTTTGCCTCCAGGACAAGCGGATTCCCTTTGACATTGGCTCTCAGCCAACGGATACCTGCTGCGTCCTCCGGGAAGTCTGCCTCCATATAAGCCGTCGCGTCAAGCCCCTGCCTGGCCTGAGGTTCTTTCCAGTAGAAAAACCAGGAATCAGCGGATTTCCAGAGATACCCCAGGGTCAGGCAGAGCAGGATAAGGCCAAGAGCGGCAGGGATCCGAACCCATCTCTTTTTTGCCGCACTGAGAAAACGCCAGATCACGTAGCCCATCATAATCGCAAATAGAATATAAGCCTGATAGGTCAGTTTGAACATAGTGTTTGCCCGGGCATTGCCGCTGGACTCATAGATGTCCCTGACATAAACCAACTCTGGGATCAAAACCAGCCCAAAGGCACAGAAAAAGATCAGAAGAACAAATAAATCGGTTGGCTCCGCCTCCCTCATCAGTCCCGGCAAGGTTCGCGTCTTTAGCCCCGGCAAACGCTCTGCCAGAAAGCGGATCAAAAACAATACTCCCAGAAAGAGGGGCAGCCCCCAGAGGATCAGAAGCTGATACCACAGCGTATGATGCTTTGCTATGCCGACTCCATCTACCATCGTTTCAAACTGTACGATAAAGGGAACCACAAACAGCTTAGACAAGACAAAAAGCCAGGCCGCCTGCAGGAGCGTCACCCCGATCATCCGTAAGGGCCGGCCCTTGTATTCGATCATATTGAGGAATAATGCCGTTCCTGATACTACCACCAGATAAATCACGAAGTCCCAGAAATTATTCAGCTGATATAGTCCCAAAAGAAATCCGGCGAGCAGAAGGTAAGGATTTGCCAGCTTTCTCTTATAGTCCACCGGCGCTGCAGCAGCCCTCCTGATCAGATCCTGTCCGACCTTCTTTTGTTCCGAGCGATACCAGGCATACAGAAGGCCCATCATAAGCAAAACAAAGAGGATATTCACCACATGGGCATGCAGGTCTCCCAGGACAAAGGAATAGGTGGGAAACTCATGGATCGTTCTGTCCTCCGGGCGGTCTGGATTGTAGCCAATAAACCGAGTGGCATCCGGAAACCAGTAGCTTTTCACCTCCTGCCCCCGCCATTTCTGAATCAGGGGCATAACCAGAGCATAAACGACATAGTGCATATTCCCCGCCATGGAAACGGCGAGGCCGCTGGTCAGGCCGGCCAGGGCCGGTACTCTTCCAGAATTCTTTTTTTCTGTCATCATATGCTTTGGATTAACCGGATCCGGACAGATGCCGGAAGCGGAATCAGTCTCCTTGCTCTTAGAAGCGAAGGCCAGGTGATCCGCCATCATCTGGCGAACCAGGGAAAAGGGCATGGCGCAGGCAAAGCCGGCCACAAAAGTCCGCATCAGATTATAGGTAAGGGCGACTCTCGTGCCTGACAGCTTGGTCAGAAAAACGGCAAAATATTGCCCTCCATAATAGTAATTGATCACTCCCTGGGAATACCACATATCCCTGGCCGGAATAGTGGAAGACCGCATCATAGCCTCCATAAAGCCATAATCCATGAATTTCTCTGTGCCGAAGGCGGCGGGATGAAAGCCTGCCAGATAAGTCCAGACCAGGAAAGCGGCAAGAAAAACGACCTCCTCCCAGATAATCAGCGACTCCTTTCCCAAGGGAAGGCACTCTATCCCCCGTCTGGACTGCTTCAGATAGATGGTGCCAAAAAGTGCGGCACAGACACAGACCAGAGCCACACAGCTCGTTGTGGTAAAGGGAATTGCCTTGATCGAGACCAGAAACCATTCCAGATAGCCCGTCAGGGCAATGGCAAAGGCCTTGGAGAAAATCCAGCCCTTATCGTCAAAGCTGCCGAAAAGAAGGCCAACGACCGGCATAGCAGAAAGTCCCATCACCGCGGCCAATAGCCACCAGGTATAGAAGGACCAGACATCACTTCCCAGCAGAAAAAAACCGGCTGCCAACAGGATGGCCAGACAAAGGAGCGGAGCCGTCAGCGACGTTTTGCGTGAACCACTGCCAGGCGCCTCCCATTTTGGTGTCATATCCTGCTCCGGCTGTTTATTTTCTGCAGTCTCATGAATCATTTCCATAGTTCCAAGCCTCTCCTTATAAAAGTATAGTTTTAGCCATGGGCACCCTCGCAGCGGTATATTCTCAGAGAACCTTGTTCATTCTCGAAAACCAGGGGATAAGTCCGGCGGATGGTATCCTCCCGGCAGGGAATACTATCCAGCTTCATTCCTTCCTCGAAGATAATATAGGTAATCCCTTCCTCTGTACAGATCCGGCGTAAAAGCTCGGACTCCTCCGTCGTATACATCAGCTGCTGCCTTTTACTCCTGCTGTCCGTATCATAGCCCGCGCTCCAGGGATAATAAGGCCAGCCCAGATATAGCATATTGCCGGATAAAGTGACGTCGCTCATACTATAGAGGGGGGAAAGGATCAGATCCTTCTCATCCAGATTTTCATTCAGCCAGGCCGTTGTCCGAGAATCCAGGTCTACCCTCAAACAGTGTTGGGAATCATTATCCCGGATTATGATCACAAAATCGTAGACCCCGGTGGCACATAAGGTTACGGTAAGGACAAGGGCAAGAAGCCTGTTGAACAGGCCTCTGCGGAACAAGGCCGAAACAGCCCAACCCCAGAAAACGGCCAGAAAAGCATAGGAAATCATGATGTATTTCTGGTTCACCGCAATATCCGGCGTCAAAGAAAAGCAAAAAGCGAAAAAAAGAGGAAGCAAAAAGGCAAAGGCGATGATCCTTTCTTTCTTTTCCAGGGCAGCCAGCAATACGATGGCACCAAGGAAAAAAAAGCCGCTGATCTTCATCAGATAGACCAGAACTCCCATGATCGTCTTCTGATCGGCGAGAAAGCCAAAGAAGACCTGGAAGGATATCAGGCTGCCGTTGACGAAGAAATTTGACTGCAACAGTGTCAACAGAATGGCAGTGATGGCCGTGATCAGATAATCCAGTTTTCCCTGGGAAAAGACAGCAAATCCAAAAAGGATGAGAAGACAGCCGATCACAGTGGCACCATTCCAAAAGGACAGCAACCCCAGGATCGCGCCGGCCGCCAGCGCCTTTTCTGGATGAATACAGGTAAAGGCACGGGGAGAGAGGAAAAAGACACTGTTTTCCTGATCCAGCCATTCCAGGTAAAGCCAGATCACGAAGGCTCCCAAAAGCAGGCCAAAGGCCAGATGGCGCTGGTTCAGATAGACATTAAAGTTCCACAGACCCCAGTTTTCATTCGTCGTATAGCCGATAAAAGAGGTATTGTCATGGAGGGCCTGCCCCAGATCCCCTGCCTGGAAATGCTCCCAGAGATACTGGGGAAACGCCGTTCCGCTTCGGAAAAGGAAAAAAAGAACTGTCAGAACAGTTCCCAAAAAGCCGGCACCCACCCTTCGACAAATCTCACACAGCATAATCCAGAAACCGACGAGAGCCAGAATACTGGGGATATTGTAGGCAAAGTCGATCCGCATTCCCAGGTATTCCAGATTCCCCGCCAGGAATTGAAACATAAAATGATAACGGATGTCCGCCCCACCAAAATGGGGATATTGGGTCGGATAATTGTTCTCCCGGGAAAAAGAACGGATCATAGCCGTATGGGGAGCATAATCACTGAAAACCGTATAGCCGGAACACAGGACATGATCTTTTACATGAAAGACATAGAACATGATGAAAGAAGCAAAAACCAGGAGCAGGAGAATAAAAAACAGCTCCCTGACCCTGGGTTTCTCAAACCGGCTCCATTCCATCCAGCTGCGCCTTTTTCCCCGGCATAAGATAAATGAGACCGCCATCCAGGCCAGGACCGTTCCGATCACCAATAGATTGGCCAACCGCAGGGGTTGTCCGGTCAAAGGCCTGGCCGAAAAATAATAAGCCAGACCGTAGACCGCCCAGGTGAGCAGCAATGTCCCCACTCCAAAGGCGGCAGCCAGTCTGACTCCCAGACTGACTCTGCCGCCATGGACAGACTTAGGCAGAAGATAACGGACCAGCCGGTCTCCCGCCAGAAAGCAACAAATCAGATACAATAATCCGTACATCAAAAACCTCACTCATGCAGAGCGGCTGACAAGACCTGCCAGACCGTATCCCGCTCTGAACCCAGACGCCAACACGCGATACCGGCCAGACCGTATTTCCCGACCAGAAGCGCTTTCTCTCGTAGTGACTGCTCATCCTCCAGCCAAATTTCATATTTCGTCCCCCCATCATCCCAGGAGGCGTAAAGCTGCCCCAGGTCATTATTCCACCATGGTTCAGCGTTTACCTGACTGATTAACTCAAAGGATTCCTCCATCCCCATAGAGCTGCTGTAGAGAGCATTCCCCTGGGTCCACCAGACTCTGGTATAGAAAGGAATGGCATTGATCACTCTCTGAGGGTTGACCTCTGCAATGGCATCGATCACGCCCTGCTCTACCCAGGGCAGGGAGGCAACACTGCCGGCCGACTCAGAGTTGACATAATGTTCATCATAACCCATGATAATCAGGTAATCCACAACTCTGCCCTGCTCGCGGCGATTGTAATGTTCGGTATAAACAGAAGTGACAGGATCATCCACACTCAATACCAGGCCATACTTATGGGTTTCGATGGACAGCTCTCTAAGAAATTCGAGGAAATGGGGGATGGTGTCTTCATCAAGAGTTTCAAAATCCACATTAATGCCATCCAGGCCGACGGCGACCGCAGCGTCCACCAGTCCTCGGATCAGAGTCTGGCGGCTGCCGGTATGTCTTAAGGCTTCATAAATATTGCTCTCCGAGTTGATATTGTCCACCATGCCCCAGACCTTGAGCCCCATAGCATGAGCCCTTTCGACATAACTGCTCGAGGAAATATCCTGGAATTGTCCGGAGCTTCCTTCCAGGAAAAACCAGGTGGGAGTGATCACATTCACTCCTGTCATGTTTTCCGTCAGGCCTTCCAGGAAATCATTCGCATCCGGTACAGTCACCATATTCCAGACCATGTTTACCGGCTCTTCTGTTTTCAAATAATTGTAGGATTCCTCCTGAAAGGAGCGGGCATAGGAGTTCAGGCTCGGCTTCGTCACTTTGGATGCCTTCACATATCCGATATAACCGTCCCAGGTGGCAACCTGAAGCCAGTCGTCATAATCCTGCATAAAAAGAAGGGTATTTCCTTCAGAGACCTCTGTCAGAACCTTGGACTTGATCCCTCCCAGGACTCTGACAGCGGTCTTTTTCTTTACAGAGACCGTCATAAGATCTGTAAAACGGTTCTGCATACAGATCCTGGCAGGCTGAGAATAGACATAGCAATCCAGGTCGGTAAAGCGTTTCACATAATCCATCTTCAGAAAGACTTCGCCATCCCGCAGCCAGACATCCTGTCCCGGCTGGCTGGCTGCCGCACTGCGGGTCAGTGTGGAGGGAGTGGCATAAAGAACCTGTTGATTATCCTCGTCCCAATAGTAGCGGGCATTCAGGTATTCGTTCACCATGGCAAGGGGCAGATAGGCCTGACCGTCCCTGACCAGCCCGTTTACCTCCAGGATCTGGGTTCCCAGGACCAGCTTTGCTTCATCACCGTCTGCCGCCTGGTAGTATTCGTAGAGATCCGCCCGTTTGCTTGTCGGCATATAGCGAAGCACTGCATATGCCGCTGCTGCTGCCAGAAACAGAACGAAAACAAGGATTCCTGCAGAAACAACAGGATTTCTTCTCTTCATAACCGTATTTCCTTTCCAAAATGATGGCGATCCGCTCGGCCGATTCCATCTGCTGCTGCCCGGAAACGTCTCCTCACTACTGACCTGCCTGTTTTTACATAATATCTATGGTATTATAGCATATTTTTCTGTGCTTTTGCACTGTGGGTTTTACCGAAATTCCACCTTACTGCATCTCTTTCTTTTTGCAGATAATCTTTCGGCCTCTACCGCCCCCTTTCGTGTCCCCACAGGTCGAGATCCTTAAACAAAAAAAGCTTCTTCGTCCAGTCTGTACCGCGGGGAAAAAATGCCGGGTGGAACGAAGAAGCTTTTCCTATGCCTGGAACAGTTGCCAACTGCTTTCTGACAGGCTTTGCAGGGACAACCGACCTTCATTTTTTACGTGATATTTTTTTCGTTTTTCCTCCTTTTGCGCAATTTTGGGTCCGTATTTCTAAGCTTTCTGAACTCCCATGGTTTATGCTGCAAGGCTTTGGGGAATGTGGTGAGGCTTCTTTCAGGGCCCTTTGAGCCTGGCCGTACCCTAACGCGCTTGGCAGCCGACTACTGTAAAAAACAGACAGCAAAACCAGTCTTAAAGGGATGTTTCCTGCCTGTTCTTTATGCATGTATTATACACAATCCGGAAGAAAAATCAAGTAATTTTTCTGATATTTTCTCGTATTATTCTATATTTATTCTTTATATGAAATTATTATGCCATTATTTGCTGTATTTTGCATATTTTTGTCTGTTTTTGGTTTTTATCGTCCTTTTTACCAATTCTCGGACAAGCTGCAGGGAATTGCCTCTTCCCTGCCTGTTGCTTCATCCAGTTCCAGCACCAGATAAGAGCAGGCGTTGTAGCCCGGGGTTCCTCTGAGTGCCCCTGGGTTCAGAAGATGGATCCCCTCCTGCCATTCATCCACATACCTGTGAGAATGACCGAAGATGACGATATCCGCCTTTATCCTTCTGGCCTTTGCCAGAAGGCGGGAAGGGTTTCCTCCCCCTGCCCCGTACAGATGACCGTGGGTCATGAAGAAGCGCTTTCCCTCCAGCGTAAAAGAAACGGTTTCCGGCAGGTCTCCTCCCTGGTATACGTCACAGTTGCCCTGTACGATAAGGATAGGAATCATGCCCGCCATCTGTTCATAAGCCTCCTGACGACCCTCAATATCTCCCGCGATCAGAATCCGGTCTATGCGTCCGGCTTCTTTGAGAGCCTGTCGAAAGTTTTCTTTACAGCCATGAATATCAGAACAGATCAGAATTCTCTCCATAGCTTCACCTGTGATTGAAATTGATCAGGCAGCCCTTCAGGATAATCTGCCTCTCATCGTCAGTCAGATCTCCCAGGGAAAGGGTAAAGGGCTCAAGCACTTCTCCCTTCACGACATAGGCCTGAATAGAATCCTTCCTTTCCTCAATGGCCTGACGGATGCCGGGGAAGAACAGGAAATCCCCATTGGAGAAGGGAAGATCACCTGCCGGGATGATAAAGGGCAGCATGCCCCAGTTGATCAGGTTGGAACGATACCTCTTGGTAGCATATTCGTTGGCAATATTGGCCCAGCCTCCCAAAACCTTTTGGCAGGAAGCAGCCTGCTCCCTGGCGGATCCATCTCCTGGCTTGACGGCAAAAATAGTGCTCCCGATTCCTAAGCTGTCTTTTCCTGCACCCGTCTGGGGGAAGGATTGGCAGATGGTTTCCATTGCCGTCTTCAGTCCGGGTACAGCCGAAATCGGATCCTGACCTGCTTCTATAGCCTCCTGGGCTTTATGGATCGCTTTTGCCCTGCCTACATAAGCCGGATCCTTCCGGGAAAGGGCAAATTCTGCCAGGCCCAGAGGATTGGACCGGTAGGAAGAGGTCTCTCCGGAGGGGATCAGTTCATCGGTGGTAGTGACAGGATCGTGAATTTCGCAGACTACCTGAAGGATCAGATCCCTGGCCAGAGCAGGCATGGCAGGCCAGTCCTTGATATTGGGACCAAAATGGATGGGTACTGTCGGGTCCGCCACTCCCTTACTGTCGAACACGCGGTTGGCATAGATGGTTTTGTCGAAAAAGTACTTCTGGCCTGTATATTTTCCCTCATATTCCTCCGCCGAGGTAAGGAAGCCTTTATTGGCAGCCGTGGCAGCAATAGAACGGGCATCCATCAGGGCCACAGAGGCAATCTGTCCGTTCTGTACCTTGGAGCCCTCCCGGTTGGGGAAGTTCCTGGTGGTATGCCGGATACTGAAGGCATTGTTGGCCGGCGTATCTCCTGCGCCAAAGCAGGGACCGCAGAAGGCGGTCTTCACAATGGCACCTGTTGCCATCAGGTCAGCAAGTACCCCGTTTTTCGCCAGCTCCATATAGATAGGAGTGCTGGCCGGATAGATACTCAGGGTGAAGGCGTCTGTGCCGATGCTCCTGCCTCTGAGGATATCTGCCGCAGCGCAGATATTTTCAAAACCTCCGCCGGCACAACCGGCGATAATCCCCTGCTCGACATAGAACTTCCCGTCTCTCACCTTATCGTGAAGGTTGTAGGAAACTTTCCCGTCCAGACTGACCTGAGCCTTTTTTTCCACATCGGAAAGGATATCCGTCAGGTTTTCCTTCAGCACATGAATCGGATAGGCATTGCTGGGATGGAAGGGCATGGCAATCATCGGCCTGATCTCAGACAGGTCTATCTCCAGGCAGCCATCATAATAGGCCAGGTCTGCCGGGCGCAGTTCCCGATAGGCCTGAGGCCTTTGATGAATCTCATAAAACTCCCGTATCGTCTCATCTGTCTGCCAGATAGAGGACAGGCAGGTGGTTTCTGTGGTCATCACATCGATACCGATCCTGAAATCGGCGCTGAGGCTGCCGACCCCAGGCCCCACAAACTCCATCACCTTGTTTTTCACATAGCCGTTGGCGAATACCTGGCCGATAATGGCCAGGGCCACATCCTGGGGACCCACCCCCGGTCTTGGCTGTCCCTTAAGGACGATTGCCACAATCCCAGGCATATTGATATCGTAGGTCTGCTCCAACAGCTGCTTTACCAGCTCAGGACCGCCTTCGCCCACAGCCATGGTTCCCAGGGCCCCATACCTGGTATGACTGTCTGAACCCAGGATCATTTTTGCGCATTCTGCCATGCATTCTCTGGCAAACTGATGGATGACAGCCTGATGGGGAGGAACATAAACCCCACCGTACCTTTTGGCGCAGGAGAGACCGAACATGTGATCGTCTTCATTGATGGTTCCGCCTACCGCACAAAGGGAATTGTGACAGTTGGTTAATACATAGGGAATGGGAAACTTCTCAAGTCCGGATGCCCTGGCTGTCTGAATGATACCGACAAAGGTAATGTCGTGAGAGGTCAGCTTGTCAAATTTCAGCTGTAGTCTGTCCATATTTCCGGATCGGTTGTGATCCTTCAGAATAGACCAGGCGATTGTCCCCTGCTTTGCTTTCTCCCGGTTCCAATCGGGAGAAGCCTGATCTGCAGGTATGATCTGCCTGCCATCCTTGAGAAATACTCCACTTTCATATTGTTTCATCATAATATCTCCTCGTGATTAATGGGATGCATAATCCGCCAGGCGCTTTGCGCTTCCTGGTTACGGCGCCTCTTCCATGAACAAAAGAAAGGGGAGGCCTATCCTCCCCTTTTCTGTCCGTTTTTGCCCAATTCGAGAACACCCATCAGTGGTCGTTCACACTGAGCCGTACCAAGGCACGCTGAAGCTTGGCCCGGAATATTTTGTATTCCTGTTCATCGATCTGGGTCTGGTTCAGCTTCTCCTGAGCTCTTGTCTTTGCCGCTTCGGCTCTCTCTCTGTCTATGTCCTCCTCCCATTCCCAGGTGGTGGCAAGCAGGCTGCAGGAACCATGCATCATGCTGAGCATGCCACCGATACAGGCTGCGTTCCTCCGACTCCCATCAGGAAGAATAATATGCGCCTGCCCCATTCCGATGGCGGTGCAGTAATTGATATGACCGGCAAGAATAGCCAGTTCACCTGTAATGGTCCGGCAGACCACACGCTCTACCTCCCCGCTGAAGAGAAGGCCATCCGGCGTACCAATCTGTAATGGAAATGTCTTCATATGACCCCTCCTTTACTGATTTGCATCCTTCGCCTTCGCAAAGACTTCATCGATGGTACCTGCCATCAGGAAGCAGCTCTCCGGTACCTGGTCGCATTCTCCGTCCAGGATCATGCGGAAGCCGCGCAGCGTTTCCTTAAGAGGGACATACTGTCCCGGCATGCCGGTGAACTGTTCCGCAACGGAAAAGCTCTGGGAAAGGAAGCGCTGTACCTTCCTGGCCCGGTTTACCGTGAGCTTGTCCTCCTCAGACAGTTCATCCATACCCATGATAGCGATGATATCCTGCAGCTCTTTATAGCGCTGCAGCACTCGCTGAACCTCTCTGGCGATCTCGTAGTGTTCATGGCCGACAACCTCCGGCGAAAGGATACGGCTGGTGGAGTCCAGGGGATCCACTGCCGGATAAATACCCTGGCTGGCAATATCACGGGAGAGAACCGTGGTGGCATCCAGATGACTGAAGGTGGTTGCCGGAGCCGGATCCGTCAGGTCATCGGCGGGCACATAGACTGCCTGAACCGAGGTGATGGAACCCTTCCTGGTAGAAGTGATGCGCTCCTGCAAGGTACCCATATCCGTCGCCAGCGTAGGCTGATAGCCAACAGCCGATGGCATACGACCCAGCAGAGCGGAAACCTCCGAACCTGCCTGGGTGAAACGGAAGATATTGTCAATAAAGAGCAGCACATCCTGGTTTTTGACATCACGGAAATATTCCGCCATAGTCAGGCCGGACAAACCCACTCTCATACGGGCTCCCGGCGGTTCATTCATCTGACCATAGACCAGAGCAGTCTTTTCGATAACACCGCTCTCCTTCATCTCGTTATACAGGTCGTTGCCTTCACGGGTACGTTCCCCTACACCGGTAAAGACTGACAGACCGCCATGGGCAGTCGCCACATTGTGGATCAGCTCCATGATCAGAACCGTCTTGCCTACGCCGGCGCCTCCGAAAAGACCGATCTTACCACCCTTTGCATAGGGACAGATCAGGTCAACTACCTTAATTCCCGTCTCCAGGATCTCAGTGGCAGGGGTCTGCTCTTCATAGGAAGGGGCAGGGCGGTGGATCTGCCAGCGTTCCTTGGTCTGAGGCGCCGGAAGATTGTCTACCGGGTCTCCCAAAAGGTTGAACACACGCCCCAGGCACTCCTCCCCGACCGGGACAGAGATAGGACCACCTGTGTCGATCGCCTTGGTACCACGAACCAGACCGTCTGTGGAGTTCATCGCAATACAGCGGACCTGATTGTCTCCGATCTGCTGAGCCACCTCCGCGATAAGCCGGCTCCCATTATTGTCTATCTCTATGGCGTTGAGCAGGGCAGGCAGCTCATCGTGCGCAAAACGCACGTCCAAAACAGGCCCTGTAACCTGCACTATCTCGCCAATGTGTCTTTCACTCATTCTTCATCTCCTATTTTTTTCAGACTCCCTCAGATCCGGCAACGATCTCCGTGATCTCCTGCGTAATGCTCGCCTGTCTGGCACGATTATAATTCAGGTTGAGCTTTTCGATCATCTCCTGAGCATTGTCCGTGGCAGCCTCCATGGCCATCCTTCGCGCCGCAAGCTCGGAAACAGAGCTTTCACACACAGCGCCATAGATCAGGCCGGCAAGATATTCCGGCACAATCGCATTGAAAACCTCAACGCTGTCCGGTTCATACAGGATCAGATCCCGGATGGGTTCTTTGTCCTCCCTGCCCTGGTCCAGATCCGTCAGCGGAAGGGCATGGATAAAGTCCGGCTGCTGAGAGAGCATGGAAAGAAATCTGGTATAGACAAGACTGATATGGCCATATTTTCCGGATTTAAACTCCCTGCACAGAAGGCTTGATATCTCAAAGCACTCCCCGACCGCTACCTGAGCCACTTCAGCATAGCTTTCCGTCAGGATCGGAACCTGTCTGCGCCTGAAATACTCAACAGCCTTCTTTCCGATGGGCAGGACCACATAGTCCTTGCCTTCAGCTTCCTTTTCCAGCCGTTTGAGCAGATTGGAGTTGTATCCGCCAGCCAGACCGCGGTCGCCGGCAATGACGACATAGCACCATTTATCGGAGACGGGTTTTCTGGCAAAGATCGAGGAAAAGTCTGTATTGCCGGTTGCAATGGTTTCCAGCGTTTTATGCAGATCCTGAAAATAGGGGCGGCAGTTATCAGCCCTTTCCTTTGCCTTGCGCAGCTTGGAGGATGCCACCAATTCCATTGCCCTGGTGATCTGCATGGTATTCTGCACACTTTTGATCCGCAGCTTCACGGCTTTCATATTTGCAGCCATACATCTACTCCTTTACGCCTGACGATCCACATAATCCGCGGTATAAGTGTCAAGAGCTTTCTTCAGTTTATCTTCCGTTCCGCCTTCCAGCTTTCCACTGCTGCGGATTTCCTCCATGGCGGCATTACCGTCGGGATCCGTATCCAGGAAGCTGTAAAGACCGGCTTCATAATCCTTTACATTCTCCGGCCTGACCTTGACCAGAAAGCCCCTGGTCACGGCATAGAGAATGGCTACCTGCTTTTCGACGGGAACCGGGGAATTCTGATCCTGTTTGAGCACCTCCACGATACGGGCGCCCTGATCCAGACGGGCTTTGGTATCCGCATCCAGGTCTGACCCAAACTGAGCAAAGCTCTGCAGTTCACGATACTGAGAATAGATCAGCTTCAAAGTACCGGCGACCTTCTTCATGGCCTTGATCTGAGCGTTTCCACCGACTCGGGAAACAGAGATGCCGGGATTGACAGCCGGCATAATACCCGAGTGGAAAAGCTCTGTCTCCAGATAGATCTGCCCATCCGTGATGGAAATCACGTTGGTTGGAATATAGGCTGAAACATCGCCGGCCTGGGTCTCGATGACGGGAAGAGCCGTCAGTGAACCGCCGCCGTGCTCATCGTCCATCTTTGCCGCACGCTCCAGCAGCCTGGAATGCAGATAGAAGACATCACCAGGATAAGCTTCACGTCCCGGCGGCCGGCGGATCAGAAGTGACAGGGCACGGTAAGCCACCGCATGCTTGCTCAGGTCATCATAGATTACCAGGACATCCTTTCCCTGGGCCATGAAATACTCTCCCATGGCGCAGCCGGAATAGGGGGCAATATACTGAAGCGGACTTGCCTCAGAAGCAGTAGCCGCCACCACGATGGTATAAGCCATAGCGCCGCTGCGGGTAAGATTTTCCACAAGTGAAGCAACCGTCGACCTTTTCTGGCCGATGGCAACATAGATGCAGATCACATTCTGACCCTTCTGGTTGATAATAGTATCCACTGCCAGGGTAGTCTTACCTGTCTGGCGATCTCCGATGATCAGCTCTCTCTGGCCTCTTCCGATGGGGATCATAGAATCAATGGCCTTGATCCCTGTCTGCAGGGGCTGATATACCGAACGACGCTCACAGATACCGGGAGCCTGCGTCTCGATAGGTCTGAACTCAGTCGTATCGATAGGGCCGGCGCCATCGATAGGCTGACCCAGCGCATTGACGACACGGCCGATCATAGCCTCGCCCACAGGCACAGAGACAACTCTGCCCGTACGCTTCACTGTCTGGCCCTCTCCGATATTCTCATCAGAGCCGAAAAGAACGATAGAAACGCTGTTCTCCTCCAGGTTCTGCGCCATCCCGAAGCTGCCGTCCTCAAATTCCAGCAATTCGCCTGCCATGCAGTTGATCAGGCCGCTGGCTCTGGCTATACCGTCGCCAACCATGAGGATGGTACCTGTTTCATTCTGCTGAATGGTATTCTCATAGTATTTGATCTGACTGCGTATAACCTTGGATATTTCTTCAGGTTTCAGTTGCATAGACATCTCCTTCGCCGTGAAGGAAACACGGCGTCTTTCTTTCTAGTCATCCAGTTCCTGCCCGTATCGCCGAAGACACCCGGTTCCGGGCGGATACCTTTCCATTCCTCAAACGAGTGTTTCTTCCAGCTTTCTGGAGATGCCGGCTATCCTGCCGGCCACAGTACCGTCCAGCTGTTTTCCCTCAAACTCCACACGAAGCCCTGCCACTACAGAACTGTCTGTCTTCGTGATCAGGCTGACCCGTTTTTGGCTAATCTTTTCCAGCTTTTCCTTAAGCGCACTCAGCTGATTCTCGTTAAGAGGAACCGCACTTGTCACGGTCGCCACTGCAATATTATGATCCTCATGATAGCGCCTTGTAAATTCATCACAGCTGCCGGCGAATTCCCGCAAAAGGCCCTTTTCACATAAGAGCTTCATGAAATTCACCACATAACGCTGCGCCCCTTCGCCAAAGGCCTGATCAATCAGGCCAAGCCGTGTTTCCAGGGGTATGGATGGCTCTGACAGAAGCCGTGAGTAATCCGGATTTTCCCAGAATAGCTTCCGGATCTGTTCCAGTTCTTCCTTAATTATATCGGAAAGCTGTTCCTCGGCGGCAAGCTCATAAAGGCTTCCGCCGTACAGTCTGGCTATGCCTGTCATTATGCTTCTCCTACACTGGCAATAAACTCATCGATCAGCTTGGCATGATCATTTTCGTTGAGCTCACGCTCAATCACCTTGCCGGCGATCTCAACTGCCATGCCGCCGATCTCATCTTTGATCTCATTTACCGCTTTTCTCTTTTCCTGGGCAATATCATTCTCTGCCTTGGCCTTGATGGCTGCTGCCTGGGCATTTGCTTCACGTACCAGCTCCTCACTCTGGATCTGGGCATTTTTCTGGGCCGTGGAGAGAATCTCACTGGCCCGCTGCTTTGCGGCAAGCATATCCTGCTCATATTGAGCTTTCAGGGCCTTTGCCTCGTCGTTGGTCTTGACAGCGTCAGAAATCTGGGCGTCAGCCAGGCTCTTGCGCTTGGCGAGAACCTCATTGACAGGCTTAAAGAGAAAACGCTTTATCAGATATATCTGGATAAAAAGGTTACAGATCGTCGCGATGAAATTCCAGGGGATGATCGTAACCAGATCCTGTACCTGCATCAAAACACCTCCTGTCAGGCGAGGAGATTCATGAACATGCCCGGCGCGACAAAGATCAGAAGAAGGCCGGTAACAAAGCCATAGATACCGGTCGTCTCAGCGATGGCGCAGCCGAGAAGCATAGTAGAAGTAACCTCGCCTCTGCACTCCGGCTGACGTCCAATGGCCTCAAGAGCCTTAGCCACAGCATTGCCTTCACCGATACCAGGGCCAATGCCGGCGATCAGAGCACAACCGGCGCCAATTGCACAACCTGCCAACGCGATACCTTTTGCAAGAATTGTAAGATCCATAAAAAATTTTCCTCCTAAACCTTCCGTATCATTTTTGAACCATTTGTTCCCTATCACCTAATGAGAGATCAGCCTTCTGCTGCATTGGCAATATACATTGTCGTCAGCATACAGAAAATAAAGGCCTGCATGCAGCCGGAAAACCAGTCAAAGTAGACGCCTGTGATTGCGGGCACACCTACCGAAAGAATCGGGATCTTTGACAGAACATTTCCCACAATACCGGGAATCAGACCCAGAAGAGCCGAACTGGCAACGGCCAAGGCTCCGTAAATCAGTGTATCGATGACAAGACCTGAGAGAATATTACCGAAATGACGACAGGCCATGCTGATGGGAGTCGCCAGCTCCGAGAGAATATTGAAGGGTGTCAGAAGCGGGATGGGCTGGGTAAAGCCCTTGAGATATCCTCCGACACCGCCGGCCTTGATCTTCTGATAGGTGATCAGAATAAAAACTATGACAGCCCATGCGGCTTCTGTCGAAAGATCCGCCGTGGGACTGCGAAGACCGATCAGACTGATCAGGTTGGAAACAACACTGGTAGCGAAAAGAGCCGATACAAAGGGAATCATGTAAGAAAATTTTTCTCCCATGTTCCCGATGACAAAGTGGTTTGCCGTATCCACAATCATTTCAGCCAGAGCCTGTCTTTTTGAAATGTTCTCCACCTTCAGGTCACGCGTCAGCCAGATACAAAGTCCGGTAATCACCGCTATGACAATCCAGCTCACAACCATTGTCTCGCTGATACTCAGCTTGCCAAGTATCGGGAAGTCAAAGGGAAACGTATAAAATATCTTTGCCCCCGATATGTCTACATTCATAGACGCTCTCACCTCCTGTTTCCGGAAAGGCTAAAAATCCCCTTCCCTGATATTCCTTGCAACGGCCCAGCCCTTTGCCCTGGGTCGTTACTATTGCTTCACACACAGCCTCATTACCTTTTCAGACAGGAAACCATGTGGAGAACACAGATGATCAGACCTTACCCTTCTGAACAAAAATTCCGACCTGTGCGGTCACTAAAGTGACCGATACCAACGGCATTCGCAAAATCCGCGCTGTGCGCTTATGCGGCTGCTGCGCATCCGCATTTTGCTCATTCCGTTGGTGGGTGCCTCGTAAGCATGCGATATTCTGCCTGGATAAATCCAGTCATAATATCGCATACTTACGGTCACCGCACAGGTCGAAAAATCCCCCTGATTTTGATCCCGGCTCCCGGGAACAGAAGCGGGACGATGCCAGCGACAAAATGAAAGCAGGGAGCCGCAATCGCTGCAACGACCCAGATCAACTGCATCAGTGTCCTCTGGCCATAGCTGGCCTTCATATACCCTCTGGCCAGCTGCTCATCCTGAGTTGACGCAACCTTCTGCACCGTAAGAGCCATCAGGAAGAAATTCAGTACGGCGACAAAGCCGCCGACTGCCGCCCCAAGAACCACCGTATAGTCAAAAGGAATCCTGTCCGGCAGAAAAAAATGCCCCAGGACAAATATCAGAATGAGCAGCGCCACGCCAACAGTAGTGCTAAGAGCGACATGAACCGTTTCCTTGCGCACAGCCGGCGCAAGCTTATCCAAAAAAGAACCCATAAGAGCCTATCCTTTCTGAGCCGGCGTAGCCGATCCGGCTATTCATGGTAATTAAAGGAAACGCTGTTTTTTTCTTTCTCATCCTTTTTATCCCGGGAATGCTGTGCCTGATAAAACTTCCAGGCCACCATGAATGACCCGCCCAGGCCGAAAAAGAAGCCCGGTATATATACCCACATTCCCCAGCCCAACCGGCTCGTCACAGCATAGCATGCAGCCAGGCATACCAACAGAGGAGTGATAAAGGAAAGGCCAAGCTGGGTCAGCATGACCAGGTTTCTGAACAGATCCTGCAGCTCTTTATATGATTTCAGCATAACCTCCCCCTTTCTGTCTTTCATTTCAAAGGTGGTATTGGACTTCAGCAGCACAGACCTTGCAGCGGCGTGCGTGCTGCCGGCTGAACAATTAAGAAAAGTGTATCATAAACCGGTGGGAAAAACAACATCAGATTGACCATGCCAGCGTTAATAAAGATAATCCGACAATACCGGGTCATCAATATTCTCCGCACAGATCCAGGCCGGGGTAATCAGGATCTGTTCCGGTATTTTCCTCCTCTCAGGAGGAGCTGTCGCTTCCGCTGCAGCCCAGATAGCCTGATATCCGATGGCGTAAGGATGCTGGGAAACGCAGCCTGTCTCCCGGCCGCTTCGTATGGCTTCCTGCTGCCGCCTGGTGGCATCCACTCCCACGATTGCCAGATCCTGTGCCTGTTTCACGATATCCAAAGCCAGAAAATTATCGGAAATATCCGCATTCGTACAGAAAACGCCCTTCAGATCAGGATTTTCCTCAAACAGGGTCGTGATCATCTTCTCTGTCTCCGATGCCTTCTCAATATAGACCGGTTCCAGAACCTCTATCTCTTTATACTCCCGGATACAGTCGTTAAAGCCCCTGACCCGCTCCAAAAGGCTCTGTCCCTTGCCTGATATGGACAAAACCACGACCTTTCCCTTCTTTCCCAAAGCCAGGGCGAGACGATATGCCCCCTGCCGGCCGATTTCATAATTATCGGAAGCGCGAAAGGCTGTGACCAGGTCACTCTCACTTACGTTTGAGTCGAAAGCGATCACAGGGATTTTATTCTCGTAGGCCATTTCCAGCTGCGCCAGGCAGGAATTCATATCGATGGCAGACAGACAGACCACATCCGGATTTTCGGAAAGGACAGCATCAAAGGTATTGATCTGCGCCTCGATGTCTTCCTCGCTGGAGGGTCCTTCATAGGTCATCTTCAGCTGTTCGTCCTTGGAAAAATCATAAGCCGCGTTGATATCACTGACCGCCTTCTTCATGCCTTTCTGGACAAGCTTCCAGAACTCACCTTTTCTATTCTTCCCGATAACCGCAATTCTGGCTCCTTTGTGTACGGATACAGAGGTGTCTATCTGAGGGATCCACTCGTCTGTGGGATTCGATCCTGTTTGTGCTGTTTCCTCGGTTGTTGACCGAAAGGCGTCTCCTTTACTGTCATCTCCTGAAGCCGGGTTTTCATGTGCGGCTGCGGTGTCTTTGACCTCCGCCTGGACTGCTGCCGTAATGCCCTCATCTGTATCGCCTTCCGTAAGAGTCGTCTCTGACAGCTTGTATTGCGCGGCTGTTTCCCGAGGAGTATGCAGGCCAAGCACAAACAGCACAAGAAAAACAATCCCGGCAAGAGTAACGGTAAATAATTTCCTCATTTTCTTTGTGTCTCCTTCAATAATCCAAAGCTTACTGCTTCTGAATTATTATACATATTTTTTATTCTTCGTCCACCGCTTTATCCTGAAAAAGCAAAAAACTCCTTCCCAGGGGCTGGCACTCCCAGTGAAGGAGCCTTCCGGTGACAGGATGCGTAGCGCAAAGGGATGTGGCACACAGCCCCATCTCCTGATTCATTCCGGGAAAAGCTTTTCCATATTTCCGGTCTCCCAGAATCGGCAGACCTGCGGCGGCAAGCTGCACCCGGATCTGATGATGCCTGCCGGTAAAAAGCCTGACAGCCAGCAGCAGGCAGAGCTCATCCGGTATCACATCCTGTCTCTTTTTCAGGATCCGATAGGCCAGCCTGGCCTTCTTTGCTCCTTTTCTCTCCTCCGGGACCTGGGCAGCGCAGTGGGTGCGGGGATCCCAGACAAGGAAGGATTCCAGAAAAGTTTCCTCTCCGCCATTTTCTGACCGTCCTGCAAAGGCGTCAATCTCCGCAGTGACCACAGCCTGGTATTCTTTCACCATCTGTCCATTTCTCAGCTGAGTGCTCAGTTCTCCTGCCGCAAGGGGCGTTTTTGCCATCAGGACCAGCCCTTCCACCGGCTGGTCCAGCCGGTGGACAAGGCCAACATACCCGCCCTTAAGATAAGTTCTGGCCAGACTCTCCAGATCCGTTACACCAGGATTGGCGTTCTGAACCGCCAATCCCGAGGGTTTATGGCAGACGATCAGGTCGTCATCCTCGTAGAGAATGCTTTTCCGGAATTCAAACAGGGTAAACCGTTTCATCAGATTCCTTTTCTCCTCTTCTTAGAGCCTTCGCCATCTGTCGATCATCGCAAAAACCTCTTCTCTGCGGGGAGCTGCAAGGCCATTCGCGATGCAGGCACCATCGAACAGTACCTCGAGTCCTTTTGCCCTTATCAGGTCTTCTATCCAGTCTACTGCCTGCCTCACACTGGTCTTCCCGTCAAAAATATGCAGCTGCAGATATTTTAAAATATAGGCGAGGGAAGCTGTCTGCTCCTTGTCCACAATCTGCTCCACCCCCCTCAGGATAACCTCATCCCTCTCGATCAGGAAATTGTCTTTGGATGGGATCTTGACCCGGATTCTGCCCTCCCCCCGCAAAAGGCCTGTATCAGGGGAAGGTTTCCGGTTTTCGAAAAGCGGCAGGCCTTGGCTGAGACCGCTATCTTCCTCTTTCTCGGCCAACTCCTTTTGGTCTGCCCCGGCTGTCTTCCGATAAGCCGTCCATGCCGCTTTGGCCTGGCCGGTGATATCCCTGGGCAGATAATTGTCCATCTGGATAACGCAGTCAGCCTTTCCAAAAAAGGCTCCGGAGCTGCCCGCCACCAGAATGGTGGAGATACCCGCTTTCTCATACAGAAACCGGATCCGGGTGATGAAGGGCGTAATCGGTTCCTTATCGCGGCTGATTACCATCTGCATCAGCTCATCGCGAACCATGAAATTGGTTGCACTGGTGTCCTCATCGATCAGAAGAAGAGAGGTTCCCGCCTCCATCGCCTCAATCACATTGGCTGCCTGGGAGGTGCTTCCGCTGGCATCCGGCGTCTCAAAGACCGTCGTCTCTTTTTTATTGGGAAGATCATGAATAAAAAGAGAGATATCCGTTTTCCAGATGCTTCTTCCATCCTCAGCTCTGATCTTCATCGCACTCCTGTCTGTGATGACCAGCTCACGGCCGTCTCCTGCGATATGATTATACACTCCCCGCTCCAATGCCCCCAGAAGAGTGGACTTCCCGTGGTACCCTCCTCCCACGATCAAGGTGATCCCTCTGGGCACAGCCATTCCCCTTACCCTTCCCCTATGGGGCAGTTCCAGCACCTCTTCCAGGGAAGGAGGTGAGACAAAAGGCACGGCATGTTTCATGGGACGGTCCGAAATCCCGCTCTCCCTGGGCAGAACAGAGCCGTCTGCCACAAAGGCGGTAAGATGGCGCTTCGAAAGCTCCCGTCGGATGAAGGCCTGGTCGTCTGCCAGATCCATGCTCCTTTTCACTTTCTCCTGGCCCAGATTCCGATAAAAGAGACATTTTTCCAGCCAGGGAGGCAGCTCATCAAAGAGAATGCGGATCAGCTCCCGGGAATTGATCGTCCTTCCGTTGGCAGGAAATCCAACCTCAAAGCGAAGGACGACATCCCCTGTCCGGGAATGGATACTCACGGCGGATCTCTCCAGGATCTCCTGGCCGGGCACAGAGGTGGTCACCAACCCGCTTTTACCGGAACCGGCATAATGTCTTTTGCCGGAGGAAAGCTCGCCGGCAAAGGCTCTCAGCACCAGATCCTGCAAAGCGATCCTGCGGTTTTCCTCCTGATAAAAGGGGGCCGGAAATCCTGCCTTTTCCCCCTTTACCGTGACACTGACCTTGCTGGGCGAGGCAAAAGGATCCCCCTGGACATGGTCGATGCTCAGGACATAGGTGCCAAAGTCCCACCTTCCTCTCGTCTGTTTATAGGCGGGATAACCCTTGCGGTCGATAGAAATCAAAAGCTGTCTTAATTCCGTTTGCTTTTCCATACCGCCTCTTATTCATATCCATTGGGATTTTTCGACTGCCATCTCCAGGAATCCTCACACATCTGGCGGATACCGAATTCCGCTTTCCAGCCCAGCTCCTTCTCTGCCTTGGAGGCATCAGCATAACAGACGGCAATATCTCCCGGCCGACGGGCCTTGATCTGATAGGGAATATGGACTCCTGTGGCTGCCTCAAAATTCTTTACAATATCCAGGACGCTGTATCCGACGCCGGTTCCCAGATTATAGACCGACAATCCAGCCTTCTCTTCAATTTTCTTTAATGCCTTGACATGGCCTTTTGCCAGATCCACCACATGGATATAATCCCTGACGCCAGTCCCGTCCGGTGTATCATAATCGTTTCCGAAAACTCCCAGCTCCTTCAGCTTGCCGACAGCAACCTGGGTGATATAGGGCATGAGATTGTTGGGAATCCCGTTAGGATTCTCCCCGATGCTTCCGCTTTGATGGGCACCGATGGGATTAAAATAGCGCAGAAGAACCACATTCCACTCCGGATCAGCTTTCTGGATATCAGTCAGAATCTGCTCCAGCATAGACTTAGTCCAGCCATAGGGGTTGGTGCAGGTTCCCTTGGGGCATTCCTCCGTAATCGGGACAAAGGCAGGATTTCCATAGACTGTTGCGGAGGAGGAAAAGATGATATTTTTTACCCCATGCTTTCGCATCACGTCCACCAGGACTAAGGTTCCCGAGATGTTATTCTCATAATACTCCCAGGGCTTGGCCACAGATTCTCCTACTGCCTTAAGACCTGCGAAGTGAATACAGCTGTCGATTTTTTCTTTCTCGAATATGGTTTCCAGTCCTTGTCTGTCACGAATGTCTGTCCGGTAAAAGGGTATCTTCTTTCCTGTTATCGCTTCTACGCGCTGCAGGGATTTCTCACTGGAGTTGCTGAGATTATCCAGCACCACTACGTCATATCCTGCATTCTCGAGCTCCACAACGGTATGACTGCCGATATAGCCGGCTCCTCCTGTCACTAAGATTGCCATGCTGTCCTCCTTTGTTCTTTCTCCTTTGTTATTTACCAAAGCCTTTCCGGATAGATTCCCTTTTCCTTCATCAGACGGATATTCTCCATGACAAAGGGTTTATCCTCCTTATAGGTTACCCCAAACCATCTCTGGCTGCTGGGCAGAACCTTCACATCCGCCTTCTTCTCCTTCAGCAGAGCATCCACCACAAAAGGAAGATAGTATTCGCATTTCAGCGGATCCTGGGAGAGCTTTTCCCTTAAGAATCCAGGAAACCTGTCTGAGAGTTCCTTCAGGAAGCTCTGGGTAAAGCCCCACATATTCATGGATACAATAGTCTCCATGGCAATATCCTTCCAGCTGCTGCCGCCATCCTCCGTATAGACGGCCTTCCCCTTATCCTTTTCGATGTGGGTTAGCTCATGAACGGCACTAAGGTAGGAATCTTCGTCTGTCTCGCAGATACCCCGGGATACATGACCGTGGTCTGTCAATGTATTACCCAGCTGATAGCCTACCATCATGTAGTGATATCTGTCCTCGGAGTCCTGTGTATTTTTCAGGAATTCGCAAGCCTTCTCAAAGGCATCCCTTCCATAAAAATCATCTGCGTTAATCACGGCAAAAGGCTCTTTGAGGCTGTTCCGGCAGGAAAGCACCGCATGTGCGGTTCCCCAGGGTTTTACTCTCCCGGCAGGCGGTTCGAAACCATCAGGCAGATCCGACAGCTCCTGGAAAACATATTCGACAGGAATCCGACCGGATACTCTGTCTCCCACCGTCTCTTTGAACGCCTGTTCATTTTCCTTCTTTATGATAAAGATCACCTTCCCAAACCCTGCCTGCCAGGCATCATAGATGGAGAAGTCTATGATAAAATGTCCCTTCTCGTCCACCGGATCCATCTGCTTGAGCCCGCCATAACGGCTGCCCATGCCGGCGGCCATCACCACCAGTGCCGGGCTTTTCTTTTTCTCTGCCATTTCTCTTCCCTTCCTTTAATACCGGCGAATCTCCTCATTCTCATCATCATTTTTCGTGATGGACCGGATCTCGACATAAAAATTGCTGCCGTTTTCCAGATTCACCTGAATCCTGTCACCAACATGATGTCTGAGCAGAGCCTTCCCCAGGGGGGACTCTATACTGACCTTGTTGTCCGTGGACGCTCCCCGGATTGAAGTGACCAATTTATAGGTCTCCAATTCCTCATCTTCTTCAAACCATACCTCTACGATATCGTTCAGGCCAGCCTCATCACTTTTCGAATTGTCCGAGATGATGGTGGCATGCTTGAGGACGTTCTCCAGATACCTCACTCTGCTCTCATTCTGTCCCTTAAACTGCTTGGCAGCCTTGTACTCGAAATTCTCACTCAGGTCCCCCTGCGCCCTGGCCTCCTTTAAGGATTCAAGGGCCTCCTGCTGCACAACTGTTGTCCGGTAACGGATTTCATCCTCTATTTTTCTGACATCCTGTCGGGTTAATCTTTCTCCCATGCTGTGTAAACTGCTCCATTTCTCTGTCATATTCTCTCTATTGTCCCTGGCGCACCCGGTCAAGCCATTGGGCTACCTCTCCCTGGGCATGATCCAGCAGATAGGTCCTTGCGTTGACTCTTGGGGTCTCACTCAGATCCGTGCGCAGCCGGTCCAGGACATGATGTAATTCCTTGTACAGCCCCTCTGCCGACATGCGGATAGCTCCCTGTCCCAGGATGATCACCTGTTCCAGGCCGTCAGAGGTGGCAACCGTAACTTTATTGTTCCGCCCCAGCTTATGTACCGTTTTTTCTATATACATGTCCGCCGTCTCTGCCTCCCTGGTATAAACCACATGGATGTTGTGATAGCGGATCACCTCCTCCTGGTGGCCCTTGAGCTTGTAGGCATCAAAAACAAGGATCAGGTTCACTCCTGTTAATCCCTGATAATTGCACAGCAGATCCATCAGTCTGCCGGTGGCGGAATAAATATTTTCTCTGGCCAGCTTCTTCAGGTCCGGCCAGGCAAAAATCATATTATAACCGTCTACCAGAAGGTACTCATCTTCATAGACCGGCGTTGATTTTGAGGTATACCTTCTTTTTTCCTCTTCTGCCTTGGCGTAATCCTTGGCTTGTATCACCGTGGGAGAACTGTCCCTGCGAAGCCGGGTTCTGACAGGACCGAAGGTCTTCTCGATCATAGCCTGAAGTTCTCTTTCCTCCTCATAGCTTCCCCAGGCGGTTTGCAATGCCCGGCTCTTCCTCCCTGTCTGAGAAGGCTCTGCCAGGACAGGCTCCTGCTCCCTGGATTCTGTATGATCCGGTTCAGAGCCCGGCAGGAAAACCGAGTCGGAAAGGTGCATATAATTCTCAACCTCATCCCAAGGTACGATAAAACCGGCACCATGGGCACAGAACACAGACCCGGTGGGATTATCCATATCCCTCTCTGCATCATAGCCTGTTTCCTCTACCTGGGTCTCTTGATCCCTGCAAGGGAAATACCCTCCCAGGGAAAGGGAGATTCTCCCTCTTCCACCGGTAAACGAAACCAGCTCCTTGGGATAGGCAGCCATTTCCCGAACTGGTGCCCTGCCGCTTATCACTGTTGTCTCCTGCTGGGTCAAGGGAGTGTCAAAGCTTCCCCCCATCCTCTGGATATCTGTCATTACCCTGCCCACCAAGGAGGAGGGCAGCTCTATGCTGTACTCATAATAGGGCTCCAGCAGGATGCTCTGCGCTTTCTTCAGTCCGTTTCTGACAGCCCGGTAGGTAGCCTGGCGAAAATCTCCACCTTCTGTATGTTTGATATGGGCCCGCCCGTTGATCAGGGTGATCTGCATGTCGGTGATGGAGGAACCCGTCAGAACTCCGGGATGCTCTCTTTCCATCAGATGGGTCAGGATCAGCCTTTGCCAGTTCCGGTCCAGGACATCCTCACTCAGAGCAGTGAAAAAATTCAGGCCGCTCCCCCTCTCCGTAGGCTCCAGCAGAAGATGCACCTCGGCATAATGGCGCAATGGCTCAAAATGGCCTACTCCGATCACCGGGGCAGCTATGGTTTCCTTAAAAATGACCCTTCCTGTGCCAAAATCAACAGCAGCATGGTAGCGGTCCCAGATCACCCTCTTCAGGATTTCGGTCTGGACCTCTCCCATCAGCATCATATGGATCTCCCTCGACTTTTCCCGCCAGGAAACATGCAGCTGAGGATCCTCCTCCTCCAGCTCCCGCATGTTCCTGAGCATACGTGTGATCTCATAATCCGAGGGGGAAAGAAGCTGGTAATCCAAAACCGGCTCCAGCACAGGCAGCAAGGGACTGTCCTCACAGCCCAGCCCTTCTCCCGGCCAGGTATGCGAAAGCCCTGTCACTGCCACACTCATCCCAGCCTGGGCTTCCTTGATCAGCTCAGACTTCATGCCGGAGATAATCCTGATCTGGTCTATCTTTTCCTCCCAGCGTTCCCCGTCCTTTTCCCCGGACAGCAGCTCTTTCACCTCCAGCCTGCCTCCCGTGATCTTCATATAGGTCAGCCGGTTTCCCTGCTCATCCCTGGAAATCTTAAATACCCGGGCTCCAAACTCAGGATGCCTTGCCGGTTCCCTGGTAAAGAGGACAAAAGCATCCAGGAATTCCTTTACTCCCTCCATTTTCAGGGCTGAGCCAAAAAAACAGGGAAACAGCTTTCTTTCGCCAATCAGATCTACCATCGCCTGCAGAGGAATATCCCCTGTCTGAAGATAGCGATCCAACAGGGCTTCATGGTACATGGCTATGCCTTCAAGTACACTCTCATCTTCATGATCTGGCCTGCCGTCCCGATCCATATAATAAAGGCCTGCCTGGGTAAAGTCCTGGCAGTCACTGCTCAGCCGCTTCTGCGCTTCGGCCAGAAGGGCATCTGCCCTGGCTCCTTCTTGATCCATCTTGTTAAAAAACAGGATAACAGGTACATGATATCTTTCCAGCAGCTTCCACACGGTAAGCGTATGTCCCTGCACCCCGTCCGAACCACTGATCAGCAGAACAGCGTAGTCCAGCACCTGTAAGGTTCTCTCCATCTCTGCCGAAAAATCTACATGGCCCGGGGTATCCAAAAGGAATATCTGTGTCTCGCCATAGCTTAAAACCGCCTGCTTCGAGAAGATGGTGATGCCTCTTTCCCGTTCCAGATCCTGGGTATCCAGATACGCATCCCCATGGTCCACTCTGCCCAGCCTGCGGATATTGCCGCAGAGGTAAGCCAGGCCCTCCGAGAGTGTCGTCTTCCCTGCATCAACATGGGCCAGAATTCCTACAACCAGTTTTTTCATGACATTCCTCTATGATCAGCCCCCGTATAGCAGCTGACTGATCTTCGCCTTAACCACATCAAGAGCCACATTATTTCGTCCACTGTTGATGATCAGGTCGGCCGTAGCCTTTGTGGGTTCAACATACAGGTAGTGCATCGGCTTTACCGTGGACAGATACTGTGTCACAATGTCATTGATATCTCTGCCTCTCTCCTTGACATCTCTGAGGATACGCCGGCAGATCCTCTCGTCTGCGTCAGCCTCCACAAATATTTTGATATCGATCAGATCCCTTATCCTGGCGTCCGCCAACAGAAGAATCCCCTCAACGATGATGATCTTTCTCGGTTCGATATGGAGAGTCTGATTGGAACGGTTGTGCTGGCTATAGTCATAAACCGGGCACTCGATAGCCTTCCCTGCCTTGAGCATGGTCAGGTGTTCCAGCAAAAGATCTGTTTCCAGAGAGGAGGGATGGTCATAGTTTACCTTTTTTCTTTCCTCAAAGGCGACTGTATCCTGTCTTCTGTAGTAATTGTCATGATACAGAACCGTTATGTCATCGCCAAATTCCTTTTTCAGCCGATTGGTAAAGGTGGATTTTCCTGAACCAGATCCCCCTGCAATTCCGATCAATACCGTATCCATATTCATTCCTCCATGTGTTGCAGCTGTTAGGCTGGACAATGTGGTAGTGAGAGGCACAGCAGCCATGCCATAGTAAAAATGGCCTCACCTCGCGATGAAGCCTGAAAAGCCGCCATGATCCCTCCGGATTTTCCTATTCCGGAAGTCTTTTTAACCTCTCCTCCAATTCCCGGCTATCCTGCCTTTTCTTCTGGTCAGAGCTCAGTATGATGCTTCTGGCCTCGTTAATCCCTTCCGTAATCTTCTGCTGAAGCTCGCCAAGGGATTCTCTGCTGAGTGTCCCCTTGTTTTGCGTCCCGGTGAAGCTTCTCTCATTACTGAGGACCTCTTGTGCCAGCTCCTGGGTTCTTTGCTCCAGTGCTGTCAAGGCCTGAGCCCTGAGAGCCTGTCTCTTTTGAAGAATGGCATGGGCCAGCGCCTGTTTAAATGCCGGCAGTGTGACGATAAAAGCAGAATTGATTTTTCTGACCAGTTCAAGATGGGAGAACTGGATCATACGCAGCATGGGAATCGCCTGCAGGGCAACCTGCTCTGCCAGCTTCAGATCATGAACCCGTCTTATGAGCATCTGCTGCGCCTGATGAAGATTGATCAGCTGAAACCGGCAGGAATCATCCTTTGTCCGCTCATATTCCGCCTGAAAGCGGTCAATATAAGCCTGTATCTCCCTAAGCCCCTGCTCCCCGGCCAGTATATATTTGACCAGCTGATGATAGTAGGCCACATTAGCCTCAAACAGCCCCTCCAGCTGACGGTTGGCTTCCAGCAGCTCCTTTTCATAGCTGCGGAGCTTTACATATATTTTGTCCACCTCAAGACCAAGCTGTTGATATTTGTCGATCACCTCATCCATGGACAAAACCTTTTCCCCGGAGCTGCCAAAGAAGGAGCCCAATAGTCCGCCTGCCCTCTTTGGCCCACCTTCGCCCAGCTCCTTCCTATTGATCCTGGCCATCACAGATGCCAGCTCACCCAAAAGGTTTCCGCTTTCATCCAACCGGCTGCTGCTTACACTCTTAAGGATTTCATCTGAAGCGCGAGAAACCTCCCGGGCCGCGTCAGCCCCGAAGGTCACGATGGATGTCATGTCATCGATCGCAATCTCGCCGGTCATTGCGTCCATCTCTTCAGAATCCATGAAATCCGCGGACAATTCCTTCCTGTCCTGGTCTATGTCGTAAGGGGTAAGCTCTGCTGTTTCCTCTTCACCAGCTAAAACGAGCTCTGCTGCCATCTGTCATCCTCCTATGGCTTTCTGGGGGAGAGCCTTTGTGCAATCCATTCCAGGGCACTTTTTGGCTTTCTGACAGCTTCCTCCCTGGCTCTTAGCATCTCGTCATCAGGAACAGGCAGATCATAGAGGTATTCCCCTGCCTGAAAGTCAATAAAAGAGACCACTGTATAGTAGCGCTCTGCGGTCTGATACCCCGAAGGGACAAACAGAGCAATATCAAACCCGATCAGACCCAGCAGGAGCAACAGTACCGCCTCCGCGAGGGAGAACAGCTTATCCTCGGTGCTGATCACGATCACCTTAGGGTTCCTCCCGGTAAAATCGAAGCTCTGAATCTGCCGTAAAAGCTGGGGATCCAGATTCAGAGCCACAGCCAGAACCGTATATTCCGCCCCCTGGCTGCCGATTCCCCTGATCAGCCTCTTATCCAGAATCTCCTGAACCTTGTCCAGGATATGCTCCTGCATTTCCTCTCTGAGAACTCCGAAGCTGGCAATGTACTCCTTTTGCTGGCGAATACGAGAACGGTTAAGCTGAAGATTCTTCATCAGCTGAGCCGCTCTGGAGTTCCAGGACTGGTCCTGTCTTCCCGTCGGTAAGGGAAGGCTGCGGAAAAGTGTGGTTTCCGGGGTCCAGAGCCGGCCGATGCTCTTAAAATATTCCTCGGGGCTTCCCTTTGCCACCCCGCTGACCTTAGCGAAGAGCACAGGAATACGGACCTCGTCTTCTCCCTCCTGAAAGCCCTCTCGAAATAAGGGACGCTTATCCCAGAGAAGAAAAAGCTCCTCATAAGTCATCTTGAGAAATACTGTCTGAGCCCGCCTGAACTGGTGAGGCCGGTAAAGGCCTGCTCCCTCGTAGAGCACTCCGTCCAGCTCCCTCTCGGCCTCATAGGCCGAGGTGTTGGCATAAAAGGCCTGTGCTTCCCGCCTGGCTTCCTCCTGCCGCTTTTTCTGCTCAGATGCCTCTGCCTGGTTTTCCAGCCAGGCAATGTCAAAGCCGGCCGGAAATTCCTTCTGCTCCCCCATCTTCCACTCAAAGGACCAGATCAAAGCCGGATCGGTCTTCCTGTAGGAACTCCCACGATCCGGGAGTACCAAAACAATATCACAGCCCACGCCGGACAGGATATGAAAAAAGCGCAGCTCCTCTAAGGTGACTTCTCCCAGGTGCAGGAGCCTGGGAAGGCGTTCTTCCCCAAGCCTGGGCATGAGAGACCGGCATTGATAATACATCCAGCACATATAACGGATGAAGCTGTTCTTCAGCCTCTCCTCGTTCTCTCCCTGACGCCTGCGTTCAAAAAGAGAGTCATACATGGCCAGAGACAAGTCTCTGCGTCCTGCCGGATCCATGTTCGTCAGCCAACGTTTTACCGACTGCTCCAGAAAGCCCAGACTCAGCTGAAATTCCTTTCCCAACAGCTCATAATAATATTCCACCTGGGAAGGAGCAGGATTGGGAAGCTTTCTGTCGATGATCCAGCCCTTTTTCCCCGCTTCCCGGAAATACTGCAGTAAAAATGCTTCAATCTGCGAATTATAGCCTGTGATCCGCGTAACGTATACCGTATTTTCCGGACGAACCGGCCTGCTCTCAAAATAATCCTGCAGATCCTGGATCTGTCTTTGCGTATACATCTGCTTCTTCCCCATTTGCCCGTAACCAGTAACCATTCAGTCTCTTGTTTCTTTAAATACAGGCTTTTTGCACTGGAATCATATATACCGTCTCGCCAGTTCTCCTATACTGTTATCCCTGGTCGGCTGACCGATGGCGGCAAATTTCCAGGATCCCTTGTAGCGATAGAGCTCCGCGATAACCATGGCGGTCATCCCGTCATAGTTTTCAGACAGGTTATACCTGCACAGTTCCTTGCCGTTGTCTCCCTCCAGGATATGGATAAAGGCATTTTCGATCATGCCGAAGTGCTGCCTGCGTTCCTGGGCTTTATAGATATTAACCACAAACACAATCTTGTCATAGTCCTCGGGAAGGCTCTTCAGATCCACCAGAATCTGCTCATCGTCTCCCTCACCAGCCCCGGTAAGATTGTCTCCCATGTGGCGCACAGCTCCGCTGAAATGGGTCAGATTACCAAAATAGACAATGTCGTTCTTGTCCAAAACCCTTCCGTTTTTACAGAGTAAAGCTGTGGCATCGCAGTCAATATCTGCGCCTTTCAGTCCGAACAGCCCCTTTTTCTTTGCCTCATCCCATCCCAGACCAACCATGACATTTTTCAGCTCTGAGCCGTCCTGCTTACGCAGGTCAACCTTCTGCCCTTTTACCAGATTCACTGCCATATGCCGCTCCTTTCCTAGACGTTTACACCATAAGTCCGGCAAAGGGCAGCCAGACCATTCTGATAACCGGCCCCGATCGCGTTGAATTTCCATTCTCCGTTATACCGGTAGAGCTCTCCGAACACCAATGCCGTTTCTATGGAGAATTCCTCTCCCAGGTCATAGCGAATCAGCTCTGACCCACTGGTCTCATCTATGATATGGATATAGGAGTTGCTGACCTGTCCGAAATTGAGCCGATTGGCCTCTGCCTCATAGATCGTCACAGTAAATACAATCTTCTGGATGTCTGCGGGCACCAGGGAAAGATCAATCTTGATCTGCTCATCGTCTCCCTCGGCATCGCCGGAACGGTTATCTCCCATGTGCTTCACAGCGCCGGATTCATGCTCTAAGTTGCCGTAGAACACAAAGTCCGCGTCTTTCCGTACCTTATCCCCTGTTCCCAGCAGAAAAGCTTCTACATCCAGATCAAATTCTCCTCCGCCGTCATAGCGGTTTGCATCCCAGCCCAATCCCACCAGTATTTTTTTCAGTCCGGGATTGTCCTTGGTAAGACTGACTTTCTGACCCTTAGACAACGCTACTGCCATGTGAAAAACCTCCTTCATGATTGATAGCACAGGCATTTGGCCTTAAACGATAGTACAGCTCCAGCGACCTGAAAAGCTCCTCCTTGCGACGCCTTAACTCCTTGATCCGAAGCCCCGCCCCAATATCGTCATACATGGCGTCCGAGTCCAGCGCCCGTGTCTTCATTGTCAGCGTTCCCTCCCGATCAAATTCAAGAGTAAAAATCCCCCCTACCTCCTCCGTAAAAGAGACGCACAGGATCTGAAGCTCCTCCTTCACGTGATCCGGGAGATGCCCGAACTTTGGATTAAAATAATATTTCTGTTCATAGGAGCTGGCTCCGCAAAGTACAAGCGTATCCTCAGTCATCTTATTATCCTGCCTTTATCCTGACACTCAGCCTCTAAAGCAAAAGGCTTCTATATTCCTGAAAGGACATTTTCAGCTTCTGGAAGTCTTCTTTAAAACCGGTAAGGTCGCCATCCTCATTCAGCTCATCCACAATCTTTTTTACCGCCTCGTAGATGGGCGTCAGACTTAAGGTTGCGCTCGTTCCCTTCAGGGTATGAGCAGCCTCATAGGCAGCCTGTCTGTCCTTGTTCTGTATGGCTTCCTTCAAGGCCTCCATTGCGGGATCCTCTGCAAAGCGCCTGATGCATTTGACATAGAGTTCCTCATCATAGAGGAATCTTTCCATCCCTCCCTGAACATCTGCTCCCCATAAATCAAGCCGGTCCAGAAGCTCCTGGGCGAAAGAATCATCCGTCCATTCCAGTTCTAACATGCTCTCACATTCTCTCTTATTATTCCGAATGGCTATTGATCTTCACCCTGCCCATCCGGTTGCTGTATCTCCTGGCGTTCAAATTCATCAGCAAGTGTGGCAAAAAGCTGATTGGTATCAATCGGTTTGCAAAGAAATGTATTCATTCCCGCGGCAGTGCACTCTTCTTCTGTTTTTTCCTGGATATCAGCTGTCAGCCCGATAATGGTAATCGTTGCTGCATCCTCGGAATCCATCTGCCGGATCTCCTTGGATGCCTGAAGACCGTTTTTCACAGGCATACGGATGTCCATCAGAATAGCCTGGAAATAATATGCCCCCCGGGCAGCATACATCTCTACCGCCTCCTGGCCATCCCTGGCCAGTTCCGCATGGATTCCCTTTTTGGCCAGAAGCTTGATAATGACCTCTGCATTGATATGATTGTCCTCAGCAATCAGGACATTTTTGCCATAAAGGATCCTGTCCTCAAAGGTCGTGAGACGGTTTTTCAGAATCTGGATCTGCTCAGTCGTAGCCTTATTGTAAGTCAGCACAACCTTGAATGTGGTTCCTTCCCCCAGCTTGCTGCTGCAGGTGATGGTTCCGCCCAGAAGATCCACCAGGTTTTTGCATATATACAGCCCCAGTCCTGTTCCCTGATGGGCTTCCTCAAAATCCTCCTCCTGTTCAAAGGGAAGGAACATCTTGCTTAAAAAGCCTTCGCTGATCCCCCGGCCGGTATCCGCAACAGTATAGGTATGCTCTACCAGATTGCCCCCGTAGCGGACATTGATATCCAGTTTAATCTGACCGCCGGCAGGGGTAAACTTCACCGCATTGCTGAGCAGGTTCATCAGGATTCTCTCCACATGCTCCGTATCCATCATGACATAGGTATTGCGGGAGCCGTGAATCTCACTGGAAAACTTCTGCCCTGCCTCCCTGCACCGTTCCGTGATAATGGTTCCGATGGTCTCGAGCAGAGTATTCTCACGGACAGGCTGGCACACCGAAACAATCTTGCCTGCGTTGATCCGGCTGGTTTCAAGTATTTCCTCGATCAGCATCATGAGATAACGGCTGGAGGTCTGGATCTTTTCCAGGTTGTCCCTGACCGCATCCGGCACCCCGCTTTCCCCTAAGCTCAGCTGGGTAAGGCCGAAAATTGCCGTCATGGGAGTGCGCATATCGTGGCTCATTAAGGACAGGAAGGTTTCCTTTTCCTGGCCGGATTTCACCGCCTGCCGGAGGGCTTTGGCCATCTCTTCGATCTGCTGCTGGTCATCCACCTGCTTGGTGGTATCGACAAAGGTCAGAACCAAGCCCCGTACACTCTCAACCGATTCCTCGACTCCACTGATGGAAGCCTTCTGCTGTACTCTGTAGGGAGCGATACGGATCAGATAGGTCCGCCCTCCCACTGAGGCACAATGATGCTCAGAAGCAACCATGGTCTTTAGAACCTCCCGGCAAAGGCTCATCAGATCGATGGTACCGAAATTATAGGAAATATAACGAAGGGACCTGCCCACATCCTGCTCTGCCACATTAAACTCCGTTGCGATATACTCCGTGAATTTGCGGATGTTCAGATCCCTGTCCACCATCAATACGCCCACAAGGGTTGTCGACAGGAAATTTGCGAGGTCATCGTTCAGGCCTGCCAGTTCATTTACCTTGGACTGAAACTCAGAATTGACCGTATAGAGCTCCTCATTGACAGACTGAAGCTCTTCGTTAGAGCTCTGCAGCTCCTCGTTCGCTGTCAGAAGCTCTTCGTTGGCAGCCTGAAGCTCAGCGTTCACAGACTCCAGCTCAGTTACGGTGTGGTGAAGATTTTCCTGGGATACCTTCAGCTCCTGCTCCAGGTTGGATATCCTTTGGGCGGCAGCCGTATCGATGCGATAGTCCTTGATATCCCCTGTCAGAGTCCTTTTCCCTCTCAGGAAGGAAACAGAGGTAAAATCTGTCAGGGCTCCGTGTTTGTCATAAATCGGCTGGGCGACAATGGAAATATACTCCGGCTCCTCCTCCAGCTGTACCGGCACCATGTCATAGGCGATACGTTCATGCAGCCTGCGGGATTCTCTCAGAACCGTGGAAAGGGCGATCTTCAGGTCGGTCCTGATCAGAGAAAAGACGTCCAGCGTAGCCGCGCCCGGAGATATGGCGAGAAATTTGCCGCACTCCCCATAGGACCTCCAAAGCTCGTTTTTCTCATTGATCAGCACAGTGGCAGGCATCAGGGCTTCCAGCACGCTGGTTTCAAGCTCATTGGAATTGTACTGGATGTCTGCTTCCTTGGGCACGGAATAGTTCAGGGACTCTAAGGCCCCCTCCAGGGGCTGCATGGAGTAGCTCATCTTCGCATGCGCCGGTATCTTGCCCAGGGCGTTGTGGAAGAAAATCTTTTCATTTGCGCATAGCACACGGAAAACATCATCGTAATCGATCACCGACTCTGATCTGCCCAGGAAAAGAAAGCCCTTGTCCTTGAGTGCCATGTGAAATATGCCGAAGAGGTTTCTCTGTAGGATTGCCTGAAAATAGATCAGCAGGTTACGGCAGGATATGAGATCCAGCCTGCCAAAAGGAGGATCCTGGAAGACATTGTGCTGGGCAAAAATGATCATCTTCCTGATCTCCTGACGGATGATATATTTATTCCCCTTACGGATGAAGTAGCGGGAAAGTCTTGTCACAGAAACATCCTCAATGATGTTGTCCCCGTAAATGCCTCTGCCGGCCATGGAGATGGCGTCGGCATCCAGGTCCGTGGCAAAAATCTTGATATCCCTTACCAGGTTCAGCTCCTCCATAGCCTCCTTGAAAAGGATGGCGATGGAGTAGGCTTCCTCTCCGGTGGAACATCCGGCCACCCAGACCCGGATCTGCTGTGATTTCAGGGATTCCTGTACCAGAGGCTTGACCACTCTGTCCTTGAGAATATCAAAATAATCAGCATCCCGGAAAAACGAGGTAACCCCAATCAGTACCTCTTTGGACAAGAGCTTGGCTTCCTCCGGATTGTTGGTGAGGTAATTGACATACTCTCTTAAATTACGGTTATGGGTAACGACCAGCCTCCTCTCGATCCGGCGGAGAATGGTCGTCTGCTTGTAAAAGGTATAGTTGATATTCGTAACGTTTTTCAGGATATTGAAAACCTGGGTCATCAGATCCTCGTCCGTCAACAGCAGTCGGTTGCTTGACCGGAGCATGGATGCTGAGATATGAGCCATCTCCCGGGCAATACTCTCCGGATTCTGAATCAGGTCTACAAAACCGCTTGCTATAGCGTTTCTCGGCATCCCGTCGAACTTTGCACTCTCCGGTGACTGAACGATAATCACTCCATTCTGTTCCTTTATAGAGCGAATCCCATTCGTACCATCGGATCCTGTCCCTGACAGGATAACCGCCACAGAACGATTCTCATAGGCAAGAGCAAGAGAGCGGAAGAAGACGTCAATCGGATGGTTGATCTTTGCATGGTCGTAAGCCTTAAGCCGAAGGACATCCGATACGATCTCCAGATTGTATTTCGGGGGAATCATGTAAATATGGTTACGCTCCACCCGCATTCCGTCGCTGGCTTCGGTGACTGGCATCATTGTGTACTTTCCGAGAATATCCGCCAGCATACTTTTATGGTCCGGAGCCAGATGCTGGATGATCACAAAAGCCATATCCGTATTTCCGGGCAAAAAAGTCAGAAACTGCTGAAGAGCTTCCAGCCCGCCTGCTGAGGCGCCAATCCCCACCACGCAGCCGGGAGCATGATATTCACTCTTTTTCCTTGATTGGTACTCCATTTTGTTCTCCTAAGCCGCTTTTCTTTTTTCTTTTTCAACAGATTCCATTATAATCCGTTCCCCTGAATAAAGCAAGTTTGTATTCGCCTGTCCCCGGCTGTCATATTTTTGTGAAGCAGGCTGCAGCACAGTGCGAGCCAATGACTAAAGCAGCGCTTCCAGTTTCTCTATTGATTTTTTTTAAGTCTGAGTATAATATGATAGCGAATAGCTTATCAGCTCTAAGCGCCTTGTGGGTATGGCAGATATGCAGCTCGCTGCAAAGCGCAAGGAGCTGACTGAATCGTTACAGGATTGCACCGAAAGGATTATGGTAATAGTAAAATGAATCACAGTTCCCACCGTTTTCCCGGCCAGAAATCCATTCAGGCCTTCCTATCCGATCCGTCTTTACTGGAAAAGACCAGGGAACTCATCCTGTATGGAATTGCAATGAACGAATATGACCTTGTCCTGCTGATCGAGACTTCTACCGGCCTGGCTCTTCCCCTGCATTCCAACGGGTCTGATCTGCCCCTGTTCGATCGCAACGGATGCTTTGACTATGACCAGAACATCAGGACTTTTCTGAATGAATACTGCACGGATATTGATCCGGAAGAAATCATCCGCAAAAGTTCCCTGCCTGTTGCCATCAAGCATCTTCAGACTTCAGACCACTATTCTGTCAGTTTTCGCATCAGCCTCGGCGGCAGTCAATACCTGCACAAAAAGCTGATCTGGCATAAGCTTTCTGTGCCGAGGGGCTTTCTGACGGCTTCCATCGTCGATATGACAGAGGATTTCCTGGAAGAGGATGAACGCAGATCCCGCCTGGAAGCAGCCCTGAAACAGGCTCAGGCCAATCTGGACGCCAATAACTCCTTTCTCTCTCTGGTGAGCAGGGATATCCGTACCCCTCTGCACTCCATCATTGGTCTGTCTCAGATGGCAAATGCTGAGCTCATGGATATTTCCGCCGTAGAAAGCTATCTCTACAAAATATCCATGTCAGGAACCTATATGGAGGACACCATCAACGATATCAGAGACTTTATCCGCATTTCCTGGCATCCCATCGAACTAAGGGAGGAAATCATCGACCTTCCGGTTTTTTTGTCCTCTGCCAGCCGGTTTCTTTCCCGTCGGGCAGCGCAGAGAAACCTGCATTTTTTCCTGCATACGGACAATATCAGTCAGAAATCTGTGCTCACAGACCTCGCTGCCCTTCGTCAGGTTCTGGTCAAATTCACGGATAACATGATCAATTATACTCTGCGCGGCGGGACCATAGACATGCATTTTTCCAGCGAAACAATCTCCCAGGAAGAGGCCCAGGTCAGACTGTCGGTCCAAAGCCGTGGTATCGATTTGAATCCAGGAAGACTGGGGGTTCTTCTCAAACCCTTTGAGGATATCATGGAGGAGGTCAGGTCCAATATCAGCAGTATCGATATGGACCTGGTCATCCTGAAAGCCTATGTGGATTCTTTGAAGGGAAAGATATCCATACAGAACAATGAAGGGATCTCAACAGGAATCGAAATCCTCTTTCATTTTCCGTTGCCTCACAGCGACAGCCGGGTTTCCTCCCTTCAGCCTGTCCGGTTTTCTCAAATTCCCGCCCTGGATCTTCCGGTCTTCACCGGAAAACGCGCCCTTCTGGCGGATGACGACAGCATCAACCTGGAGGTGGGGAGCAAAATGCTGGAAAAAACCGGTATGACTGTATTCCAGGCCCATAACGGTGCTCAGGCTCTTAACCTGTTTATCGAAGAGGACGGGGATTTCGACGTGATCCTGATGGATATCCGTATGCCCGTCATGAACGGTCTGGAGGCCTCCAAACGGATCCGGGGACTAACCCTTCCCGCCGCAGGACATATCCCCATCATCGCCCTTACCGTCAATGCATTTGATGAGGATTATACCCTGAGCCTGGAAGCCGGCATTGACCGCCATCTGACCAAGCCCATAGAACCCGGCTCCCTCTACCAGATTCTGAAGGAGCTGTTGTGATTCCTGCTCCCGAAGGTTCTGCCAAAAGCTCTCGTCAAACGAGACTTTACATTGCCTTTCATTTATGATATAGTCGTACTGTTTTCGTCCTTTAACGTGTTAAAAAGAGGAGGTTATCAAATGACGAACGCACAGATCATTATCATCGCGACGATTGCCCTTTATCTGGGCTGCATGCTTCTGATCGGCTATATCTTTAACAAAAAGGGGAGCGGAGAAACGTCTCATGAGTTCTTCCTGGGCGGGCGGTCCCTGGGACCTTTTGTCACCGCTATGAGTGCCGAAGCATCTGACATGAGCAGTTACCTGCTGATGGGTCTTCCCGGCCTTGCCTATTTTGCCGGTATCGCAGAGGTCGGCTGGACTGCCATCGGTCTTGCCATCGGTACCTATCTGAACTGGCTGATTGTATCCCGCAGGCTGCGCCGCTATTCAGATACCATTGGCGCCATCACCGTCCCGGATTTTTTCTCCCGGCGCTATCAGGACGAGCGTCATCTTTTGTCTTTGGTTGCGGCACTGATCATACTTATCTTCTTTATTCCTTATACCGCCTCCGGCTTTAAGGCAGTCGGAACCCTGTTCAACAGCCTTTTCGGTGTAGAATATCATGCTGCCATGATCCTTGGCGCCGTTGTCATCATCGGTTATACTGTCATGGGAGGCTTCCTGGCTGTTTCCACCACCGACCTGATCCAGAGCATTTTTATGACAATTGCCCTTATCGTCATTGTGATTTTCGGTATCCGTACAGCTGGCGGATTCGGAGCAGTCATCGATAACGCGAGAGCTCTTCCGGGATACCTTAACCTGACACAGGGATATGATGCAGCCACACAATCGGCATCCTCCTTCGGTCTCCTTGCCATCGTTTCGACCATGGCCTGGGGCCTGGGCTATTTCGGTATGCCTCATATCCTGCTCCGTTTCATGGCCATCCGCAAGGAGGAGGAGCTCACGCTCTCCCGCCGGATCGCCTCGATCTGGGTTGTTCTTTCCATGGGGATCGCTGTTTTTATCGGTATCATCGGCTACAGTGTCTCTGTCAGCGGAAAGATTCCTTTTCTTACGACCAGCTCTGATTCAGAGACCATCATCATCAAGATGGCAGACCTCATGAGCCAGCATGGCATTCTTCTGGCTCTCTTTGCCGGCGTCATCCTGGCCGGAATCCTTGCCGCCACCATGTCCACAGCTGACTCCCAGCTTTTGGCTGCCGCCTCCAGCGTATCTCAGGATCTGATGCAGGATTTCATCGGGATCAAATTTGACAAAAAGAAACAGATGGTGGCTGCCAGGATTACCGTTATCAGTATTGCCCTGCTTGCCCTTTTCCTGGCCTGGAATCCCAACAGCTCCATCTTCCGCGTCATCTCCTTCGCCTGGGCCGGCTTTGGCGCTGCCTTTGGCCCGACCATGCTGCTGGCCCTCTTCTGGAAACGTTCCAATTTAGCCGGTGCCTTTACCGGTATCGTGGTCGGAGGAGTCATGGTCTTTGTCTGGAAGTTCCTGATCGCGCCTTTGGGCGGCGTCTGGTCCATCTATGAGCTTCTTCCTGCCTTCCTGATCGGTCTGGTCGCCAATGTCCAGGTCAGTCTGTTTACGGCACCACCCAGCCAGGAGGTTCAGAACACCTTCGATCGCGTCAACAAATAAAGGTAAAACTCATTCTTTCGTCAGTCGGAAAAAACTCAAAACTCATAACGCGGCTCTGGGTTAAAAAAAGGATGGTTCAAAAGAACCATCCTTTTTTTTCTCTTCTTTTTCCTTTTTTCAGATATACATTCCGGATATACCAGATGGTTTTATCCTCCCCATGTCTGGCCAGAAGGGTAAGAAGCCCCTCCAGCTCCTTCGCCGTCTGGGGATGAATGAACCAGATCCTGTCCTTTGCCCTCATCCAGTATTTCAGCGGTTCCTCTGGCGTATAGGCGCTGCCCAGATAATTCCTGGAGGCTCCGATCCTGTCCGCCACCATCTCTGCCACATACCTTCTCGGCATTTTCGTTCCGAAAAGTACTCTTTCATCATCTTTATCCAGGGAATAATCCACCCAATGCTCAAAATGATGCAGGTTCCTTCCTTTGTGATGGAGCCAGCCGGGTGCCGCCCCGGTCTCTTCCCTTTGAGCATTGTGAGGGCTTCTGAACCCCTGATAATAACAGGCTCCCGGAATGAATTCCGCCGGGGAATACTTGGAAAGGTCATGAAGGATCCCCTGTCTGTACAGACCCATCCGGAAGCAATACTGTGTCACCAAAAGCTTATGCCTGGTGATCGTCACAAAGTGTTTTATCGGGTGAGGGGTCATTTTCTTCTTCGATTGTTCTGACATCTTCGCTCATACTCTTTCCGATCAGCACAGTGATCGAGCGCCCGGCCACCGTCACCGTCCTCTCATATGTGAGAGACGAGGATTCACAGAATCCGTCTGTATCCGGCTCACTGGTGTCAATAACCTTCCGCCAGACCAGATTCTCATCCAGCTTTGGCAGGGCAAATTCCTTCTTTTCCCAGTGAAAATTCAGTGCAATATAAATGGTATCGTCACTGCTGCCATCTGCCTTTTTGACACAGGCTCCCGCATACATGATTCCCAGCATACGGCTGGAATTTTCACTGTTGCTGTACCAGGCCTTTTCACCATGGAAGGAAAGCAGCGGAATACCTTTGTACTGATACTGTCTGTTTTCCAGTTGCATGCCCATATGAAGAACCGGATGCTCTCTTCTGAAAGTGATCAGCTTTTTCACAAAGGAAACCAGGGAAGCATTCCTCTTCAGGCCGCTCCAGTCTATCCAGCCAATGGGATTGTCCTGGCAGTAGGCATTATTATTTCCCTTCTGAGAATTGCCGAACTCATCTCCCCCATAGATCATGGGGACCTCCTGGGACAATAAAACCATGGCCATTGCATTGCGCAGCTGAACCAGACGGAACTGCCGAATGCCCTTTTTTCGCGTTACGCCTTCTGCACCGCAGTTCCAGCTGTAGTTGAAATCACTGCCGTCGAGATTGTCCTCTCCGTTCTCTTCATTGTGCTTCTCATTGTAGCATACCATATCATGAAGGGTAAAGCCGTCCTGATAAGCCATAAAATTTACGACAGCCTGTCTGGCGTCCGTTCTTGTCATCCTGTATTTCACCTGGGAGACCATCCCTTCATCGCTCTTTAACAGGCGTCTCATATCCTCAAGAAAACCGGCGTTGTACTCTGCGAAATTTCTCTCAGGGGAAACCTGACCGGAAGGCAGCCTTCCCATATCAAAGAAGGGAGCAAAGATCTTTGTATCCGAAAGGATAGCATCCTTTAACGCCATCTCGACGGGAGCTCCTTCCCCCAGAAGGTGAAAACCATCCACGTGATAATGCAGCTTCCAGAAATGCAGAATGTTCAGGACAAGATTCGGCGTAACCTCCTCAGGAAAATAAAACTCCATCACACAGGCCATTCCAGACTCATGCAGGCTCCTTACCAGCTCAGAGAATTCCTTCTCCGGGTTATCGGAGGCGCAATAGGCACTCTTGGGAGCGAAATAGTATCCTGATCCGTAGCCCCAGTAATTGATCCTGCCGGCAGCCTTTTTCTCTGTAACCTTTACCATATCCGTATCGGTCTGCTTTGCATCTTGCGGAATCTCATCAAACTCATAGGCAGGCATCAGCTCGATGGTATTCACTCCCAGTTCCTTCCAGTAAGGGATCATTGTCTGAAGACCGGCAAAGGTTCCCTTCTTTTGATCCACTGTTTTTACCAGCTTGGTATATCCTCGTACATGAAGCTTGTAAAGTACCATCTCAGAGAAGGAAAGCCTGAAGCTTCTCTCCTTTTCTCCCCACACCAAGGGCTCCCTGCCAAGAAATCCACATCGCACCCTGTGGGGCTCCTGGCTCATGCTCTGACCGAATTTCTCTCTCCCCACCAGCTTATGCGCACAGGGGTCGCAGACCACCTGGTCATCGATCTGATAGTTGTACTCATAAAGATCAGGATCGAAATTCCTGATCCTGACAGAATAAACCCTGCCTGTCTGGTATTCTTCCTGCATCCGAATTACCTGGGAAGGCTTGCGTGCACCTTTTCGGTAAAGCAGCAAAAATACTTTCCCGACTGGAGCCGTTGATTCGAGGGTAAAATTCATATCCGTCCCCACCAAAGCCGCCCCAGGTAATTCCGGGTTTCCCGGAACAATCTGTGATTGATCAAACCGCATGCATAACCCTCCTTCTTTGGGTTTTCGTTAAGAATCACCATTGATTCTCATAGCTGCCTCTGCGTTTCGTAAAGGAATTACGGCGCATGGCATAGCATTTCTCACATACTCCATAAGGATAATTCCACGGCAGTTCCTTCCCGCATGAACTGCATCGCTTCCCGGGCAATTTCTGCTCGGAGAGAATCCGGATGATGTTTTTACATATTTCTTTTCTTGCTTCTTCCAGGTTGGGCATGCAGTCCTCATGATGAAAGGTTCGGCAGAAGTAATAAATCAGATCGCATTTTTCATATATGAATTCCAGGTCCTGAAGATTAGCCGCAAAAGGACGGGGAATATGATCATATTCGAAGGCAAAGGATTCTACCCTTCCCTCCAGCTCATCCAGAAACATATCCTGCCAGATTGCACGCAGTACCGGTTTCTCCTCATCATAGGGTATCGTGATGAAGGCATAGATTAATGCCTTGTCATCGGTATATTCCTCCAGATCCTTACATAGACGAATCTCCCTGCGTATATCCCCTTTGACAAAAAAACCTGTCTCCGGTATCTCATTCCACTTTTCCATGATGGCGGAGAGCTTTCCTTCCAGATCCAAGAGACTTTCCGGAAAAGGCAGAATAGCCTGTGTAATATCCGGAACGGTAGAACGCAGGCAGGCGCGAATCCTTTTTCTTTCATAAGAGGATGAGACAAAACCCTTGTTATAGATACCATATCTCCCGGCCCGGCCCCCAATCTGCTGAATCTCTTCCGGTAAAAGTGGCCGCTTTGACCTGCCGTCGTATTTCATCGATTCAAGAAAGACAATCCTCCTGACAGGGAGATTCAGACCCATGCCTATGGCATCGGTCGCTGCAACAACCTGTGTCTCTCCCCTTAGGAAACGGTGCATCTCCTGCTGGCGGACCTCATAGGGTAGAGCTCCATAAATGATACTGGCTCTTATCCCCTTCTGTTGCAGTTCAGAAGCTACGGCAAGGACACTCTTCTTTGAAAAAACGATCAGAGCATCCTTTTCCTCCACATTCGTGGGAAACTCAAAGCTTTTTCTCTGAACCACAAGGGGAATTTTTCTTTCATGCTCCACAACTTCGTAGCTATCATTGCAATAATCGATCAGTTTTTCGATAATCTTTAAAGCGTAGCCGGCTGTACAGACATGAATTTCCTTTGCAGGCAGACCCAAAATAGCAGCTGTCCAGTTTCCTCCCCGTTGTGTATCCGCAATCATCTGGGCTTCGTCAATCACTCCCACATCATGAATCTCGTCCGGATCCATCATTTCTATGGTCGAAGCCTGATGGAAAGACCCCGGGACAAGCTTTTCCTCTTCTCCGGTGATCAGGCTGCAGGGAACCCCTGATTCATTTAGTCTTTCAAAGCACTCAAAAGCAAGAAGACGAAGCGGTCCTAAATAGATTCCTCTTTTTGCTTTCTCCAAAGCTTTCAGACTCTCATAAGTCTTGCCGGAATTCGTACCGCCACAATGGATGATAAAATGTCTTTTCATCTGCCTGGCCGTTGGATACAGATCTGCATAACTCTCCGGAATTTTGTCCAGAATATACTGCTGGATTCTGTGTTCGGCAGAATTCTTTTTTTTCCTTCTCTTTTTGTAATAATTCGGCATATATAATAATCAATATCAAAAAACGGCGCACAGCTAAACCGCCATGCGCCTGAACAACCCTCGAAAGGCGATATTATTCTTTTGCAGGGAAAAATATCCTCTATCCATAAATCTAAATGACACATATGCCATTAACTGATTAGCGCATCGGCAATTCCTATTACAACATAATAATCCAGTTGTTGCGGAACGACAGCGTCATCACTGAAGTCAAAAAGATTTCGGATATCCCCTTCTCTGATCTCAGCATTTGGGAAAATATCCAGAAAGGCTTTGGCTTCCTCTGTATTATCTGTGTAAATGACTGTGTTCTGTTCAGCACGACCTCTGTAATTTCCCGTATATAAGGAGGAAAAACCCTGGTCTGCCAACAGCTGACTCCAGTAGTCTAGTACACCATTCTTATACGACCCGTTTAATATAATAACAGCGGAATCCTGAACCTTGGCATCAGAGTCACTGACAACCTGATCAGTATTTTCAGCTTGTGGCGATACTGTAGAATCGTTTTCTGCCTGAACAGGAGAACTTTTCTCGTTACCAGACTGATTCTGATTGGGCTCCGGTGTTTTCTGCTCTTGCGTAGACTCTTGTTCTTGAACAGGCTCTTGCTCTTGAACAGATTCTTGCTCTTGAACAGGCTCTTGCTCTTGAACCGGCTCTTGCTCTTGAACAGACTCCTGAACCTGATTGAGTTCCTGTTCATCTAAGGATTTTTCACCGGTATTCTCCTCTACCTGTGAAGGTTCCTGGTCAACCGTCTGCTCCTGGGGGGTCTCCTGTTTGTCCGTCAAAGCAGCATCTTCCGTGTCCTGGGGAGACTGACCAGCAGGAGTATCCACCTCGTCAGCCTTTCCTTCTGAAGATTTCATTCGAGGCTGTTCTGCATCTGAAGGCACTTTCTCGCCAGTCGGAACACTTGCGACATCAGACGATTCTTTTTCATGATCAGCTGATGAAGCAACCGGTGCTTTCTCTGACTGAGAAGGAGACTCCGGCATTTCCTGGATCGTATTCTCCTGATTTTTGTCAATCTCTTGACCCATGACCTTCGCTTTATCAAACTCAGGTAACTTCTCACTCGCGACAATTTTCTCGAGTTCCTCCTGCTCCTGGACTTTCTGCTGCCGTGAGACATAGTACAGTCCTCCAAGACAGGCTATCAGTATGAGTACGAAGAACACATACGAAGCTTTACTCAACCAGCTTTTTCCTCCATTTTTACGCCCTGACATGTGGATATTCCTTTCCCAGCATCGCGATATAATGTATCAAGAACATAACTGTATATGGGTCTACTAACGAATTTACTTGTAGAAACAGACTGCCGACGTGTCGTAAATTCGGTGTTAAACAAACTGAAAACAGTCCTTCGATTTCTAAAAAACAAAAACAATAAATATAATAAAAGCTGTCTTCCTAAAAATATCTCATTCCAAGGAGACAGCAAACACATACTTCATATAAATAGAAATTCAGTACACAAGCAGGACAGGTATAAGGTTTTTTCCTCTGGCCTGTCCTGTATGTCTACTGATTTACGGCTAAACCTTAAAAAGGAAAGTGGATCTCCTTGCTGAGATTATTTATTGATCCCAAATACAAGGAACGGATCACTACCGTTCATGAAAGTAGCCGTCTGTTCGCCTGTGGCAGAAACATCTTCACAATCAACCCAGTCAATCTTGCCGGTCTTTACGCCGATCTGAGCATTGACGATTTCATCTGCTTTCTTTCCTACCAGGCTCTGGTTAGCCGGAAGCTTAGCACGGAACTTTCCACTGGGCAGAGTCTTTCCGCTGCCAGTAACGAACTTCAGCAGTTTGCTGAGAAGAGAAAGCTTGGAAACATCAATCTGCTTTCCGCCTGCTGTAGTAATGGTACCACCGGTAACTCCCATTGCTTCAAGAACGGATGCTGTTGAAGCGCCTGCGCTCTCAATAGCCTTGGCAACAGCATTTGCCTTGGAACCATCCGGGTAATCAGATGCCTTCGCCTCTGTTACATCAATGGTATCCCCAGTCGTAGCAGTTGTGCTTGCAGGAGCCTGGGCTGTAGAAGATGTGCCTGTGGAAGCCTGTGTTGTAGAAGTTGAAGCTGCCTGAGAAGTCTGTGTGCTCTGTGTTGTCTGGCTTGCAGGAGTCGTTGTACCGGCGTTGGTGGTAACCACACCATCCGGGAAAACAGCGGTACCATCATCAAGAATGATAGCCTTGCCATGCTGATCTGCAGGCGGAGTACCACTCCCTGCTGCGAAACTAGGAACACATGAAACTACCAGCATTGCTGCTGCACACAAAACCGCGAGTAACTTTTTCAATTGAACCTCCTCCTTTCTAGGAATACTTTTCTCTGCCTTAACAGCAGATTTATTTCAACCTCCTCGACGGAGCCGAAATAACTATAACATATGGATCAAACCTTTTCGTAAAATAAATCTACCACCAGCTGACGAAGAGCCTCTTCATCCACATAAAACTGATCATACACCTCGCTTGTCCTGTCTTCCCCTTCAAGCTTGTAATAATCCCGGTCATCATAGCCAACCGTATTCAGTAAATTGGCATACTGGATGTATTTGTTTTTCGTCACACTGGTCTGAAGATAATCTGACATATCGTCCAACCGTTTCCAGATTGTTTCCACCTGATCGGGAAGCATGGTTCTCAGTTTGGTGATGAAGGAGAAAATATAGGATCTTTGGCGGTCGATACGGCCTTCATTACTGAAATCTATGGTGATATCCCTGTGACGAAGATAATCAACAACATTTATATCGTCCAAGGCCACCTCTGCACCCTTTTTCATCTCAGGGTATATTTCTATCATGTCATCATTGGGAACCGTAACCGTAACACCATCCACAATGTCATTGATATACTTCATGGAATCTCTGTTTGTAATCAAATACTCATTAATCGGAACCTGCAACAGCTTGGATACAGCCTCCTGCAGCATTTCACAGCTCAGTACCCCTCCATCTCCATAGGCATAAGCAAACTCCAGGTTAGTGACATAATAATCTGTCGCTTCACCAAACAGGGAAAGCCGCCGGATTTCCGTCATTGTATCACGATTTATGCCAATAATCGACATCTTTTTATGTTTTTTATCGAGTACAACAACGGCAATACTGTCTGATCTCGGAGCAAAGCCCATCTGGCTGAGTACCGTCATCGGGCCCTCAGAGTCGATACCGGCATAGAGCACAGTCGTGATCAGAGCATTATACCGGTATTTCTCTCCCTTATATTCGATTTCTCGGTATCCCAGTCCCATATCATGAGACTCTCCGGCAGTGATATGCTGAGCTTTTTGTTCCTTCTGACGGGAATAAGCGATAAACCCCAGAACCGCTGCAGCAATCAAAACCGCCACCAAACCAGCCACCATCTTCTTTTTATTTCTTTCCATCCATCTTCTCAAGCGATATTTCCTGCTATGATGATGGTGGTGGTGGTGGTCATGATGATGATGATGGGATGATGAATGCTCTGATGAAACGGCATGCTCTTTCCCCTCTAACCTGGAATTGGATTTTTGATCGCTCATAATCAGCTCCCATTGCTAAAACATTGAATACTATTTCTTTTTTTCCTTTTTAGAGGCTTTGCCCCCCTTTTTATCTTCACCATAGCCATAGCCATAGCCATAGCCATATTTTTTTCCATAGCCATAACCATAGCCGTAACCGTAACCATAGCCATAACCATAACCATAACCATAGCCACTCTTTCTGGTTCCCACTTTATTCAACACGACACCAAGCAGCTTTACATTGGCAAACTCAAGCTGTCTTTTGGCGTGCACAATCTGAGCTCTTTCCGTCACACCACTTTCAACGACTATGATGGTACCGTCACATTGCTTAGCTACCAGGAGACCGTCAACAACGGCATTAACCGGAGGCGTATCCACAATGACGTAATCATAATAATCTCTCAACTGATCGAGCAGCTGGGAAAACAAAGTACCGGAAATCAACTCACTGGGATTGGGAGCTACCGCACCGGTAAAAATCATATCTAACCAGGGATTATTTGTTTTATAGACGATATCCCGAATGCTAACATCCCCACACAGGTATTCGCTCAGGCCAATTGTCTTCTCCGTAATCTGAAAACGAGAACGAATGACAGAATTACGAATATCGCAGTCCAGATAGATCACCTTCTTGTTCAAACTGGCAAGACTTCCCGCTAATTCAAAGGAAAGAGAGGACTTCCCTTCATTTGCCTGCGAACTTGTCAAGGCAATGACTTTCAGTTGGTATCCGCTTAACTGAAGATTCCCTCTCAGGACATTGATTGCTTCCCTCGCCTGGAAGGGAAGCTTGGTCTGTTCCACCGAAACCCTCCGGCTCGTCTGAATTCCCTGCCGCCAGTTCTCAGCGTCCTGCTGAACACGGATGTCCCTGTATCTGTCCATTCCGCCAGCCTCCTGATATTCATCCTCATAAGGAGCCCCAGACTGCTGTTCACGGTAATCCTCCCATCCCATTGCGAGTTCTCTTCCATCAGCCTCAGAGATATTTGATTTTTTCATTAAAATACGTCCCCCACATACGGTACGGCAGCAAGAACAGGCAGCTGCATATACTTCATTACGTCATCCTCTGTCCGGATTGTGGTATTGCTCACCACAGCCAAAACAATGATCGCACACATGACAAGTGCACCAAGCAAAGCACCGATTGCAACATATTTGAACAGACTCGGACTGACATCCTCAACAGCATCTGCCTCAGAATAATCAATAACTGTCGGTTCATTGCTCCCAACAATCTGATAGATCTGATCTATGCTGATATTCAAAAGTGCATTGGCTATATTTCTGCTCAGTTCCAAGTCGCCACAGGTAACAACGATATCAATGATATGCGTATCTGTAGGATTATTCACCTTGACTAGCCTGGCCAGGTTCTTAAAATCAATATCAAGATCAAGTTCCTTGATTACTCTTTTTAAGACCGTCCGGCTCTTAATGATCTTGGCGTAATCTCCTGTCAATGCGGAACTCAGCTGAAGGTCAGAAAAGGATATCACAGAGTCCGTATTTGTGATAAAGATCTGGGCATCAGCCTGATAGCTCGGCTTTACAAGAAAGACATGAAAGGCGCCCATGACAACAGCACCTATCAGAATAGCCAAAAATATTGACTTCCAGCTCGACAAGAGAGAAAAGATAATCTCCTTAAGATCAATGTAAATCTCCTCATTGTCGTAAGGCAAAGCGCCCAGACTCTGAGCGTTTACGGTATTTGTCTGTTCCATAATAAATCTTTTCTCCTTTATTAACCATAGACCAAGCGGTCAAAATTTCTCTGAAGCATCCGTTTTACAAGCTCAGGTTCCACCTTTTTTTCCATCCAATGTACCGCTTTATCCACATGAAGCGGTCGGAAATGAGTACCATGACAATCACTTCCCAGAAAGTCAACATAGCCTTTCTTCAGGAGCTTCTGCCAACGGCTATCCCCTAAAAGCCCACCTCTGATCAAAAGAAGATCATAATTCATCTGAAGCAGATATTGCTGAGACTTCAGTTCATTCAGATGATTATCATCCAAGAGACACTCATATCTTTCAAAGTGCGCGATAATCGGAACATATCCATTTTGCCGAAGAGTCTGGATCCCATTTTTCAAATAAGAATAGCTGACGCCCGGATCAAACTCCACCAGAACAAATCGGGTCCCACACAAGGTTAAAGCCTTTCCCTCATCCAGGTGACTGACCAAACCAGAGTAGTAATAGCACTCCTGACCCGGAAACAGCTGAATATGAATCCCTTCTGCATCGCACGCCTTCCGGACTGCTTCCAGTCCTTCATAGATCTGTGGAGCTTCCACAATGTACCTCTCCGGATGAAAATGTGGTGTCACGATCATGCGGGTGATATTTTGTTTTTCTGCACTATGAAGCGTTGCCAGAGTCTCCTCCATCGACAAAGATCCGTCATCCAGACCAGGCAAAATATGGCAGTGCATATCTGTAATTCCATTCATCCGGCAGATCCATACCTTCTTTCTAATAGAATCACTGTAAACAGCTGGCTTTTATTTAACAGCCTTATTATTCTACAACATCTAACCCCTATTTTCAATATAATATGCCATCAAAAAATGCGAAAAGAGCTGGATTTTTTCTGGTACACTGCACAATTCTCTTCAGCTGACTCCGTCAAGAGCCGTTTCTTCATCGTTTTGATTTTCCGGCAGGCCTTCGATCACAACCTGATTGGGAAGGCATACGATCATATCATAGGGACTGTCAATCGGGCTCATCATCATACAGACATGATCCGGGCATTCTGCCTGCGTCATAACTGCCTTCCCATCCTTAATCTCGCAGACATTTGTCTCTCCGATCTGAATGGTCTGATCCATACCAAGAGAGTATTCTCCCAACACATGGTTTCCCACCGTAATCCTTATTCTGCCTGTCTTATCCTTCTCTTTCGCCTGGGAATAATCCTCCCCTGTCTCACCGCTTTTTGGGATTTGTCTGCCTTGCCACAGATGTATCCCTTGGATAGTCGCCCAGGATAACACTGCCACAAGGAGAAGGGTCAGAATAAGGATACCATCTTTCTTCTTCATTTTTATTTTCCCGCCTGGGCAATGGCGTCTTCCGCAGCGGTCCGAACCGCCTCAGAAGTGACAGTCGCTCCGGCCACTGCGTCAAATTCAGTATTCTGGCCATCCAGAATCGCCTGGGACAACGGTTCGGCAACATCTGCCCCAATCCCGGGAGTTTCTCCGGAAGAGTCGATCACAACATCCGTGATAGCGGTCTCGTCAAAGGTCAGGGTTACCGTTACTTCACTCTCCAACCCCTGAGCCTTGGCCGTATAAGTACCAGGGGTATATCCTGCCTTCGATTCCTCAGAGCCTGTCTCATCCTCAGGCAGCGCAGCTGCTTCGTCATCGGCGCCCAAGCCTGCTGCCGCCTGGGCTTGTGCACGTCTGGCAGCAGTACGGACAGCTTCCGAGCTGACTGTTGCCCCGGCTATCACGTCAAATTCTGTATCCTGCCGTTCAAGAATGGCTGCCGCAAGGGGAGCAGCTACTTCTGTTCCCACTCCCTGTGTCTCCTGGGAACTGTCTATCTGGACGTCAGTGATCGCGTTTTCGTCAACCGTTAACGTAACCGTTACTTCACTCTCCATCCCCATCGCCTTAGCGCTATAGGTGCCAGGCGTATAACCTGAGGAAGCAGCTGCTTCCACTTCCGTGGCTTCCTCGGTCTCTGCTTCCTGCGCTTCTTCTGACCCTGCCGCCTGGGCCTGGGCAATGGCATCCCTGGCTGCGGTACGCACGGCCTCGGAGCTGATGGTCGCCCCGGCTACCGCGTCAAAATCGGTTCCCTGGGTCTCAAGGATGGCCGCCGCCAACGGCTCTGCCACCTCTGTTCCCAGTCCCTGGGTTTCTCCTGAGGAGTCGATCTGAGCGTCCGTGATCGAGCTCTCGTCAAAGGTCAGGGTGACAGATACTTCGCTCTCGATGCCCTGGGCTTTGGCTGTATAGCTTCCGGGAATATATCCTGAGGCAGCATTCTCCGCATCTGCCTCCGCAGGTGTCTCCTCTTCCGCGGCTTCCTCGCTTTCTGCTTCCTCTGTTCCTCCCGCC
>JAFWGA010000043.1 GCA_017515325.1 Blautia sp.
AATATCGGGGAGGATTGTGGGTTGCTGCCTGCCAGTGGCAGGCGTTTAGCAACGACCGGTTCTGATGCCCGGTGGGCATCGTTTAGAACCGACCGAGCCGGAGGCGAGACCCGACAGGCGAGACCCGACAGGCGAGACCGCGAAACAATCCGTAGAATCACTTTTTACTGGAAAATCATATATGATTTCAGTGAAAAAGCCTGTCCCACACGATAAGGAGCATTTGTTATGACACTTCAGGATTTATGGAATGACCTTGGGCTCACGCAGGAGATTCAATTGGCCGAAGAGCTTTCTCGGATGCCCTATGATGAGCTGATAGAGATCAATCTAAGCGACGGAAGCTTTCATACGCTCAGGCATGTGAGCAATAAATACATGGGGAATGTGCTGAAAGGGGACTTTTCGCAGCTCTGTTTCTTTGCCTTGAAGCGGTTTATCCACCCGGAGGATAGAAAAGCCTTCGAAGCCTTCTCCGACCTTGCCACCATGAGAGATCGTCTTTCCCGTGGTTTTCTGACTGGCCGATTCCGCTTTAAAGGAACAGATGGCAGTTGGATCGAGACAAGTCAGCTCCTGGTATCCGGAGAAGAGCTTGGCTTTGGTCCGGACATCGTCCGCTGCTATGTCTTTGATCTGAAGCCGAAGACCGATCATTCCGAACCGGAAGCGGTTTCTCTTCGGGCTGAAGAAATCACCGGAATTATGGAGGGAACAGACTTTTTCCGCTATGTCGAGCATAATCTCACGAAATACGACGGCAGCTGGTGCATCCTAGATATCATCATAGAAAAATTCAAGCTTTTCGTAGACTGGTATGGAGTCGGGCAGGGAAGGTATCTGCTCACTGAGGCAGGTGACCTTTTGAAGGAGAAGGCCGGGGAAATGGGCGGCTATGCCGGATATCTTGGCCAGGAAGGTTTTGTCCTGGTTCTTCCTTTCGACCAAAAAAGGATTGCGGATCTGTTTACCTGTTTCCGTACCCTGACCAATAAAATCGGGGGCAGTATTGACGGATTCACTCCCAGAATAGGGATTGCCCGTATCAATAGCCCCCATATCATGGAGTCCTTTAATGATGCCGGACTGGCTCTTGAGGAAAACCTGCGGGACATGCACTGCTTCGTTCATTACTACAATCCCGTCCTCCACCAGGAGACAAGCCAGGAATACAGGCTCGCCTATGATTTTCTGAAAGCCTTTGACAGAAACGAAATCACCTTCTATATCCAGCCGCAATGTATTGCCTCGAATCACCGGATCGTAGGAGGGGAATCCCTGGCAAGATGGAAGAAGAATGGAACATTCATCTCACCTGCGGAGTTTATCCCTGTTCTGGAACGCCATGATCTCATCACAAGGCTGGATCTGTATCTCATGGAAGCTGTCTGTCAGTGGCTTCGCAGTTGGATTGATCAGGGTCATGAGCCTGTTCCAATCTCTGTCAACATTTCCCGGATAGACATCCAGAATCTCGATATCCCGCGGACCTGCTTAAACCTGGTCGAAAGATACGGTCTGAAGCCAAAATATCTGGAAATCGAAATCACAGAATCCGCCTACGTGGAAAACGGAGCTATTGTCACCGATACCGTTACCAGGCTGCAGGATGCCGGCTTCAAGGTACTCATGGATGATTTTGGTTCCGGATATTCCTCCCTCAACATGCTCAGGAGCATAAACGTAGACGTAATCAAGCTGGATGCCCAGTTTCTTCAAATCAGCAAAAAGGATGAACAGAAGGGCTTAAGCATCCTGGACTCCATCATAAACCTGACCAGGAACCTGGGAACTCCCGTCATCATAGAGGGTGTGGAAACCCAGGAGCAATTCTCCTATCTTCGTGACCTGGGCTGCCGGTATATGCAGGGCTTTTACTTCTACAAGCCTATGGAGATCCCGGAGTTCGAACGGTTGATCTCTGAAAAATCCCACATTGATTTCAGCGGCTTAGTCTTCAAATCCAACGAACAGCTGCATGTCAGAGAATTTCTGGATGAAAACATCTATTCAGACGTCATGCTGAACAATATCCTGGGAGCCGTCTGCTTTTATCACTGGCATGGGGAGGATGTGGACATCATCCGCTATAACCAGCAGTTTTTCGAGCTTGTCGGGATTGACACACATGACTTTTCACAGCGGCAGACCTCTATCCAGAAATATCTGCACCCTGACGACAGGAAAAAGTTTTTTGATATTCTCCAGGAAAGTGCCGCCCATCATGCCACAGGAGCCAAAGGAGTCATAAGAGTATATCGTCCCAATCATGTGCTGGTCTGGATCTCCCTGTCCGTTTATTACATCGGTCGTGATGCAGAGGGGATTCTTTTCTATGGTTCTTCCCAGGATGTAACAGAAAGCCAGTCCGTCGATGCGGACATTCCCGGCGGTTACCTGAGGACGACCCTGGGGGAAGGTTATGAATTCCTTTATATCGGCAAACACTTTATGGAAATGACCGGCTACAGCAAAGCGGAGATCCGCTTCCACTTCGACTACCGGCTGATCAATATGATACATCCTAAAGACAGAGAAGGACTGGCGCAGGACATACAGGAAATATGGCAGGGCAGCAGGGATACCCCACGCCCTTATCGGCTGAAAACAAAAAAAGGCGGCTATATTTATGTCGTGGAACAATGCCGGTTGACGGACTTTTACGGTGCCCCGTGCTGGCAGAGTGTCCTCCTGGAAATCACGGACATCATGCGGTCCCGGAACCAGATGCGGGTTCTGTCTCAGTTTCTGACCGACAGCATCCTGCTTCTCCACCGATATGAGCAGAATCTGGTCTACGAGGTTGCCGTCCATGGGCTGGAGAGCACACTGGGCTTAGACCAGGCAGCATTTGAAAGGCTTCTGAATTCCGGTGAATTCTGCCACTGGATCGAAGGCCACAAGGATATTCCTCACAGGGAATATACGGAACGCTTTATTGCCGGCATAGACGGAAGCCAGAAAGAATTGCTGGTCCATGTGCCTTCCAAAGGGGATATCCGTCTTTGCGCAAGAGCAGACCGGGTAGATGACGGGACAAGTATCGCGTATATTGTTGTTTTACGGTTATTATAGTATTTCATTTCGTCCCATCACCGGCCGCCTGATTCCAGAATGTCTGTATCTCTGCCAGGGAGGCCTTCACCGAGCCCTGCACGAAGAAGGGCTTCCCGCCTCCTCTGCCCGAAAGAGCCTGATTCATTTCTTTTACCAGGGTGCGAAGATCCGCGTCCTTCTGGCCAATAGCATATTTGAAGCTTCCGTCGGGATTTTCGGAGAATACGGCGCAGCGGCCGCCACAGGTCTGCATGACAGTATCGCACAGTTTTCTGACACTGTCTGAGGCAAGCCCCCTCTCCAGGAGGAGGACATTGCCTTTCCCGGCCTGCTCCCTGGCTTTTGCGGCAAAAGCTTCCTCCTCCAGGGTCAGAATTCTCCCCTTCTGTTGGAAGTTTTCCTCTGCCAGCCGGTCTACCGCCTCGGCTGTCCGGTCTATCTTAGCGGAAAGCCTGACGGATATCCTGTGATTCTGCTCATTGATCTGATTGAGGTATGTCAGAACCCGTCTGCCACAGATCATCTCAATGCGCACGCCTTCCCTGAAGCCTGTCACAGAGAGGAGCTTAGCCATACCCACTGCACCGGTTCCGGCAACATGGGTTCCGCAGCAGGCACAGGTATCCGCACCGGGGAAACGGACGATGCGCACATCCTGCGTCAGCTCCTTCTTGCTTCGGTAATCCAGGACGGAAAGCTCCTCCGGGCTGGGATAAAAGATTTCAACGGGAGTGTTTTCCCAGATCAGGGCATTGACATTGGCCTCGATTTCCTTCACATCCTCTGCTGTCAGCAGTCCATCGAAGTCAATGGTAACCACATCGCTGCCCAGGTGGAAGCCTACATTGTTATAGCCAAAGCGGGAATGGATCAGGCCGCTGACCATATGCTCCCCCGAATGCTGCTGCATGAGGTCAAAGCGCCTTTCCCAGTCGATCTGCCCGATTACCAGGCTACCCGCCGGGATCGGCTCTTGTGTACGGTGCAGAATCTCACCGTCTTTCTCATGTACATCCGTCACCTCTATGCCCAGCTGCAAGGCGGCATCTTCCTTCTTTTTCCCCTCCTGCTCCCCACAGGCATCGGGGTATGTGACGAACAAGAGGCCATGATCGGCCGGCTGCCCTCCCCCCTCCGGGTAGAAGGCGGTCTGATCCAGAAGGATCAGCCAGCCCCTTTTCCCTTCCCGGCAATCCATTACCCGGGCGGTAAATTCCTTTCTGTAAGAATCTTCATAGTATAATCGTCGTGTCTGTATCATAAAAAAGCCTTTCGCACAAACTGCTGTTTACTGTCCCAGCTTAAATTTCATCAGAACAGGATTATGATCCGAATACACATAATCCGTATTCTCATTCTGAACATAGGTACAGGTTACATTATCTGAAACGATAAAGCCATCCAGCACCACCGTAAAGCTGTCCTTTGAATAAGGGATATTGGTATACCGTGAAGTGCTGACCAGGCCTTCTGCGTAATTGTCACATTTGGAAAACCCTTCCGGCACCAGCTCATCAGGGAAGGAATGGCACCAGCTGTATGTACGGTCTGCTCCGGGATTGAGCACGTTTCTCGAATCTCCGGTAAAATCATGATTCAGATCCCCGCCGCATACCACATAGTTTCCTTTTTCATATTCTGCTTTCATATCGGCAAACATCATCTCCAGCTGGGCATTTCCCTGCCCCTTTTCCACGCCATAGGCAGACAGATGGGTGTTGATCAGAATCAGCTCCTTGCCGTCTGCTGTCGGGATGCGGGAAACACTGTAACAGCGGTCCAGGTCCAACAGTTTTTTGAGTCCTTTGGAAATGGGCAGGCTGCGGCGAAGAGAGGATGTCACTGGGAAACGGCTCTGCGTCAGGATACTGGATTTCGAAGCGCCATGTGGTTCGGTTATGGGGTACATCAGATAGGCAGAATTATAATCAATCGCCATGATGTGGTCGTATCCCTCAAACAAATCGTCGATCATTTCTACCTGGTTCACATGATAGCTTCTTGTCGCGTCTGTATCCACTTCCTGGAAGAGAACGAAATCCGGTTCATACTCCAGCGCCTTTTTTGCGGAACCTGTTATACATTCGATCACGCTCTCCTTTGAGGCAGCCCGGCTTTGCTTTCCCTCATCCATAAAAAAGGTAAAATCCGGCGTATACGCACCGAACCCGATGTTATAGCTTACTGCGGTGTATTCCCGGCCTGGCTCGGGGACCAGTGTCCGATCTGCATTTCCGGTGACCTCAAGTGCCTGTTTGTCTTCGATCCGGGAATAAGTCAGCAGGACGTAGGCAAAATAGCCAAGGACGATCACAAACAGGGCAAGGAATAGTGCGATCAGGACTTTTACTGCTGTTTTAAATATGTTTTTCTGATGCTTCATGATGGTGGACTCGTTTCCTTTCTTTGAGTTTGTCATTGGCTGATTGTTCCAGTATAAACTAAGGGGGGGGACATCGTCAACTGAAAAGCCGGGGGAAGAGGCTTCTCTATGAATTCTGAAGATTGGCTGAAGTGCCGCCTGTACATTGTCTGTCAAATACGGTATAATGATCGACATCAGAATCTTTGACCGGCTATAGGATATGGGGTAAGAGCAGGAGGGACGCGTATGAAAGAGGAGGCCGGCAAGTCCAGGGCCGTTGAAAGAGAAATTGCCAGACAGAAGGAGAAGGCGCTTCAGGTGATCGCTTTGCTGCGGGAGGCTTATCCGGATGCGGATTGCAGCCTTGATTATGACCAGGCCTGGAAGCTTTTGGTCAGTGTACGGCTGGCTGCCCAGTGTACGGATGCACGGGTGAATGTGGTGGTTCAGGATCTGTATGCGAAATTTCCTGATGTGGCCTCTCTTGCCAAAGCCCGGCCGGAGGAAATCGAGGAGCTGGTCCGGCCTTGTGGTCTGGGCCGCAGCAAAGCCAGAGATATCAGCGCCTGCATGCGCATCCTGCAGGAAAAATATGACGGCAATGTTCCGGATAGCTTTGAGGAGCTGCTGGCTCTGCCGGGGGTCGGCCGAAAAAGCGCCAATCTGATCATGGGGGACGTCTTCCACAAGCCTGCCATCGTAACGGATACCCATTGTATCCGGCTGGTAAACCGTATCGGCCTGGTCGATCAGATCAAGGACCCCAAAAAGGTAGAGATGGCTTTATGGAAGATCATCCCTCCCGAGGAAGGAAACGCCCTGTGCCACCGCTTTGTGGAGCATGGCCGTGCTGTATGTACGGCAAGAACGAAGCCCTTCTGCGACAGATGCTGCCTGATCGGTGTCTGTGATCAAAGAGGAATATGAAATGTCAGGGGAACTTCAAAGTGTAAAGTGCTGAGTCGTTACGTGTCAGACTGGAATATGTGTTCTAAATAAGGAGAAAAAGCATGAAACAATTCGATTATCTGGTAGTGGGAAGCGGACTTTTCGGAGCCGTCTTTGCCCAACAGGCCAAGGCTGCGGGCAGAAAGGTTCTGGTCATCGATAAACGTCCTAACATTGCCGGTAATGTCTATACCCAGGAGCAGGAAGGAATCCACGTCCATATCTACGGCGCCCACATCTTCCACACCAACGATAAAACAGTCTGGGATTATGTCAATCGTTTCGCTGTTTTCAACCGTTTCACCAATTCTCCGGTGGCCAACTACCATGGGGAGCTTTATTCCCTGCCCTTCAATATGTATACCTTTAACCGGATGTGGGGGGTTGTGACGCCACAGGAGGCAGCCGAAAAGATTGAGCAGCAAAGACAGGCGGCAGGGATCTCCGAACCCAAAAACCTGGAGGAGCAGGCCATATCCTTAGTCGGAACGGATATCTATGAGAAGCTGATCAAGGGCTATACGCAAAAGCAGTGGGGACGTCCCTGTACTGAGCTGCCGGCCTTCATCATCCGTCGTCTGCCTGTCAGACTGACCTTTGACAACAATTACTTCAACGCGCTTTATCAGGGCATTCCCGTGGGCGGCTATACCAGACTGGTGGCAAATATGCTTGATGGAATTGAAGTCCGTCTGAGCCAGGATTATCTGAAGGACAAGGCGCAGTGGGATGCCCTGGCTGACAAGGTGATTTATACCGGTCCCATTGACGCTTATTTTGGCTATCGTCTGGGGAATCTGGAATATCGTTCGGTTCGTTTCGAGACCGAAACCCTGGATATTCCCAATTACCAGGGAAACGCGGCCGTCAATTATACGGATGCGGAAACCCCCTGGACCCGTATCATTGAGCATAAATGGTTTGAATTCGGCAAGGATGCTGACGGAAAGGATATTCCAAAGACCATCATATCCCGGGAGTATTCTTCGGAGTGGAAGCCGGGGGACGAGCCCTACTATCCCGTCAATGACGAGAAAAACGGGAAGCTCTACGCCAGATACAAGGAGTTGGCTTCTGCGGAGAAAAACATCGTTTTTGGCGGTCGTCTGGGCGAATACAAGTACTATGACATGGATGCCGTGATCGCGGCAGCCCTCAGAAGCTGGCAGCAGACAGCAGGCGAGTAAGGATCCGGTGTATCAAGAAATGGAAAAAGAAGAAAACAAAACAGGGGAAAAAGCTCCCCGGGAAAAAACGGATCTGAAGTTCATCCTGGGAATGATGATCCTTGTCGCTGTACTTGCCTTTATCGCAGGAAATTTCTGGCGGGTGGTCATCCATCAGGCAGAACTGGACAAAGAGGCGGAGAGACTGGAGCAGCAGAAAGCAATCTCTGCTATCGTTCTGCAATATGGAGAATATCTCAAACGGACCGTTTTCGTAGACCTGGATACCCTGGACCTCTTTTATGCTGATCCCCCGAAAGAAGGAATCTATAACCGAAACGGTGTCCTGATCCGTGGAGATGTGCTGGAATATGGGGATAAGGTGCGAATCTACGGGGTAGATCGATCTTCGGAAAGGGTGAGTTCCCCTTCTGTCATTGATCCGGGACAGGAGGGGGATAAGGCCGGTCTTCCCGTCTATACAGGCATTACCCGGATGGAGCGCATCAGCAGGGCAACACTGCAAGAGGCAGACCAATATCAGAGTATCGTAGATGAGAAATTCAGATGACAGGAATAAAAGACTTCGAGGATCCACGGCTGGCACCTTATGCGAGATTAAAGGAGAACCAGCTCCTGCATTATTATGAGCCTCAGCCGGGACTCTTTATCGCGGAAAGCGCCAAGGTGATCCGCCGTGCCATAGCAGCCGGCTATGAACCGGTCTCCTTTTTGATGGAAGAAAGGATCTACCGCTCAGACGCGGCAGATCTGACAAGGCAATTCCCCCAGACAGATCTCTATCTGATCGAACATGAAGCCATGACCCAGTTGAGAGGCTATGAGCTGACAGGGGGATTTTTGTGCGCTATGAAAAGAAAGCGCCTCCCGGCTGTTTCAGAAATATGCCGGGAGGCCAAAATGGTAGCTGTATTGGAAAGGGTTATGAATCCTACCAACCTGGGCGCGATCTTCCGCTCTGCCGCAGCCATGTTCGTGGATGCCCTTGTTTTGTCCCCCGGCTGTACGGATCCACTCTACCGCAGAGCTGCGCGAGTGAGCATGGGCACAGTTTTTCAGGTGCCCTGGACAGTATTTCCTGGGGATATGGAAAAATGGGAAAAGGATGCCACTCAGCTCTTCCGGGAAATGGGCTTTACCACAATAGCCCTGGCCCTAAGAGAGGACGCTGTCAGCCTTGACTGTCTTTCCCTCCCACCGTCTGCCCGCCTGGCAGTCTTTCTCGGTTCCGAAGGGGACGGCTTATCCGCTGCAAGCATCGCCCAATGCGACCATACCGTGATGATCCCCATGTCCCACGGCGTTGATTCCCTCAATGTCGCTGCGGCAAGCGCTGTAGCCTTCTGGCAGCTGGCGAAAGGGTAGGGAGTCAACAGAACCGTCCCCATGTCTCATATCGGATGCTTTAAGGCAAACTCCCTGCCATATTTCTCCAATTCGTCCTTTACGATCGCATCATTCCGTTTGTTGTAGCACTGTCCATTGGGAATGCCGGGATAAAATCTTCCTGCCGGACAATAGGTGTCAATGGCCCGTCTTGCTTCCTGGCGGATCAGTTCCTCAGACATTCCCTCCAGATCAATCTTCGGACCGTCCACGCCACCGACCATGGCCAGTTTTCCCTCGGTAATCCTCTGTATCTCAACGATATCATTCTGGGCGATGACACCTTGCCAGATGTCAATGCCGAGCTCCACCATATCCCTGACAATGGGCTGACAGATGCAGTCCGCATGATGCATATAGATCATACCACAGTTATGGATGGTGTCAGAGATCTCCTGCTGCAGCGGTTTAATGATATCCCTCCACACAGCCGGGGGAAGAAAGACATTCTGCTTGGAGCCCCAGTCATCATGGTAGAAGATCACATCCGGATGAATTTTCTCGGCCATCAGCTTGATATAGGCTATCTTATAATCCGCCACGACTCTGAGCAGAGCCTTCATCTCATCCGGATACTCCATATAGTTCATCAGGGCGTCCTCCATCCCCATCAGGAAATGGGAACGTTCAAACAGTCCGCCAGAGAACATGAAGCCCACAAACTTCTCTCTCCGATCCGTCTGATCAGCGACCTTCTGTGCCTGGGTAAAATCCAATCCCTCCAGTGAGGGAACCTTGAGGTATTCCTCCCACCTTTCGATATCCTTGATCACCTTATTTTCTTCCGTAATATAGGGATGCCGTCCCGGCGCACCTGGCATAAACTTCCAGACGGTTCCCCAGGCGTCGGCATATGGCTGTCCGTCCTGTGGTATCATCCCTTCCAGCAGCACAGGATCCGGAACCAGCTGCATAGCATTCATAAAATCCCCATAATAATCCGGCTGTTCATGGCGGAAGATCGCCATGGCATTTTCCCGCGGTGTCATCATTTGTCATTCCCCCTTTTCTTCCGGACTTTAGGCTGCACCGAATACAGGCAGCATAAACGAAACCATAATGCCAGTATAGAGGATTTATGGGCAGGGATATATGTATCGTCAGCACAAAAATGACCGGGGAAAAGCCCTGTTTTTTTGTGCAAGTCCGCAGCTCGCAGCAGGTGCGAGCTGCGGACTTAAGCCTTTACCGAAAATGCTTCATCTGCCGCCTGCCGATATTGATCCGGGCGAGTGGCTTTTCGTATCTTTTTCAGCTTTTTCTCCCTCGTCTCTTCCGGAAGCATATCTGAGAGGTAATACCATACCTCTTTCATTTTAAATACGGCATTTCTCTCCTCGCCATAGGCTTCACAATATCCCTTATACAATTCCCGCTCATAGACGGACAGCTCTTCTGAGGTGACCCTATCCCCGCCTTTTATTTCCCTTACCAGGGCAGGATTCCTGACCAGTCCACGCCCGATCATCACAGCACCCAGGGAGGGAAAGCTTTCCCTCAGCCGGCAGTAATGATCCACATCCGTAATATCCCCATTGTAGCACAAAGGAAGGGGACAATGACTCATTGCCCAGGCAAAATACTCCAGCTTGGGCTGATTGCGATAGAAATCGGTCTGAATCCGGGGATGGATAATGAGCTCGCCGATAGGGTACCGATTGAAGACAGGAAGAATGTCGTAAAATTCCTCAGGTCTCGTCAGACCCAATCGGGTTTTCACGGAGATGACCGGATCAGTGGATTTCAGCTGGAAATATACCTCCTGAAAAAAGGACTCCAATTCCTCCGGATCCGCCAGGAAGCCGCTTCCCTTTCGCTTGGGTACCACTGTCGCCGAGGGACAGCCCAGGTTCAGGTTCAGCTCCCCATAGCCCAGTCCCTTCACCAGGCGGGCCGTATGGACCAAAGCCTCCGCGTGATTGGTCAGTACCTGAGGCACCACGGGAAGATCTTTATTGTTCTGCGGATCAATCTCCTTCCTGTCACGGCTTTTTAACCCTCTTTTTTGCATAGGCGATACAAAAGGCGTCACGTATTTATCCAGCTTTCCAAACAGTCGGGAATGGACATTTCGGAAAACATAACCGGTGACCTCCTCCATGGGCGCCAGGTAGAATTTCATTTCTGTCTCCTCTTAGCATAAACTGATCGTATCCGTGAAGGAATGCTTTTATCGTATGCGCATTTATTTCGGCCTATCCGGTCACTCAAGCGACCGAACCCAACAGCGAATATACGGCGCATTTTTACAGTAACTCCAGAATCCCATGGTGAATCTTTACTGTCACTTGGGATGTCTGACCGAGTACTTCTCCGTCGGTATGGAGATAGACAGCTTCCTCTGTGGTAATTGATATTGTTTCTCCCTGGCGGACGGTTACTCCCCTATGTTTCACATGGTTCCCCTTCTTTGCCGTCGGGACAAGAAGGAAGAAGCGCAGGCGTCCGATGTCTGAGGCTACACATAGGTCGATTTTGCCGTCCTGTCCCTTGGCTTCAGGGCAGAAAAGGAAGCCGCCCCCTTCATAGCCATGATTCATGCAGACGGCGAAGAGGGTTTTCCCGAAGGAAAGGCTTTCCGTGATCCCCTGGCTTGTCACTTCTATCCGAAAGGGAAGCAGGCGGGTCGTCAGGATCAGCCGAACGGCCACGCCCAGATAGATCAGCTTTCCCATGTGGAAGCGATTGAGCAGTTTTTTATATGGGGATCTTTCCACGCCGGCACAGGATGCGGCATCAAAGCCCATACCGGCAGAAACGAGGAAGAATCGCTTTTTCTCTTCTCCTGTCCGGGCATCCGCATAGCTAACCTCACCCAGATCAAGCTTTCCCTTTTTCTCCCCGGCAAGGATTCTCGCGGCGGCATCCTGAGGGGTACGAATACCGATTGCCCGTGCAAAATCATTGCTTGAGCCTGTGGGCAGGTAGCCGATCCTGACCTGTGAAAAGTCTTCAATCCCGTTTAGGACCTCATTCAGGGTTCCGTCCCCTCCCAGTACCAAAAAGGTCTGGGGCGACGACCTTTCTGTCTGTCCTTCCTGCTCCCGGCACAAATCCTGAGCCAGCCGGGCCAGACCACAATCCAATGAGGACATATGTACCTGACAGTTCCAACCGGCCGCCAGAAAGGAGGGAGCCAGTTTCTCCCACACCTTTACACTGTAGCCGGACTGGCTTGCAGGATTGATCAGTACATGCACCACTTGAGTCGCCGCGTCTTCCTCTACACTACCATGATATTCCATTACTGTCTCCAATCAGGGATATGCCTGCTGTCATCCCAAGGTGCCTGATATCTTTCACTCTTCCATACAGAAATGAGCCAGAAGATGATTTATCCTCTGACCCAATCTGTTTTTCGTATGCACACGATTTTACTATAGCTTGTTTAGGCTGCCTGTTTCCGGGATTTTCAAGCCTTGATATATTTAATCAAGGTAGCCCGTACCGCGCCGGGGCCTTTCAGCTCTTCCTCCAGGAAGCCTTCTATCTTTTCCCCAATACCGGCCTGGTAAAGGTCACTGCCAAAAATATTGGCATTGGAGAGAATGGGCTGCACCTTCTTGTGGATCTTCGGCTGTGTATCTCCCAGTGCCAATCCATCCAGAGCCGCTGTCAGCTCCTCAAGCATGGGATCTGAAGACCGCTCAAAGGCCTCCCCCTTGTCATTCACGCCAACCAGATAGCGAAGCCAGCCTGCAATAGCCAGCGGAATCGCTTGCAGGGCGGAAGCATTGCCATTTTTTTCGACATAGGACTTGATGGTCTCTCCGTAGCGGATTCCCACCTTCTGGGAAGTATCCGTGGCAATGCGCTGGGGGGTGTCAGGCATGAAGGGATTGGGCAGACGCACCTCGATCACTTCCTGAACGAAATCCTTGGGAGACAGGATACCAGGGTCTGTCACCACGGGCATCCCCTCTACCGGACCGATCCGGTTGACCAGTTCCTTCAGCTCTTTGTCCTTCATCTCGTCCGCAATCAGCTCATAACCCAGCAGGCATCCATAGACTGCCAGTGCCGTATGAAGAGGATTCAGACAGGTGGTCACCTTCATGCGCTCCACCTTGTTCACCGTATCCCTGTCCGTCATGTACACCCCGGCCTTTTCCAGGGCAGGACGACCATTGGGGAACTTATCCTCAATCACCAGGTACTGAGGCCCCTCTGCATTGACAAAGGGGGCAATATAGGTTCGCTTCGAGGTGATAACCGGCGCTATATTTTCCAGTCCCAGCTTCTCCAGTTCCGCCTGTACAGAAGGAGACGGGCGGGGGGTGATCTTGTCGATCATGGACCAGGGGAAGGCCACCTGGGATTCATCCTTTAGCCAGGCGGAAAATTCGGCGGGCACAAAGCCCTTCTCCTGCCAGAGCCTGGCCATCTCCGTGATGGAATTCATCAGTTTTTCCCCGTTGTGGGAGCAGTTGTCCATGGAAACCACGGCCAGAGGATATTTGCCTGCCCGGTAGCGCTCGTACAGAAGCGCTGTCACGATGGACATGGCAGAATTGTAGGCCGGAGCCTGCTGGCCTTCCTTGGCCGGGCCGGCATCAATATCCGCCTGCACAAAGGGGAAGAAAGCACCCGCCGCATTCTTAAGCTCATAGCCCTTCTCTGTGATGGTGAAGGATACCATCTGCAGTCCCGGATCCGTAAAAATACAGCGAAGGCGTTCCCAGTTTTCCGGGACTCCCGTCTGTGCCTTGATTGCTTCTGTCAGAGACCCTATCACCTGCTTTTTTGTAGAGCCGTCCGCCATAAGGGTCACTCCCAGCACCAGGTTGTCATAGGGCTTGTAGATCTGATCCACTACGTCAAAGTCAAAGGATTCCACACAGGTGATGCCTTTATCCAATGCCCCTTCCGTGATCAGACTGTCTGCAATCCCACCGATAAAAATACGGAAAATATTACCGATGCCGAAATGAACCCATACCGGAGCCTGTTTCGTGCGGTCTGCAACAGCGCAGATATCATATGCCGGAAGAGTGATCCCTGCGGCTTCCCATTCTTCTCTTTTCTGAAGTCCTTCCAGTGAAAGCCTCATAGTCTTCTGATATCCTCCTATCCTCTCTTTGCATTTTTGTCGATCGCTTCCCACAGGCCCTGGATATAAGTAGCGCCAAGGGCTCTGTCATAAAGACCGTAACCGGGCATAGCCTTTTCTCCCCAGATCATACGACCATGGTCGGGACGGATGGGACCGTCAAAGCCGGTCTCATAAAGAGCCTTCACGATCTCATACATATCGAAATTACCGTCAGCGGAGATATGGCAGGCTTCCTCAAAGTCATAATTCTCCCTTGAGGTATCGTTAAAATGCAGGTTTCGCACATGGGCAAAGTGGACACGTCCTTTCAGGACACGGATCATGTGCGGCAGGTCATTGGCCAGATTCGTACCGTAGGAACCGGAGCAGAAGGTGACACCATTGTGTACGTCATCCACTGCCTTCATCAGCCGCAGGATATTCTCCTCGGAATTGATGATACGGGTAAGGCCGAACACACTCCAGGCAGGGTCATCCGGGTGGATTGCCATCTTAATGTCATACTTGTTGCATACCGGCATGATAGCCTTAAGGAAATAAACCAGGTTTTCAAAAAGCTTTTCCCCGTCTACCGCCTTGTACATTTCAAACAGCTCCGTCACCTTGGCCATGCGCTCCGGTTCCCAGCCTGGAAGAACGGTACCGCCGGACATTTTTTCCATGGATGCTGCCAGATCATTGGGATCGATGGCATCTATCGCCTTCTGGTTATAGGCCAGCACCGTCGAGCCATCCGCGCGGACACGCGCCAGCTCTGTCCTGGTCCAGTCAAATACCGGCATAAAATTGTAGCATACCAGATGGATGTCTTCCTTTCCCAGGTTCTCCAGGGTCTCAATGTAATTGGCGATATATTTATCCCTGTCGGCGTCTCCCACCTTGATGGAATCACAGACATTCACACTCTCGATCCCTGAAAGACGCAGGCCGGCTGCTTCCACCTCTTCCTTCAGGGCATGGATGGCTTCCTGTGTCCAGACCTCTCCCGGTGTCGTGTCGTAAAGAGTTGTAATGACACCCGTCACCCCGGGCACCTGCCGAATCTGTTCCAGCGTAACGGTATCGAATTTTGATCCGTACCAACGCATTGTCATTTCCATAATGAATCTCCTTTAGAAAAAAAAAGAGGAACTGTTTCGTCGACGTCCACACTCAGACAAAATCCTCACGCATCGGTGTAAAGATATCCAGCAGCTTCGTGTCCTCCAGAATTTCTACCCCATGGATGACGTTTGGGGCGACATAATAGGTGTCGCCAGACTGTAGAACCTGATCCGCCTGCCCCTCCTCCTGGAAAATCAGACGGCCTGAAACAATATAGCCGATCTGTTCATGCGGATGGGAATGCTTCGCTCCCACTGCCCCCTTGGGAAAGACCAGCTCCGCTGCCATCAGATTTTTGCTGTAGGAGAGTATTTTGCGGGATACTCCTCCCCCGATATCAGAAGGAACAACCGCTTTATTTTCTGTAAACATGGTTTTTCTCCTCTTAATCGTATGCGCACAGATTTACCACGGAATTATGCCTCTTGCGGCGGCGTAAATGCGGCGCATGTTATTCCGTTAACATCTCCTGAATCTTATACCAGGGCTCCTGTCAGCTTAGGCAGCCACAGACTGATGCCCGGTACAAAGGAAATAAGCAGCAAGGCGATAATCATGCAGATATAGAAGGGCAAGGTTGCCTTTACAACCTTTTCCATCGGTCTTTTCGCCACTGCGGAGCCGATAAAGAGAACGGCGCCTACCGGCGGAGTCAGAAGACCGATACCGCAGTTCAGAACCATCATAATACCAAACTGAATCGGATGCAGTCCGGCACTCTGGGCTACAGGCAGAAGGATTGGGGTAGCGATCAGAATGATAGGAGCCATATCCATAATCATGCCCAGGATCAGCAGGATGAGATTCAGCAGAAGGATAACGACAATCCGGTTGCTGGAAACGCTGGTGATCAGGTTGGCAGCCTTGGCCGGAACATGGAGCAGGGTAAGGCAGTTGCCAAAGGCCGCACTCATGGCAATCAGGATCAACACGATCGACAGTGTCTCGATGCACTGCTCCAGGCTCTTCCATACCCCCTTCCAGTTCAGTCCTCTGTAAACGAAGACAGAGATAAAGAGAGAATAGACAACAGCGATAGCGGCAGATTCCGTAGCGGTGAAGAGACCGCCAACCACACCGACCACAACGATCAGAACAGCCAGAAGGGCCCAGATCGATTTTGCAATCTGTTTGACAAAATTGGTGATGGAAAAGGGTTCCCCTTTGGGATAATTATTTTTAACCGAAAGGATATAGGAGCCCACCATCAGGGAAATCGCAAGAAGAGCTCCCGGCAGATAGCCTGCCATGAAAAGAGCTCCTACAGACACGCCGCCGGCCGTGGTAGCATAGATAACCATATTATGGCTTGGCGGCACCAGCAGGCCTTCACAGGAGGAGGTGATGGTAACAGCCGTTGAAAAGTCAGGATCATAGCCCTCATCCACCATCATGGGAATCAGGATAGAGCCAAGAGAAGCGGTATCCGCAGAAGCAGAGCCGGAGATACCGCCGAAGAAATAGGAAGCCACGATGTTTACCATGGCAAGACCGCCGCGCATCCAGCCGACCAGAGAGTTGGCCAGGGCAATCAGCTTGTCAGAAATTCCGCCGGTTCCCATGAGCACGCCCATGGTGATGAAGAAGGGAACTGCCATCAGGGAGAAGGACCACACGCCCTTCACCATCTGCTGGGGCAGAGATACCAGGTTCTGGCCCATGGAAAGCATGCACAGGATGGTGGAAATCCCTACCGCGTAGGCGATGGGGAAGCGGATAATAACCATAATGAAGAAGCTGCCTAACAGGATGATCGTTGATACTGTTTCCGGACTCATTATTTAGACACCTCCTTATTGTCTTCCTTCACAAAGAGTTCTTCAATATGAAGAAAAATCTGCTCCAGTTCAAAAATGATCATGCCAATGCCTGCCACCGGAATCGGCAGATACTGCCAGAATTTGCTCAGGGTGGGGATAGAAGCATATTTGCCCCGAATACTAAGCGGGGAATAGCAGAATTTTAAACCATAGACCACCAGAACCACGCCAAGCGCGAGAACGGCCAAATCAGCCAGAATATCGGAAACCAGAAGAACCTTCTTGGGAAGATAGGAATCAAAGGCTGTCATACGGATATGGGCACGTTTGCGAATGGCAAGTGTAGCTGAAAGCACAGCCATATAGGCCATCAGGGTCAGGACGACCTCCTCACTCCAGTGAGGGTCGGTGATAAAGGGAATATAGCGGCCGGCAACAGCCCAGGAGGTAATGACAATATCGCCGATGAGCAAAAGCTTGCAGATGAACATGATGATTTTGTAAGTCCAGTCATAGACAGGCTTGATTTTTTTTAGTGTTGTAAAAAAAGCAGGCATATAAAACCCCTTTCTTAATCGCCGCATAGACAAATCAATCGACTGCCGGGCGGCTCTGCGAAAAAAAGGGGCGCAGGGACTTGCCCCCACGCCCCTCAGGCTTGAATCATTCCTATGAGGATTCGTTTCTTGACGATAGCTGCCAGGCACGAACTGCTTTTCTGCTACCGTAACCAACAAACCGTTTTGGTTTTGATTCGGCAGTATTCGTGAGCATATGCGAGGCAGAGGAGTAAAATAGCAAAGCCTTACTGCATGTCAAGAATCTGCTGATACAGATCGGCAAGCTTTTCGGTGTTGGCCTTGATGGTGGGCTGGCAGGCTTCGATCCAGGGAGTCTTGTCCTCGACTTCGATCACGGTTGCACCGTCTTCCGCAAGCTTCTCGAAGGTCTCGGCTTCGATCTCGGCAACCTTTTCACGGCAAACGCCAGAAGCGTACTCAGCAGCTTCCATGATCCAGCCCTGCTGCTCCTCGTTCAGTTTTGCCCAGCCGGCATCAGAGATGACGATCTGCAGTGCGCCAAGGGTATGGCCATCCAGAAGCAGATAAGGAGCCACTTCCTGGAAGGCATTGGAACGATAGTTGGGAGTCGGCTGCTCGGCGCCGTCAACAACACCGGTATTCAGAGCGCTGTAGAGCTCTGTGAAGGCTACGGTTGTGGCAGATGCGCCAAGGTCGGTAACCATACCGGTCATGATGGGATCAGAGGAAACACGAATCTTCAGGCCCTTCATATCGTCCAGAGTTCTGACTTCGTTCTTGAAGAAGAAATGGCGGAAGCCTTCTTCTCCATAGCAAAGACCACGCAGAGGCAGACCTACCTCCTGCGGCTCCATCAGGAAATCCTTTGCCAGATCGCTGGCAGCGAAATTCCAGAAATGCTCCTCATTGACGAAGGTGTAGGGGATGGACAGAAGGCTGGCCTTATCACAACCGTACTGTGTCAGGGCAAATGCGGAAATACGGCTGATATCGGTGATATTGCCATAACCCAGCAGATTGTCCAGAATCTGATCCTCAGAGCCCAGGACGCCACCGGCCTGGATATCGATCAGGACTGAGCCGCCGGAAAGCTCCTCTGTCTTTTCTTTGAAGGCCTTTGCCATTTCGCCGACAATGGTGCCATCGAGCGGATTAACCTCAGCATAGGTAAGTGTGATGGGGTCGTCAGCAAGTACGGTTACTGCACAAAGTGAGAATGCCATGCACAGTGTCATGAGAGCTGCCAGGAATTTTTTCATATTTCCTACCTCCTATACGTTTTGTGGATATTCAGTAAAAGCCAAACCATCCTTTTTGACTTACAGGTAATATTTTAGCAGATTGCCAACTATTTTCAAGACTTTTTATAAAAAATATTCCAAACATACCGCTTGCATCTTCCTGACTTATTATAGTACAATTACCATTGCGGTTGCCTCTACTGCAAAACGCAAAGTACTGATGCATTATCATCGATGCCCGACTGTCAGCTTTGATTCCTTTACGCTTGAAAAAATCTTCACCGGCGCGGTTAAAGCTGCGCCGGTGTTTTGCCATATGGGGAAGGCTCAGGTTCTTTTCGGCTTTGTCTGCCCAAACGGAAAAACTGCCATCCAGATGCCATTGATCAGATCGGAACATACGTTTCAAGGGAGAATTCTATGTCAGCTGCCTCAAAAGCCTCTATCAAGATTCCCGCCAATCTGGACAGTAAGGATTTTGTCCGCTTTGGCTTATTTGATGCCTTCCGGAGAAAAAAGCTCTGGAAAGCCCCTCTGCTTTTTACTGTCATCATGCTTTCCTTTGGCGGAGTATGCTTTGGTCTGAGAACCAAAAATCCGCAGGCTCTTCTGCCGGCCACCATTCTGACTGTGATCGGCCTTTTGCTCCCTCTCGTATGGTTTTTTCTCTTCCTTTCTTCCTTGAAGACCCAGGCAAAAAAGTTCCGGCTCTCCAAGGCTAAGGCACAATACGTTACCAGTCTATCGCCTGACCGGATCAAGGTGGTCAAAGGAAAAGAAGAGGGGATATTCTACTGGAAGGATGTGTACATGGCTTATCGGGCAAAAGGATGTATCTACCTTTATGTCTCACCCACAAGGGCTTTTCTGCTGCCGGACCATGCCGATTCCGAAGCAGCCTGGGACATGATCCTTTCTCTCCTGCCGGCGGAGAAAGTGAAAGGATAATGGAGCAGCTCAGCCCCGGCGCAGAAAACGAATCAAAATACCACGTTTTGTTCATTTCCTATAAAAAAATGAAACAGTTACCAGGGACATTCACAAAAACGGAGGATTTGCTATGCGATTTCATAACGGTTACTGGCTTCTGAAGGAGGGAGTAGGATGCTTTTCCCCTCAACAGGTCTATGAGGTGAAGAAGGATGCAGACAGTCTCACCTTCTTAGGGCCTACGGTTAAGGTTCATGACAAGGGAGATACTCTGGGATGCATTATGCTGACTGTGAGAATAAGCGCACCTATGGAGGGTGTGATCCGAGTGCAGACCTGGCACCATAAGGGACTTATCCCCAAGGGGCCGGATTTTGTCCTGGATCTTTCTCAGGATGGAAGGTATTTTCATGCCCAGGAAACAGAGGAGTCTCTTGTGATCACCAGCGGCCGTCTGAGCCTGGTGATCGCGAAAAACGATTTCTCCATGGCCTATTATAGGGAAGAGAAACTCCTGACCAGGAGCGCTTCGCGGGATCTTGCCTATATGAAAACCGATTGGCGTGGCTCCTACGCTTACGATAAAGGGATACAGGATGCCTGGATGCGGCAGCAGCTTTCCCTTTCCGTTGACGAAAAGATATACGGATTGGGGGAGCGATTCGGAGCCTTTGTCAAAAACGGACAAAGCATTCGGATCTGGAATGAGGACGGAGGCACCAGCTCTGAACAGGCCTACAAAAATATCCCATTCTATCTCTCTGACAGGGATTATGGTGTCTTGGTCAATCACCCGGAAAGCGTAGAATTTGAAATCGGAACGGAACAGGTATCCAAGGTCGGCTTTGCCGTAAAAGGAGAATACCTGGATTATTTCCTCTTTGAAGGGGCATCCATGAAAGAGGTGCTGCGTCGATACACTGACCTGACCGGCAAACCGGCTCTTCCCCCGGAATGGACCTTCGGCCTGTGGCTTTCCACTTCTTTTACCACGGATTACGATGAAAACACCGTCATGCATTTCATTGACGGTATGGCAGAGCGAGGGATCCCTCTGAGTGTCTTCCATTTCGACTGCTGTTGGATGAGGGAATTCCACTGGACAGATTTCATCTGGGACCAGAGAGTCTTTCCGGATCCGGAGGCTATGCTCTCCCGGATCCATCAGAAAGGGATCCATGTCTGCGTCTGGATTAATCCTTACATTGCCCAGGCCTCAGCCCTCTTTGATGAGGGAATGGAAAAGGGATATTTTGTCCGGCGGCCGGACGGGAGTGTATGGCAGTGGGATATGTGGCAGCCCGGAATGGCCCTGGTGGATTTCACAAACCCCAAGGCCAGAGCCTGGTTCCAGGATGGCCTGAAACAGCTCCTGGACATGGGTGTGGATTGTTTTAAAACGGATTTTGGGGAAAGGATTCCCACTGATGTCGTCTACTACGATGGATCTGATCCTCAGAAGATGCACAATTTCTATACCTATCTCTATAATGAAACCGTTTTTGAACTGCTCAGAAGGGAACGCGGAGAAAACGAGGCTGTCGTTTTTGCCCGGTCTGCCACCTGCGGCGGTCAAAAGTTCCCGGTACACTGGGGCGGTGATTGCTTCTCCGACTATGTCTCCATGGAGCAAAGCCTTCGCGGCGGTCTTTCTCTGACCAGCTCCGGTTTTGGCTTCTGGAGCCACGATATCGGAGGTTTTGAGAGTAAGTCAACGGCAGATGTCTACAAACGGTGGGCAGCCTTCGGCCTTCTCTCCACCCACTCCCGCCTGCACGGCAGTTCTTCCTACCGTGTACCCTGGAATTATGACGATGAAGCTGTGGATGTCGTGCGTTTCTTCAGCAGGCTGAAAAGAAGTTTTCTGCCCTATCTTTACAGCCAGGCCGTTCACACTGCCCGTACCGGTATCCCTCTGATGAGGAGTATGGCTCTTGAATTCGAAGGGGACAATAACTGTCGTTATCTGGACAAGCAATATATGTTGGGGTCTTCCCTCCTGGTTGCTCCCGTCCTGAATGAAGATGGTTTTGTTTCCTACTATCTTCCCCAGGGAAGATGGACCAACTACCTGACGGGCGAAAGCTGCGAGGGCGGCTGCTGGAGAAAGGAAAAGCATGAATACCTCTCTATTCCCCTTTGGGTAAGGCCCAATAGCCTGATCCCGGTTCTCCCCTTTGATGAGGAGGACATGGAAACAGCCTATGATCATCTGGAGCTGAGAGCCTATGAAATCAGCACTGCCGGTGCGGTTGCCCGTGTGTACCACCAGGGAAGAGGAACCCTCTCTGCCACTGTCAAGCTGGATGGCACAGAGCTCCTTGCCACAATCAGGGGAGGGGATGCCCTCCTGCGCCTCATAAACAGAAGTATTCCGGAGGATCCTCAGTCTTCTATACAGAAGGATGGCAACGATACCCTCATCCCGCTATACAGTCCTCAAAAAAGATAACGACCTATGCTTCGTAGGTATGTGATGTTCTGCCTGGATAAATTCAGCCATAATATCACATACCCAAGGTCACCAGCACAAGTCGAAAGATAAAAGTCGAAAGATAATGATTAATGATATAGGAAAAAAGAGCTCCTGCGGTTCGGAAAACACCGAACCACAAGAGCTCTTTCTTATTTTCCGGAGACTCCAATCCCAGCTATGTATGCGGGAAACAGCCCCGGCAAATGCATCATTCTGCTTTGTCTGTGTACAGATCTACCAGCTTGGTGAGATACTCGAAGCGAGCGGCCGCCTCTGCCTGGTTCTTTGCGAAGAGACGTTCTGCCTTCTCCGGATTCTGACGCTGCAGAGAATTGTAACGAACCTCACCGTTAAGGAAGTCAAGGTAATCGGTCATATCCGGAGCCTTGGAATCCAGGGTGAACTTCTTGCCCTCTGCTGCCGGATTGAAGCGGAAGCAATGCCAATAGCCAACCTTTACAGCCAGCTCTTCTTCGGTCTGAGCCTTGGCCATGCCCTTCTTGATACCATGGTTGATGCAGGGAGCGTAAGCGATGATCAGTGACGGTCCCGGATAAGCCTCTGCCTCGGAGATTGCCTTGATGGCCTGGTTGAAGTCTGCGCCCATGGAAATCTGAGCCACATAGACATAGCCATAGCTCATGGCGATGGATGCCATATCTTTCTTCTTTACTTCCTTGCCGCCTGCAGCAAACTGAGCGATGGCACCAGTCGGGGTAGCCTTGGAGGACTGTCCGCCTGTGTTGGAATAAACCTCGGTATCGAAGATCATGACATTGATGTCGCGTCCGCTTGCCAGTACGTGGTCTACGCCGCCGAAACCAATATCATAGCCCCAGCCGTCGCCACCGAAGATCCACTGAGACTTCTTCGCCAGGAAGTCCTTCTGAAGCAGGATCTCCTTGGCAGCGTCGCAGCCGCATGCCTCAAGGGCAGCAATCAGCTTATCTGTAGCGGAGAGGTTGGCAGAACCACATGCGAAGGTATCCAGCCATCCCTGGCAGGCAGCCTTTACGTCTTCCTTATCAGAGGCAGCACACAGAGCCTCAACCTTTGCCTTCAGGCCGTCACGGATAGCTCTCTGGGCAAGAAGCATACCATAACCGAACTCTGCATTGTCCTCAAAGAGGGAGTTGCCCCATGCCGGGCCCTGTCCCTTGGCATTGACCGTGTAAGGAGTGGACGGTGAGGAGTTGCCCCAGATGGAGGAGCAGCCTGTTGCATTGGCAATATACATATGATCGCCGAAGAGCTGAGTGATCAGCTTAGCATACGGAGTCTCGCCGCAGCCTGCGCATGCGCCGGAGAACTCAAGCAGCGGCTGCTTGAACTGGCTGCCCTTAACGGTGGTCTCTTTGAACTTATCAATAACATCCTGCTTGACAGGAAGGGTAACGCCATAGTCGAAGAAGACCTGAGAACCCTGGTTTGCTTCGAGACCGCCCATAACGAGAGCCTTCTCGCCCTTCTTGCCCGGGCAGACATTGGCGCAGGAGCCGCAGCCTGTACAGTCAAGAGCGGAGACAGTCATGGTGAACTGATATTCCTTCATACCAGTCATGGGCAGAGTCTTCAGTCCTTCGGGAGCAGCAGCAACCTCTGCTTCTGTCAGGGCAACGGGACGAATAACAGCATGGGGGCATACATATGCGCATCTGTTACACTGGATACAGTTATCCGGATTCCATACCGGGATGTTGACGGCGATCCCACGCTTTTCAAAAGCGGCGGCGCCGGACGGGGTTGTGCCGTCCACATAAGCTGAGAAGGCAGAAACCGGGAGGCTGTTGCCTTCCTGGGCATTGACGTAAGCCTGAATGTTGTTGACGAAATCGACAACCTCTCCGGCTCCGTCCGCATGACCCATGGTCAGGCCTTCGTCTGCAGCGTTCTTCCAGCTCTCGGGCACCTTGACCTCAACTGCCTGCAGAGCGCCGGCATCGATAGCGGCCCAGTTCTTCTGAACAACATCATCACCCTTACGGCCGTAGGTAGCCTTTGCGGCAGCCTTCATCAGCTCGATGGCCTGTGCCTCCGGGATAATGCCGGTAAGCTTAAAGAATGCGGACTGCAGAATGGTGTTGATACGGGTCGGGCCCATGCCGGTCTCGATACCGATCTTCACGCCGTCGATGGTGTAGAACTTGATGCCATGGTTGGCGATATATGCCTTTACCTGGCCGGGAAGATGCTTCTCAAGGCCTTCCATATCCCATGCACAGTTCAGAAGGAAGGTACCGCCGTCTACCAGTTCCTGTACCATGTTGTACTTGCGTACATAGGAAGGATTATGGCAGGCAACGAAATCTGCCTTGTGGATCAGATAGGTGGACTTAATGGGCTTCTTGCCGAAGCGCAGGTGGGACATGGTCACGCCGCCGGACTTTTTGGAGTCATAATCAAAATATGCCTGGGCATACATATCGGTGTTGTCGCCGATGATCTTGATGGAGTTCTTGTTTGCTCCGACAGTACCGTCAGCACCAAGGCCCCAGAATTTGCAGTTTGTGGTTCCTTCCGGTGTGGTAACGATAGGAGCACCCACCTCAAGGGACAGATTGGTGACATCATCCTTGATACCAAGAGTGAAGTGATCCTTCTCGGTATTGTCATATACGGCAACGATCATAGCCGGTGTGGTATCCTTTGAACCGAGACCGAAACGGCCGGCAAGAATCTTCACGCCGTCAAACCTGGAGCCCTTCAGAGCTGCCACAACGTCAAGGTAAAGCGGTTCGCCAAAGGCGCCCGGCTCTTTTGTTCTGTCGAGAACGGTGATGACCTTGGTGGTATCCGGGATCGCATCGATGAGAGCCTGAGCACAGAAAGGCCTGTACAGGCGGACCTTAACGACGCCAACCTTGCGGCCTGCAGCTGCCAGGTAGTCAATGGTCTCTTCGATGGTATCATTGACGGAACCCATAGCCACGATCACATGCTCTGCATCCGGAGCACCATAATAATTGAAGAGCTTATAGTCTGTACCGATCTTGGCGTTGACCTTGTCCATGTAGTCCTGTACGATGCCCGGAAGCGCATCATAGAAGGGGTTGCAGGCTTCTCTTGCCTGGAAGAAGATGTCCGGGTTCTGAGCAGAGCCGCGCTGGCAGGGATGATTGGGATTCAGGGCATGATTGCGGAACTCGTTGATGGCATCCATATCGGCCATATCCTTGAGGTCCTCATAATCCCAGGTCTCAATCTTCTGGATCTCATGGGAGGTACGGAAACCATCGAAGAAGTTGATGAAAGGAACCTTGCCCTTGATGGCTGCCAGATGGGCTACAGGAGTAAGGTCCATGACTTCCTGTACGGATGACTCGCAGAGCATGGCACAGCCTGTCTGACGACATGCCATAACGTCGGAATGATCACCGAAAATGGACAGAGCATGGGAAGCAATAGCACGGGCGGAAACATTGAAAACGCCTGGAAGCTGCTCACCGGCGATCTTATAGAGATTCGGGATCATCAGAAGGAGACCCTGAGAAGCAGTATAGGTCGTGGTCAAAGCGCCTGCTGCCAGAGAGCCATGAACTGCGCCGGCAGCTCCTGCCTCGGACTGCATCTCAGTAACCTGGACTTCCTGTCCGAAAATGTTTTTTCTGCCCTGGGTAGCCCACTCGTCAGTGGCCTCTGCCATAACAGATGAAGGAGTGATGGGGTAAATCGCAGCAACATCTGAAAAAGCGTATGATGCATGAGCGGCTGCATGATTTCCATCCATGGTTTTCATTTTTCTTGCCATAGTATCATATACCTCCTTAAGCGGTATGTGCGGAATTGACGCCGGAAGAAGAAAAACCTCCTGAGGCGTGACATCCCGGTGTAGGACCTGTCTTCCTGCGGCCTTCCGGTTCCAAAAAGCATCAGGATCAGGCCAGAGTTCTTTAGGTGCATGGCCATGCTCCTAAACCAAAACCTATTATAGCATAGATTCTACAAAATTTGGAAAAAAATTTTTGATTTTTATGTATAATATTTGGAACAGCAAGCTATATTTTTTCGACCTGGGTATCGGTCAGTTTCATGACGGCAAAGGTCGAAGGATTTGATAACAGTTCCGTCACAGAGAATTTTCTCTTTTCTGTCATTATTCAAAAGACCTGACAGCGATCAAAATTTCATCTGCTATTTCATGGATTTTTTTGCCGTCTGTACATACCGTCACCTGGGCAGCGGCTTCATATGCAGGCCTGCGTTTCTCCAATAAGGAAGTGATGTATTCCAGGTTCATTCTGCCATCCAGAAGAGGTCGGTTTCGGGAATAACGTACATGCCCGAAAACAGTTTCCGGAGATGCCTTCAGATACACAATCACCCCCTTCTCCTTCATAATACGGACATTCTCCTCCCTCATGGCCGTTCCACCGCCGCAGGAGACCACAAAATCTCCCTTTACCTCCAGCTTGTTCAGCAGCTCAGTCTCCAGCTGTCGGAAATAGGTCTCTCCTCGTTCCGCGAAGATCCTGCTGATTTTCATTCCCTCCTCCGTCTCTATTTTTTCATCCATCTCGATCCGTTCATATCCCCGGTAGCTTTCCAGAAAGTGAGAAATTGTGCTCTTCCCGCTTCCCATAAAACCGATCAGAAAAATAACCATACCATACAATCTCCCTTTGCAATACCTTTTTGTCATTTTCTTGTTTACGTTATACCAAAAATCCGTTATACTGTATAGCACTGTTTGTACGTAACGACTGAGCAGTTACTACGAATGCAGACTGAAAGAACCCATTGGCTGACAGGCATCTCTATTTTGAGAGGAGGAAAGAACATATGATAGCAGCCAGCAACATAACTCTTCGGGTAGGAAAGAAAGCTTTGTTCGAGGACGTCAACATCAAATTTACCGAGGGCAATTGCTATGGCCTGATTGGAGCAAACGGTGCCGGCAAGTCCACCTTCCTGCGTATCCTTTCAGGGCAGCTTGAGCCGACAAAGGGGGATGTCATCATCACACCAGGCCAGCGGCTGTCTTTCCTTCAGCAGGATCATTTTAAGTACGATGCCTATTCTGTCATGGACACCGTTATCTTGGGAAATCCCCGTCTGTATGAAATCATGAAGGAGAAGGACGCCATCTACGCAAAACCGGATTTTTCGGATGAGGATGGCATCCGTGCCAGTGAGCTGGAGGGAGAATTTGCCGAGATGAACGGATGGGAAGCCGAGTCAGACGCGGCCACACTGCTGAACGGCCTTGGCATAGAGACCGAGTATCATTACACCCAGATGGCAGACCTCAACGGCAGCCAGAAGGTAAAGGTCTTGCTTGCCCAGGCACTTTTCGGCAACCCGGATATCCTTCTTCTGGACGAGCCTACCAACCATCTTGACCTTCCCGCCATCGAATGGCTGGAAGAGTTTCTCATCAATTTTGACAATACCGTCATCGTTGTCTCCCATGACCGCTATTTTCTCAACAAGGTATGTACCCAGACGGCAGATATCGATTATGGCAAAATACAGCTCTACGCCGGCAATTATGACTTTTGGTTCGAATCCAGCCAGCTTCTTATCAAACAGATGAAGGAAGCCAATAAAAAGAAGGAAGAAAAGATCAAAGAACTGCAGGAATTCATCTCTCGCTTCTCCGCGAATGCTTCCAAGTCCAAGCAGGCAACCTCCCGTAAAAGAGCTCTGGAAAAGATTCAGCTGGATGAGATGAAGCCCTCTTCCCGAAAATACCCCTATATCGATTTCCGCCCCAACCGCGAAATCGGCAATGAAGTTCTGATGGTGGAGAACCTGACCAAATCGATAGATGGTCAGCTGGTTCTTGACCATCTTACCTTCACCCTCGCCCACAATGACAAGGTTGCCTTTGTAGGAGCCAACGAACTGGCCATCACCACCCTGTTCCAGATCCTGATGGGAGAGATGGAGCCTGACGAAGGAAATTATAAATGGGGCGTCACCACCACTCGTGCTTATTTTCCTAAGGATAACGGTTACGAATTCGAAAATGACCTGAATATCACCGAGTGGCTTACCCAGTATTCTGAGATCAAGGACGTCACCTATGTCCGTGGTTTCCTGGGAAGAATGCTTTTCCCTGGCGAGGATGGTGTCAAAAAGGTCAAGGTTCTGTCCGGCGGAGAGAGAGTTCGCTGTATGCTTTCCAAGATGATGATTTCCGGCGCCAATATCCTCATCATGGACGAACCCACCAACCACCTGGATATGGAATCCATCACAGCCCTGAACAATGGGCTGATCAAATTCCCCGGCGTTATCCTTTTTGCCACCCATGATCACCAGTTTATCCAAACCACAGCCAACCGGATCATGGAAATCCTTCCGGACGGAAAACTGATCGATAAGATCTCCACCTACGACGATTACCTTGCCAGCGATGAGATGGCGAAAAAACGCCATGTCTACACTGTCACAGAGGATGATGCCAACGATAATTAACCTTTTCGGCCTGTGTGGCGACCGTAAGTAGCGCCCCTGCCATATAAAAAAGGCTTCCGCCTGCACATTTAAACATGCAGACGGAAGCCCCATTTGTTATCAGAACAGATATGGGATGAACATGAATCTTTACTGAGGAATGATTACCCTACCTGTCGGACAATGTTCAAAAACTCTGTCGGATATGAGTAGCAGGCCGATCCCTTTACCGTTGTCAGGATACCAGTGGAACGACTGCTCGCATTATATTTGAACAGCATCAGAACCGTACGGTAGGCGTAATTGTTATACGTGAACTCGGTATTGTAGGGTAACCTGTTTACACTTTTCTTTTTGCCATTTTGATAGAGGGTTCTTGTCACATAACTCTGATTAAAGATATACTCCTCAACGTAAGAGGCAGAAATCTTCCGGTCAATCCGGGTACCCTTGGTTCCGCCGAAAATCAGCGGGATATAGATCGAGTTCCCACCCTTCATGATGAACCTGGCCCTCTTTCCTTTCGGCACCAAGGTATTGTTTAAAGGCGGATTCGCCGAGGATCTTCTGGAAAGGCTGATAAAAAACCCTGCCCGCTTACTGGTACTGGTAATGCTGACCTTGACTGAACCGCTTCTGACCCTGACTCCTACAAGATAGCCTGAGTTCTGGCTGGCGCTGCTTTTGACATAAGCACTGGTTGCCGCCGGAGCAAGCTTCTTGCCGCAGTTGACAACAGATTTTCCATATGCACTGCTTCTCGTGCCGCTGGCATACACCGCGTCATAGCGGGTACTGCTGCTTTCCGGAGTAATCGTAAAGCGATTGGCCGAAACCTGATTGCCAGAGATGTTGCTGTCAACAAAGTAAACGATCTCCCCTGCTTTGAGAGTTTTGGTTCCCGTCCTTGTATCCGCGGATACGATGGAACTCATGCCGAGCAAAGCAAGAACGGCAATGATGGGGATAAAAAATGATTTCATTTTCCTCATGGTACTCATATCTCCAAACCTCCTTCCCATGAAAAACACAGAAAAAAACAAAGTAATGCAATCCTTCTCAGAAAACACTTATATCTATCCTAATATAGACTATCAAAAGGGATGATCCGTTTTGTAACCATCACTTTTCTTTCTGGGATTCATACGCTTGCCATACCAAAAGCCAACTGCAGAGACAGATGATAGTTCCTCGAGGTCTTAAGGCAGGATGTAAACTCCATTCGTATCAAATGCCAGACTTGCCTTGTCGCCCACCGCGTAAATCTTTTTATTGACGGGATTATAGTCGGTAATCTGTACAATGACATCGCCGATCCTGGCATGATAATACTGGTAAGACCCCATAAAGGTAGAGAGAATCACCTCACAAGGAAGCTGCCCTTGATCGGAAAGAGCTACGGCTTCCGGGCGCAGGACAAGACTGGCTGCTTCCCCCTCCTTCACGCCAATGTAATTATTCACCGTCATGGTCTGACCACTGATGGTAATCTGTGCTTTGTCGTCAAAGACCTTCTCCACCTTCGTATCCAGGAAATTCGCTTCTCCGATAAAGTCAGCCACAAAGCGGGAATTCGGTCGATAGTATACCTCCTGCGGTGTCCCGACCTGCTCCACCTTCCCCTTGCTCATGATGATGATCTTATCCGAAATACTCATGGCCTCAGACTGGTCATGGGTAACATAGACCGCCGTGATTCCCACCTTTTGCTGAATCTTCCTGATTTCGGTACGCATGGTTACACGCAGTTTAGCGTCCAGGTTGGAAAGAGGTTCGTCAAACAGGAGCACGCCAGGCTCCAGAACCAGGGCTCTGGCCAGGGCAACTCTTTGCTGCTGCCCCCCGGAAAGCTGATTTGTCATGCGTGATTCCATCCCCTCCAGCTCAACCAGCTTCAGGATGTCCGTCACCTTCCGGCGAATCTCAGCCTTGGGCAGCTTCCTGATCTTGAGTCCATAGGCAACATTATCATAGACATTATAATGGGGAAGCAGGGCATAGCTCTGAAAAACCATGGCTGTGTCTCTTTTATTTGGAGTCAGGGCATTGATGGCTTCCTGTCCAAGATAGATTTCCCCCTCATCCGGACTCTCAAAGCCGGCGATCATACGCAAGGTCGTAGTCTTTCCGCAGCCGGAGGGACCCAAAAGCGTTACGAAGGTACCCGGTTCTATGTCCAGTGTCGTATCCTGTACTGCGTAAAAATCCTTTCCCGTTTTGGGATCCTGATAGATTTTGGAAATATGATCCAGACGGACCCCCTTCTTTTCTTTTCCCATCATCAGCCTCCTACATCATTCCGATATTTTTGTCTTCCTGCTGGTTCCGAAAATCCGGATCAGTCCGTTCATGATCAAAACCAGGCCATAGGTAATCACAATCAGTACAGTGGCATAAGCACAGGCGACTCCATAATTGCCTTTTTCCGCCTGCTCGTTAATCTGCGTGGTAATCAGCAGATACTGAGGCGTCACCAGGAGAATGACAGCCGAAATTGCCGTGATACTCCTGACAAAGGCGGTAACCAGGCCGCTGAAGAAGGAATCCTTGATCAGGGGAAGTGTCACACTGGTGAATACCTTCAGGGAATTTGCCCCCATGTCATAGGCGGATTCCTCGATGGACTTGTCGATCTGCCTCAGGGCGGAAATACCGCTGCGGGTACCGGTCGGAAGGCTTCGCACCACAAATACAATGATCAGGATCAGACCGGTTCCATACAGGCCTTGCATGATTCCGGTGCGGAAGAGGCCATTGGCATAGCCGCGGATGTATCCGATGCCCAGGACGGTTCCGGGAACGGCCATGGCCAGCATGGATACAAACTCAATGAAGCCCTTAGCCTTGAATTTTCTCTTCACCACCAGGTAGGCGATGACCATGGAAAGCAGAGCTGTGATGGGTGCGGCAATGAGAGAAAGCACGATGGAATCCCGGAAGGCCCTTAAACCGCTGGTCTTGAACATGTATTGAAACCATTTCAGGCTCAGGCTGTAATTTCTTCCCCAGAGGGTAAACAGGGCGCCAAAGGGCACCATGATATACATCAGAATGACAAAAGCCGCGATGATGATACAGAATATCGTCAGCGGCCTGGTCACGCTGACGTCGGTGATCAGCATACGTGCCCGGGATGCCTTGCCTGTCAGGGTCGCAGCAGTTTTCTGTTCCAGATAGTATTTCTGGATCAGGAAAAGAATCACGGTAAGAGACAAAAGAACCACTGACATAGCAGCCGCTCCGGTAGAGTCAAAGGCGCCTGTCACCTGCAGGTAGATGGTCGTGGCCAAGGTGTCATAGGAGCCACCGATCATCATTGGGTTGGCGAAATCCGCCACCGATTCGATGAAGGTCACCAGAAAAGCATTCCCCAGTCCAGGGATCAGAAGGGGGAGAGTCACACTGGTAAAGACCTTCCATCGTGTAGCTCCCATATCCCGGGTAGCCTCCTCCAGGGAAGGATCGATGTTCTTCAGGAGTCCCTTGATCATGAGATAGCACACCGGGAAAAATGTCAGGGTCTGCACGATGGCAATGCCCTTCAACCCATAGACGTTTGAATCATATATGTGCAGGAGTGTCCTGGTAATAAGCCCGCTTCTGCCAAACAGCATGATCATGGAGAGGGAAAGCACAAAGGGCGGCGATACCACCGGCAGCATGGATACCACGGCAAATAGCTTTTCCAGAATCTTGGTGCGAACTTTGACATAGACCTCCACATAGGCAAACAATAATCCGATCAATGTGGAGGCAATCCCCACGATAAAGCCCAGAACCAAAGTATTGGTAAATGCTCTTTTAAAACGATCCAGGCTGAGAACCCGGCGGAATACATCCAAAGTAACCTTCCCTTCCGTATAGATGCTGTCAATCAAAAGCATCAGAAGGGGGTATAGAATAAACAGGGAAAGAAACACGATCAAAACTACGATCATTGAGACCAGAATCGGATCGGAATAGAATTTTTGCCGCTCCAGGCGAGCGTTCTGACTCTTCGCCATAATCATCGCCTCCTCTCAGTTTTGCTCCTTCACAAAGAAAAGGGAGATGCTCTCATCCCCCTTTTCTCCCCACAGAGCTGGATAAATCTTCTGTTACAAACCGTATTTAACCATTTTGGGTTATTCTGTCAGGAAACGGCTTTCATCATCCTCTCCGCCGACTGCCGCGAAAAAGTCTTCCACATACTTAGCCGTATTCTGTTTGGCATCTTCAAAGTCGTAATCGATGGTATTGTTCATATCCAGGCCAAAATCTATGGCTTCCTGAGGCTGTTCTGCATTGGAAAGCACCAGGAACTGATAAGAGCCATTTTCCTTGGCGATATTCACGCAATCAGGAGAAAGAGCGAACTCGATCCAGAGCTTCGCAGCATTCGGGTGGGCAGCTCCCTTAAAGATTGCCGTTGCCCCGATTTCGAAGGATGTGCCGTCTTCGGGGATGATCAGCTCGATGTTGTCATATCCCTGCAGAATCTGGTAAATCCCGTCGTGCAGGAATCCGATCCCGATCACACATTCGCCAGGGCCTACCATTTTGGACGGGCCGGAGCCGGATTTGGTATACTGGGAGACATTTTTGTCCAGAGCCTTGAAATATTCCATGGCTTCGTCATGCCCCTTCATCTGGACCATGGTATTGATGACAAGCTTGGCTGTACCGGCAGTATTTGGATTGGAAAGCATGATCAGCCCTGCATACTCCTCCTTGGTCAGGTCATCCCATGTTTTCGGGGTTTCCAGACCCAGGCGTTCCAGTTCTTCGCTGTTGACCATGATGCCAAGGATTCCTTTATAAATGCCGAACCAGTTATTGTCCGGATCCTTGTAATCCTCTGAGATCAGGTTCCGGCCATTGATGGCATCGTAGGGCTCCAGAAGACCGTCTGCCGTTGCTTCATTGTATGGATCTGTCGTACCGCCAAACCAGACGTCACCGGAAGGATTTCCTGATTCCTCGGAAATCTTGGTATAAACCTCGGAGGTGGACAGTCTCTGATACCTGGTCTTGATTCCGTAGGTTTGCTCAAATTTCTGGCAGGCCGCTGCCAGATATTCTTCCTCACAGGAACCGTATACTGTGAGCTCTCCCTCTTCCTTGGCGGCTTCAATCAGGGCGTCCATCTCCTCGTCTTCGGCCAGGACAGGGACAGAGCAAAAAGCGCCAATGCTCAACAGAGCTGCCAATGCCAACGCCAGTTTTTTCTTCATTTCTTTTTCCTCCTTATGGATCAGTATGCGCGCAAAGATACCGCGGAATCATACCGCTTGCAGCGGTGTACATTCCGCGCAGTAAACGAATCAAAACAGAAGCATTCTGTTTCGTTTACCATAATAATGTGAATAATTACCTGTCTACGGGGAAAATATAGCACATTTTGCCGAGGAATACAACGGGTGGCGTCTGCTTTTTATTCAAAAATGCCATGTACTCATATCGGATTGGAGTGAGACAGCCGTTCCTGGATCTCGTGGAGGATTCCTTCCCCATCGTTAAGGCTAAGGGTTTTTTCCTGAAAGCTATCCAAGGGGAGGTCTGTTACGATGAGAAAACGTCCTGTTGGATTTGACACGGGCTGCCTACTGATTTCCTTGCGGATCACTTCTATCTTAGGATATGTGCTGTCCTTCATTCCTTCCAGGAAGATCAGATCTGCTTCCGGAAACAGACAGATCAGATCCTTCTCCCTTTCCCGGGTTCCTCGCTTGTGGACAAACATCCGTTGATCTGAGAAAACAGCGGTTCCATAAGCACCGGCCTGAGAAAAACGATGGCTGTCGGTTCCGGGGATATCACAGGAAAAATCATGACCGTCATGCTTTATGACTGCCACCTTTACTCCTTGTCGGCTAAGGATGCCGACAAGCTTTTCGATCAGGGTGGTTTTCCCGCTGTTTTTGATTCCGCACACTGCTATGATCCGATCCTGGCTATTCTCTCTCTCCTGCATAACAATTCCCTTTATCCTTTTTAACATAACAACAAGGCAGAGGAAGGCACAGCCGCTCCTCTACCTGACGAAGGGGTGCTGATCACCGCACAGGGCGAAAAAAAGCCTGCCTGCTTTCAGAAAGCAGGCAGGCGAAAGAAGCCTTATGCCAACTGTTTATAGCAAATGACAAAGTCTTCTTGTCATTGACCATAATCAGTTCTCTACGATATTTTTCACGATCTGGCGCTGCTTTTCATGCCATTCTTTTGCCACCATCGCCTGGGTAATGTAAACTCCGTCCGAAGTGTAGGCTTCGCTCTCGGGAATCTTTTCTATGCGGATGGCACAGACCTTGTATTCCGGAATACGGCTGAAGGGATCCAGCTTGGCATTGGTCAGCCAGTTGCAGTCGCCATCCGGGAAATGGAAGGGCATCCAGCTTTCACCCACAGAGCACTTCTGGCTGACGCGGGCTTCCGAGGTGATCTCGCCACGGCGGGAGCGCACGCGTACCCTCTCCCCGTTCTCGATTCCCAGTCTCTTCGCGTCCTCCGCATTCATCTCGATGTAGGAATGGCCTTCAATCTCCATCATTCCCTTGGTTCTGCCTGTCATGGCACGGGTCGTATAATGGCTCAGGATACGACCTGTCATCAGGAGGATCGGGTATTCATCATCCGGCAGTTCTGCAGATTCTTTGTAGGGAGCAGGACTGAAGAGACCTAAACCACGGCTGAACTTGCCCACATGCAGGATAGGTGTGCCGGGATGATCCGGGCTGGGGCAGGGCCATACCAGACCCTGACCGTTGACCTCCTCGGAATCCAGCCTTGCGTGGCTGATTCCCGCGAAGGATGGGGTCAGGGATGCCATCTCGTCAAAGATCTGAGCCGATGTCAGATGAGGCTGCTGATATCCCATGCGGTTCATCAGGTCAATAATAATATCGGTATCCAGACGCATATTTCCGGGAACGGTGATGGCCTTTCTGACTCTCTGCTGCCGTCTCTCCGTATTGGAGAAGGTTCCTTCCTTCTCCAGATAGGATTTGCCCGGAAGAACCACATCCGCAAGCTGGGCTGTCTCGGTCATAAAGAGCTCCTGGATCACAAGGAAGTCGAGGCTCTTGAGCGCCTTGATGATGTGGTTGGTATCCGCATCCGTTACCACCGGATCCTCTCCGTAAATGTACAGCCCCTTGATCTTTCCTTCGATAGCGGCCGGGAAAACCTCTGTGGCGTGAATCCCGATCTTGGGAGAAAGGGTTACACCCCAGGCATCCTCAAATTTTTTGCGGACATCATCGTTGGTCACATCCTGATATCCCGGATACTTGTTGGGCATAGCTCCCATATCACAGCCGCCCTGTACATTGTTCTGCCCTCTGAGCGGGTTGACACCGCAGCCGGAACGTCCCATCTTGCCAACGGCCATGGCCAGATTGGCCAGGGACATGACGCCCTCCACACCGGTGGTGTGCTCTGTCACGCCAAGGCAGTAGATGATCGGAGCCTTATCCGCCAGTGCATACATCCTTGCCGCCGCCCGCAGGTCATCCGCATTGATGTGGCAGATCTGTGCCACCTTTTCCGGCGGATAGTCCATGACCGTTTTTCTCAGCTCTTCAAAGCCCTCGGTCCGTTTGGCAATGAATTCCTTATCCTCCAGACCCTCCTCAAGGATCACATAGAGCATGCCAAGGGAGAAGGCCACGTTGGTTCCGGGGCGAAGCTTGAGATGGATGTCTGCCATGCGGGTGATCAGGGTATCTCTGGGATCTACAACAACCAGCTTCGTTCCGTTCTCGACAGCCTTGCGGATCTGCATGCCCACTACAGGATGAGCCTCCTCCGGATTGGAACCGACCAGGAGAATCATATCAACATCCTTTGTGATGTCACCGATAGGATTGGTCATGGCGCCGGAGCCGAAGGATTTGGCCAGACCTGTGACAGAGGAAGAATGGCATACCCTGGCACAGTTATCCACGTTGTTGGAGCCAAAGCAGGTCCGAACCATCTTCTGGACCATATAGACATCCTCGTTGGGGGAACGGGAGCAGGCAAAGCCCGCCAGGGACTCAGATCCGTACTCCTTCTTGATCTGCATAAAACGGGAAGCTACCAGATCGAGGGCTTCATCCCAGGATGCCTTTCGGAAAAGACCTGTCGTCCTGTCCTTGATCAGAGGATCTGTGATCCTGTCGCCTGACATAGCAAAGTCGAAGGAGGCGTTGCGGCCTTTGACGCAGAGTCTGCCGTGATTGGAGGGACCGTCCGCCGCCTCGGTATCCACAACCTTATTGTCTTTCACATAGACATAATACTGGCAGCCTGTCGCACAGTGCGGGCAGGTAGTAAGGACCTTTTTGACCTCCCAGCTGCGATAGTTTTTCCTGCGCTTCATCGTAAGAGCGCCGGTAGGACAAGCCTGGGCACAGTTTCCGCAGTTTTCACAACCGGTATCATGCCAGTCAGGTCCAAAGGGGACATCCATAACCGTCCGAAGTCCTTTTTTCACAGCCTTCAGGGTGTGATTGCCGGCCATCACATGACAGGCACCCACGCAGCGCTGGCAGTGGATACAAAGATTGGGATTGTATTCAATAAATGGATTTCCCTTTACAATCGGAAGCTCCGCCGTTGTCTCCTGCGGTAAATGCAGGGCATTGTGCTCAGGAACGTCTACCCCATACTCCATGCACAGAGACTGCAGCTCGCAGGAGCCGCTCTTGCTGCAGGAGAAACAGTAATTCGTCGAAGCAAAGCCATGCTTGTCCACCAGAAGGGTCAGGGCCATCTTGCGATACTGGCGGATCTTTTCGGAATCCGTCGTAACGACCATCCCTTCCTTGCATACTGTATTACAGGAAGCAGCCAACCCATCCTGGCCTTCGATCTCTACCACGCACATGCGGCAGGAGCCGATAGCACTGACATCCTTAAGATAACAAAGAGTCGGAATCTGAAGCCCTGCGCCTCTGGCAGCTTCCAGAATGGTCGTTCCCTCAGAAACCGTTAGCTTTATCCCATTAATGGTAAGATTAATCATACTGTTCCCGGCCTCCTTCCAGCAAACCGCAGCCATAATGGTCGCACCGCAGGCAACGCCCGCACTCCTGAATTACTTCTTCATGGGACATTCCGATTTCAGTCCCAAGGAAATCATGCTTACGCTCCCTGGCAGGCCTTTCCGTAATGTTAACCCTGCCCTTGGGGGTTCTGTCGTTTGCCTTGGCGTCAGGTGCCTCGACACCACAGTTCAGCTTATGGTGGTATCCAAGATACTCATCAATGTTTCTGGCTGCTACCCGGCCGGCACCGACAGCACGGATCACCGTCTTCGGACCGGTCTGGCAGTCTCCGCCGACAAAGATGTTGTCAAAGCCTTCTGCGGTCAGATACTCATCTGCCTTAAAGCAGCCTCTGTCCGCCTGCATCCCGAACTCCTCAAAGGGCTTGCTGACGATATCCTGGCCGATGGCGATCAGAATCACGTCTGCCTCTATCCTCTGCTTGGGCTTATCGGCATTTACGGGAGCCGGACGTCCGCCCTTGACCGGGCCAATCATCTGGGGCTGGGTAATCACTGCCGTACAATGACCGTTTTCATCCACTTCAATGCTGTCCGGAGCCTGAAGGGTGATCATCTCCACACCTTCCGCGATGGCACTCTCCACCTCGCTGGCAAGGGCTGTCATATCCTCCTGACGGCGGCGGTAGACAATCGCTACCTCATCCGCGCCTGCCCTGACAGAGGTTCTGGCACAGTCCATGGCAACGTTTCCGCCTCCAATGACGGCGACCTTCTTTCCTGTATAGTCAGGATATTTTCCGTCCCCGATTTCCCGCAGCAGATCTACGGCAGAACTGACCCCTGCCGCCTGAACGTTCTCTATGCGGAGAGTCTTTCCTGTCTGCGCCCCAATAGCTACGTAAACAGCATCATAGTCTTCGCTAAGCTGCATCATCATGGCCGCGTCGACAGCTGTCTCATACCTGACCTCAATATTTCCCACGCCCAGAATGGCGCGGATATCCTCATCCAGTCTCTCCCTCGGGAACCGGTAAGCCGGTATACCATAGCGCAGCATACCGCCAAGCTCCTTTTTATCCTCAAATACGACCACCTTATGCCCCATCAGTGCCAGGAAATAGGCGCAGGTCAGACCGCTTGGTCCACCTCCGACCACAGCGATCTTTCTCCCGGTATCCGGCAGGCGTTCCGGCGTCTTAACCTGATCGGCCGGAATCTGATCCACTGCATACATCTTGATGCCCCGAATATTGATCGGCGCGTCAATCAAGGTCCGGCGGCATCTCTCCTCGCAGGGATGCTCACAGATCAGGGCACAGGCTGTCGGGAAAGGATTGTCCCGGCGAATCATATTGATGGCTCCCGCGTAATCTCCTTCTCCTACCAAAGCGACATAAGCCGGAACATTGACATGAGCCGGACACATGGTTTCGCAGGGAACCTTCTGGCCGACTTCCTCCTGGCAGCTCTGACGGTCTATATGGCTTTCATATTCCCTGGCATAGGTCTTCATACCGTCCAGAATCAGCTGTGCCGCTTCATATCCGATCGCGCAGTCTGCGGTATCCCGGATCATCTCAGCCAGTACCCGCATCTGGGCCAGATCCTCTTTTCCTGCCTGACAGCTCACTACCTTCTGCAGAAGGCCGGTAAGTATGGGAATACCCTCCGAACAGGGAACGCACTTCCCACATGTCTGGGCTTCGCTGGCTTGAAGCATGGAAAGCTGCACGGCAAGCGGACAGATTCCTGGGGGTGCCGCTTCGATTCTGCGGGAAAAGGCCAGCAGATCATCAGCAATTCGGGAGTCCGCATTCGACATGGGTACTACCTTAAGCTTGCTCATTCTTTATTCCTCCTCATCTAAGATGCCGGTTTCCGGCATCTTTACTCGGCAATCTCAGTGCAGTGCACCGTGAAAAGCTCTTTGTCGTTATAGTAAATTCATGCGTATACTATAAGTCTGATCTGAATTTAGGAAACATTGCTATTGTGCTTGGTTATTGTCTGACAGACTTTGTCATACTCCTGCGGGTCATTGATATTCTGCAGCATAGGAATATAGACATCGTCTGGCTTTACATAGAGAATATGCAGTCTGTCCAGGGCATTGCGGATGCGATACTGCCCGCTTTTCAGCGCTTGCTCAAAGACCCCGGCGGCTGTAGCCCGATAAGCTGCTGCCAATGGTTCCGGCCTGCCTTCATGCAGCGGAACCACCCCATCACAGGGTTTCCCCTCCTGGACTGCCTTCTGAAAGTGATCCACCAGATAGAGATAGAACTCTGCCCGAAGCATAGGCATGTCACAGGCCGCAGCCAACACCAGGTCAGCATGAGAAGCGGCCAATCCCGCCTGGAGCCCAGCCATAGGGCCACAGCCCGGATAGATGTCCTTTACCACCTGACAACCTGCCGGAATATCCACAGGTTTGTCGCCGACAGAAATAAGGATATTCTCTGACACTTTTCTCATCTCGGCAAGCAGGATAGACAAAAAAGTCTCCCCACCGAGAATCAAGCCTCCTTTGAATCTTCCCTGCATCCTGCGGTTTTTTCCGCCGGCAAGAATAAGTCCTTGCAGCTCCATAGACATTTTCCTCAAACCATAAAAAAGGAAGCTCAGGGCATACCAGCCATAAAAAGGAGGGGCTCCTCATCAGGAGTCCCTCCTTGGGGTATTGAAGCAATAAATTATTATTCAGCCTGGCTGATCGCGCCTGTCGGACATGCCTCTGCGCAAGTACCACAGTCAACACAGGAAGCGGGATCAATTACATAATGATCATCGCCCTGAGAAATAGCGCCATTGGGGCATTCGCCTTCGCAGGTACCGCAGCTTACACACTCATCACTGATAACATATGCCATAATGAAATCCTCCTAATCATGTCGATAACGCATTTTTTCAATTGCGCTTCTTTTTTGATAAATATATTGTAATACATTCGGATTGAGAATACAAGTACAAAATGAAAAACAAATTGTGTACTGTATATCTATCATCAGTTCGTTGTGACTATCCTTTTAGGCCATGCAAAGCCTTTCACGAATCAAATTCAACCGTGTAGTGCTGACCGGGAACAAGAGTTCCATGATATAACTGATATTCTGTCCCTCTTCGCTTGTCCGGGTAAACATACCCCTCAAGGTCCTGAAGCGAATACCCATTCCAGACCTCCGCCAAGGGGTGACAGTCATAGACAAAGGTTGGCAGGGACTGATCCATGTCAGCAGTTTCGCTCCTGTTCTCGTACAGAATCTTTGCATTGGGATAAAAATAACCGGCATATTCATTAAAATTGCCTGTCATCTCATCAGAGATCATGACGATCTGGAAGGGATCATCAACGGTAAGATTCGCTTCCTTCAAGGTCTCGTTGATATCCTGAATCAGAAACTGACTGGCCGGCCTGTATCTCTGGCTTGTGGTATGGGACAGATTGAAGTTCTGCCACATGGCAAAGGCGCAGACACAGGCACAGGCCAGGACAATTCTGCTTTTAATCTGTCCATGCAGATCGTTAAGCCTCCGGCAGATGTTAAGAAAGATTGCTGACATAAGCAGCGGTAAGGCAGCAAGCAGCCACAAGGCTGCTGTCTCCTGAGAAAACCCGCCCAAAAGGATGCCGGGAGTCAAAAGACCCAGAATGACCAAGGCCAGTGTCCACAGGGTCAGAACAAAGTCCCGGAAGGTCAACGTCAGCAGGAAGGAGGCAATCATATAGGCAAAAACAATAAGAGCCATCCCTCCCCAGAATACAAAGGTTTTGTCTGCCATAAAGGTCTGCATTGCTTCAAACAGATCTTTCCAGGATTGCCCTTCGGGCATTGTATATGAGAAAAGACTGCTGTTCTGGGTAAAGGCAATGGCAAAGAAACCTACCAAAGCCACCTCAGTCAGGACAAACAGCTCCGTCATGGTCTGAGGATAGGAAACCGGAAATGCCGCTTCCCTCCCTGTTCCCTCCTGCCTCAGTTCGATGATGATATACACCAGCACCAAAAGCATCAGAAGGACAAGAACAGCCATACCAGGCTCGGAAAGGCGACAGAGCATGCTGCCTGTCCAGATCAGCCCCAAACTGTCAAAGACACAGGGAGCATCGTCTGTCAGAAGCAGGAAGAGCCCGGCAGCCATCATGGTATAGGAAACCGGTGTGATGGTTTCTTCAAAAAGGAGGTAATATTCTGCCATAAAGGGAAAGACAAACAAAGCATATAAGGGGAGCACACATAGTCCGGAGCTGACTTTGAAACGAACCGCCCTCTTGCGAAGTCCGGTATACAAGGCGCATATCCCCAGCAAAAAAGGCAGGGCATAGCCAAGCTGAAGCGAAAGCAAGCTTCTTCCCATAAAATAAGAGGGCAGGGCATTGATCACATACTGCCTGACAGAATGATTCTGAAAGCCCGTTCCGGTATAATTCCAATCAGGGGCCAGGATGCTTTCCAAGCCTTGATTCACCTCCAGCGCAGCCCTGTCATCCAGGTCATAAAGATGGACATTTCCTATGACACGGCAGAGCAGGAAAAACAAACCGGCCAGAAGGAGAAGCTCCAACAGTTTCTTTTCACAGAGATTTCTCCACAGAGCGGCATGAAGAAATCTCAGAAGAATATAGCCAAAAGTAAGCAGGCCGCAGACCAGCCACACCCTGGCAGCTGCATAAGACCAGTTCCCTTTAAAAGTAAAAGCAGCGTACTCCAATAAAAGGGCAGCAATGAAGCCCAGGGCAAGCACAATTGTCCAGAAAGTATCTGTCCTGCCGGCAAAGCCCAAACGAAATATTGCTCTATGTGTTCGGTTTCTGTTGACGATATTGCTTTCCTGAGCTTCCATATATCTCGCCTCCTGACTGTATGTAACCTCTCGCCAATCTTCCCTGGGTTTGTAATTACTCTATTCCGCTCATTGATACACGTGTAATAAAACCGCCCGGAAGTGTGACATACGAAACATGTTGCGTTCATAAAGAAATAGTATTATAATAGCAGCCATAAATCAACATAAAAGTTCGATATCTGTACCTCGTAAGGATGTGATGTTCTGCCCGGATAAATCCAGTCATGTTATCGCATACTTACGGTCACCGCACAGATCGAAACAGTTATTCCCTGTCCATGACAGGAAGGAGGTTTTCATTATGGCTCAAAGCGTCAACAAAAAAATGCTGATCGGGCAGCTTCTGTCGATCGACCCAAATCTTGCCGTTATTCTCATGCGTTCAGGTATGCACTGCATCGGTTGCCCCTCTTCCCAGATGGAATCCCTGGAAGAAGCCGCTATGGTCCATGGCATAGATGCAGACGTACTTGTAGAGCAGATCAACGATTATCTGGCTCAGTGATTTCATGATAAAGTAAATTCCATTAGAAAAACCGGCAGTATATCTGCCGGTTTTTTTATGATGGCAGGGGCGCTGAAAGGAAGATGTCACCTGACGGTGACCAGCGCCCCGCCGTGAGGTAGAGAGTCGGCTGCGCCTCCCTCTACCCTATCAAAACTGCCATAACAAAAAGAATGATTCCCATCATCGGCTTTCCTGTCCTGTAAAAGGGGTTTGGCAAATCATGTCTTCCCTTCCCTATCTGATGGCCAGAGATGCCAACTTATCAATGGCATCATCCATGATCAGATCTCCATGTTCCCGATAATAGGCTGCAGCCGCAAGATTGGATTTGCGGCAAGCGGCATACTCTGACAGCATATTGCAGACCTTGTTAAAAACCTGAGGGGTACAGTCAGACTGGCAGATCAGCAACAGATAGCCATCCTCCTTGTCTTTATACAGCCTGTTTTCTCCTTTATAGAAGCCTTTCAAGCCATGAGCCGCTGCAATTGCATGATCCAGACTGGTAAAATGGTACTCACGGACCAGGTTTATTCCTTCGTTTTCCCGGGCATCCTGCTGAATCTGAGACTGCTTTGTAAGTGCTTCCCCCTTTTCAGCAGGATCCTGAATTTTCCTGAAGAAATCCAGGATATCATCTGCGCCATCCAAATCCAGGGTAGGAACTGACTTACCATGCTTGAAAGGTGCGAATTTAGAAAAACGGGTATCCAATTCTTCAGGATCATCGACCTTGGTAATAATCAGGATAATGCTCTCCATACTGATCGGAATCGCTTCAATCATCAGTGGCGTATTTTCTGCATCGAAGCCGTATTCGCGGTTAGCCTGCTGCATCATCTCCTGGAAAAGGCGCTTTGCTTTCTCCGAGCCATAGGCCAGCTCAGAGAGCTTTACCTGATGATGCTCTAAATCAGACTTGGTGAGAGTACACCTGATCTGGTTATCACTTATTTTCTCTATTTTCAAATCCACACTCCCTTTTTTAGTATATCAGTACTACTCAACACGATGTGTTTCGTAGTAACAGCAGAAGACGCGGCGTTAATTCGGCACAGTAAACAAATCAAAATGCAACCGTGAGCAAAACAATGGCAAACGAAAAAAAACAACCTGACGTCTATATCATAAATGAAGAAAAGGAAAAGTGCAAGGTGATTACAGATAAAACTCCCGATACCACTCGGCAAACCGGCGAAGCCCTTCCCGCAGCGGAGTCTGGGGATGGAATCCATAGTCCCGTTCCAGTGCGCTGGTATCTGCATAGGTTATCGGAACATCTCCCGGCTGCATCGGGACGAGCTCCTTATGTGCCTCAAAATCATAGTCATCAGGCAGCACACCTGCCCTCACCAGCTCCTGCTGCAGGATATCCACAAAATCCAGCAGATTCTCCGGGTTGGAATTTCCTATATTATATACTGCATAAGGAGGCAACGGAAGTCCGTCCTCTCCTGCCATCCTGGAAGGTGCTCCCTGCATCACTCGTACCACCCCCTCCACGATATCATCCACATAGGTAAAATCCCTTTTGCAATTTCCATAATTGAAGATCCGGATGGTATCACCTGCCCTCAGTTTATCCGTAAAGCCAAAATAAGCCATATCCGGTCTCCCTGCAGGCCCATAGACGGTAAAAAAGCGAAGACCGGTGCATGGGATATTGTAGAGCTTTGCATAGGCATGGGCAAGAAGCTCATTGCTCTTCTTTGTGGCAGCATACAGACTGACAGGATTGTCCACCCGGTCATCTGTTGAGAAGGGAATCTTTTTATTACCTCCATAGACAGAAGAAGAGCTGGCATAAACCAGATGCTGTACCCCTTGGTACTTTCCCTTTTCTCCCTTGTCCTGTATCCCGTCATAGCTGTGGCGACATGCTTCCAGAATATGATAGAAACCGATCAGATTTGCTTCAATGTAGGCGTCCGGATTGGTGATGGAATAACGAACCCCTGCCTGGGCTGCCAGATTGACCACAATATCAAACTGATATCTGTCAAAAAGCCCCCGGATCAGTTCAGGGTCGGCGATTGACCCTCTGACAAACTCCCAGGTCACTTCCGGGTGCATCGTCGACAATTCTTCAAGCCTGTTCAGCCGGTATTCCTTCAAAGAAGGGTCATAGTAATCGTTTACATTGTCAACGCCCACCAAACACATGCCCTCTTCGGCCTGCGCCATCAGACGACCTGCCAGAGCTGCCCCGATAAAACCGGCAGCACCGGTAAGCAGGATCGTTTTTCCTTTCAAAGAAATATGCTCCATCTTCCTGTTGGTTCCTTTCCCTTTACTTTGTTCCGAATATACGGTCTCCGGCATCCCCCAGGCCAGGCATAATATAGGCATTCTCATTCAGGCACTTGTCCAGGTGACCGATATAGATCTGTACATCAGGGTGAGCCTCATGAAGCCGCTTCAGTCCTTCCGGAGCCGCAATGATGCACATGAATTTGATATTCCTTCCTCCCCGCTGCTTGATGAAATCCACAGCCGCCACTGCAGATCCTCCTGTCGCCAGCATCGGATCAACAACGACCGCAATCCTTTCTCCGATGGATTCCGGCAGTTTACAATAATACTCCTGCGGCTCATGGGTTTGCGGATCACGATACAGCCCGATATGGCCCACCTTAGCGGAGGGCACCAAGGTAAGCAGTCCGCCTACCATGCCCAATCCTGCTCTGAGCACAGGGATCACAGCCAGCTTTTTCCCAGAAATCATCGGTGTTTTACAGTTTTCGATGGGCGTCGTCACATCTACCTCCTCCGTAGGTAAATCCCTGAGGGCTTCATATCCCATCAATACACTGATTTCCTCCACCAAGCTGCGAAATTCATTTGTTCCCGTGCGGATATCCCGCAGCATGGAAATCTTATGTTGGATAAGAGGATGATCCATGATTGTCACATTTTCCATCTCTATTTCTCCTCTCAGAACGCGGCATGCGGCCGCGCGGATTCATTCACGAAACAGCAGACAATTTCGTTTATGAGTATAATGATATGATTACCGCTTCACCGTATACTCCGATTCCGGCCAGGATCTGATCTCCGCAGCTATGATTCCATCATAATCGCCTTCAATATCGCGGCTGCGTCCGGTCTCAAAAACATTGGTCTCTGCCCCCCAGACATCCCCCTCATGGTACTCCCACACCCGGTAGTTCAGCCCTTTCCAGAGAAAATCCAGACTGGCGCAGCCGTCCTCTCTGGAATACCGAAAAGGAATTCCTTTTTCATTCAGGGCTTTTCTCACTTCTTCCAGCCCTGCTTCCGCCTCATTTTTTGTACTCATCTTCAATATCCATGATCATCTGTACGCGCTTCGCATGGCGCCCTCCCTCAAACTTCGCGTCAAAAAAAGCGTCCACTATGGCTTTGGCCATCTCTATGCCGATGATTCTTGCCCCCATGCTGATAATATGGGCATTGTTATGCAAGGTTGCCAGAGCAGCAGAAACCGGTTCCGAGCATACTGCCGCACGGATCCCCTGGACCTTGTTTGCAGCCAGAGAAATCCCGATGCCTGTTCCACATACCAGGACACCCTTGTCTATCTCGCCGGAGCGGATAGCCTCAGCCACCTTCTTCCCCGGGACAGGGTAGTCGACCTTTCCGTCCCCTGCATCATAGGCACCATAATCGACACACTCATATCCCTTTGCCTTCAAATGCTCCATCAAAGCTGCCTTCATCTCAATTCCTGTATGATCACATCCAAATCCTACCTTCATATCCTTTATCCTTTCTGTTCAAAATTTTTGAGAGATAATATATCTTGGCCTTCCCTTTACTTCTTCATAAATCCTGGCGATATAATAGCCGATGATTCCAAGATTGATCATCACCAGACTTCCCATAATCAATATGAGCAGGATCACTGTTGTAAAACCGGCTACCGCATTGCCTGTCAAATATCGTACCAAGGTCTGAATTCCCAGCGCCAGACCAGCCAGCAGACAGATCACCCCCGTCCAGGTACTGACAAGCAGCGGCTTCGAGGAATAGCTGGCGATATTGACCAGGGCATACCGGATTAAAGATCTCGTCGACCACTTGGAAACCCCGGCCTCCCTTTCCTGAACATCAAATTCGACACTGACCTGACGGAATCCGATCCAGAAGGACAAAGCTCGGAAAAAGGCCCCCTGCTCCGGCATCTCCAAAAGGACGCTCACTGCTCTTCGATCCAACAGCTTGAAATCAGACGCCCGGGTCATATCGACACTGGATGCGTCTGACATCAGCAGATAAAAAGCCTTCGCGCAAAGCCTGTGAAACAGGCTCTCTTTTCCACGACTCTTTTTTACTGCCTCGATCACCTCAAAGCCCTGCTCCCACAGTCGGTACATTTCAATCAGCGTCTGGGGGGGATGTTGTAAATCGCAGTCCATCACTGCCACACAGTCTCCTGTGGCCGCGCCAAGGCCCGCAAAAATGGCTGCTTCCTTGCCAAAATTTCGAGAAAACCGAACGCCATGGATCAGGGTGTCCGCTTCTGCCGCTTTCTGGATCTGCGCCCAGGTTCCGTCTGCCGAACCGTCATCCACAAATACAATTTCATACTCTATCGCGTTCTCCTTCAGCACACCTGCGATTGCAGCCGCTGCCTTCAGGAGCATCTGCTCTTCATTATAAGCAGGCACCACTACTGACAATACAGACATTTTATTCCTCCTGTTTGCCACATCATAACATGAATTCACAATATTCACAATACCAACTTGCCCGAAGGATTTACAAGCCCCCAGAACGAAGCAATGGCCAGCCAATAAAAACGGAAAAAAGAAGGAATCAGTACTGACAGAAATAACCCTCTTAAGCAGCAAGTCTTCCTGCCGGCAGGATGAGGCTTGCTGCCCAAGAGGGCATCAAATGTTTCTTGTTGGCAACTGCTCTGTCTTATTCAGCTTCCTCGATAAAAGGAATCACAGCACCGTCATACGTATTGTTAATATATTCTGTGATCTCATCAGATTTCAGGACATCTACGAGAGCTTTGATCTTCTCGCTCTCCTCATTTCCTTCATAGACGGCGATCACGTTGACATAGGTTTTTGCTGCCTCGGAATCAGCGGACTCATAGGCAATAGCATCCTTCGCTACAGAGAAACCGGCCTCCATGGCATAGTTTCCGTTCAATACCACAAAGGCGGCATCATTGACGACACGGGCAACCTGGGCCGCCTCAAGCTCTACGATATTTACCTTGTAAGGATTCTCCTCAATATCATTGACGGTAGCGGTAAGACCTGCGCCTTCCTTCAGTGTCAGAATGCCATTGTCCTGCAGAAGAAGAAGGGCTCTTGCTTCATTTGTGGTATCGTTGGGGACAGCGATATCATCTCCCTCAGCGATGTCGCCAAAATCAGCCTTGGTTCCCGGATAAATGCCAAAGGGCTCGTAGTGAATCCCGCCTGCATTGACCAGATGAGTCCCCTGTTCTTCGTTGAAGCTGTTGAGGTAAGGAATATGCTGGAAATAGTTTGCATCAAAATCCCCGCTCTCCACCACCAGATTGGGCTGTACATAGTCCTCAAAAACCGTGACATCAAGGGTATACCCCTGCTCCTCCAGAATCGGAGCCGCCTGCTCCAGGATCTCTGCGTGAGGTGTCGCGGAAGCGGCGACTGTGATTGTGGTGTCCTCTTTCTCCCCGGCCAAGGCGTTAACCGTACCAAACGCACCCACTACCAGTGCCCCTGCCAAAGCAGCTGCCAATACCTTTTTCATCTTTTCCTCCTTTTGTGTTAACCGTTTTCAGATTCAGAATGGTAATAGCATTTTTATCTTCTCTTGTCAAGACGATTTGCCAGAAATGTGCCGATATTCTGAAAGAGCTGGACCAGGACTACCAGAAGAATTACGGTTACAATCATGATATCCGACTGATACCGGTAGTAGCCATAGCGGATCGCTATATCCCCCAGGCCCCCTCCGCCTACAGTCCCGGCCATAGCAGAATAGCCAAGGATAGTTCCGGTGGCGATTGTAGCGCCTGCAATCAGGGAGGTTCTGGCTTCAACCAGCATGACCCTGGTTACGATTGTCAGATTGTCTGCCCCCATGGACCGTGCCGCTTCGATCACGCCGGGATCCACCTCCTTGAGGGAGGATTCCACCATCCTGCCGATAAAAGGGATAGCAGCAATGGTCAGGGGCACGATTGTCGCCCAGGTTCCATAGCTTTTCCCTACCAAAAACCTGGTCAGCGGTATAATCAGAATCAGAAGAATCAGGAAGGGAATGCTTCTGAAGATATTCGCGACCACATCCAGAATCTTATAGATAACGGCATGGGGATGCAGTCCTTCCTTGTCTGTCACTGTGAGACAAATCCCTAAAGGAAGGCCAAACACATAGCCCAACAGGGTAGAGATCAGCGTCATCTGCAGGGTTTCTCCCACTCCTGCCAGGATCATTTTTGTCACCTCAGGTGAAAACATAAGCCCCCCTTAATCTACTGAGCCCACGCTCAGTCCTCTTTCGATCAGATACTCCTTCATTGCCTGGGTTTCTTGGCTGCCATTCATAAACTGCAGGATCATCTCTCCTTTTGCCAATCCACCCACATTTTTAGTATCGGCACGGAGAATATTGACCGGTTCTCTAAAGGTAAGAATCATGTTGGCAATGACTGGCTCAAAGGCAGAATTCTCCGAGTAGACGATCCGGATCTTCTCCCCCTGCAGAATCTCATCCTGAGGAGAAAAGAAAGGTTTGTCCACATCAGACCCCCGGTCTGTCAGGATCAGTTCACGGGCAACATCCGATTGGGGATTGTTGAAAATGTCCGACACCAGCCCCTGTTCCTGAACCACCCCATCCTTCAGAATCGCCACATGGCGGCAGATCTCCCGGACCACCGACATCTGGTGCGTGATAATCACGATGGTAATGGAAAACCTTTCATTGATATCCTTGAGAAGCTCCAGAATCGATGCCGTGGTCTGAGGATCCAGAGCGCTTGTCGCTTCGTCGCATAACAGAATCTTTGGGTCTGAAGCAAGGGCTCTGGCTATGGCCACACGCTGCTTCTGGCCACCGGAAAGCTGGGCCGGATATGCCGCTGCTTTGTCTGACAGACCAACGATCTGAAGCAGCTCTAAAGCTCTTTCCCTGGCCTCGGATTTCCTCTTGCCCTGAATGCGAAGGGGGAAACAGACATTGTCCAGGACATTTTTCTGCATCAGAAGATTAAAGTGCTGAAAAATCATCCCGATATGTTCTCTTTCTTTACGCAGTTCCCTCTGACTCAGGCTTCCCAGTTCCTTGCCACCGATAAAAACCCTTCCCTGGGAAGGCTCCTCCAGGTAATTCATGCAGCGTACCAAAGTACTCTTACCGGCTCCCGACATACCGATGATTCCAAAAATATCCCCGGAATCGATAGAAATGCTGACCTGCTTGAGGGCTTCTACCTTGCCATCCTTAGCCAGAAAGGTTTTGCTGATGTTTTCTAAAATAATCTCTGACATTGTTATCCTTTTCTCCTGGGCTATCGTATACGCACATTTTTTCTGTGGAAACCGCTGATGCGGTAGTTTCGTGCATTCATCTTAATTGTGCCGGCCTTTTTTGTCAATACCAACCATGGTGAAGCTTCCTGTATTGAAGCTTCTTTATCGGTCATTTTTTTACTGACAAACCAAAATATCTGTTATATAATAAAAGAGATTAACTAGGAGGGAGGTGTAAGGGTTGGATAATAATCGTCCTTTTTCTGGCTGGCAGGAATGGAAGATCACAGAGAAGATCGGAGAAGGCTCCTACGGTAAGGTCTATAAAGCTCGCCGCACCGAACAAGGCCGTTCCTTTCTCTCCGCCATCAAGGTAATTTCAATCCCCACCAGCAGAGGGGAATTGGACAGTATACGCCAGGAAACAGGAAATGACGCCTCTTTGCGGCAGTATTTCCATGGTCTTGTCGACGAATGTATTCATGAAATCTGCACCATGGAATATTTTCGCGGAAACTCACACATAGTATCTGTCGAGGATTTCAAAGTGATCGAATACCTTGACGAAGTGGGCTGGGATATTTTCATCCGTATGGAATATCTCACCAGCTTCCTGGATTATTGTACCGCCCACGCTCCGACGGAAAGGAACATCATCAAGCTCGGCATTGATATCTGTAAAGCCCTGGAATATTGCGGCCACCTATCGATTATTCACAGGGACATCAAGCCAGAGAATATTTTTGTTTCCCGTTTTGGTGATTTCAAGATCGGAGATTTCGGTATTGCCCGCAAGCTGGAGCTCTCCGGAGCCAATCTTTCCAAAAAAGGCACCTATTCTTATATGGCTCCGGAAATGTATCGCGGAGAGATTTATGACAGCAGTGTAGATATCTACTCCCTGGGCATCGTTCTTTACAAACTGATGAACAAAAACCGTCTCCCCTTTATCAGCCTGGATAAACAGCTGATCACCCACCACGATAAAGAAAACGCCTTAAATAAAAGAATGGCAGGAGAAAAGCTTCCGCCTCCCGTTGATGCCAGTCCTGAACTTGGCCGTATTATCATGAAAGCATGCGCCTTTCATGTCCGGGATCGTTATCAGTATCCGGAAGCTTTACGCGAGGACCTGGAGCGGCTTCGCAGGGGAGATTATTCCCTGGCTGTTCTGTCTCAGAACAATCGCCGTCCTCTTCCTCCAGAACAGGTTTCTCCTAAAGCCTTGCCTGAAGGATCCTCCCAGAATACCGGTTACAGTCATGTCCAACCCGAAAAGCAAAAAAAGGAGAGACGTTTTTCTCATCAGCCGATATGGCTGACTCTGCTTCTTATCACTGCTGCTGCTGCCTGCACTGTATCCGGTATCTATGTGAAGCTGCTTTATGACGGCTATCGAAGGGTTATCTCTCCCGGGTCAGCTGTCATTGCGCTTCATTCCAATGCCAGCAGCACAGCTCAGGTTGACGATTTTTCCACAGCGCTGCAAACTGTTCTGAGACAGACAAACGCTATCGTCGCCAGGCTTCCGGACTGCACTGAAGAAGGGTCGCAGGGGGAAAGGCTGCGCTATTTTGACAGCAACGGAAATCTACTGAAGGTTCTGGTATATCCCTCTTACTCTGAAAGCGGTATGTACGAAGAATACTATTACTGGAGAGGACAGGTCTTCTTCATCTATTACTGGAACGACACGCAGGAAGAGCTGTACTATTTTGATTCCTCCGGAAAGCTGCTGCGCTGGATCGACACTTCCGGAAAGATCCACGACCGGTCATTGACAGATCCTGATTTTGCCGCTACAGGAAATCGCCTCACACAGGTCGCGCTTGATCAAATGGAGTGAAACTATGACATATTCTATTCAGTATGCGTACTTCAGCCACATTGGCCAGGTACGCCCCAATAACGAAGATAACTACCTTTGCTGCGGTCATCTCCTCCCGGCAGACCACACAGGAAGTGAAGAGATATTTACCGAAGCTGTCAAGAGAGAAAGCAAAGAAAATGAGACAATCGGCCTGCTTGCTGCTGTTCTGGACGGCATGGGGGGAGAAACCTGCGGCGAAGTCGCTTCCTACTTAGGCTGCCAGAAGCTCCTGGCGCTTGCTGCGGCGGATTCATCTTTCATCCTGGCCGATCCCGCCGCATTTCTTGCCAAAGCCTGTCAGGAGGCCAATCAGGCCGTTTTGGATTATCAGCAGGCTCACCGGATCAGTGCCATGGGTTCTACCCTCACCGCCATCGCCTTCGGTGATCATTGCCTGGCGACAGCCAACCTTGGAGACAGCAGAATCTACCGGTTCCGTGGGGATGAGCTGGAACAGTTGTCCGTAGATCATGTGATCTGTCTGGGACGCGGTTATCGTGGCAAAGCCCCCCTTACACAATACCTCGGGCTGCCCGAAGAGGAATCTGCCCTGCTTCCGGAAATACGCACAGAAGAGTATCAGGACAAGGACCGTTACCTGTTGTGTTCCGATGGACTGACTGATATGGTTGATCCGATACAGCTGAAAGAATATCTCTCCCTGGAAAAGCCTCTGTCTGAAACAGCAGCCCTCTTGCTTTCTCAGGCTCTTTCTGCAGGAGGAAGAGATAATGTGACTGCGGTTCTATGTGAAATATCAGGCGAAAAGCCTCAACCCAGTACCCGTAGAAACGGTTTCTGGAGTCGACTGTTCTCGCGCCTGAAATCCGGCCCTCACAAGGAGGAATGAATCAATCAAGATGAAGACGAACAGTAGAAACCGAATGCAGGATTTGGATTTTGAACAATCCGTTACCTTCGATTCTGTCCAGGATTTTGAATTTACCAAAAAAGCTGCCCAGCGTTTTCGCCAGGTTGTCAGCCTGGAAAGCTTCGAAGACGAAGACTCAGACGTCATCTTTCATTATCTGTATAAGGAAATGGAGCTGGTATCCTTCGGAGATCAGTTAAAGCGCTATATCTATGAAAGGGCAGGCCTCGAGGAGCCTTTTTCCGAAATCCCTAATGAAACCTTCCGCGAGATCGCCCTCGACTCTTTCCAGGAAACCCGGACTCCCAAATCCATGAACCCTACCTCAACAAAACTGCCTGCTCTGATCAGCAACTGGCTTACCCAGGCCTCTGTAAAGCGGGAAACCGTTTTTATTCTGGGCTTTGGGCTGCGTATGACCGTGGATGATGTATCTGAGTTTCTGACCCGTGTTCTCCGGGAGCAGGATATGGATCTTCATAACCCGGAAGAGCTGATCTACTGGTACTGCTATACAAACCAGCTCCCCTACGCCAAAGCGGAAGAGTTTAAGGCAGCCTATAAGGAAATCGCTCCGATTCAGGATAAAACCAAAGCCGGCGAATTCTATGGCAGCCATTTCTCTATCGATAACGAGAAAACGCTCATGGCTTATCTCTCCTTCCTCAAATCCGGCTGGGACGACCCTCGTTCAGAAAAGAGCCATGCCTTCCAGGTTTTCCTGGAGCTTCTTGACCATGCCAGGGAAATTATTGCCGATATGTATCAGGAGGATGAAGAGGAAAAGGACCGCAACCGTGTGTGGAAGGCTTCTGACATCACGCCTGCCGACCTGGAAAAGGTCATTTGCAATGGCATTCCCGTGAATGAAATGGGAAATCTGAAGAAAATGTCCGCCTCCACTTTGGCCAAGCATTTCAGTCAGAAGAGATTCAGCCGTCAGAGAATCACCAGTATTCTTAACCACAAATTTCCTGTGGAACGGTTTGATCTGCTCACCCTAAAGTTTTTTATCATCTCTCAGGAAATGCAGGATGTGGATCCCTATGAACGCTACCATCATTTTATCCACGAGACACAGCCTCTTCTCGCCGAATGCGGGATGGGGGAAATTTACATTGTCAATCCTTATGAATGCTTTCTCCTGATGTGTCTCCTGACGGATTGCCCCTTGGCGGTCTTCTCTGAGATATGGGAATTATCCTATGCAGACTCAGAATAAGAGAAAGAAGGGCAGGGCACCGGTCATCGCCAGATGGCGTTTTCCTACGACAGCCCTGCCAATAATAAGATAGAGGAAAAGCTCCGTCTCCGGTAAATTTCCGGAGACGGAGCCTTTTTTACGTTTGAATATCAATGGTAGAAATTGTAAATCTCAGCACTGGCCTGGGCAATAGTATTTTGAGCTTCCCCGGTGGCAACAACATTCTCAGACATAAATACCAGAATGATATCATGGCCATTTTCCGTATCATAGATTATGCCTGCATCGTTTTCCACATTACCCAATTCTCCAGTCTTGTTTGCCACCTGAACTCCGTCCGGCAGCAGAGCAGGGATCTTATTCCGTTTGGTCTGCTGTGACAAAAGAGAAAACATATCACTGCCATGGGGCAAGGCTAAAGGAGTGGATATCGAGGATCCGTCCTGGAAGGATCCATCTGCCTGAACAGCGGTACCTTTAGCAGTCTGATATACCGCATTCAGGAACTTACCGCAATCCAGAACACTGGTATAATTGTCCCCGTACTCGTTGGACTGCAGAAGGAGCCTTCCCATCGAAGTGTTGTTATATCCATACTGCTGGCAGTAGGCGTTTACCATCTGCATGCCAACCTGGGTATCACCATCTCCCAAACAGCCTACCAGATAGTTAGCCGCGTCATTATCGCTGACTGTAATCATGTCATAGAGCTTGGTGTCAATGATATCTTTGCCATAAGCTGCGGTCAAAGAATCATAATTCTCGTAGACGGCTCCCATGATAAAAAGCTTGATCAGGCTGGCGGACTGCATGGAATGGCTGTTGATATTGCCCCCAATGTCATCTGCAATGTCTCTCATATAGAAGGCCCAGGTTCCGTTTCCGGTATTCAGAAGATTAAAGACCCTGGTAGCAATCTCATTGAAGTTTGCTTCTATTGTGGAACGATCCTCCCCTTCTCCCTGCTGTGTAAAGGCTGAAGCCTCCTGGGGAGCGGAAAGAGTTCCCTCTGCCTGATCTTCCGTTTCCGACCCGGTCTGAGCGGGCTTTTCCGGTTCCATGGGCTCTTCCTCCTGTGCGGCAGAGAAAAGCTCTGCCTCTTCGCCTGCAGCGGTTTCCTCTGGGGCGGCCTCGGCTTCCTCCTCAGCCTTTTCCTCTGTGGCGGCCTCGGTTTCCTCCTCAGCCTTTTCCTCTGGGGCAGCTTCCTCTGCTTTCTCCTCAGCCTTTTCCTCTGGGGCGGCCTCGGCTTCCTCCTCAGCCTTTTCTTCTGGGGCTGCCTCGGTTTCCTCCTCAGCCTTTTCCTCTATGGCGGCCTCGGTTTCCTCCTCAGCCTTTTCCTCTGGGGCAGCTTCCTCTGCTTTCTCCTCTGTCACAGCTGCAGGCGCAATCCCCTTCTGATCGAACCAGGTGTCCAGAGCATCTGCTATGGCATAAGCCGTTTCCGCCAAATGCTGATCTGAATTCAGATAATTGTCATCCGCCTCAGACGACAGTGAACCGACTTCAACGATAACCGTCGGCACGGTGCTCCAGTTAAATTCAGCCAGATCATCTCTTTCCAGCACCCCCAGGTTGTTTCTCCCTGTGCGAAGCGAAACATAATCCAGAATCTTCTGTGCCAGATTCAGGGAATCTTCATGCAGGGCTCCGGCAGTCTCATTCTCCTCAGACATAACCGTAGCGCGAACTCCTGCGTCCTCATGACGATAGTGAGCCGAATGGATAATCACGTAAGCTCCCGCCTGATCCTGGCCGGCTTTTTCCGCCTTGACCTGCTCATTGGATGCTTTCGGATCATCAGAAGTAAGAAACACGTTATAACCGCGTTCCTTCAGGATACTCTCCAGGACGGCAGTCAGATTTATATTCATATCCCGTTCAGACTGCCCCGTATAGGCACCTGTCTGTTCCGGAAGCTTTGCTGCCGTCAGATCAGGCTCATTAGGGCTGAAAACAGCCGGACCGGCGTCATCCGAAATATTCTGGTGGCCGGCATCCAGCTCCACAGACCTCCCCTGGGCATATACAACAGAAATACCGGTCAAGGCAAGAATTGATACAGCAACGGTTAAAATAAACAACCTGTTTCTCTTTGTCATTTTTACCCTCCCTGCCAAAAGCAATTGATAACTGTTCAGTCATGTAATTCTTTACAATCACTCCATCAAATCAGATATCGTCTTCCTCCGACTCAGTGTTTACAGAATCGTCATCAAAAAGATCTTCTTCCCGATCGTCAAAAATATCTGCTTCCGCCTCGTCAGATTCTTCTTCATCCGGATCCTTTGCCAGCTTTTCATCCTCCGGCAAAAGGAAAGGCTTGGCTGCCACAGTCTTCTTCGGCTGTGGCATAGCCGTATCAAGCTCTACACCCTGGTAGATTTTCAGACCCGTTCCCGCAGGAATCAGCTTTCCGATAATGACATTTTCCTTCAGACCGATCAGATGGTCAACCTTCCCTTTAATAGCGGCATCGGTAAGAACCTTGGTCGTTTCCTGGAAAGAAGCGGCAGAAAGGAAAGAGTCCGTGGCCAGAGAAGCCTTTGTGATTCCCAGCATGATCTGTGTCCCGGTTGAAGGCTCTTTTCCCTGGGCTGCCAGTTCTTCGTTGACATCCTCAAAATCCAGTACATCTACCATGGAGCCCGGCAGGAAATCACTGTCTCCCTTTTCTTCTATATGAACCTTCCGCAGCATCCGGCGAACAATGACCTCGATATGCTTATCGTTGATTTCCACGCCCTGCCTGCGGTAGACACGCTGAACCTCCTTGAGCATATAATCCTGTACGGCCCGGATCCCTTTGATCTGCAGAATCTCATGCGGATTCTGGTTTCCTTCCGTCAGAGGATCGCCTGCCTCAACCTTCATCGTTCCCATATCCTCCTTGATGACAGGACGTGATCCATAGGGAATGGGATAGGTTTTGCTGGTTCCGTCTTCCTCATTGGTAACAACGATCTCACGCTTCTGGCGTTCCCCCTTCTTCTTGGATTCATGAAGCACGGCAATACCGGAAATCTCGGAGGTAATGGCCAGACCACGGGGCTTTCTGGCCTCAAAGAGCTCTTCGACACGGGGAAGACCTTGTGTGATATCACCGCCTGCCACACCTCCGGTATGGAAGGTACGCATGGTAAGCTGTGTACCCGGCTCGCCAATGGACTGTGCCGCAATGATGCCGATCGACTCTCCGACCTGTACCGGTTCACCGGTAGCCATGTTCGCGCCATAGCACTTCGCGCAGACACCGATCTTGCAGCGGCAGGTCAGGATGGTACGGATCTTCACCCTTTCGATACGGCCGCCAGTCTCATTGCTGACGCCTTCCTTCATGATCCTTGCGGCACGGGCCACCGTGATCATGTGATTCTTTTTGACGATAATATCGCCTTTCTGATCCAGGATCGTCTCACAGGAGAACCTGCCCGTAATCCGCTCCTGAAGGCTCTCAATCGTGGATGCAGAATCAGGATTGTCATATTTCTTGTCTGTGAACGCCGTTACATACATACCGACGATCTCATCCCTCTTTTCGCAGCAGTCCGTCTCCCGAACGATCTGCTCCTGGGACACATCCACCAGACGACGTGTCAGATATCCGGAATCTGCGGTACGAAGCGCGGTATCGGAAAGACCCTTGCGTGCACCATGGGCAGACATGAAATACTCCAGAACATCCAGGCCCTCTCGGAAATTGGATTTGATGGGGAGCTCGATCGTACGTCCTGTCGTATCTGCCATCAGGCCGCGCATGCCCGCCAGCTGTTTGATCTGCTTATCAGAACCACGGGCACCGGAATCAGCCATCATAAATATGTTATTGTATTTATCCAGACCGGAAAGCAGGGCTGCTGTCAGATCATCATCTGTCTTTTTCCAGGTGTCGCAAACCTCTTTGTAGCGTTCCTCCTCAGTCAGAATACCCTTTCTGCGATGGTTTCTGTTGATCCGGTCTACCTTCTCCTGGGTCTCTCTGATCATCTGCGGCTTCTGCGGCGGAACCGTCATATCTGAGATCGAAACCGTCATGGCAGCCCGGGTAGAATAGGAATAGCCCATGGCCTTTATGGAATCAAGAACCTCCGCCGTCTTGGTTGCACCATGAGTATAGATGACCTTATCCAGGATCTGCTTCAACTCCTTTTTCTTGACAAGGAAGTCAATTTCCAGGAGAAGCTCGTTATCCGGATTTGTCCGATCGACATAGCCGAGATCCTGTGGGATCTTTTCATTGAACAGGAAACGCCCCAGTGTGGAGGAGATGATCGTCGCCTTCACTACCTTCCCGTTTTCCTTTTTTTCTCTTCGGACCCTGATTTTCGTCTGAAGCGTTATAGCGCCGTTTTCATAGGCCAGTATGGCTTCATTGACATTGTGGAAATATTTGCCCTCTCCTTTGGCGTCAGCCCTCTCCTGGGTCAGATAATAAATACCCAGAACCATATCCTGTGAGGGGACAGCCACAGGACCTCCGTCTGAAGGCTTCAGCAGGTTATTGGGTGAAAGCATCAGGAAACGGCATTCCGCCTGTGCTTCCTGAGAGAGGGGAAGATGGACCGCCATCTGGTCACCGTCAAAGTCCGCGTTAAATGCCGTACAGACCAGCGGATGCAGCTTGATGGCCTTGCCCTCCACCAGAATAGGCTCAAAGGCCTGAATCCCCAGCCTGTGCAGGGTAGGAGCCCGGTTGAGCATAACTGGATGCTCCTTGATGACATTTTCCAGGATATCCCAGACCTCCGGTTCCTGCCTTTCCACCATCTTCTTTGCGCTCTTGATATTGTGGGATTTCTGATTGGCTACCAGCTCCTTCATGACAAAGGGCTTAAAAAGCTCAATCGCCATCTCTTTGGGCAGCCCGCACTGATAGATTTTCAGCTCCGGGCCGACGACAATAACGGAACGGCCGGAATAATCCACTCGCTTTCCCAGAAGATTCTGACGAAAACGACCGGTTTTCCCCTTCATGACATCGGAAAGCGACTTAAGGGCACGATTGCCGGGACCGGTCACCGGACGACCCCTGCGCCCGTTATCGATCAGAGCATCCACCGCTTCCTGCAGCATACGCTTTTCATTACGGACGATGATATCAGGAGCGCCCAATTCGATCAGCCTTTTCAGTCGGTTATTTCTGTTGATAATACGGCGGTAGAGATCGTTCAGATCGGAGGTGGCAAAACGTCCGCCATCGAGCTGAACCATTGGCCGAAGATCAGGCGGAATAACCGGAATAACAGTCATAATCATCCACTCCGGACGATTGCCTGATTCACGGAAGGCTTCCACAACCTCCAGCCGCTTGATGATCTTCGCTCTCTTCTGGCCGTTGGATTTCCCGTTTGTCTTCTCCAGCTCATCCTTTAATTCTGCCGAATCCTTCTCCAGATCGATCTCCTCCAGGAGCAGCTTAATGGCCTCAGCCCCCATGCCGACCTTGAATTTATCCCTGCCATAGTCTGTGCAGAACTGCTGATATTCCGCTTCACTCAGGATACGCTTTTTCACCAGCGGGGTATCGCCCGGATCCAGAACAATATAAGAAGCAAAATACAGCACCTTTTCCAGATCACGGGGAGACATGCCAAGAATCAGTCCCATTCTGGAGGGAATTCCCTTAAAATACCAGATATGAGAAACCGGAGCCGCCAGCACTATATGACCCATCCGCTCGCGGCGAACCGAGGACTTGGTGACTTCAACACCGCAGCGGTCACAGATGACTCCTTTGTAACGAATCTTTTTGTATTTTCCGCAATGGCATTCCCAGTCCTTGCTGGGTCCAAAGATCTTTTCGCAAAAGAGACCATCCTTCTCCGGCTTCAGGGTTCGGTAATTGATGGTTTCCGGCTTTAGGACCTCCCCCTTGGACCATTCCTTGATCTTCTCCGGAGATGCCAGCCCGATCTTTATCGCGTCAAAGGTCATCGGCTGATAGCTTTCGGTTGTAGTTACAGTATCCGCCATTTCCTTACCTCCCCTCATGATTCAGCTGTCTCATGCGTCATAATCTGTGTCGTCCTCCGTGTATTCCTCTGCAAACTCGTCTTCGGAATCGCTGTCATCGAAAGAGGATGACGGATCTTCAACATTTTCGAGCTCCCCTTTTTCATTAGGCGCCTGCTGAATATACCCATACTTTTCCAAAGACTCACCGCTTCCACGCATGTAGGAATCTGCGCCAAGCTCTGCACTGAACTCCGAATCTGACAGATCGACACTGCTTTCGTTCATCGGTACCTCGGTATTGTCCTCGCGAAGAACCCTTACATCTAGTCCCAGGGACTGCAGTTCCTTCAACAGAACCTTAAAGGATTCCGGAATACCGGGCTCGGGAATATTATCGCCCTTGATAATAGCCTCGTAGGTCTTGACACGTCCCACCACATCGTCGGACTTCACCGTCAAGATCTCCTGCAGCGTATAGGAAGCGCCGTAGGCCTCAAGTGCCCAAACCTCCATCTCCCCGAAACGCTGACCGCCAAACTGCGCTTTTCCTCCCAGTGGCTGCTGGGTAACCAGGGAATATGGACCGGTAGACCTTGCATGAATCTTGTCGTCTACCAGATGATGAAGCTTCAGGTAATGCATGTGGCCTATGGTGGTTTTTCCGTCAAAATACTCTCCGGTTCTGCCGTCCCTGAGCTGAACCTTACCGTCACGGGAAATATTGACGCCCCGCCAGAGAGCACGGTGAGCCTTGTTTTCATCCAGATACTGCATCACCTCAGGATTCAGAATATCCTGGTACTTTTCGCGGAATACCTCAAAATCATCTGTGTTGACATAATCGTTTGCCAGCTCCAGCGTATCCTGAATATCGATTTCATTGGCCCCGTCAAATACGGGAGTCGAGATATTAAAGCCAAGCGCCTTTGCCGCCAGGCTCAGATGGATCTCCAGAACCTGTCCGATATTCATACGGGAAGGCACACCCAGAGGATTCAGGACAATGTCAAGCGGACGCCCATTGGGCAGGAAGGGCATGTCCTCTACCGGTAGTACGCGGGATACAACACCCTTATTGCCATGACGGCCGGCCATCTTATCTCCCACCGAGATTTTTCTCTTCTGTGCAATATAGATCCGCACAGCCTGATTGACGCCAGGAGAAAGCTCATCCCCGTTCTCACGGGTAAACACCTTGGCATCGACGATAATCCCGTATTCTCCGTGCGGCACCTTGAGGGAAGTATCCCTCACCTCTCTGGCTTTTTCGCCGAAGATTGCTCTTAGAAGGCGTTCTTCCGCAGTCAGCTCCGTCTCTCCCTTGGGGGTGACCTTGCCTACCAGAATATCTCCCGCTCTCACCTCCGCGCCGATGCGAACGATTCCGCGGTCGTCCAGATCCTTCAGGGCATCGTCTCCAACACCAGGAACATCACGGGTAATCTCCTCCGGGCCAAGCTTGGTATCCCTGGCTTCCGCCTCGTATTCCTCAATATGGATTGATGTATATACATCGTCCTGCACCAGCTTCTCGCTGAGCAGAACAGCATCCTCGTAATTGTAGCCCTCCCAGGTCATAAAGCCGATCAGAGGGTTCTTTCCCAAGGCCAGTTCTCCGTTGCAGGTAGACGGCCCGTCGGCAATCACCTCGCCGGCCTCCACATGGTCTCCCTGGTTGACAATAGGCCGTTGATTGTAACAGTTGCTCTGGTTGGAGCGCAGGAATTTTGTCAGATGATATTCATCCCTCTCTCCGTCGTCCGTCTGAATCCGTATGTCGGTAGCCGTTGCGGAAAGCACAGTCCCTGCCCGTTTTGCAACAACGCAGACACCGGAGTCCACAGCCGCTTTCGCTTCCATACCTGTACCGATAACCGGTGCCTCCGTCATAAGAAGCGGAACGGCCTGCCGCTGCATATTGGAGCCCATAAGGGCACGGTTGGCATCGTCATTCTGAAGGAAGGGGATCAGAGCGGTAGCGACAGAAAAGACCATCTTGGGCGAAACGTCCATGTATTCAAATCTGGTACGGTCATACTCCTGCGTTTCATCCTTATATCGACCGGAAACATTCTTACGGACGAAATGTCCCTCCGCATCCAGAGGCTCATTCGCCTGGGCGACATGATAATTGTCCTCTTCATCTGCCGTCATATAAACGACCTCATCCGTAACCCGTGGGTTCCTCGGATCCGTCTCCCTGTCAATTTTGCGATAGGGAGCCTCCACAAAACCATACTCGTTGATCCGGGCATATGAAGCCAGTGAATTGATCAGGCCGATATTAGGACCTTCAGGAGTCTCGATGGGACACATACGGCCATAATGGGAATAATGCACGTCTCTGACCTGGAAACCGGCCCTGTCTCTGGAAAGACCGCCAGGGCCCAGGGCAGACAGGCGCCGCTTATGTGTCAGTTCACCCAGGGGATTGTTCTGATCCATAAACTGGGACAACTGGGAAGATCCGAAGAACTCCTTTACCGCCGCCGTTACCGGTTTGATATTGATCAGGGACTGCGGCGTAATATTATCCATATCCTGGGTGGTCATACGCTCCCTGACGACTCTCTCAAGCCTTGCCATACCGATCCGGTACTGATTCTGCAGAAGCTCGCCAACGGCACGGATCCTGCGGTTTCCCAGATGGTCGATATCGTCTTTATTCCCGATACCATATTCCAGGTGCATATTGTAATTGATAGAAGCAACGATATCTTCCTTTGTGATATGTCTGGGAATCAGCTCCCGGATTTTTTCTGCGATCTGCTTTTTTCTTTCTTCAAAATCCGGATACGCCTCCAGCAAAGACGTTAGGGCAGGAAGGTAAACCAGCTCGGTCACTCCCAGCTCTTTCTTGACCTGTTCCAGGGAATAATTGCTGATCTCAGGGATCCATTTGCGGATATCCACCATAAGGCTGGAAAGAACCTTTACCTCTCGCTCATCTTCCGTCTGAATCCAGACGGCAGCAATTCCGGAGTCCTGCAGCATTTCCGCGTCTTCCCTGGAAATCAGGGCACCGCTCTCCAGAAGGATCTCACCGGTAGTAGGATTGACCGCATCTCTGGAAAGTCTGTGACCGACGATCCTTTTATTGAAATGAAGCTTCTTATTAAACTTATATCTGCCCACCTTTGCCAGATCATACCTTCTGGGATCAAAGAACATAGACTTGATCAGGTTCTCTGCGTTTTCCACTGCAAGGGGTTCACCTGGACGGATCTTCTTATAGAGCTCAAGAAGTCCTTCCTGGTAATTCCTGGTCGTATCCTTGTTCAGAGTGGCATCCAGCTTCGGTTCCTCCCCGAAAAGCTCCTTGATCTGCTCATCCGTTCCGTAACCAAGGGCACGGGCCAGAACAGTGACAGGAACCTTTCTGGTACGGTCAACTCTCGCCCAGAATACATCATTGGAGTCTGTCTCATACTCGAGCCAGGCCCCTCTGTTGGGAATGACAGTACAGGAAATGAGGATCTTGCCGTCTTTATCATGGGCAGCTTCATAATATATACCAGGGGAACGGACCAACTGGCTGACAATAACCCTCTCTGCTCCGTTGATGACAAAGGTACCCGTATCAGTCATCAGAGGCAAGTCCCCCATGAAGATCATATTTTCGTTGATCTCTCCGGTTTCCTTGTGGAGCAGACGAACCTTTACCCGCAGCGGTGCCGCATAGGTAACGTCCCTCTCTTTGCACTGGGCTATTGTGTATTTGGCTTCATTTGTCGCGTAAATGAAGTCAACAAACTCCAGGCTCAGCTTATCTGAATAATCTACAATTGGGGATATGTCCCGGAATACTTCCAGAAGGCCTTCTTTCAGGAACCAGCCATACGACTCCTTCTGAACTTCTATCAGGTTTGGCATTTCCAGAACTTCTTTTTGCCTCTGGAAGCTCATGCGAGTGCTTCTTCCAGATTTCACAGAACGAATTCTGTTTTTTTCCATTCACGTTCCCCCCTGTTTCTCAAATCACGATGACAGATTGTCTTTGATCAGCAAGGCAATCTTGCAGCAAGTGTTCTTGGGGTTTTTTTGGTATTTTCGACCAAAAAAGGGCATAAAAACCCCTTCAAGCATACCTACCCATACTACAACAACTTTCATAATAACATCAATTCCTGGTTTTGGCAAGCATTTTTTCAGGATATTTACGGCTAAGGGCAAGGCAAACCGTACTTTGCCCTTTATTGCGCCGGCTTTACCGGCAATGACCATGACGACAAGGAAACCCCTGCCGTGTATACGACAGGGGTTTCGTTAACCATCTTTTCTCAAAGAAATAGATTTATTTCAGCGTAATCTTAGCGCCTTCAGCCTCAAGCTTAGCCTTGATATCATCGGCTTCTGCCTTGGAGACGGCTTCCTTGACCATCTTCGGGGCTTCGTCAACAACAGCCTTGGCTTCCTTCAGACCCAGACCGGTGATCTCACGGACAACCTTGATGACCTTAACCTTGTTGGGACCAACCTCTGTCAGCTCAACGTCAAACTCGGTCTTCTCTTCTTCCTGCTCAGCAGGACCAGCGGCTACGACTGCAACACCTGCTGCGGCGGAAACACCAAACTCTTCCTCACAGGCCTTGACCAGCTCATTCAGTTCCAGAACAGAGAGTTCTTTGATCGCGGCGATAAATTCCTCGGTAGATAACTTTGCCATTATTTTTCCCTCCATATATAATATTTCTGATTTTCGCTTGCAGGAAAAATACCCTCTCGGGCTTTACTCTGCGGCAGGAGCAGCCTCGCCATCCTTCTCGGCGATCTGCTTGATAACGCGGGCGAAATTCGCGATCGGAGCCTGCATGCTTCCGAACAGCTTGGCCAGGAGCTCTTCTCTGGACGGTACCTGAGAAAGGGCCTGAACGCCTGCCTGATCATTGTACTTGCCTTCTACAACACCGGCCACCAGCTCCAGCTTCGGGAACTGCTTGGCATACTTGGCCAAAATCCTCGCGGGTGCTGTGGCATCTGTCTTGGATACGGCGATGGCGTTTGTCCCATGCAGATGGTCGTCAAGACTTGCAAAGGGAGTGCCTTCAAAAGCACGGCGCATCATGGTATTTTTATATACCTTGTAGGCGACGCCGGACTCTCTGAGCTCCTTACGCATAATCGTATCCTGTTCAACCGTAAGGCCGCTGTAATTTACCAGAACGACACACTGGGCATCCTGGACAGCATTAGCGATCTCATCCACTATCGGCTGTTTCAGTTCAACTTTTGCCATGAACGATTTACACCTCCTTATAGATTTATGAAGGTTTTCATCTCTTCCCCTGACACGGTTTTGTCCGCTGACGCAATGTCTTGATCAGACGACAATGTTGCTTTGCAGACAGAGCTGCTCAATACAAATCGGTCCTACTGGCAGGAGAGATATAAAAAAACCCTGCTGTCCAAAGACGCAGGGGAAATGGGAATCTCATTCAATATCCTGTTCGGAACAGGATTGAGGGAAGAATACACCATCCTCGGCAGGTGTTCAGAGAACTTGCGCCTTTCGGCACCTGCTGTCTTCGGCAGCGATCTATGAGAGAATATCACAGGGTTGGAAGAATGTCAATTCTTTTTTTCATCCAGGGCAAAATTGTTTTTTTGGGGGGTGGGGTTCTTTCCAACAGCTTTACAAGAAATTCACAAAATGATAAAATCAAATCATATTAGCGCAAGCACTTTGTTCGTTTCTCATAAAAGAGGAAATATATGGATATATCAAGTAAAAAAAACGAAGCCGGGATCAGCCATTTCCATACGGATCCGGCTGAGAGACATTCCCATTCTCACCCGGATGAGACAGAGGGACATATCCATTCTCATCCAGATCAGTCAGGAGGGCATACCCACTCTCATCCGCATGATACCCATTTTCATCCTGACGGTCAGTCTGCTCACAATCATACCCATACCCATAAGAATACCAAGGCCGTGCTGGATCGATTGGCCAGGGCCATCGGTCATCTGGAAAAGGTCAGGAGTATGGTAGAGGAGGGATATGACTGCAGTGAGGTTCTTATCCAGCTGTCTGCTGTCAAATCCGCCATCAATAATACGGGGAAGATCATTTTAAAGGATCATATTGAACACTGTATTGTCGATGCCATTGCCAACGGTGACTATGAAAGCATAAGGGAACTGTCCCGCGCCATCGATCAGTTCGTCAAATAAGCCTGATGGGCGGATCAATCGTCCAGAGTCAGACTGCCGTATTTTTTCCAGATCATCCTGCGGACAAAGAAGAAGCAGAAAAGCTGCATCAGGAAGGTAATCCCCCAGGATACCGGATAGCACATAAAAAGATCACGCAGAGTACGGTGAGCCGGGAAATAAAACAGAATCCACAGAACACGGGAGCCCACTGTTCCGATCACAGACAGAATCATAGGCACAAAGGCATGACCCATACCACGCATGACTCCCGGAAAGAGATCCATAAAACCGCAGAGGAAATAGGGAACGAAGGTGATCGAAGCGATCTCCATGCCGGCCTTTACCACATTCGGATCAGAGGTATAGATTCCCAGAAGGCCGGGACCGAAATATAGCCCTAAGCTTCCCAGCAACAAAGCCAGGATCAGCTGGAGAAAGAGTCCTTCTCCCACCAGGCGGTCGATACGGCGAAGCTTTCCTGCCCCCAGGTTCTGGCTTGCGAAGCTCATAGCCGCCTGGGAATTGGCATTCACGCTGACATACAGGAAGCCCAGCAGATTATTGGCCGCTGTATAGCCCGCCATCGAGACCGAGCCGAAGGAGTTGACCGAGGACTGGAGCAAAACATTGGAAAAGCTGATGACACAGGACTGTATGCCGGAAGGAATTCCGATCATAAAAATCTGCTTGAGACAACGCAGGTTGATATGAAGCCGGTTCATAAACAACTGATATGGGCCGTCGGCCTTGATCAGGCAGCGTAGAACAAAGATGCAGGACAGGAATTGGGAGATTACCGTTGCAATTGCGACCCCCGCAACCCCCAGATGAAAAGCAATGACCAATACCAGATTCAGCACTGCATTGACACTTCCGGAAAAAGCCAGGATAACCAGAGGCCGTCTGGTATCTCCTACTGCCCTCAAAATGGCGGCTCCATAATTGTAGAGCATAAAGAAGGGCATTCCCAGAAAATATATCTTCATATACAATACTGCCTGATCGATCACATCTGAAGGCGTGTCCATCAAGGACAAAGACAACCTCGCCCCGAAAAAGCCGACAAAAATCATGCCAAAGCCACTGATGAGAGCCACCAGTATCGCGGTGTGGACCGCTTCGCCCATCAGGGAATAATCTCCGGCCGCATAGCTATGGGCAGCCAGGACGCTGGCTCCCACCGAAATCCCGATGAAAAGGTTGATCATCATATTGATCAGGGCTGATGTCGACCCAACTGCCGCCAGGGCATCACTGCCGGCAAAGCGTCCCACCACCACCACATCCACCGCATTAAACAAAAGCTGCAGAATGCTGGAAAGCATCAGGGGCACCGCAAAGGATATGATCTTGGGCAGCATCGGTCCATGAATCATGTCTATCTCATATTTTCGCGCGTTCAAAGCCTTATCCTCCTTTGTTTCTGATCCCTTCTATTACCGCGTAATATATTCTCCAAAGCAAAAACGGGCCTGCAATTCCGACGATCGAATACGCCAGCCACCATAATCCTCTGTCCCCGTACATATGAGGGAATGCCGCAAGACAGAAATCCGGTAAATGATATATTTTTACAATCAAAGCCGTAACCAGCTTAAAGAAGGCGTAGTGAAAGGTTGTGATCCAAATGGTTCTCATACCGATCTCTATCATAGGGACTTTTAAGAATGTATCTTTCATGAAATAGGCCAATGTATAACACAATCCCCAGCCTGCCAGGGAGGCGACAAAAAAGAAAGCCGGATTGGGATACTTGTTATAAGAAATGTTAATGGTAATTTTCGCCGCGGTAAAGGCAAGCAAAACCCCCAAAGACAGCAGAAATGCAAACAGATATTGCCCCTTCTTTCCATGCTCTGTTTTATATCTGTAACGGCTGAATACTACCCCAAAATAAAACAGATGATAGCTTGAAGCAACTCTGGCCATTCCTCTCAGAGGTCTGTACTGCAGGTGAAAATAATATCCGATGGCAAGAAGAACAACAGACACGATCAGCTGGAAGATCATGGTATCACGATGGAAAATTTTCTTAATCAGCCAGTCTATTCCCACATAGCCCACGCTGATAAAAAAAAGCAGGCCCATGAACCAGAGAGCTCCACCAATAGGATGACAAGCCCCCTGAAATGTTGCAAGGGCTGCAATGCGGTGAAGGATCTGCTGAGCATTCAGATATTTATATACATAGTTAATATTCATGATTTTTATACTGGCTGTATAGTCTAACAATTCGGGATTATCGGTCGTGATATTGATCTTGATCAGCCAGTTATACAGCAAATAAAGGAGTGAATTCCACGCAAAATAGGGAAGCCACAGCCGTTTTACCTTTTTAAATATGTATTTCAGTACATTAGATAGATTATCTGATGATCTGGAATTATACGTGCACCCTGACGCAATCACGAATAAGGCCATATGAAATAAAAAAATAAACCTGGTACAATGGATCCCCGTATGCCCCACGACCATCAGGATAATTGCGATTCCTTTCAAGATATCCAGTTCTTCTATTCTTTTTCTCTTCATCCATTTCCCCTTCATGCTATTTCATCTTGATGGGCAGTCTCTTTTCCGTTCTCTATTTGCTTTAGAAGCGGCATGATGCCGCAGAAAATCGTGCGCATTTTATAACATACCATAAATCAATCGACAATTCCACCATGCACAAAAAAAAACAAGCAAGATTGGCACACTCCCGATCACCACGTCCGATATACTGGGAAAGGACAACAGCAGCACCTGTTGCTGTCGCTGTGAACAAATAGATGAAAATGGTATAGATCATGGTATCCAGCGAAACACCGGATACCGTCGCCTCACCTGCGTAGCTGACCATCATGGTATCTGCGATACCTACGACCAGGTGGAGCAGCTGCTCAATCAGAAGCGGCATGATCATGGCTTTTAAGGCTTTATCGGAAAAAAAACGACGGTTCTCAGCCAGCAAGGGTTTGGGATTTAAGATTGAGACATTCATTCCATTTCCTCATCTATGCATTTGCTGTCAGGCCAGAGGAAAAGAATTGAACCAGGCTCTTTCCTCAAAGGCTTTCTTTTTGGGCGGCGTCGGCTCGCTTTCAGCAATTCCAACGGGCAGAAAGCATACCAATTCATAGGGGGAGGGCACATTCAGTACCTGTGCCATCTTGTCACCCAGCCTGTCATCATCTGTGATATGTCCTTCATACCAGCAGCTCTGATATCCCAAATCCACGATGGCCAGCAGCATATTCTGAATCGCCGCAGAATAATCCTGTACAGCAAAGCATTTATCTCGATATGCATTCATCCTCTGCGTGAGCACGCAGATGGCTGCAGGCGCGGTCTCTCCAACGGGCGGATCCATCACGTGATAAAGCTTACTCAAAACCTCCGGATCATCAACTGCGATCAAGGATGTTGTCTGCTTATTGCAGCCGGACGGAGCATCGAGCCCTGCCTGCATAATCTGAATCAGATCCTCTTTTGGCACAGGTATATCTTTATACTTTCCTCTGTAGCTATGCCTGCCATGAATCGCTTCAATAACATTCATATCATACCCCTCTTACACTTCTCCGCTTATCTATACGCAGCAACCCACTTCATGCTCATATAGGGGTGTGCAATAAAGCCTTTTCCCCACTTACACAAGCACGACGTGGAGAACGGTTTTTTGCACTGGAATCATATATACATAACACGATTTCCATCCCATTCGCAAAAGACCGGATCACTGCAGGTCTCATTGCCAAAAATATCCGTTACGACGAAGCGGACTGCATATAATCCAACCGGCAGCTTTTCTTTCGTTACCGGCATGTCCGCATAATATACGAAGGGTTCCGTCGCCCTGAAATTCAAAGAAATATTGTTTTCTATTTTCAGCAGTGTGGCCAAGGGTTCCACTTCGATGCCGGACGGCAGCGGATCAACATTCCGATCCGGATATCCGGTATGATCATCAAGGGGGGAGGAACCGATCAGTTCATAGTGGGGTTCTTCTTCTGTGTCCAGACGATATTGAATCCGGATGCTGTCCTCCCAGTCTTCTACCTTCATCGGCGTAGTGAAGAGAATGTAATCCTCCTGCTCATCAGAAACCCGCATCGTCAGCGGAGAACCTCCAAGAGAAGGCCATGTCCCGTCAAATCCCTGATCCGTATAAGACCATCTCTCCAGCTTCGACGGATCAATAGTCATACCGAGTTTTTCCGCATGCCATTCCCTGGTTCCGCCTGTCTCAATAATAAAATTCACTTCCGGAACCGGACTGGTTTGAGCGATGCCTTCCAGATTCCTTGTCGCCAAAGCCTCTTCCGTCTCCAGGTCCGTACCGCACAGATATAACATCACAGTCCATTCTGCCAAATCTTCTGCTTCCTCTTCCCCGGCCGCCGCGCTCCGGGGCAGTATGGCAAGGGAAAACAAAACAATGAAAACAGAAACACAGAAAAAAACCGGTATCCAGAGAAATACCCCTCCGAATACCGGAATTATACTGCTTTGCTACAGGCATATCAATAGATATTCCCCTGTTTAACAGCGATACTGTTTGTAAAAGCATTGATTCTTGTATTGTCTTTATGCGGCAGGTTCTTTTTCTACTGTTTCTATGCGGATTCTTCCATGGTTTCCTCTGCCAGGATGGCGAAAGGCATGTTGAAACAGAAAGCCATAGCGCCTGCAAGTAACAAGGCAACCAGTTTTTTCTTCATAATCATAACCTCCTAAACTGATGGTCTGTCTGACATAGAATAACCTGGTCAGAAATTGCCATAACGCAAGGCTTCTTGTCAAGCATATTTTATGATTCCAGTGCAAAAAGCCTGTTCCCACGGCAAGCTTGCTTGCCTATATTTCAGAAATCCCCGGTACAATATCCTCCAGGACATCCAGGAGAATCCTGACCGTGTCCAGGGACGTAAACATGGTAATTCCGTTCTCGATGGCACACTGCCGGATTGCAATCCCATCCTGATAATGAATTCCTGACAGGATAGCCCGGGTGTTGATGATGTAGCTCACATATCCGGACCGAATCGATTTGAGGATATCATCACTGCCTTCACTAAGCTTCCCGCGGATTCTGGTTCGAATCCCGTGTTTTTTCAGAAAGATGCCTGATCCTGAGGTCGCCTCGATATTGAAGCCAAGATGATAGAATCTCCTCACAAGCGGCAGCGCTTCCTCCTTGTCCTCATCGGCCAGGGTCACCATAACCGTCCCGTACTCCTTCATTTTGACGCCAGATGCCTTAAGTGCTTTATAGAAGGCTCTCTTCAGACTCCTGTCATATCCGATCGCCTCCCCCGTGGATTTCATCTCCGGCGACAGACAGGCGTCCATTCCATTCAGCTTTTCAAAGGAAAAGGCCGGTGCCTTCACGTACCAGAAAGACCCAGCATACCTCGTCTTTCCGGTTAATCCCTGTTTTGCGAGATCTGTCCCCAGCATCGCTTTCACAGCGATATCGACCAGGGGAATACGGGTTGATTTTGAGAGGAAGGGAACACTCCTTGAGGCTCTTGGATTGACTTCGATGACAAAAACCTGATCCTGTCCGTCCACGATAAACTGGATATTGTACAGACCAATGATGCCGATCCCCAGACCAAGCCTCCTGGTATAATCTGTGATCCTTTCTCTGGCCTTCTCAGAAACAGAGAAGGGGGGATAGACGCTGATGCTGTCCCCGGAATGAACGCCGGTACGCTCTACCAGTTCCATGATCCCCGGCAGAAACACATCCTTTCCGTCACAGACGGCATCCACCTCCACTTCTTTTCCCACGATATATTTGTCGATCAGCACAGGCCGTTCACGGTCAACCTCCACGGCATTCTTCAGATACTTTTCCAGCATTTCTTCATTTGCAACGATCTCCATGGCTCTGCCGCCCAGTACAAAGCTTGGCCGGACAAGAACCGGATATCCGAGGCCGGAGGCCGCCCTTATCCCCTCCGGTATGCTGTGGACAGCCGTTCCCTCCGGGTGAGGGATGTCAAGTCTTTGAACCACCTCTTCAAAGGCATTACGGTCTTCCGCTGAGAAAACGGCCTTTGAATCCGTACCGATAATACGGACTCCCCTTTCAGTAAGGGGTTCAGCCAGGTTCACGGCCGTCTGTCCGCCCAGGGATGTGATCACGCCTTCCGGCTTTTCCAGATCTATGATATTCATGATATCTTCTACAGTCAGTGGTTCAAAGTATAGTTTGTCAGCGGTTGTATAGTCGGTGGAAACGGTTTCCGGATTATTATTGATGACGATAGCCTCATAGCCCATCTCATGGATGGTTTTCACGGCGTGAACCGTCGAGTAGTCAAACTCTACCCCCTGACCGATCCGGATAGGCCCGGAACCGAGTACGATGATTTTTTTGTTTTCCGTGACGACAGATTCGTTCTCCTCTTCATAGGTCGAATAAAAATACGGGACATAGCTTTCAAATTCACTGGCACAGGTATCAATCATCTTGTAAACGGGACAGATACGGTATCTCTTGCGAAGCTGCCAGATCTCCTTTTCACCAAGACCCGACAGCTCCGCGATGTAAGAATCGGAAAAGCCCATACGCTTAGCCTCATAGAGCAGCTCTTGGCTGATGCCATCAACGTATTCTGCTGCCTGCTCCAGCTTCTTTTCAAAATCGACGATCCTTTTGATCTTTTCCAGAAAAAACAGATCGATTTTTGTCCGGTTGTATATCACCTGCAGGTCAGCGTCAAGCCAGAGCAGTTCCGAGATTGCGTAGATCCGGTCATCTGTCCCTTCCTCGATATATGACAGCAGTTTTCTCACTGCCTCCTGCCGACCTTCCGGTCCGCCTTTATCCGATAGATTTTTTACGTCAAACTTTTCCAGATGGATATGGTTTTTCCCGTCCTCCAGAGACCGGATTGCCTTGAGCAGGCTCTCCTCCATCGTCCTGCCGATGCCCATGGTTTCGCCAGTGGCTTTCATCTGTGTGGAAAGCGTGTTGGAGGCAAGAGTAAATTTATCAAACGGAAACCGGGGCATCTTCGTCACGACATAGTCCATTGCCGGTTCAAAGCAGGCGGGCGTATTGGCAAGACGGATCTCGTCCAGAGTCATGCCGACCGCGATCTTAGCTGATACCCGTGCGATAGGATAGCCGCTGGCCTTGGATGCCAGAGCCGATGAACGGGACACCCTGGGATTCACTTCGATCACATAGTAAGCAAAGGATTCCGGATCCAGAGCAAACTGGACATTGCAGCCGCCCTTCACCTTCAGCGCCCGTATGATCCGCAGTGCGCTGTCCCGCAGCATATGGTACTCTTTGTTCGTCAATGTCTGACTCGGAGCAACCACGATCGAATCACCGGTATGAATTCCGACCGGGTCCAGGTTCTCCATGTTGCAGACCGTGATGGCCGTATCGTTGGCGTCACGGATCACCTCGTATTCGATCTCCTTGTATCCTTTAATGCTTTTTTCCACCAGTACCTGGGATACCGGGGAAGCCAAAAGCGCGTGTACAAGCTTTTCCCGCATTTCCTCCTCGTCTTCGGCAAACCCGCCGCCGGTTCCGCCCAATGTAAAAGCCGGTCTCAGGATAACAGGATAGCCGATCCGGTCCGCTGCTTCCAGCCCTTCCTCCAGATTTTCGCATGTCATGGAAGGAACCACCGGTTCCTGAAGCTGTTTGCACAAGAGTCTGAACTGCTCCCGGTCCTCCGCCTTCCGGATGCTTTCCGCATCAGTTCCCAGAAGCTCGATCTCGCACTCATCCAGGATCCCCTTGTCATAAAGCTGAAGGGACAGATTCAGCCCGGTCTGTCCGCCAAGACCCGGAATCAGAGCGTCCGGTCTTTCATAGCGGCAGATTCTTGCCAGATACTCAAGCGTCAGTGGTTCCATATAGACCTTGTCCGCGATAGAATGATCCGTCATGATGGTTGCCGGATTTGAATTGGCCAGGATCACCTCGTATCCCTCTTCTTTCAGCGCCAGACAGGCCTGGGTGCCGGCATAATCAAATTCTGCCGCCTGTCCGATCACAATCGGCCCGGATCCGATCACAAGCACTTTATGAATATCTGTTCTCTTAGGCATTTTCTACCTTCTTTCCATCAATTCCGTGAACTGCCGGAACAGGTAGCCACTGTCCTGCGGCCCCGGGGCACTCTCGGGATGAAACTGGACGGAAAACACTCGTTCCCTGTCACTGCACAGGCCTTCTACTGTTCCGTCCAGAAGGTTCCTGTGCGAAACGGAAAGCCCCGTCCCGGCCAGACTGCTTTCATCGACCGCATAGCTGTGATTCTGACTGGTGATCTCAATCTTCCCGGTTCGGATATTCTTGACCGGATGGTTTCCCCCTCTATGGCCGAATTTCAGTTTATATGTCCTTGCCCCGAATGACAGCGCGATCAGCTGGTGCCCGAGACAGATCCCGAACATCGGAAGTATGCCATGCAGTCTCCGAAGTGTCCGGATCACCTCCGGTACATCCGTCGGATCTCCTGGCCCGTTTGAGATCAGCACACCGTCCGGGGAAAGAGAAAGTATTTCTTCGGCACTTGTATCATATGGTACAACGGTCACGTTACACCGGTGGGTATTCAGCATCCGGACAATATTGGACTTCATGCCGCAGTCGATGGCCGCTACCTGGAATTTGGGATTCGATGTCCTGCTGTACCATTTCTTCGCACAGCTTCGTCTCTTTACCGCGTCATGCCTTTCAGGATTGTCACGGATGATCTGCAGGCCTTCCTGCACCGTCGTTGCCGATCCTGTCAAAAGAGCACGCCCGGATCCCTGGGCTCTGATGTGCCTGACAAGCTTTCTGGTATCGACTCCGTAAATCCCCGGAATATCATGTTCCTCCAGCAGCTGAGAAAGAGTCAAGGCAGACCTGAAGTTGGAAGGCGCTTCATTGAGATCCCGGATGACCAGTGCAGAAGGCGAGATCACCCTGCTCTCAAAATCCTCGTTTGTAATCCCGTAATTGCCGATCAGGGGATATGACATCACCACCGCCTGATCCGTATATGACGGATCTGAAAGAATTTCCTGATATCCTGCCATAGATGTGTTAAATACAAGCTCACAGACAGCATCCTTTGTTCCGCCAAAGCTGCAGCCTCGGAATTCACTGCCGTCATCCAGAATCAGTTTTTTATTCCAATCCATCTTCCCTTTCTCCTCCGTCACATCGTGACAATGAGATGTTCATAATACCGCCAACAGGTTGGGGCGCTTTTTTCTGGTCAGGCAAATATACACTGTACGCGTCTTTCCTACTCTACTGTGACACTTTTCGCCAGATTCCTGGGCTTGTCAACATCCAGTCCTTTCGCAACACTGATATAGTATCCAAGAAGCTGAAGCGGAACGACCGCAAGGATCCCGGAAAAATGTGCTTCTGTCTCCGGAATCCTGATCACGAAATCTACACTGCTCAAAACCGCTTCATTTTCCAGGTCGGTGATGGCGATCAGATAAGCTCCTCTGGCCTTGCACTCTTTCATGTTACTGAGTGTTTTTTCCATGAGCTTCTGCTGGGTAAGCACGCCAATGACAGGAGTGCGTTCCTCGATCAGACTGATGGTTCCATGCTTAAGCTCTCCGGCTGCATATGCCTCGGAATGAATGTAGGTAATCTCCTTCAGCTTCAGGCTGCCCTCCAGGCTTATGGCATAATCCGCTCCCCTTCCGATAAAGAAAGCATCTCTTGCATTGGAAAATTTTGAGGCAAACCATTGGATCCGTTCCTGTCCCATAAGAAGCTGGGCAATTTTATCCGGAAGGATCCGGATTTCCTCAATATAGGAATGGTACATATCCCTGTCGATCCTGCCTTTTTCAAACGCCATTTTAACGGAGAGGAGGTACATCAGCATGAGCTGCGAGGAAAACGCCTTTGTAGTGGCAACGGCAATCTCCGGACCGGCCTTGGTAAAGAGCACATAATCCGCTTCACGGGCGATGCTCGATCCCTCCACATTAACAATCCCAAGGGTTAGGATACCGTTCTCTTTTGCGGTGCGCAGCGCTTCCAGGCTGTCCGCCGTCTCCCCGGATTGTGAAATCACGATGGCAAGAGCGTTGGCTGCCGGAAGGATCCTGCGATACCGGTATTCCGATGCCAGCTCCACGCGAACCGGAATCTGCGCCAGGTCTTCCATCACGTACTGAGCTGTCATTCCTGCATGCCATGCAGAGCCGCAGGCAATGATGCATACAGACTCTGTTTTTTGAAGAAGCTCACCACATAGTCCGGCATCGCTGAAATCAATCCCGTCTTCATTCAGGACAGAATTCATGGTGTTTCGTACAGCCCGAGGCTGCTCATGGATCTCCTTCATCATAAAATGCTCATAGCCATTTTTTTCAGCACCTGCTGCGTTCCATGTCACCTCTGTCTCATGGATTGCGACCTCATCGCCGTTCAGGTCATAAAAATGAACCTCCCCCGGTTTCAGTCTTGCCGATTGATGATTTCCGATATAGTACACCTTCCTGGTGTGATTCAGCATTGCCGTCACATCTGAGGCCAGAAAAGATTCCCCCTCGCATACACCGATGATCAGAGGGCTGTCTTTCCTCGCCACATAGATTTCCCCCGGAAAGTCCTTGAACATCAAAGCGAGGGCATAGCTGCCCCTCACCCTGACCATCATCCTGTTGATCGCATCGATCGGCCCGATCTTATACTTGTTGTAATAATAATCGACAATCTTGATCGCAACCTCTGTATCCGTATCGCTGTAGAACTCATATCCGTGCCGGAGCAGCTTATCTTTCAGTTCCTCATAATTCTCTATGATCCCGTTGTGCACACCGATCACCGCAGAAGTTGAGTAGTCGGACTGCTCCTCATGAAAGGCTCCGCTGATATGGGGATGCGCATTGATCTCATTGGGCTCGCCGTGGGTTGCCCATCTTGTGTGGCCGATACCGCACAGCCCGTGCAGGGATCTCCCGTTTTCTGTCCTCTCGGCCAGATTATGGATTTTCCCCATCGCTTTCACCAGCTTTACCAAACCACTCTCATCAAGAACAGCCATGCCTGCCGAATCATATCCCCTGTACTCCAGTTTTCCCAGTCCTTCCAGAAGAATCCCGGCTGCCTGCCTCTTACCTGTATATCCGACGATTCCGCACATTCCTTCTCCTTCCCATCATCCGGCAATGGCCAGCGTATTTTCTGTATGAAAATGAAGAAGCTACAGATTCGTGTATCCCATCAGTGCCTCATCCACTTCCCTTGCAGCGCTGCGTCCTTCTGCTATGGCCCACACCACCAGGGACTGTCCCCGGTGCATATCTCCTGCCGTAAAGATCTTCGGTTTTGACGTCGCGTAAGATCCCGGAGCTGTCTTTACGTTAGACCGTGCATCGGTTGCCACCCCGAAATCTTCGACCACATACCTCTCGCTCCCCAGGAATCCGGCCGCGATCAGGACCAGCCCGGCCGGTACGGTACGCTCTGAGCCTTCAACAGGAACCATCATCATCCTGCCGCTCTTTTCGTCCTTCTTTGCTTCCAGGCAGACCAGTACTGCCTGTTTCAGATTGTCTTTTTTGTCCTTGATAAATTCTTTTACCGTTGTCTGGTAAACACGTGGATCTGAACCGAATTTCCAGACGGCTTCCTCCTGGCCGTAATCCGTCTTCAGCACCTTCGGCCACTCCGGCCACGGGTTGGAGGGCATTCTGACCTCTGCGGGTCTGGGCATCATTTCCAGCTGAGTCACTGTTTTTGCGCCCAGCCGGATGCAGGTACCGACACAGTCGTTGCCGGTATCACCGCCGCCGATCACGATCACATCCTTGCCCCACACCAGTTTTCGGGGATCCCCGTCAATAAACCATCGCGGTGTCTTTTCGGATCCGCCGAAGGACTTACGCTTACCAGGCTTCCTGTCCGGCTCTGCCGATACATTATGTGGCAGAATAAGATCTCCGTCCAGCAGATGCTTCGTCACGGTACCCAGGAAATCCACGGCAAAATAGATCCCCTTCGCATCCCTTCCCGGAACCTGGATATCCCTGGGCTGGGAAGCACCGCATGCCAGGACGATCCCGTCATATTCTTTCACAAGGGAAGAGGCCTTGATATCCACTCCCACGTCGACACCTGTCACAAACCGGATCCCTGCCCCTTCCATCAGAGCAATGCGCCTGTCAATGACCGACTTGTCCAGCTTCATGTTCGGAATACCGTACCGTAGCAGTCCGCCGATCCGGTCCTTTCGCTCATAAACCGTGACCTCATGCCCCCTGCTGCATAGCAGCTGCGCAGCGGCCAGCCCTGAGGGGCCGCTCCCGATCACCGCAATTTTCTTTCCTGTGTGCACCGGGGATATTTTCTCCTCCACCAGATCGTGGGCAAAGGCATACTCGATCACTGCTTTTTCATTCTCCTTCGTGGAAACCGGAGCGTCGTGCAGCCCGCAGGTACAGGCTGCTTCACAAAGAGCCGGGCACACGCGGCAGGTGAATTCGGGAAAGCTGTGTGTGATCGAAAGCCTTCGGTAAGCCTGCTCCATCCGGCCTCTGTAGACCAGGTCATTTACTTCAGGGACCAGATTGTGAAGAGGACATCCTGAAGCCATTCCGGCGATCATGACACCGCCCTGGCAGAAAGGCACACCGCAATCCATACATCTGCCCGCCTGTTCCTGCTGTGCGGGCAGGGGAAGCGGCAAATGGAACTCCAGAAAGTCCTGTGTCCGCTGCTGCTCCGCCCTGACAGGCCCGTCCACCCGGTCATATTCCAAAAATCCAGTTGTCTTACCCATTAGGCACCTCCCACGAATGTTCTGAAGGCTTCAATCTTCGCTTCTTCCAAGTCTGCCCCGCGTTCCTCACTCTCCGCGATCAGCCGGAGGATCTCCCTGTAATCTGTCGGTATGACCTTTTTAAAATGTGGGATATATGTCTCGAAGTTCTCCAGGATCTCCCGCCCTCTTTCCGATCCGGTATGCAGCACATGAGCTTCTATCATCCTCCTAAGCTGGGCGCGATCCGTCTTCGCCTCTACGTTCTCCATCTCTACCAGCTGCTTATTCAGGTTTCTGTACAGATGGTTCTCTTCGTCCAGGACGTAGGCCGTTCCTCCGCTCATGCCCGCAGCAAAGTTCTTCCCAACCGATCCCAGCACGACCACACAGCCGCCCGTCATATACTCACATCCGTGTTCGCCTACGCCCTCCACCACACAGACCGCGCCGGAATTCCGGATGCAGAATCTCTCGCCGGCCATTCCGGCGATGTAGGCTTCGCCGGATGTCGCCCCGTACAGGGCCACATTGCCGACGATAACATTTTCCCTGGGATCATAGGCGGCTTCCTTCGGCGAACGGAGTATCAGCTTCCCGCCGGAGAGTCCCTTGCCAAAATAGTCGTTGGACTCTCCCGTGAGATCAAGTGTCAGCCCTTTGGGGATGAATGCGCCAAAGCTCTGCCCCCCGGACCCGGTACACTTTACACAAATGGTGTCATCATCAAGGCCTTCCGGATGGCTCCTTGTGATCTTTTCTCCCAGCAGCGTCCCAAAGGTCCTGTCCGTGTTGCCGACCTCGACACAGATCTCAGACTTTTCTCCGGTCTCTATCGATCTTTGGATATCCGGAGAAGCCATCAGCAGTGACTTGTCTTTGGTGTTCTCAAGCCTGAAATCATGCCGGCACTCAGGATGGAAAAAGGATTTCTTCCTGTCTGTTTCCGACATATCCAGCAGGATGCCTGAGAGATCCAGACGTCTTTGTTTATCTGAGAGATCTCCCCTGACCTTCAGCAAATCGGTTCTTCCCACCAGCTCATTCACAGACCTCACACCCAGCGAGGCCATGATCTCCCGCAGCTGCCTTGCGATAAAGCGCATAAAGTTCTCCACATATTCCGGCTTGCCGGAGAATCTCCTGCGAAGCTCCGGATTCTGGGTAGCTACTCCCATGGGGCAGGTATCAGACTGGCAGACGCGCATCATCACGCAGCCCATAGTGATCAGCGGAGCGGTCGCAAAGCCGAATTCCTCCGCTCCCAGGATGGCAGCGATGGCAACATCCCTGCCGCTCATAAGCTTTCCGTCTGTCTCGATCACAACCTGATTTCTCAGTCCGTTAGCCACCAGTGTCTGATGAGTCTCAGCCAGACCGAGCTCCCAGGGAAGCCCCGCGTTGTGGATGGAGGAGATGGGAGCAGCCCCCGTTCCCCCGTCATAACCGGAGATCAGGATGACACCGGCACCTGCCTTGGCCACACCGGCCGCCACGGTTCCGACCCCTGACTCGGACACCAGCTTCACGGAAATACGCGCCTGACTGTTGGCGTTCTTCAGGTCATAGATCAGCTGCGCAAGGTCTTCAATCGAGTAAATATCGTGATGCGGCGGTGGTGAGATCAGGCTGACACCAGGTGTGGAATGTCTGGTCTTTGCAATCCACGGATATACTTTCTTTCCCGGCAGATGGCCTCCCTCACCGGGCTTTGCTCCCTGCGCCATCTTGATCTGAATCTCCTTCGCACTCACCAGGTAACGGCTTGTCACACCAAACCTTCCACTTGCCACCTGTTTAATCGCTGAACTGCGGTCGTGGTCCGTTCCCGCCGAAAGAATACGCTCCTCGCTCTCCCCGCCTTCTCCGCTGTTGGATTTGCCGTGCAGACGGTTCATGGCAACAGCCAATGTCTCATGCGCTTCCTCTGAGATGGAGCCGTAGGACATGGCTCCGGTCTTAAAGCGTGTGACAATCCGCTCCTCGCTCTCTACTTCTTCAAGAGGAATGCTTTCTCTCGAACAGACAAATTCCAGCAGGTTTCTGAGATAACCCGTATCCTCCTCATTGACCATCTCCGTATACTGTTTAAACTTTTCGTAGTCCCCCTCCCGTGTGGCACACTGAAGCATATGGATGGTCCGGGGATTGTATCTGTGGTGCTCGCCCTGGCTTCGCTCCTTATGACGGCCTGCCGGTGTCAATTCCAGATTGACGGGAAGTCCCAGCGGGTCAAACGCCCTGCTGTGCTGCTCATCACAGGCTTTGCCGATGTCCTCCAGCGTGATTCCTCCCACCCGGCTTACGGTGCCGGCAAAATAGGAGCGGATCACTTTATCTGATATGCCGATCGCTTCAAAGATCTTGCTGCCCAGATAAGACTGGATCGTAGAGATCCCCATCTTGGAGGCAATCTTGACAATGCCGGATAATACTGCCCGGTCATAATCACGGACAGCAGCATAATAGTCTTTTTCCAGAAGCCCCTCTTCGATCAGCTCCGCGATCGTGGCGTGAGCCAGCCAGGGATTGACTGCGGAGGCACCGTAGCCAAGGAGCATGGCAAAGTGGTGCACCTCCCTCGGCTCTCCGGATTCGAGAATCAGGGACATGGCTGTACACTTTTTCGTATCGACGAGGTGCTTGTGTACGGCGGCAACAGCCAGGAGGGATGGAACCGCCACATGATTCTCGTCCATCCCTCTGTCAGAAAGAATCAGGATATTGGTTCCCTGCCGGTATGCCTTGTCAACTTCCACAAACAGGTGTGTGAGCACCCGCTCCATGGGCGTTCCTTTGTAGAACAGGGTAGATACTTTAGAGACATGGAATCCTTCCTTTTTCAGGGCCTCAATCTTGAGCAGGTCCAGGTCACTGAGGATGGGATTCTCTATTTTCAGTACATGACAGTTCTCAGGTCTTTGCTCCAGTAAATTGCCATTCGTGCCCAGATACACGGCACTGGAGGTGACAATCTTCTCCCTGTCCGCATCGATGGGCGGATTCGTCACCTGGGCAAAGAGCTGTTTGAAGTAGTAAAACAGCGGCTGATATTGATCTGACAAGGCTGCGATCGGAGTATCCACGCCCATGGAACCGATCTGCTCCGTTCCGTTTAAGGCCATCGTCAGGATTCCGTCGTGATAATTCTCCCAGGTATATCCAAATGCTTTCTGCAGCTTCTTCTGTTCGGTGCAGGTTAAGGACGGTATCTTCCTGTTTGGAATCTTCAGATCCGCAAGATGAAGCAGGTGGCTGTCCAGCCATTCCCCGAAAGGCTTCGCCTTTGCGTAAGCCTCTTTGATCTCATCATCATATAAAATCTTCTTCTGCTTCGTGTCTATCACGAGGATCTTGCCCGGATGAAGTCTCTCCTTCTTCATGATATGCCGTTCATCCAGCTTCAGGACGCCGGCCTCGGAAGCAAGAATCACTCTGCCGTCGTCCATCACGAGGTACCTGGATGGTCTCAGTCCGTTCCGGTCCAGAATAGCACCCACCAGGTCCCCGTCAGAAAAAACGATAGATGCCGGTCCGTCCCATGGCTCCATCATCGTTGCGTAATACTGGTAAAAGTCCCTCTCCTCCTGTGACAGTGTCTCATTGTGAGCCCACGGCTCGGGAATCAGGATGAGAGCCGCAAGAGGCAGCGGCATGCCGCTCAGGCTTAAGAATTCCAGGGTATTGTCCAGCATGGCGGAATCCGAACCGCTCTCTAAGATCACGGGAAATACCTTCGTCATGTCCTCCTCTGTGAAAAGATCCGCATGCATCGTCTCCTCACGGGCCAGCATCTTGTCTGCGTTTCCCTTGATCGTATTGATCTCGCCGTTGTGTACGATCAGCCGGTTGGGGTGTGCCCGGTTCCAGCTGGGCATGGTATTTGTGGAAAAGCGGGAATGTACAATGGCGATCGCAGAGACATAATCCGGTTCCGTCAGATCCGTGAAGAATGTGCGCAGCTGCCCCACAAGGAACATACCCTTGTATACGATGGTTCTTGAGGACAGAGACGGCACATAGGTTCCCACATTGCTCTGCTCAAACTCCCGGCGGACCAGATACAGCCGCCGGTCGAAGTCAATGTCCTCTGCCGCCTCCGCCGGCCTTTCTATGAATACCTGGCAGATGTTCGGCATACAGTCCCTTGCCTTCCTGCCAAGGACAGACGGATCAGAGTCCACATCTCTCCATCCCAGGATCTTCATACCAGCTTTTCTGGTGATGATCTCAAACATCGATCTGGCCTGCCTCAAGGCCAGATCATCCTGAGGAAAGAAAAACATCCCTACGCCGTATCCGCGCTCGCCCGGCAGATCTATGCCCAGCTCTTTCATCTTCCTGACAAAAAAGGCATGAGGGATCTGCGTGAGAATTCCCACGCCGTCTCCGGTCTCTCCCTCGGCATCTCTGCCTGCCCTGTGTTCCAGATTCTCTACGATGGAGAGAGCATCATTCACAAGCGCATGGTTCTTACGCCCCTCCACATCTATAATCGCGCCGATACCGCAGTTGTCGTGCTCAAAGGACGGATCATAAAGTCCTTCTTTTAATATTCTTTCTGTTTGACCTGACATACTGCCCCCTTTTATCGTTGTTAACGAAATTGTCTCTGCCAGGGATGCCAACGGTGTGCCAGGCAGCGCATTTCGTCTCCCCTACAGGGATGAATGATCAGTCAGCAACACCTGATGCATATTCAATAAACCGAAAACAGCAGCTTCCCGTAACTCGGGAAAGGCCAGCACTTCTCCGGCATCAGCATCTCGGCCTCGTCAACATGCTTTCTCAGGTGCTCCATCTTGGGGATCACATCGTCCCGGATCACTTCGGAAGTCTTCCTGATGTTTCCCATCCCTTTCAGATTCTCCAGGGCTTCTTCGAGATCCCTCACCCTTTCCAATATGTAATCTGTCAGCTCCGAGAGCCTCTCCATCGTTGAGATCTCGTAGTTGCACTTCACGTGATCGCTGACTGACTTCATCATGGATGTGGCTCTGGCCAGGCTGTACAGATATTCCTCGATCGAGGGCAGGTAGTTCTTTCTGACCATTTCAACCATGGTATGTCCTTCAATATTTACGGTCTTGCAGTAGTTCTCAAGCATGATCTCGCACCTTGAATGCAGCTCGGTCTCCGTGAACACCTTGTGCCCCATCAGCATCTGCATATTCTTCTCGTCCAGCAGATGCGGCATGGCATCAGCTGTGGTCTTCAGATTGGACAGGCCTCGTACCTTCGTGGCCTCCTCCACCCACTCTTCTCCGTACCCGTTTCCGTTAAACAGGATCCGCTCATGCTTTTTGATCGTCTCTCTGATCAGGTCGTGCAGCGCTGTCTCAAAGTCCGTTGCGCCTTCCAGGACATCCGCGTACTGCTTGAGGCTCTCTGCCACCGCGGCGTTCAGCATGATGTTGCAGCAGGCAATGCTGTTGGAGGAGCCGAGGGAGCGGAACTCAAATTTGTTTCCGGTAAAGGCAAACGGTGAGGTTCTGTTTCTGTCTGTGGTGTCTCTGAAGAATCTCGGAAGGGTATGGACGCCGAGTTTCATTTTCACCTTTTCCGTTCCCTGATAGGGTGTATCATTTTTGATGGCCTCCAGAATGCTGCTCAGTTCATCACCCAGAAAGACTGAAATGATGGCGGGCGGCGCCTCGTTGGCTCCCAGGCGGTGGTCATTGCCTGCCGTTGCGACAGAAAGGCGCAGAAGGTCCTGATAATCATCTACCGCCTGGATCACGGCGCACAAAAACAGCAGGAACTGGGCATTCTCATAGGGCGTATCTCCGGGGGAGAGGAGATTGACTCCTGTGTCCGTGGCCATCGACCAGTTATTGTGCTTTCCGGAGCCGTTCACACCGTCAAATGGTTTCTCGTGCAGCAGGCAGACAAGGCCATGCTTTCTGGCAACCTTCTGCATGATCTCCATGGTCAGCTGGTTGTTATCCGTGGCCACATTGGTCGTGGAAAAAATCGGTGCCAGCTCATGCTGGGCCGGGGCCACCTCATTATGCTCCGTCTTCGCCAGAATCCCCAGCTTCCACAGTTCCCTGTTTAAGTCATCCATAAAGGCAATGACCCGGGGTTTGATCACGCCAAAATAGTGATCGTCCATCTCCTGCCCTTTGGGCGGCATCGCGCCAAACAGAGTCCTTCCTGTGTAGACGAGATCCGGCCTCTTTTCAAACATCTCCTTGTCGATCAGGAAATATTCCTGCTCAGGGCCGACACTTGTCCGCACGTTCTTCACCTCCGTGCCGAACAGCCTCAGGATCCGCTTTGCCTGCTTGTTCAGGGCCTGCATGGACCGCAGTAGCGGTGTCTTCTTATCCAGCGCATCCCCCGAGTAAGAGCAGAAGGCGGTGGGAATGCAAAGCGTGTGATCCTTGATGAAGGCATAGGAGGTGGGATCCCAGGCCGTATAACCTCTGGCCTCAAAGGTAGCCCTGAGTCCGCCGGACGGGAAGGAAGAGGCATCCGGTTCACCCTGGATCAGCTCTTTCCCCTTGAACTCCATGATCACGCCGCCGTCCGGAGAAGGACTGATAAAGCTGTCATGTTTTTCCGCCGTGGTTCCCGTAAGAGGCTGGAACCAGTGTGTGAAATGTGTGGCTCCCCGTTCCACCGCCCAGTTGCGCATCTCGGTTGCCACTGCTTCAGCGATTTTCTCGTCAAGAACCGCATTTTCATCAATTGTTTTGCGAAGTGAGCTATATACTTTCGCGGACAGTCTGGCCCTCATCTCCCTGTCGTCAAAAACCATAGAACCAAAAATCTCCGGTACATTTGTCTTTTTCATCATAATCCTCCTCTTCCAAGATACCGGCTGCCGGCATCTTTCCCCGACTATCCCGGTACTTTCACCGTAGTAACATTGCCAACTGACGACAACCCAACCATTGCATGCTGCAGGATCCGCCTTCTTACGTGCCGCTCTCCCCGTAGTTGGAGAGCACCCTGGCGGACGGATCCGTCACATCACAGCCTTCCCAGTTCCGGTTTGGCATCCAGAAATCTACAACCATCTCCGACTGGCCAGGATAATGCTTCTCAAAAATGTCCCGGTAGAGCAGGGACTCCTTTGTAAATGGCCTGGCATGCCCATATTTCTTACACCCGGTTTCAAACGCCTCGTCTGAATACAGCTGCTCTGCGTAATCCTCAATGTCATCCTTAAGAGAATGTCCCACCGCATCCGAGAAAGCCGCTTTTTCCCTCCACAGGATGCTGTCAGGAATCAGCCTGTCAGCTTCAAATGCGTGGCGCAGCAGGTATTTCCCGATTCCATACCGGTTCAGCTTCCTCTCCGGGTTAATGGACATGCAGTAATCCACAAACGCCAGATCGCCGAAAGGCACCCTGGCTTCGAGCGAGTTCACACTGATACACCGGTCCGCCCGGAGCACGTCATACATGTGAATCTCGTGAATCCGCTTTTCGGCTTCTTTCTGAAATTCTTCCGCAGACGGAGCGAAATCCGTGTATTTGTATCCGAATATTTCGTCTGAAATCTCCCCTGTCAGGATCACACGAAGGCCGGACTGCTCGTGGATCGCCTTGCACACCAGATACATGCCTATGGAAGCCCGGATGGTCGTAATGTCGTATGTACCGAGCGCCATGATCACCGGCTCCAGCGCAGCGATCACATCCTCCCTGGTGATAATCACCTCATGGTGATGGGAGTCGATATAGTCTGCCACCACTCTGGCATATTTGAGATCGATCGCGTCTACATCCATGCCGATAGCCCACGTTTCAAGCGGTTTTTCAGACAAGGCTGCCGCAATTCCGCATACCAGGGAGGAATCCAGCCCGCCTGAAAGAAGAAAGCCCACAGGGGTATCGGAATCCAGCCTCTTTTTTACTCCCCTCCACAGCAGGTCATGGATATTCTCAGACAGCCGAGGCAGGTCTTCATCATGGAAGGAAACCGGCTTTGCCATTTCCCGGTATCTGAAGAAGGCTCCGCTCTTAAAATAATGTCCCGGCGGGAACGGCATGATCCGTTTTACCAGACCTGTCAGGTTCTTCGGCTCCGAAGCAAAGACATAGGTTCCGTCCTCCCGGATCCCGTAATACAAAGGACGGATGCCGATCGGATCCCTGGCGGCAATATAGGAATCCTCCTTCCTGTCATACATGACCAGGGCGAACTCCGCATCCAGCATACGGAACATATCCGTTCCGTATTCCCTGTAAAGTGCCGGCAGGATCTCGCAGTCAGAATCACTGATAAATGAATAGCCTTTTTGCGCCAGTTCTTCCTTCAGAGAACGAAACCCGTAAATCTCTCCATTACAGGCCAGAATCAATTCGCTTCCGTCAGGTACCTCATATCCCTCGGAGCCCGCTTTCAGATCAGTCTGAACATATGTGGTGCTGTTCCCATAGACAAAAGGCTGCATCCCACCCTGAGTCAGTCCCATGATGGACAGACGATTAAATCCAATCCATCCGTTTCCCGTATTGATTACTCTGCTGTCATCCGGTCCCCTGGACTTTGTTTTCAGGAGAGCCTTCCGTACTTCGTTATAATCACCTTCGCTTCCGCAGTATCCAAGGATAGAGCACATGGCACACCTCCATTGTGAATTCTGAGATAACAAAAAAAGGCGCCCTGGAATTTCTTCCAAGACGCCTTTGTCTTTATAGTTAGGCATTCTATTACAGGTTTTCTATTCTGTCAAGTTTCTTTTTCAGCTTTTTTATAGCATACAAAACCAGCCAAATCATGCAAGGCCCAAACAGGGATTGTCTGGGGCTTCTCTTGGTAGTATAATGATTCCAGTGCAAAAAGCCTGTTCCCACGACAAGCTTGCTTGCCGGTGGGGGCGAGGCTTTATTGCCCCCCTATATGAGCATGAAGAGGGTTGCTGCCTGCCAGTGGCACGCGTTCAGCAACGACCAAACTGACAGGCGAGAACAGGGGTTCCAAAGAAATGGAGGAAGGATCACTTTGAAACTGGCAGTAGTGGGAAGCATAAACATTGACCAGACAGTTATGGCTGACCGAATTCCCAATAAAGGGGAAACGCTTCCGGGACATGACCTGCAGTTTGTGCCTGGCGGAAAAGGCGCAAACCAGGCCGTGGCGATGGCGAGGCTTGGAGCAGAGGTATCCATGTTCGGCTGTGTAGGGAATGATGATAACGGACGCAGGATGGTAGAAAACCTCCGCGCCAATGGCGTGGATACGGAATTCGTAAAAACGGTAGACGGTATCCCAACCGGTATCGCCATCATTACCGTTGGAGACAATGACAACACGATCATTGTCGTCGCAGGAGCCAATGCGGCGGTTGACCGCTCCTATATTGACAGTATGAAAAACAGGCTCCTGAAGTATGATATGGTCGTTTTACAGCATGAGATCCCTTTGGATACGGTTCACTATGTTGTCGACCTATGCAGTGAGCATCACATCCCGGTCGTATTGAACCCCGCGCCTGCAGCGGGTATACCTGCAGAGGTTATCGAAAAGACAACCTGGATCACGCCAAATGAACACGAAGCCGCGCTGATTTTCGGAACAGACAGAACCATGGAAGAGCTGCTCCTGGCCTATCCGGAGAAGCTGGTGATCACACGGGGTTCAAAGGGTGTTTCCACAGCGCTTGCCTCGGGCAGGATTCTCCATGTTCCGGTGCGGCCGGCAAAGGTTGTGGATACATCCGGGGCCGGTGATACCCTGAATGGTGCTTTTTGCTTCCGGATCGCTTCCGGGGATACGATTGAAGATGCTCTGCGGTACGCAAACACAGCTGCAAGTCTTTCAACCGAAAAATTCGGAGCACAGGGCGGTATGCCGACTGCCACGGAAGTAAAACTCGCACTTGAAAAAGAGGAGCAGCCATGAAAAGAAACGGAATATTAAACAGTGATATTTCCCGGGTCTTATCTTATATGGGACATACCGACCAGATCTGCATCGGAGACTGCGGTCTGCCGATCCCGGACACAACGGAAAGGATTGACCTGGCGCTGTGTTTCGGCCAGCCATCATTTATGGAGGTATTAAGGGAAGTTACCAGAGATATGAATTTTGACAGGCAATAGCAAACGCAACAGCAGACGACAAAGTAAACTTTACTTTGTCGTCTGCTGCGCTGGATTTAAGCTGCATCTGGCACATCATTCTTAAGCAGTCCGTGCGCATAATGCCGGAGGCTGTCACACTTTAATCGTCACATCGCTTTGGCTCTTAATCACAAATCTTAGCCATTATCCCATCCACAGTTACGCCGGGATGAGTTACGTACAATCGGACAATCTGTCCCACAAGAGATAGCTCCAGTTTATGTTTCCCGGCAATCTTTTCCACAGGCTGGCCACAATACTCTGGAGCATATTAGCCTCTACAAAGGGTGCGAAAAAGTTAGAGGGAAAGATACCAACCAGGGTATTCATGAAATTGACAGAGGCAGAGGCTTCGTACACTAGATCAGTCGTCTGAAGCACAGGGAATATTCCTTTGAACATGTCAATGGTGGGGGAGTGGATCGCTTGTTCACAAAAAAAACACAGAATTTTGTAAATTACGTCACAAATAAAGCCTATCTTCTTTAACCGAAATAACAATAAAGCTTCTTGGATAGAAGCTTCTGATAAAGCAAAAGGAAAGAAGGCCAAAGATCATGAAAAAGACTTCAAGGATGTTGACAAAAAGGGCTGGCCGGTCCGTGTGCGCACTGCTGGCGGCAGGTTTGCTGGCCGTGACAGCAATACCCATGCAAGCTGCTGCAGGCGAGGAAGAGGCTCCGCCAGAGATAGTTACGGAAGCCGAAGCAGGAAAAGTGACGTTCAGTACGGATTATCCCAGGGTTACTGTCAAACCCGGCGGAAGCTCAACGTTTCCTCTCTATATTACAAATACCGGCTCGGAAGAGTCCACTGTCGAGCTTTCCGCCGAAGACCTTCCGGAAGGGTGGGAAGGAAGATTTAAAGGCAGCTCCAATGAGGTTTCCATGGTTCATGTGGGTGCCAGCCAAAAAAAGGAAGATTCTCCTTCTCTGAGCTATTCCCTGACTGTCCCGGAGGATACGAAGGAAGATACCTACACCATCAGCCTCAGTGCGAAAGGCGGAGACGTTGATGAGGTACTGGCGCTGACCGTAAAAGTGGATGCGGAAGAAAAAAAGATCGGCGCAGGTGATTTCTCAACAGACTATGCGCAACAGGAAGGCGTGGCCGGCACGAAGTTCAGCTACACCACAACATTGACCAACAACAGCGGTGAGAACATGACCTATTCGCTGTCTGCGGAAGGAGCTCCGGAGGGCTGGAATGTAACATTTACGCCGTCTGACACAAGCAGCGCCACCTCTTCCGTTCCCGTGGATGCCGGCGCAAGTTCTACGATCAAGGCTGCTGTCGTTCCCGCCCAGAATGTAACGGCCGGTGAGTATCCGATCACCCTTGTCGCAGCCTGCGCAGGTGAGACACTCGAGCTTCCGGTTACGGTCAGGATCACCGGAACATACAGTCTGACGGCCACGACACCAACCGGCAATCTTTTCGCCAGCGCTTATGCGGGTGAGCCAAAGGATGTAGTCCTTTCCATACAGAACACAGGAAATATCGATCTGTCAGCCATCAGTCTGAAAGCACAGGCTTCTACGGACTGGGTTGTCACCTTTGACCAGGACACGATCAATACCATTCCTGCAGGAGAGAGTGTAGAAGTAACTGCCCATATAACGCCGGCAAAGGATGCCATCCTCGGCGATTATGTGACTATGATTACAGCGTCTAACGACGCAGTTTCATCGGATTGCGCGCTCAGAGTTTCCGTACAGAACCATACAGGCTGGGGGATCGTGGCAGTTGCCATCATTGCTTTCCTGGTTCTTGGACTGGTACTGATCATTCGCAGATTTGGCAGGAGATGAGAATCATGACGGATACAATCATTATCCGTACCGAAGATCTGACCAAAGCCTACGGCACAAAGGTAGCTGTCAACCACCTCAGCCTCGAGATCAGGCGAGGTGAGATATTCGGGCTGCTCGGACCGAATGGTGCGGGAAAAACAACAACGATACTGATGCTTCTGGGGCTTACCGAGCCTACGCAGGGCAGGGCGCTGATCAACGGGTATGACTGCACAAGGCAATCCATGCAGGTCAAGCGAATCACCGGATATATGCCGGACAACGTCGGCTTTTACAGTGACATGACAGGCCGGGAAAACCTCCGCTTTACGGCAAGACTGAACGGAATTCCGGAAAAAGAAATCGATCCCCTGATTGACAGGCTGATTGAAAAAGTCGGAATGACATACGCAGCGAACCAGAAAACGGGGACCTATTCAAAAGGCATGCGACAGAGACTTGGCATTGCGGATGTCCTGATCAAGGATCCGGCGGTCATTATTATGGATGAACCAACAGCCGGACTTGATCCGGAAGGAATGCGCGAGTTTTTAAGCCTGATCAAACAGCTGAGTGTGGAGGATGGAAAAACGATCCTGGTCTCCAGCCATCAGCTCTACCAGATTCAGCAGATCTGCGACAGGGTCGGTATCTTTGTGGATGGAAGCCTGATCGCGTGCGGCGGGATCGGCGAACTGGGATCACAGATCGCGGCGAAGGGGCACTATACACTGGAGTTTTCAGCAGAGCCTTGTGACGACAGATTCCTGGGATTCCTGAAGGAACTGGATGGGATTACCGGGATATCCAGGAGAGACAATACTTTTGTGATCAGTTCCTCCAAAGATCTGCGCACCGAAATCACAAGGTTCCTCGGAACGAATGAGTATAAACTGCTGCATATGCATCAGAAGGGCGGGGATCTTGACGAGATCTACCGTGTCTATTTTGAGGAAGCTGAAAAAGAAGGAGATGAGAACCATGACAAGAGCGGCAGCAGGAAGCACCGTTTCAGCCACAGAGGAGCATGAGCGCAGGAGCATCCGCTACCACAGTCTGAGGGCGCTTTACCGGAAGGAAATGGCGGATCATGTGACCAGCAAAAGGTTCATCATTATTCTGATCCTCGTAATCGCGATGACGATCGCAAGCGTATACGGCGCGGTTACAGGAATCAAGAGCGCGATTATGAATGCTGCCGTGGATAAGAATGCTTCATTTGACGCGAGCTATATGTTTCTCAAACTGTTTACCACCGGCGGAAGTTCCATTCCGTCATATATGTCACTGATCGCGCTGATCGGTCCGTTCATTGGGTTAATCCTCGGATTTGACTCGATCAACGCGGAGAAAAACAACGGCACATTGAACCGGCTGGTATCTCAGCCGATTTACAGAGATGCCATCATTATCGGCAAATTTCTGGCATCCTCGACACTGATCGTGGTCATGGTTCTGAGCACAGGCATTGCAGTCGGATGCGCAGGTTTCCTGGCGTCCGGCATACGGCCGTCAGGCGAAGAGCTTGTCCGGGTTCTGATCTATCTGCTTTATACGATCGTATATATATGCTTTTGGCTGGCCATGGCAATGCTGTTTTCGGTTTTCACCAGGCACGCGGCAACATCGGCACTTGCTTCGATCGCACTCTGGCTCTTTTTTGCCATCTTTATGAGCCTTCTGGCAGGCATTATTGCGAATGCGGTCTACCCGGTCAATACAGAGTATGAACAGGCGGTCAACGCATTGAACAATTACAATCTGAACCTGAATCTGAACAGAATCTCTCCCTACTATCTGTATTCAGAAGCCGGTTCCGTTCTGATGAACCCGGCAACCCGGGCGATCAACGCTGTATCATTTGCACAGCTGGTCGGCGCACTGAGCAGCTACCTGCCGGTTGGACAAAGCCTGCTTCTGGTCTGGCCGCATCTGGTTGGTCTGCTTGCCCTTTCCTTCGCGGCATTTACGATCTCGTATGTCGGCTTCATGAGACAGGAAGTGCGAGGAAACTAAAGAGAAAGACATAAAACATGGGAAAAAGCCAGCAGAGCAATCTGCTGGCTTTCTCTCGTCCGATACAGCATCTGTTACGCTATCGACAAGACCATCTCGATTTCTTCTGTCAGATAAAACGATCTTCCCGTTTCTTCACTGAATCGGAACGCTTCGGTCACATCCTGATCTACCGTTACTCCGACATAAGAATATGGCAGAGAACGAAAACAATCAAAATGCGCTTTTCTTGCATAACAGCGCATGTCTAACATGTGTGATGACATTTCTTTACACTCCCAATCATCTTTTCGTACTTTTTTTGTTCTTGCAAAACCGATTTACGATATACCTGTTTGCTTCTTTTTCCTGCGTATCATCCAGTGCCTCAAGCTGGGTGATACCATATTTCCTTTCCAGTGCGCTACGCAAAAGCCTGTCGCATACATGAGGATTTTTGGGCAGCAACGGTCCATGCAGATAGGTTCCTGTCACATTTTTGTACAGAACTCCCTCCTCCTGATCCTCTCCATTGTTTCCAAACCCATACAAAACCTTTCCAAAAGGACGGTTCTTCCCGATGAATGTCCTGCCCCCATGGTTTTCAAATCCCGTGATCTCAAAGGGAAGCTCCTCATTTTTCAGAACGATATTGGATATCAGCCTTGGCGCTTTCTGTACCGTATAAAGATCCACCAAAGAAAGCCCCTCTATTCTTTCCCCTTCAATCTCATAATAATGTCCCAGAAGCTGATATCCGCCGCAGACAGCCAGCACGGTGCCACCGTCCTCAACGTAGCTGTGAAAATCTTCCCGAATTTTGCGCAGCTCACTACCGACAATCCTCTGCTCCCTGTCGGAACCTCCTCCCAGCAACAAAATATCGAGAGATGAGAAGTCAATCTTATCCCCCTGGTTATATTCTTTTGTTTCCACATCTATCCCGCGCCAGACACAGCGCATGACCATACACTGCACATTTCCTCTGTCTCCGTACAGATTCAGAAGATCAGGGTATAGATGACCGATTCGCAATTTCACAGTTCCATCCATATGATCCTCTCCCTTTCAGGTTCTGTTAAAGATATGACACAGCTTTGCCTTCCGCTTCAACATCTGGTGAACCTCAAAAAGCGCTGTATAATTGACGAGGACATAGAGGGGATCGCTGCTCTGAGCCAATCCTGATTCCACCGCGCTTTTGCTGTTCTCTTCCACTTTCACAGGAATACCAACATATTTAAAACGGAGTACCAGATCCAAAGCCCTTATCCCGCTGACCGTAATCGATCTGACACTTTCATCTGAAAGCCTGTCAAAATCCACATCCCACAGCCAGGAGATATCTGTTCCGTCCTGATCATTGTCATTAATGACAATGACAAGATTTTTGGGAGCTTTATCCTCCAGGACTGCAGTAATGTTTTGATTAAAGCCTGCCGGATTTTTGGCCAGATGCAAAACCACCTTTCTTCCTTTAATGATAAACGCTTCTCCTCTGCCAAACTGAGGATGATACCGGCTTACAAGCTGCTGCACAGTAACGGCAGCGGTTTCCCTCCGGCCAGCCTCAGATAAGGCACTCCAGACGGCCAATATATTATAGGCCTGATAAAACCCAGACAAACCGGTCCTGACCGTATGCCCGTCTATCATAAAGCAGAGTCCTTGTTCCGTCATAATCCCGGATGCTTCATAATCCGGGTTCGGCCGGGATAATCCACACCTGGGGCAATGCCACATCCCCATCTGGCTATAGTGATACCAGTCATAAGTAAGCAATGTCCCACAAGATTTACAGAATCTACCCTCCCGGATCTCCCCGGTTCCTGTTTCCCCACTGCCAGATGTTTTTTCACTGATCCCATAGGTTACATAGGGATGTCCACTTTGCCTGGCCAGATATACAGAAAGCGGATCATCCGCGTTCACGATCAGTTTTATCTCCGGTACAGTGTCGATGGCATTTCCCAGTTTTTCCATAATGGTATCAATCTCCCCATATCTGTCAAGCTGATCGCGGAACAGATTGGTGAGTATCAGATAATCGGGTCTGACAAGGGGAAAAAGCTGTACGGCAGCGGCTTCGTCAATTTCCAGACAGGCATACCCGGCATCCAGTCTGCCAATATGATCCGCTGCCTGGGCAAAAGCCGTCATGATCCCGTTAACCATATTGGCTCCCATCCGGTTGCATACCACCCTCTCTCCCTGCTCCTCCAGCAGGAAGCAAAGCAGGTTGTTGGTGGTCGTTTTTCCATTTGTCCCACACACTGCAAAGGTCTTTTCTTTTATCTGTGAGGACAACAAAGCCAGGATAGACGGTGAAATGTCAATGGCTGCCTTTCCTGGCAATGAGGTTCCCTGTCTGCCCATCAAATGAAGACCTTTGTCCAAAGCCTTTGCCGCGTTCACTGAGAGGATATCCCGTATGGCCGGCTTTACTTTTCTATTCTCTTTCATGGTGTTTTCCTGTTGATCTGAATCATCTGTTCAGGTTTCCCGTTACATCGCCAACTGACGGCGCTGAGTGCCGGTGGCACTCGTTTAGCGCCGACCGAGTCGGAAGACGAGACCAACGCGGCAGATGCTTGCGAAGACAAGTCAGAGGGCGGAGGGCTTCATATGCAAAAAAAGAAAAAGGCGCCTCAGGTCATAAAAGGATAAGACCTGAGACGCCATTGTCTCTTCTGCCATATATAGCAAGCGCACAAAATTACTATAGAAGCTCCTGTGATGTCCGCGTTGACATCACAGCTTATTTTACCTCCGGTTGTCAACCATGTCAAGTCAGACAATTATCACCTTTTCTGGCTCTGAGAAGAGAGCCGTTTTCCCTCCACTCTGAAAAGCAGCACATATTCTGTTTATTCTGCTCTATCGCAGTAAATCTGAATTGCATGATCTACGAATTCTGCGGTACCTTCACCGCCATACTCATCGATATTCTTCGTAAAATCGCCGCCACCGGAATACATCTTTCCTAACCCTCTCAGAATCCTGTTAGAGCAGGTGTACATGTTTTCGGTTATATAATCCTGTATCCTTTTCACAAGGCCCTGCGCCTCAGGTGATGCCGGATCCATATTTCTCATCTCCCCAACTTCCTTGAAAAGCAGCATGAATCTATCAGCCAGAAGTTTCTCCTCTTCCTTGGTCCGATTCTTCTGTTTTTCTTCCATTTCCTTATATTCCGGTGTGTTTCCATAAAGCTCTTTCGCTCTTTTGGAATACTCATCCAGCTTACTTCGATCAAAAGCCTTAAAATCCATATGCTTCACTCCTAACATTTTTATTCCAAGCGCAAAGCTCATCAGATTTTCAATATGCTCCTTCTTTAACTGAAGCAGCTCGATCTGTTGCTCTAATGCTTTGCTTCTGTCAAAATCAGGGCTGTTTATGATTTCCTTGATATCTTTCAAAGGAAACTCCAATTCACGAAACAGTAAGATGTGCTGAAGGCGTTCCAGGTCAGTATTGTCATACAATCTGTAACCCGCATCGGTGTATCCCGTCGGATGCAGAAGACCGATCCTGTCATAATATTGCAGAGTGCGTATACTCACTCCGGCAAGCTCGCTCACCTCATGTACTGTCATCATTGGCGTATCCTCCCCTCACTTGGTAATGTTAATATAAACTATTACGTAACGTAGGAGTCAATACTTTTTTTCAAGATTTTTCAGCTCGACCACATTTAATTATGTCGTATAATAAAAGAATTATAGTAAACGAACATAATGTTTGCATTTTGGTTCGTTTACTGCGCCGAATTTACGCCGCTTCAAGCGGCATGATTCCGCAGTAAATTCGTGCGCATACTATATTTTTTATAAAAAAGTGCCTGCGGCACATCAACTCCCCCTGCCCCCTCATTCATGAGGGGGTTGTTTCTTGCGTCACTTTCTTCTATAATCCTCTTATGAATATCCTACAAGAAATTTTTTCAGACCATTATATAGAGAGGATACTTTTTCATCTTCGATTTCCTTTCTGGATCTTTTTGAGCAGTGCGGTTCCTTTATTGATGCTTATTGGAAGAGACTGTGTTATCCATTCGAGTCTGTAGGCCAGAAAGCAAAAACCATATTCTGTCCGTAGGCGTAACGATATTCTCATTGATTTTCTCCATAGCCGAAAAATATCCTTTCCGCAGTGATCCACAGGTTTCGATCAGGGATATCTGCTTTCCATCCGGCAGATTCTCTGCGGAAATGTCTGAATCTGCCTGGCAAAGGCACCGAAATAAATGCCCCGTTGCATCAATGAGCTCCACATCAGCCGCTGCCGAAATAGCATCCAGCAGTTTCTTTGTATTTCCGTGATGCTTCGAATAATATGCGATTGCTGTTTTCATAGAGTACCTCCGTCCCCCTGTCTTGTCAGAATGTGGAAACCTGAGAGACACAACACCGGGAAAAGCAGAGGATTGAGGCTTATGTGACAGACAGTTATGATCTGACACCAAAGGGGATCTTTGACGGGTTTACATCCGGCATCCGTGAATTGTCCGGCTGATCTCCTCCATCCTTTTATCATCCAGCCTGTAGAAAACGCGGAAAACGATATAGGCAGCAATAAGAAGCAGAATTGAGGGAATGGTCATCCACATACGAAGCCCGGTCAGGGTGGCTGCCGTCTGGGAGGCAGCTTCCGTGTCCAGGGAAATCAGCCTGATGACTACACCTGCCAGGAAAACAGCTATGCCGGAAGCCAGCTTGACGGTAAAGGTCTGCATGGAAAAGATCACGGATTCTTCACGGGACCCGTTCCTGACTTCTCCATAGTCCACTGAATCGGACAGGAAAATCGTGAGCAGGACATTGAGAACACCATATCCGGCATATATGATCAGGGAAGGCAGCAGCAGGATCATCCAGCTGACGGTTTTATGGACATTGGTAAGGGCACATAGCAGCAGCAGGACATAGCCCAGGATCTGAAAGACAATACCATAACGGAACATCTTCAGCTTGTCAGTTCTGGTCAGCAGGGCAGGAACGAAGGCCATCAGGATGACCTGCCCGCTGAAGCCGACTGCGGTGAAGAGACTGTAGGTGCTGCTGTCCCCGATATCGTACTGACAGAAATAAAGCATCAGGTTTCCGACAATATTCAGCTCCATGTAGACCATGATAATAGCGGAGACGACGGTGAGTGCCTGGTCGTTTCGAAGAAGGGAAGAGAACATATCTCTGATCCCGGGAGCTTTCATCTCCTCCACCCGCCGTTCCGGAACATTAAGAACAAAAACCAGTTCCGCCAGGACGAAAAACACGGCGATCATCATCGCCCACCAACGATAGCCGATCCTCCAGTGGCCGGCCACGGCACCGCCGCTGAGCACAGGAACGACGATGGTGGTCAAGACGGCGGGCACAGCATCTCCGATCCCGGAACAGGCCCGGGCCAGGGAAGAGAGCTGTTCACGATCCGGACCTGGGGAAGTGATAGCCGGGATCATAGACCAGAAGGGGATATCCATCAGGGTATAGGTCACACCCCAGATCAGGTAAAATATGGTCAGCCAGGCTCTTGCCGCTCCGTCCCCCATTTCGGGTACGGCGAAAAGAGCGTAAGTGACGATGGCATTGAAGACAGTGCCGGTAAAGATCCACGGACGAAACCTTCCCCATCGGGAACGGGTTTTGGCGACAACTATGCCCATGACAGGGTCATTTATTGCGTCAAAGACCCGGGCTGCCATCAGGACGGTACCGATAAAGACACTGTCCATACCGAGCTCCACATTGTAGTAATTCAGAATATAGGTCGACACAAGCATGTAGACGATATCCTTGCCGAAGGCACCTAACCCAAAGGCTGCTTTGTTTCTTGATGTCAGTTTCATAGTGAGTACCTCTTGTCTTTTTTTATTCTCCTGTTAAGCGAAAAGGCCTGCTTTCCAGGGTATTATCATAAGTGTTACATCACAAAATGCAGAAAGTCAAGCTTTTTACGAGTGGAATCTTTTCTGGAAAATCCTTTAGCTTTCTATATCTTCTGGACAGTTAAAAGTTCGTCAGTTCATCATGCACATGAGCGCAGATCCGGCAGTGAGACAGCATCCTCATGGCATAACAGAGAGCTGGACCTGGGATAAAAACAGGGGCTGTGAAAAAGTTCCGTCCTGGCTTCTGCCCGTAACTGGACATGCCTGAAAAGCAGGCGTTCCAGCAGACGGGAAAGACAGGAATAAGAGTTTTTTCACAGCCCTATAATCTTCAGAACTGACCGGTCACTTTTCCAGTGCATCCGGGCCGAAGCTTTCCGGCAGGAGTTCTTCCAGTGTCATATCTTTTCGCACATAGCATATTACCGTACTATTGGGAGCATACAGAATTATAGCAAACGACAAAGTAAACTTTACTTTGTCGTTTGCTGCGCCGGATTTGCGCCGCCTCTGGCGGCATATTTCCTATTTTTGAATACAAAAGATTTTTCCAGTTTCATATACCCACCTGTCTCACATTTATATAGGGAACCCTGCCCAGAGCCAGGTTACCTCCGGATGATGTGCCGAGAACGGAGATATGCTCCGCTGTATAATCTTCCAGCATCACACGGTAGGTTTCATGGATCATTTCATAGGCCTTCGTCAGAAGATACTCCGTACACAGAGGATAATAGGGAACAAACAGAACAAGTCCGGTCTTTTTGGCAAACTACAGCGCCTTCCTGACTGAGCTTTGCCTCGGCGTACTGATCATGCCTCCTCCAATCAGGAACAGGTTCGCCCGGTCCGTTTTCTTCTTAGGATCGTTAACAGCATCTCTTGTCAATCTGTTCTCTTTCTGGAAGTCCACGCCGATCCCCAGGCCCTTCAGTTCACGGATGGCGTTAAGGGAATCTACCGTATTCCGTGCGAAGCGGCTCACTGACTTCGTAAGAATTCTATCCCTTTGCCGTTGTGTAGATTGGATTTACAATCTGCTGTAATTCCTTCATTTCCATTTGGTTTCCTCCCTTCACCTGATTATATAGGCATCCACGATCTCGCCCACATACATGGAATGGAAATCCCTGTTTGCCATAGGATAGGTTCCATCCACATCCTGCGGATACATCTTCTCCCGAATATCCTCCGGGATTTTACTCAGGTCCTGATCCTGAGCGTACAGAACCCTGCACTCAATCGTCAGCGGATACTGTTTCACGCTTGGAGTACTGATGGTCTGTGCATCTTCCAGTTCGAGGCCTGCTTTTTTCACTTTATCGATATTGTTCCCGGACTGCCAACCACAGATCTTGTTAATCGCGGCGTCCGGCTTGTTCAGTGGCACACTGACCGTAAATTCCCTGGTCTTGTCAAGCTGCCCCTTTGTGTACCTGCCCTATCGGACATACACATGGAAAGTAGGACGGCCCCAGAGCGTGCCGATATGTCCCCATCCGATCACCATCGAGTTGAACTTATCCCCGTTTGTGTTCAGAAGGATGCCCCTCGGCAGAGCCTGGGTGATCAGGTTCGCATAGTCCGTAATGTCGATCTTCTCTTTCATTTGCTTCTTATCTCCTTTGTGATCACAGTTGTATAGTAATCGGATTGATCAGGCAGTTCTTCTTCTCCATAGAATATTTGTTCATTCTCCATACCGCAGTTCTGCACCGCATACACTTCATACTGTGACTGGTCAATAAGTGCTTTCAGATTTGACAGTTTCTTTCCGGTCTTCATATATACTGTTGTACCAGAATAATCCTTTTTCAGATCTTTCAAATGAGCCGCAGGGAGTATATGCATCTGTTCCTGCCATTCAACCAGGGAGATGTTGAGCTTTGCAGCTGCTGCACAGAACGACGGCACACCACTTATTATCTCCGTACGGTATCCCTTTTCATCCAGTATCCTTCTATAATAGCTGAAGCTGCTGTAAATCGTCGGATCCCCAAGAATAAGAAATGCTACGTCCTTCCCGGCTTCCAGATACGCAGCAATCCTGTCGGCCGATTCTGTATGTTCCTTATCCTGTACCAACCGGTCATACGTCATAGGAACTGATATAGAAACCATTTCTTTCTTCATGATTTCAGGGACGGTCTTAACTGCTATCCGATACGCTGCACATTCTTCCAGACGTTTCCCGGAGCAAGCTATTACATCCGCTTCCTGCAGTATTCTAACTGCCTTTAGCGTTATGAGTTCCGGATCGCCGGGGCCAACTCCTACCCCATACGCACATTCTGTTTTATTCGTGTTGAACACTGTTTTCACTCCGTTATCTCTATCTGGTTTCCCTCAACTGCTATGATACAGCTCTCGTAATAGCCGTCGCCGGTAGTTCGTGGACCGCTCACAACCTTATAACCTTCTGTCTGCAGCCGCTCTGTCAATGCATCGACCTTTTCTTTACTTCCAACCGAAAAAGCGATGTGCGCATATCCCGTACGGTTAAGATGCTTTTCCGGATCATCCATTCCCGGCTTATTCATCAGTTCCAGCCTCGCTCCATCTTCAAAGGTAATGAAATAGGATCGGAAGTTGGTCTTAAGATTATGATATCCGTCATTCGCCTTTCCGCCAAAGTATGTGACGAAGAAATCCCTGGCCTCTTCCAGATCGTTCACATACATAGCTATATGCTCTATCTTCATTCTTCCCACCCCAGTTGAATCTCTACATCCTCTTGGCCCAGCAGTTTTTCCATCTCTTCCTGAGCCTGGTCGATGTGGCCGAGCTTCGTGTATGCCCAGGAGTTGGAGCCATAGAAGATTACGATCCGGTCTCCTGCGTAAAGGACAATATCTCCTGCTTCCGTTGTGATCTGCTCATCATTCGAAACAATGCTCCGGCCGACTGGGCCGACCTGCTCAAAGCCGCCATACATAGACATCTTTACAGTCAGGGGAAGTAAGGTTTTTAATTCGTCCACCGAAGCATTTTCCTCCCAGGTCACCGGAACCTGGGTTCCATCAATAGACAACTGGATACCGCCCTTCATCTCATCCGTTACAATATCTCCCATCCAGTCAAGAATTCCTCCGAATTCATAGATATTCGTATAGCCCATACCGGCAAGCTTCCCGGCTGCTTCCTTTGACCTTCTCCCGCTCCTGCAATAGATCAGAATGATCTGATCATTGTCCGGGAGAGCTTCCGGGGAATCGCATCCTATAGATTCGTTCGGAATACAGATGGCTCCGGGAATATGACCTTCGTCATACTCATCCTGTCTGCGCACATCCACAATAATATGGCCATCATCAAGTTCCATCATCTTACTGGCTTCTTCCTGGCTGATCTGTGTATATGTGTCCTTTGCCAGGCACGCCACACTGATGGCAGACATTATACTCATGAGCAGCAAAATATGTTTCAGAATTCTCTTCATACCGGGATCCTCTTTATCAGCTTCGCCGGGACACCGCCAACAACAGTGTTCGCCTCAACATTCTTCACAACGACAGCACCTGCCGCTACCACCGCATTATCCCCGATCGTCACACCTGCGCAGATTACTGCATTTGATCCGATCCAGACATTCTTACCGATATGGATCGCACCAGGATGCAGCTGCTGCCGTTTCTCCGTATCAAGATCATGGTTCAGTGTGGCAAGAACAACGCCGTGGCCGATCAGGGCGCCATCACCAATGCAGATTCCTCCCTGATCCTGGAATTTACAACCCGCATTGATAAAAACATTTTTTCCAAGCGTAATATTCTTACCAAAGTCTGTATAAAAAGGTGGGAAGAGCCTGAAAGAAGGATCTACTTCCTTTCCGGTCAGTTCCGAAAACAGCTTAACCATCTCTTCCGGCTCGTGGAATACCGTGTTGATCTGCATTGTGATCTTCTGAGCTTCACGACTGTAATGCCGCATCATGTCCACGGCTTCCTTATTCTCGCCAATGGTTTTATTCTCGTTGAAATATACAAGCAGTTCCTGTAATGTCATGTTTTCCTCCAACTGTCATCCCTTAAGTGCAGAACTTAGCGAATTCGGAACACCTCTCGGCCCACGGATGGCATAGATGCCATACTCAGATTTCAGAACCTCAAAAGTGAACTGTTCCAGAGCATACCGTTTCAGCAGTCTGATCTTCATCAATGCCGAGATCGTCAGGTTCTTATCCTGGTACTGATAAGGTATATTCGTCTCTGTTACCTTACACTTGTACAGCACCGCTGAAACAGGTGCTCCCACATACATGAAAACCGTATCCCCCATCTTGATACCGGCTCCCTGTTTCCAATCAATAGTATCCGTTTCATCAAAGGCATGAATGATGTCGTAATACTTTGGATTTGATGGGATGATCCACTCTTTTGGTGGTCTTACCTTTTCTTTTTTCTTCGCCGAAGCTGTCGCAAGAAAACTCATGTCGATCAGCTCTAAGACTCGTTTCTCCGGTACCATTCCATTCAGAAGAACTGTGACCCAATGCATCTTGTTCATGTGGTACGCTGGCATAATTCCGTCTTCTTTGATGATGATATCCCGGAAGAACAAATCATCCATCTTCAGATTGACCACATCGATATACTCTGATCCGGACAAGCCAAGTTTATTACTCTGTACATCCATCACCAACGCGAACCATTTCTTATTGTCTGTATGTCTGAAAACAGCATTACTATCATACTTCCGCCACGGATATTCTGGCAGCACATGATATTTCTTTTTGATGTAGTCAAAAACTGTCTGCCGATCCATCATTTCACCTCATGATCCCGCCGCTTGTTCACAGTCGGGTAATCGTTTACAATCTTCTGCCAGCACGGGCATTCTTTGTCATGGTCATTGATAATTCCGCAGGCCTGCAGGTGGGAGTATATTGTTATTGCGCCCACATACTTGAATCCGCGCTTCTTCAAATCCCTACTGATCCGGTCTGACAACCCATTACTGACTGGAATGGAGCCTGTCGCGTGCCCCTGATACAGGATCGTTTTATTTCCGGAATAAGACCAGATATAATCACAGAAGCTTCCATACTCCTCCCGTACTTTCTGATAACACCGGGCGTTATTGATTACTGCCTGCACCTTCCGTGGAGAGCGGATCATGCTATCTGTGTTTAAGATGCGCTCCACGTCAACATCCGTATATTCCGCAATCTTGTCAAAATCAAAATTGTCAAAGCACTGGCGGAAGACCTCCCTCTTCTTCAGCATCAGATCCCAGCTCAGGCCGCATTGCAGACATTCCAGTGTCAGATGCTCGAACATATGCCGGTCATCATGCACTGGGATTCCCCATTCAGTATCATGGTATATTCTGTTTGCCTCGTTCATTCCGGCCCAAGTACAGTATCCCATTACATTCTCTCCTCCAAGTAACGAACCGGTTTCCCGGTTTTCTCCGCATACTCAATCTCAGTTTTTGTACTGGAACCGATATACCCACCGACATTGATCACAAATATCTCATCCGCGAGGTCTATCTTCCTAAGGTGCATGTCATCCAGCATCTCCTTTGTTCCTTCTGCCCACACCTCAACATCTCCGGAATGGCCGAAAAGGCCGACGCTGATAATGATATTGCCTTCCAACGTTAGCCTTTTCTGTGTTTCCCGCTAACTTTTCAAAAACCCGAAATAAATAGATGATGTTTTATTTATCTTCATTGCCCTGTGTGTTCGAAAAGCCTAGAAATAAAGGCTTTTTTGAGCTGAATAACGCTTGAATTCATAATTAAAACGTGATATAATAAGTTCGATTAAATAATATTTATTCGGAGGTTTTAATTATGAGCTCTGTGTATCGTAATATGAAGGATATGCCTGTTCCTTCGTTTGCTTATCCCAATCGTCATGATGGAACAGTGTTCATAATTACTATTGACGACGAAGGCGGAAAACATAGAAAAACAATCGGTGCATTAACAAATTCAGTACCTGGTATAGAAAGAATGGTACCGAATAAGTATTTCAAAGAAGTTTACCAGGATCTTTGGAACGAACAATACCCCGATAAGAAAATTCCATCTCATGAAATGAGTATTGGAATGTATGCTCTGACTTTATCTATATGTTCCGCTAACGGAATTTATTCGGATTTAAAGGATATCTACGGCCCAATGTATGCTAACAGCATTTTGGACTATGCTATGTTTTCGGTTATGCATCGAAGCGACGTAACACAAATATATGAGCCTACAATGCGTAAAGAAGTATTATTCGCAAACAAACTTTACAGCGATTCCTGGTATTCCCGATTCTTTTCTAAGAAGATTTCCGAGGACCAGCACCATCTGTTTCGAATCAAATGGGTTGAGCACCTGGTTAAAAATGGGTTGCAGCATGTGTGGATCAGCATTGATGGTTCCAATAATGATTGTGAGGTAAGAAACAGTTTTCTTGCTAAATACGGATTTCCTAAATCTCATAATTCCAATAAGAAAATTGTAGGCTATATGTATGCTGTTGATGCAGAAACCGGTCAGCCTGTTACATATTTTGTTTATGATGGCAGTGTTCCGGACTGCCAGGCTTTTCAGAAGATGGCAGCCTTTTTGAGGGGATTCAGCATAACGATCGATGGCATTATTCTTGACCGTGGTTTTGCAGTGGAAGAAGTCTTCCGTACAATTGCAGAAAACAAGTGGAACTACGTAATAATGCTGCCGACTGATATAAGCGGTCATACTGAAATGGTCAAAGAATATCAGGAAACAATTCGTTGGAAATCAAAGTATATGATGGATGATGAAGTCCTGTTTGGCATTTCAGATACAAAGCGATTATTCAGCTCGCATGAACGAACTTCAACCATTTGTACATATTTCGATGGGGTTAACGGCAGCATACAATCAGTACGATTATCCAAACAGATATTAGCCGCTAAAAAAAGAATTACGAAGGCAATCAAAAATGGAAGCCGGGCATCTATAGCAAGGAATCTTCGTAAATATCTCTCCATCGAAGGAGAGGGGCCGGAGAGGAAACTGATTGAACATCATAATGAATGGGACAAATGTATGGGGGGAAAAGGTTTCTTCTCCCTCGCAGTTTCAGATGGCATTACTCCAAACCGGGCTAACAAGCTATACAAAATGCGCGATACGTCCGAAACACAGTTTTGTATTTTGAAATCACAGGAAGGCAGCCATACATCCAGAGTACATAAAACTGAAGGAATATACAGTAAATTTGCGATCCTGTTCATAGCAAGTATTATACGGTATGAAATCGAAAGGTCATGTAAACAATTGGATCTTGATACCAATCCTTTTATTCAGGAACTTGACCAGATTGCCCTGTTATATACAGCTGATGACAAATATGAAGCAGTAAGGAATCTTACAACTGATCAAAAAGCAGTATTCATGCTATATAATGTTGAACAGGATGACTTTGAGTATTATGCCAGAGACTTTAATGCGAGAAATAATACTGCATCACAAAATCCGGAACGAACACTTCCTGATAAGGATACTCCATTGATTATCAGTAATTCCCACAAAAGAGGAAGACTTACAAAAAGCGAATCAGAAAGCAATCAATATGAGGAACCCAGCATTAAATCCAAAGGCGGAAGGCCAAAAGGGAAAAAGGATTCTGTCCCTAGAAAACCTCGTTCCGACAAGGGGAAAAAACGCGACCCCCGAACTAATAAATAAAACTATTAGTTCGGGTTTTTGAAAAATACACGACATATTTCAGGAATGTGTCTTGTGCTGTTTTCATTGGTATGCCTCGCTGATCTGTCATCATATACCACCCGCCCTAAAGCACCGGCACGATCCGGCTGGCTCCGTCTTCCCGGTAAGTCTCCCTGATGAAGGCCAGAAACTCGGCAGCCGGCACAGACAGGTCCTTTCTGTAGAAAATGCCATATGGAACGGTATAGTCCCATTGGCAGGGTCTGACCGTCATATCAAAAATAATGTCTTCCCAGACCGCCGGAATCAGGAGCAGCCACTTATAATATGAACAGTCCCAGATGACAGACGGGGAAAAAGCATCATAATAACGCATGTCCGCACCGGCTTCTTCCAGCACATGGCAGACACGATTTACCGGATCAGCGGTCCCCTGACGGAGCACAGCGACCGTCTGACCTTTTATGTTCGCCATGGTTATCATCTTTTTGTTTTCAAACGGGTGGGACTTTGCAACGGCAAAGCCATAGGGTACCCTGCACAGTTCCAGGAAATCCATATTCTTCTGCCATGGTGCACAGTTGTGAACGCATTCGATCAGATCTGCTCTCTTCAGCCCGTCATGCATCTCATCCATGGTAATCATCCGGACCTCATATTTTTTACTCTCCATGGAAAAAAGCACCCACAATTCATAAAGCAGCCTGCATTTTTCAAACATGGATGTTCCGATATAGATGGCCTTGTTCCGGATATCGATCTCAATGAGCCGCTGGCGGAGAAGATCATTCTCCCTGATGATCTTCCTTACCCGTCCCAGCAGGAATTCACCAGCTTCTGTCAGGCACACGCCTTTTCTACTCCTGGTAAAAAGAGAAACCTTAAGATCCTCCTCCAGATTGTTGATCTGCTGTATAACGGCGCTGGAACTGATGTACAGCTTCATGGCAGCGCCTGCAAAACTGCCTGCTTCGGCCACTTCAAGAAACGTTTTCAGCTGATGATTATACACGACCTGGTTCCTTTCCTTCCCTGCATTATGTTAGACTTTTCCGGAATGTCGCAGATGGAATGTGTCTTAAGGTTTACCTTAACATTATAAGCGAATATTTCTGTTTTATCCACCCCCTTTTTGACAGGTATAATGGTCATGGCAACATAAGTTCTGTCTGCTGTACAGCACCTCTGATCTGCCTGCAGCTGACAGTCATGATCTTACATTATCTTACTGTTATCATAATCTGGAAGGAGGGACGTAATGGCAAAATATCTTTCACGCCGCGAATTTCTTAAGGGATCTGCGGCAGCCGGACTCGGAGCAGCGGCGATGGGTCTGTTCCATCTGTCCGTGATGGCGGAAGAAAGTACGGACAAATACATTCCCGGCACATATACAGCCACGGAAGAAACGCCGTATTCATCCATAACCGTCACCATGGAGTTCTCTGCTGACGCGATCACAGGCTGCGAGATTACTTCCGAAGGCGCGCAGGATCTGCTGACTGATACGCACAGGCAGTCAATGGCAGCAGGAATCGTTGAGGGTCAGGGCGCAGAAGTGGATGCGGTGACAAGCTGTTCTCTCGGTGCTTCGGTATCCGCGATCCAGGTAGCCGTGGCCAAATGTATCGCTGAGGCTTCCGGCACTGAATACGAAGAACCGGCAGCAGCACCGGTAACAGGTCGTGTACCCGGTTACTGCGGCCCCGGCGACTGGCTTGGTGAAGCTCCTGCAGACCCGGATTCCTATGAGGACGCGGGTACGTACGATGTGATCATCCTTGGCGGCGGTCATGCCGGAATCGGTGCGGCTTTCGGCGCTGTTGACGAGGGTTCTACCGTCGCTGTTATTGAAAAACAGGCCTGGGCTAATTTTGTTGATCTGGAGGGAACCGGCAGCAACATGGGCGGCTGGTACGGTGAGGACATCGGACATGTCAACTCGCAGTTCCTGATCGACAGAGGATATGGTCCGTTTAACACGGGCGAGATCGTGTCTGAGTTCTGCAAGAGAGCTGCAGGCAGGGTCAATCCCGAGATCCTGAAGAACTTTGTACAGTATTCAGGGCCGATGTTCGACCGGTATAAGGAAATCTATGACAGTTATGAGGCTGAGCGCAAGGAAAACGACAGCAATGTCTATCTCGCTGATACAACGGTCATTGTTCCGAAGGCGACCGGCGACGGTTCCACCGGTGACCAGTGGGTGGACGGCGAGCCGGCAGGCGGAGCGGGCTACTATGACATGAGCAATATGTTTGCCTATCCGCTCTGCAATACGCAGGCGGCTTACGGCCAGCAGAACGCGGTATACCCCATTGACTGCGGCGGCTACAAAACATGGCCCTGCAATGCGCAGTTCTACGGTTATCAGGGCAACAACATTGAATTCATTCACAAGTATATCGTGAAGTATGTTTCCGAAACGGAAGGCTGTACCTGGGACTTTGAAAGAGAAGGCATCAAGCTGATCCAGGATGAGAACGGAAAAGTCACAGGTCTTTTCGCGAAGGATGTCAACGGCACCTGGTACCGCTATAACTGCAGCAAAGGCGTCATCCTTGCAGCAGGCGACTTCATCGGAAATCCGGAGATGTGCTGGGCACTGCTCAACGAAGGCATGGAGTGGGGCGAAAGAAGCGGCGCAACAGTCGAGAGCTGGACGACTGCCGGCGGCAGAAACGGACAGGGTCACAAGATGGCCTGCTGGGCAGGCGCCATGATCGAGCCGAGCCCGCGCGGCTGGATGGGTCTTGGCGGCGGAGCAAACGGGCCCTGGGGCGGTGCGCCGTTCCTTGCACTGAACGCACGCGGCAAACGGTTCATGAACGAAGGTGCCATGGCTCAGGCAGGCGCTGTTGTCCTTCGTCAGCCAGCCGGACTGCTCTGCTATGTGACTGATGCCAACTGGAGAGATACACTGAAAGCTGCGCCTCTTGACCACGGTTCACCGAACTTCGGCATGCAGGACTACTGGGATAAGATGGAAGCAGATATGGATGCGGCAGTTCCGGGAGAGGAGAACAAGGTCACGATCGCGAACCTCGCAGAGCGAACATTCATGTCGGGAAGCGTCTGGTGCGCAAATACGCTTGATGAACTGGCGGATCTGCTGGGCTACAAGGACGGCGCAAAGGAGAACTTCCTGAAAGAGATCGAGCACTACAACGAGCTCTGCAAAGCCGGAGCAGACACTGATTACGGCAAGGACGCTGTCTATATGGTCCCCATTGAAAAAGCACCTTTCTATGGTGGAACCGGATCAAGCTCCCACAGCTCCAACCCGATGATGGTCACCATGTCCGGACTGATCACGGACGAAACGCAGAATGTCCTGAACAAGGACTGGGAGCCCATTGAGGGATTGTATGCATCAGGCAACTGCCTGGGCGGACGTTACGGCATGGGCTACAGCACACCTTTTGCAGGCAACTCCGTCGGCATGGCCATTACGCACGGATGGATCGCCGGGCATCAGGTCGCTTCTGACGGGGAATTCCTCGGAAGACCCGTTGAAGCGATGGAAGCGCCTGCCGGCGGCTTCGGCCCCGGCGGCCCGCCTCCAGGCTGATTCCCGATACACGATTGTGATCTCCGATTAAAAAAGGAGGATAAGTACCGCCCGCTTTACATCAAAGCGGGCGGTACCAGAACAGTATGGCTGAAAAAACCGGAAAACCGATGATCCTGGATCTGCATATCCCCTATTGTGTAAAGCCGGAGCGTTTTCAGAACAGGTATTTTGCTGTCGGATCCAATGAAGAAAAAAATGCCTATCTGGCTGCCCTGAAGAAAGAAGTTCTTTCCTACGAAGGAGATCTGGACGAATATGAGATCCGTGCAGTGACTCTCAGCGGGAGCAGCGCCACAGTGATGAGTCCTGACCGGCTTGGTGATCTGCTCAGGACCGTCAGGGAAAAACTGCCGGTATCCAAATGCGTCGAGGTCAGCGTGGACGCGCACCCGCTGACGATCTGTACGCCGGCGCTCACCGGGATTGCTTCCGGGCATCCGAACAGGATGGAACTCATAATCCACTCTGACAACCAGCAGGAGCTGGAAACCCTGGGCTGTTCTTTTACTGAACAGCATATCCAGAACGCGATCCTTTTCTTTAAGCGGTTCCATATGAACAATGTGGGAATGACGATCAGCTATGGAATACCGGGACAGACCCTGCATTCCTGAATGCAGACCCTGCGCGCCTGCAGCATCATTCATCCGGCCCACATCACGATCCAGGCTTTGCATGCCGAAAAAGAAGCGCCTGTCAACGATCCCTCTGAGACAGAACGCAGGAACATGTACAAAGATGCATGCAGATTTCTTTCTGAAAACGGATATCTGCAGTATTCAGCCACCCACTTTGCACTGCCGCACCACGGATGGCTCTATCAGCTTCTGATGATGGAGGGTGCCTCATGCCTCGGAATGGGGGTCGGCGCGAAGTCCTTCTACGACGGTTATGTGGTCCGCAACACCAACAACCTGAAGCGGTACATATCCAACGCCGGGGATTACGAAAAGATCACCGCACAGGTATCTGAAGCAGATGATGAAACCACCATGCAGAGATATGTATCACTGCGGCTGAGAAGCACAGACGGATTATCCCGCAGCGTTTTCCGGGAACGCTTCGGCTGCGATCTTCCTCCCAGGATTGAAGAGACCATGGAAAAAGCAGCCCTGGAAGGGCTGCTTACAATAACCGATGAAATCTTCAAACCTACATCAGACGGACTGTATGCCAATCAGTAGGGGGGCAGTTCTGTGATTGGTTTTATGGTGCATTGATTATGTCGGCTGCTGTCTTTCAGCGAAAAACATGTGAAGTATGATTCGGGCAGACGAAGTTCTCGCTGGTATGCGGTTGCGTCTGCTCGATTTTTTATCCGAATGTTCGGATAAAAGATCGAACAGTTTCACTGGCAGCTTGATGTTTCCTTCCGCGAGGACGATAACTCTACAATGGATGTAACGGCTTATAATAATCTGAGTCTCATTAACAAACTATGTTTACATCTTATTCAGTTAATGAAGATATGTGATACAAAAACAAGTGTTAATCGTATTCGAAAGAAATTCGGATGGAACTTTGAAGAGTCTATGGAAAACCTGCTTTCGTTTTTTCATGAAGAAGCCATCATCCAAGCACTTACAACGGAGAAAGTGTCTTCTTTGATATTATCAGATAAATAATATGTCTGGAGAATATTGTATACGCATAGTATGCGTTTATCCTATCTCCATACTGTGGTTTGGTTTCAGTATTTCCCCTGAATCCGTATCAAATTCCAGAATTGGAAACTCATTCTTTATGATTGCCATACTATTCTAATTCCAGTTATAATATTCGACATTACATCGGCGTCCCTACTTCTATCAGGTTTCCGTCCGGATCATAGAAGCGTATGACCTTCTGCCCCCAGCTGTGAGTCATGAGTCTATTGACGTATCTTACTTCCGGATAATAACTCTCAAGCCTTTCCACAAAACCTTCTATGTCATGTTCCTCAAAATACAGTTCGCAGGAATTATTCTCCGGAATAATCTCCTTACCAAGGAACTCTTTCCAGTATTTTTCTTCCTGAAGCACCAAACCTTCCGTCAGGATCATATTGCCGTCATTATCGAGGATCATCTCAAGACCGAACAGATCATGGTAAAACTGTCTGGATTTCTCGATGTCCTTAACGACGATCAGCACATTTTTCAGTTTCATTGTTTCCCTTTCCTCAAACCAAATCCTGATTTACCAACGCTTCATGTTCTTCTCAAACTTCCTGATATAGGATTGCTTCAGCTCATCCGCTGATATTCCATAACAGCTGATCTTTACCACGATCAGGACATATCGGACTCCATTTGTCTTTGTATTGCTCCTGCAGAGCTCTCTGTATCAAAAGATGCGCTTTTTCTCTCTTTCCAGATCTTCCTTCATACCTGAAATCCGTTGGTACAGCAATTTATGTTGTTGAACTCCGACCGCTGAAGAGCTCTTCAACTGCCTTGAACAACTGCGTTCCAATACCTTTTTCTCTATATACATCCTTTACTACCAGTTCATCGATATAGATTTCATCAAAAAAGTTAAAGTGCATGCCCACCTGACACTTTTATTACCTGTCCCGTAAGCATCCTGGCCCGCTCACTTGCCAAAAACAGGATGGCATCGGCTATATCTTCCGGCTGAATCAATTCTCCCATTGGTATCAGTGGAACGACTACCTTCTCAAATTCATCATCAATCCATCCTGTCTGAGTTGGTCCTGGGGCAACACAGTTCACTGTAATTCCGTACTTTGCCACCTCAAGGGCAACACTCCGGGTCAACGCCTCCAGGGTTGCTTTACTCGCCCCATAGGTAATCTGGCCAGCGAAAACCTGAGCGGCATCTGTGGAGATATTGATAATTCTCCCATAATCTCCACGATGGTTTACAAATTCCCGTGTCATCAAAATGCTTCCCCGGACATTGACCGCAAACGTGTCATCGATCACATTCCGAGTAATCTTTTCTATCGTATCAACGCCATTTTCATCATCTGTTGCAGCATTATTGACCAGAATATCGATTCTTCCATATCGGTTCATAGCTGCCTGATAGATTTCCTTTACAGCTTCTTCGTTAGAAATGTCGCTTTCCAAAATCATATAATCAGCACCCATTTCCCTGAGCCTGTTCTCTACAATATCTGCGTTCCCCGCGTTTAAGGCATAATACCTGTCTGCTCCATTTCTATCAGTTTTGTTCTGATCAAACGGTCTGGAAACTCTCTTATAAACCAAAACCACCTTTGCTCCTTCACGGGCAAAAGCATATGCCGTAGTTGCTCCAATTCCCTCTGGATTATTCGCTCCGGTAATCAGAGCCACTCTATCCTTCAAACCATAATCAGCCATCTATGTGCCCTCGTCACATCTACCCAATCCACCACTCAGGCGTCAGTTTATACCCTTTTCCCTGATAAGCTTTATCAATCATAAGACGCCATAGGTTGTAATTTCCTTTTGCAATGCCGGGAGCATCCTTCCAATAGTCATCTATGTCAAAGCCAATCATCAGAAAACCGACCGGGATGTCATTCTCATAAATTCCAAAAGGAAAAGCATGTCCATTTGCTGTAATGGCCGTATATGCTTCGATAATGCTGATGTCGTTTTCGGCAACAAATGTCTTCTGGTTCTCCGCTACGGTCAGTTTCAGAATTTCCCATACATTCATTCCGTTTACTTTTTCTAATCTGAGCATACCTTCCCCTTCAATTAGCAATAGGCTCAACATCACATAACAACAGACTCAGCATCACAGCTTTTATATGGTCTGAGTCTCAGCATTGTTCTGAACATCTCCCCCTGACTGTTTCTCAGTATAAACCACGACAGTATCTTTTTCAATACGCTTGCAACAAGGGATTCGCTAAAAGGGCCGCATCAGCCCGGTTTCTTCCGTCCAGAATCTCTCCATCACACAACCTTTTTTACTCTATCACCACGGATGCCGCATCCCCGATACAATCATCGCAATATGGGCAGATCCACCCCTTCGAGATCCTGGTTGCCGGTTTCCCGCACTTCACACATATACTCTGGCTGTCCCTTTCGCACCGGTCAATTATGGCATCCGTCTCACTGTTGCCGCCTGTGGCAGCCAACCGAAGTCCGCCGTATTGAATTCCAGACCGGTGACTGTATGACCTCCACCATCGAATATGCCCATAAACAACGATGAATAGGCTTCCGAATCACTAAGGTTCCCGATCGGCTCCCACTCTGCACCGGTAAGGTCAATATCATCTGTCAGAATATAATGGGCTCCCAGGTCTTCACGTACAAGGTTTTACTGTTCCGCATTTGCAATCTGCCATGGGTCTTCTTCTGTCCCGGATCCTCCTGCAAATGAGGTCTCTTCCGTTTGCATTTCTTCCAGATTCTCTTCGCAGAAAAGGGTGATTACATTTTTCACCATTTCTTCATCAGCATCTACCGGGAAGCCCGCAGCCAGCCAGTACGCATACGGTCCTTCGTTATATTGTGAAAGGGCATCAACGTCACTTCCATATCGGAACTCCAGGTGGTATGTTGTGGCCGGTGTATCGGACATCATATAGAAGTATTTGAATTCACCCGCATCCTCATCTTCCGTTTCGTACAGGTAGCCATCCATCAGGCCCGCCAGTGAAAGGCCATCAACGAACCTGTACTCGTGAAAAAAAAGGAGGTCACCGTTTTCATCAGTACCGCTGATCATGCTCCCGTCAAATGTGATAGTGGACGAGCCATTGATAAACAGGCAGTCAAACTGCGCACCTCCGGATCCGTCACCGAAAGCGTCTATTGCTTCCTGACCGTATACAGTCCCGTTGCAGGCGGATTTCAACATCTCTGCCACTTCGGGGGCAGCCTCTTCACCAACAGCAGAAATACAGGGATCAAGCCACAGCTGGTCATACTGGGAATGCTCCGATCCTTCATCATCTGTCTTTTCATACGCAAATCCCACATTCTGGCTGTCCTCTTTCACCACCTGCCACCATATCAAAACACATAGCAGCCAGCTCCTGTACATGTGCCTCAAGACGCATCATCCCAAACCCTTTGTCACATGTTTTAAGGAGCTGCATACTTCCAAGGAGCCCCTCCTGTATATCCGGTGTAATGGCAAGCGTCTTATTGTTCATCTCAGATATCAGTTTTCCGGGTTCCGGAACATAGTCCTCAAGCAGTGAAAACAACTGTTTACGCTGCATGGCAACTGACCAGAATTCATACTGCGCTCCGGATGCATAACACATGGACTGTGTTTCCCCATTGTCCAGTATCAGGCAGGCTTCATTCCGGTCAATCAGCTGTTATCCTGTCAGCCTTTTTCTGACTGTATCCCAGTACGGACACCATGTGATCGTGGAAAGATTTTCCAAATAGCACCCACATTCCCATGGGCATGCCAATATACCTCATTCCCCAGCCTCTTCTTTCACAGTCATTTCTTTTTTTATCCGGTCATAATGGTCAATAAGGAACAGATAACTGTCATCCATGCAAAAAGCGGTGTTTCTTCATTACGATCTGTCCCCCTTGCCATATGTTCAGTTTCCATATTTCCTGTGCAGTTCTTCCCAGGATGGCATCTGTGAACGCAGGGTATTCCATACCTTCAGTTTTTCCAAGGGATATCCCTTCATCAGTTTCTCATAGAACAGGTCAATCTGCTCCATCTCCGAGACTGCATTCCTGCAGTGTTCGCAGGCAACCAAGTCACCGATCTTCGACTTGGACATCACCAGATAGAGAAACTGCATGGCAGTTCCACGCATCCCGTTCTCAAAGAACCGGTCGTCCCCTTCCGGATAAATGGGAATACCTTTTGCCTTCAGGCATTCATAAGCCTCATGGGATGCAACAACCATCATCTTTCGCTGCTCCCTTGAGGAACTTCTCAGGTCGCCATCACAGATGTAAGAAAGATATGCGATCGGAAGGATGGCTGCGGGATGGCAGATCAGGTATGCCTCCATATCCCCCTGCCAGTTCAGCTTATAGGAAGTCCCGGCAAAGAGGCGGCTGACCAGCTTTTTCAGACGCGGGTCTGCTTCCCCGTGAAGCTGCCCGATGTCCATCCAGCTGCCGCCTAAGCGCTCACATACAAACCTGTCTGTTTCTTTTTTTCCTCCTGAAACCTGGAAACCGAACAGGATCTTTTTGATCCCCGGAGCATGTTCCCGGATATATGCTTCAATTTCACCCGGAGCGAGGTCATTTCCAACCAGGATCAGGAGCTTATCGTCCAATTCGCAGATCTGGGGTAATACCTCCCGGATCTTATGATATGGCATGGGAACAAATGCCACGTCGAAGGAGATTCCTTCCACTGAATTGACAGCTTTCACCCTGTCCGTTGTCGTCTTCCTCTGCAGATGATGGTATATGACCAGTCCGTTTCGGTCCAGGGACTTCGCCCGTTCCTCCCTTGCAAGGATCGTCACGTCATTCCCCGCCTTGACCAGTACATGCGCCAGATATGCTCCGATCACACCTGCCCCAAACACAAGAACCTTGCAAATCTTCCTGTCATTTATACTATTTCGTGTCACGGCTGCACCTCCCGGATCCGGATTTTCACGATCCTCATGTTTACGAAGCTGTCGCACATCCGAATCAGCAGCTTGTGGACAAAGCCAACGTCTTTATAGATATCCCTGTATCCGCGCATATAGCTCTTCGATGTTACCGATGCAAAATCCGGGCTCCAGCTTTTAAGCTCTTCCGGATTATCCAGAGAAAAGAAAGCCCCTACATCTGTAATTCCGGCCTCCTTCAGCCAGGTTTTCATCATCATTTTTGCGCCTCTTTTGTTGCAGCTGTCAAACACGATGGCAGCACCCGGAAACCTGTCTGCAATCCTTTGGAACAGTTTTTTCGCGTCTTCCGTTTTGAAATAGTATAACACACCTGCCGCATAAAAGACTGCCCCGCCAGACGCATCGATCTTCTCCATCCAGGATTCATCATTCAGATCGCAGCCGATATTCACTTCCCTCGCCCCGGCTGGAAGAAGTTCGTTACGGATGGCCGTTACATCCGGCATGTCAATGTTATAGCCAAGGCATCTGCCGTTGTCACATTTCCGGAAAGTATCATCCAGCCCACATCCGAGATTAACAACAGCAGCTATCGGATGATCTTCCAGGTATTCCTTTACTTCACAGCCAAGGTCATACTGCCTCTGTGCAACCTCAAGGGCTCCGAAAAGGCCCGCTGTCGTCTCCATCTTTTTCCCGTTCACGGCAAAGTCATAATCAAGCATCCCGCAAATCCGTTCCGCTTCCGAGTCCCTGAACAGCAGCGGAAAATGATCCGAGCAAACCTTCCGGCCGTAAAGGGGAATAATCAGTGTCTCCTGAACTGTGTTCTTTTCAATGTGATATTTCTTCATGGCGTTTCCTTCCGATACCCGGTTTTTATAATCAGGACCTGCCAAAGAACCGCCTGTCTCCACCTTTACCAGTGGTATATGTCTCGCTCCTTCCTCCGTATCGTCATCTTCCACGTAGCCGTCATACGGCGCAGACGGGTCTGCGTATTTCTTTGTGAAAGGTTTGCACAGTTCATCCCTGTGAAGGAATGCAAAATCCAGGTCATCCGTCCAGCCGGTATGTCCCGTTATGATCTTTACAGGCCGCTTTCTTGAGCGGAGATTTTCTTCCAGTTTTTCAAGGGACCGGACAGCCAGCTTATTATCCTCTGCCAGAGTGGACAGAAAACTGTACCCGCCGTCAGCGCCAAACCAGATCGTGTCGCCGGTGAACAGGTATTCGTCATCTACAAGATAAACCATATGACCCCAGGTATGGCCCGGTACCAGGATGCATTCAACCCGGATGTCCCCGATCATGACAATTTCACCGTCTTTCAGCAGAATCCTCCTGTTATCCATTTTGACCTGCGGCAGCTTATAAAGCCCATGGATTACTTTCCGCCTGGCCTCACCTGTGAGATACCTGTTCTCAATCTCCCCGATATACACTGTCGAATCCTTAAATAGCAGTTCACTGTCCCGTTCCAGTGCGCCAACGTGATCGGTATCCTGGTGTGTGATAAAGATCTGCCGGACGGATGAGGGATCGATATCCAGCCACCTCATCTTCTCTCCCAGCCGCTCGTAGTTGTATCCCGCATCAATCATGATCGTGGTGCCATTCTTCGTGTAGAAGAAAATGTTGGCAATCCACTCACGCACGCAGGCCACGTGCTCATCAATCCAGCCGGTATTCAACGGTTTGAAGATCGCCTTGCCGCGGAACATCCTGCTCATGGATCTCTTCTGGTTTTCTGAGTCTTTCCTTGCCATGCCCGTATCCCCCTAGCGTCTTTTTATTACGTTCTGATCGCCTTTTCCGTGTCCATGTGATCACCTTCTTACATCCGCTGCGTCTTCCCTGTTCGTTCAAATGCTTTTTCTTCGTTTTCTGGGATCTCCAGCATCAGTCTTTTGTCTGCACTTTCCGGAGGTAGAAATCACAGCGTTTTGCACCTTTGCCGAGCGTACCGGTTCTCTCAAACTTCAGCCCCGGCAGGTTCCCGTAGACCCGTTCGTCATTATCACAGAATATCTTTGTGAGTTCAGGGCAGCCCAGATCCGTCATATACCGCCAATATGGGCAGGAAACGATATCCATCCGGTATTCACCTTTTTTCTTCGGATAAAAAACATTCTTAAACCCATTACCGGGTCCGAATATCTTCTTTGTCATCGGATCCCACATGCTGACGAACAGGCTGCTCATTCCCGGTACTTTCATCAGCTTCTCCAGCTTACGTGCGATTCCGGCGCAGCCGGTTATTGCGGCATTCTCTATAACCGAAAATGCAGTCTTCTCCCCAAGCTCATCCTTGATGGTCAGATAGATTGCCGCAGCAGGGAATATTCTATCCGTGTGAGGCTGCAGACCCTTTGGAAGCGCACCATATTTGTCCTGGATTTCGTTCAGCCGTGCCGTTGCCTTCTGCCACAACGCATCGCTGCGCGGAGTCTGCCTGTCCAGTTCCGCTTTGATGGTACCCTTCTTTGCCATAAGTTTTTCGGCTCCGGTCATCTTCTTATCCCTTGAATCTCTAAGCCGGTAGTCACAACAATCATCGCCTTCCGCGACGGATTTTGTCCGGGTATAGTCGATCCCCCGAAAACCATTCATGTATTCCTTATCCATGCAGCAGATCATCTGCACGGCCTCGGGCGTCCCCAGTTCCTTCGCCTTCTCATACAGCGGGCAGCTGACCACATCCATTGAGCATAGATGCTCCGTAACGGTAACGTTTTTACAATCGTAACCACTGCTCAATTTACCGGAGATCCTGTCCATATTCTTCCACATAAGTGTCGGAACGCCGGGAAGCGCCGTCATTCTCCGGAACACTTTTTTCATCCGGAGACCGGTTTCTGTTCCGTAGTTCCTTGTTATCTCCAGCGCTTTCCCCGGGAAATAATGCTCGATTGCCCTATAGATCGCAACTGCCGGGAATACATAAGACCGGCTTGTTTTGTCGGCATCCGGTTCAGAGGATTCCAGTTTTTTAAGCTGCGCATTTGCATATCGGAAAATAGAAGCGGCCTTTTTCTCACCATATTTTTCTTCCAAATCCGTTTTAAGCTTTTTGAATACAAAAGATTTTTCCAGTTTCATATGCCCACCTGTTTCACAACCGTAATTGCCACCCCTCTTTAGCACCGTGTCATTTTCTGCAGCGGAAACAGGCGATGCCTTCTACTGATGTGACCTTTGCTTTTGTATACATCTTTTCCAGTCGCTCCCGGAGGCTTTGCTCCGTTTCATACGGCGGCGTGAAGTATCCTTTGGGCTGGTACAGATGATTGATCATCCAGTCCGTCCTTCCGCATCCGCCCCGGACATAAAAGCATCCGCAGAACGTACCTCCTTTCTTCAGGACGCGGAAGGTTTCCCGGTAGGCAGCCTCCTTATCCGGGAATGCGTGGAACCCGTTCAGGGAAAGCATCACATCGAATGTCCCGTCTTCAAAAGGCAATGCGCTCACGTCTCCCTGCAAGAAGGTGATATTCCGGATTCCGACGGTTTCCGCCTTGGCCTGCGCGGCATGCATCATGTCCACGGAATAATCGAGGCAGGTGATATCTGCCTCCGGCAGTTCCTTATAGACCGGCATGCTCAGGACTCCCGTCCCAACCGGAACTTCCAGCAGCTTTCCTTTGAAGCCCTCCGGCACGCCGGACAGCGCCCGCTCCAGGTAACGCAGGTTCTTTTTCCCGTCCATATTCCACACCAGGCGGCAGATCACCTTCCCGGGCAGCGTGGAATACGTCATCATTCCATCATAGAAGCTGGCGTTGTTTCCGGTCAGCCTGTATGCATTTCTGATTTGGTCTCTCCTTGTCATGATTTAATTCCTCACATCATTACCTTTCCCACCACTATGTGTCTCCTCCTTCATGGTGCGTATCATCATGTCCCATCCGTCTCTCCCTTCCCTGCAGACTGGGAATACCGGGTAACAATGGAACATACCGTCTCCTACATCATCAGCCAGTCTCCGCCGCCATAACACAGACATACGAGGATAAGCCACATGTCAAAGGAACGGTTCAGATTGAATACCCTGCCAAGCTTCGTAAACGGAGACATGAACAGGTTCTACACAAAGCCTTCCAGTTTCGATATCGGCGGCTGATCCGGTAACGCAGCATACAGAGCGAAAACCAGCATTCCTCCGTAAATTGCGTTTGCGTGCCCGTTTTTCTTACCGCCGTAGTCGGGAACTTCAGCAAGCCAGGAAGCATAGATCTGTGCTGTTTTCTGCCAGATGGCATCCGCTCCGGAGCCATACCGATCAGCCAGCCACTGCCTGATTTTTTCGCAGTATTGTAATTCTTCAAGTTCCATTTTCCAAATCATCCTCTTTCGTTCCGACACCGACAATTCAGGATTCAGCGCGCACCTTTCCTGACATTACCAACAGTCCGCTCATCATCCAAAGGTTCCCGATGCTGATCCAGCCGGTCGCCAGCGCATTGGTCAGCCCGTAGTCCCCGATGAGGCGCATCAATACTGCCCAAACCAGGCCGAACAGCACGGAAAATACCCAGCACCAGTGTGGCAGAGGTGTGTGTCCGTGTGAAAAAACTCTGATCTGGACGATTGCGGTAAGAAGGAAAAAGACCATGAAAATGATTGTTGCAGGAATCAGGAACCACCCAACCCAGCGTATTATTTCTTCTGCCGGTAGGCGTTTCAGAAGGTACACTGCCATACAGCACGGAACATGGACTCCGCAGCCTCCGAAGGCAAGGCAGCCAATAATACCAGCGCGATAGGCGTGGGCATCTTTCTCTGAATACGGTTTGATCATCCGGTAGATTGCAAACCAGCAGAGGCATTCGACGGGAATACCAATTAGCCCAAGCAGCGCGGAGGCGATTATCCTGCCGTCAGATACTGACAGATAACGTGACAACATCGCGGGCAGTTCTGTGACAGAAGGATCAGCCACGCCCCAGCCAAGCAGCATGTCACCGGCTAGCACCAGAAGTGATGCTAAGATACCGAGTTTCAGAAGATGCTGTATGCGCGGCCAGTCAAAGATCTGTTTCTCATTCATACTGTCATTTTCCCTCTTACTTCTGTGCTATTACCGTGATCCACGGTTTTGTTTTATGATGGCCTGATTTAACCTTGGAAAATCCGGCATTCATTAATGCAGACTCAATCTCTTCCACGGTATGACATTTCATCCCGTCAATGATCTTCTCAAACTTCAGCCCAGTTGCATCAGTGCCGTCGGATTCGTTGCAGATCAGGAAATACCCGCCTGGTTTCAGCACTTTTGCAACCTGCCCGAAGCACTTTTCCAATCCGGGCCAGAAATAGATTGTCTCAAAGGCAGTGGCAAGGTCATATTTTCCTTCAGGTAAATGCAGGTCTGAAACATCGCCCTGCAAGACCTTGCAGCGCCCTGCTGTGATCATGTCCCGGTTATACTCCCTTGCCTTTGCCACGGAAAGATCGGAATAATCGACTGCCGTCACGTTTGCATCCGGATATTTTTTCAGCAACTCCCCGGCATTCCGTCCCCCGCCGCAGCCAAGGTCGACCAGTTCTGACGCTCTGACTGGCGGAAGATATGAGAAGCCCCAGTCCGCCATCTCTGCGTGCCCTGAGTTCATGCCGCTTAGCATCATCTTTCCCAGAAAGCCTTCCGGCTTCCTCGTCTGGCTTACAAAACTCTTAAACAGTCCCATATTAAGACTCTCCTTCCCTGTTACACTCTGCATACATCAAAGCGATCCTCGCCGCCATCTCCACACCGCTGTTTTTACCATCAGCGTGAACAATGCACAGAACAGGATCAATTCGATTGCGATCAGCCACAGCACAATTTCGCTCCCTTCAGCAACTCTTGCATCACCATTTAAAAACCGCCAGCCGGTTATTTATGTTCTTTCCGATACAACAAGTGACAGGCCGAATAAGGCCTGTCCGGCCCAGTGACAGGCTCCAAACGTACCGTCATCATGGACACAGGGACCTAAAAAGGTCCGGACACCCACGGCAGTAAACAAAGCCAGGATGAGTACGATGATTGCCGGAGCAGCACTGCTTTTCCTGTTTCCCGTGTTATCCATTTTTGTTTTCCTCCACACACTATCAAGGAACTGCCCCCTCCCTTCGCTTAGCGACCCTCTCCGGTCGTCGATTAGTGGCAGAAAGGCTCCTGTTAATTGTTAGTTTGCTCTAACCTAAGGGTAAAAAAATAACATGTCCCAGATCTTTTGTTTGATAGCGGATTATACTCTGGCAGATTTCGGTTTTGGTCCGGACTTCTGCTTTTCCGGTTTGACAGCACTTTCCGGTATTGCCCACGCTCTTCCCAGCCGTTCTGCTCCCAGTACACGTCCGTCCCGGACATATTGGTTCACCCATCGTTTCGAAACGCCCCACTTGTCTGCTGTTTCCTGTACGGATAGATAGCCTTTCAAAACTCCACTTCTTTCTGTCTTCAATCATAACTGGGCATCGACTTGACGCCCACAACGTGGTTAGTCTTATCGAACTATTATTATATACCACTTCCCGCAGATAACAAGAGGCAAATTGCATAATTTCATAAAAAAACAAAGAAGCCGCCGTCAGGGCAGCCCTCATAAGAAAGCTTTATAGTATTCAGGAATGGCATGATCTTCGGGTCATGCCATTTCCTGTTCCATCAATTCACTCAGCGAGATGAACCCGATCAGATCATAGCAGATATGGATGCTCTGGCGGCGTTTTCCGCTGCTTTTATCAGGGGCCCCAACATAGATCGCCTTGATCAGCTCATGAGCCGCATAAGGCGTCAATTCGGTCATATCCGCGTACTTCCTGACCTTCTGAATGAAAAGCTCAAGATTCTGGTTCTGTTGTTCCTGTGTCTCGATTTCCTGCCGTAAGACTTCTTCTTCTGTTTTCAGGTCGCGCTGCTCATCCTCATAGGCCCGACTCATCATAGCGAAACGGTCATCACTGATCCGGGATGCAACATTGTCCTCATAGAGACGGATGAAGAGGCGATCCAATTCTGCAATACGCCTCTCGTCCTTTTCAAGCTGCTTCTGCTTTGCACGAAGGATCTCTCTGCTTTCGCTTTGCAGCCTTGCCTCACAGATTTCCCTGAATTGATGAGCGGCTTTAATTCGAATGCGCTTGATTCAGAAATTCATCAGAAAACATGTCTGGTATAGGAAAACTCTCTTATAGTTTTGCCAAGTATTTTGACTGCTCAGCCAAAGGGATCAATAAAGCGTCCATAGCTTGCTGCTTGGTTAGCTTTAAAGTAGTCATCAAATTCTTTATGCTCATTAAAATAGCAGCTTCTTTTCCTCTATTAATGGATTCTTCTCGCAAATCTTCCATAGCTTTACACATAAGCGCCACTCCTTTCGGATCAGTTTTGAGATACATGGCCCGTTCCGGCCTTGCACCACTGTCGGCACGCTGAACTTCCAGATCGTACTGCCGGTTCTGATCATCTACTCCATGTACATCCAGACAAATGCCTCTCGCGCCTACAAGTCTGGACATGTCTTTTTGTGTTTCTTCCTGCGTTAAACGAAGGTCATTCTTTCCGGTTATAATACGTAGAACAAATTCTGCAAGAGGAAGGTTATCTCTAAAAAGAACCCTCATAAACGTATCGTCGACAGGACGAAATCCACGAAGCCTGGCAAGATCTTCTTCGTGATCTTTCTGTCATTGTAATTCCTGCTCTGTCACACGCATCACCCCTTCACATAAACATCCAATTTCATTATACCTGTCAACCTCTTCAAAATCAATAAGATCACGACGTTTTCAGAGTCTTTTCACACTTCAAAGATTATTTTACCAGCCTTGTCTTTCAAAGGGAGTACTAAAAAGTCCTTGACAGCACGTTACTGGCAATGCAGGTTAAAGTATCGCAGTCTCCTCCCAGGGAAACCGCCGTCCGAATCACATCCTCAAAGTCTGTGCCCTCAAGGAACGCCGTAATGGCCTCCGGGACAGTCTGCTGGCAGCTCTCAACATGATGATAGCCCGGGCGGATTTCATCGCAGGTACGGGATAGATCATAACTGAACTCCCGGATGATATAATCCCTGATATCATCTTTGCCATGCCTGGTTCTTGCCAGAAAAATGGCGCTTGCGGTCGCCTCTGCTCCTTTGATCCCCTCCGGATGATTATGGGTAACGTCAGCTGTCAGGCATGCCATATGACGGGTCTCTTTGTTTCTTAAAATAGGGATCTGTCAGCTTATTCGTCAGCAGGAAGCTGCTTCTTTCATACCTTTTCGACACACAGTCCCGAATTGCAGTCTCTGACTGACCGCCGATGTATCCGTGGGCAGTATCAAAGTAATTGAATCCGGCACCAGTAAAAGCATCAGCCATCCTTTTGAATTCATCATAATCCACTCTGCCGCCATTCATCGGGAGCCTCATACAGCCAAAACCAAAGTTACCGTGAATCTCGGGGAAGAACCTGTTATTCTTTATCATCTTTTTTCTCCTCGCCTGATAATTCAGATATCCAGTCATTTACAGTACTTCTCACATTGTCCTGATCATTCTGCGCATCGCTGCCTCTGATCGCAAGGCCTTCTCCAACCGTACTGCCCGGACAGGATGACGCCAGACTGCGGTCAAAGCCTGATAACCCCGATCCCTCATGCGTCGAGAATGGGATCAGCGTTTTCCCGGCAAATGCATCGACGTTCTCTTCGAAGAATGTATACATGATCATCGGCCAGTCGCCCCACCATACCGGCGATCCTATAAATACGGTCTTGTACTGGTCAAGATCGGGAACCTCTCCCGCGTAGGCAGGCCTGGCATTCTCTTTCTGCTCCCGCATTGCCACATCCGTCAGTTCATCATAGGTGTATGGATAATAATCCTCTTCCGGCAGAATCTCAAAGATATCCGCATCGGTTTCATCCGCAATCATCTCAGCGATGATCGCTGTGTTCCCTTTATCAATCTCACCCACATTATACTGCTCTCCCGTCCTGGAAAAATATACAACCAGAATGTCTGAATCGGACTGTTTTTCTTCTGTTTCACTTTCTGTACTTCCATAGACAGTCATGCTGAAAAGAACGCCTATCATAAGCGCAAAACCTGTAAGGATCTTTCTACATTTTTTCATCGCCGTATTTGCCTCCAAATTCCTGTTCTCGATATATCTCATCCGTGGAGACTGTATGTGCCTGTCCGGATCGCCGCGATCACGCCGCCGTCAATGAGCAGATCGGTGCCGGTGATAAAGCCTGCATGTTCCCCAAGGAGGAATGCGCCTGCTTCCGCAATCTCATCCGATGTGCCGCAGCGCTCTGCTGCAGAAGCATCCACCATCTTCTGATAACCTTCTCCGGCGGCCGCAAACTCGTCATAAGCAAGCGGCGTGACAATCACGCCCGGGCTGATCGTATTGATCCTCGCTCTTCTTTCTTTCCACGTGGTTGCCGCTGCCTTCATTACCTGCAGCTGATTGATACGCTTGGCTATCATGTAAGCAAGCCCCGAATTCTGCATTGCGGTTTCCCTGATGAAAGTCAGATCCATAAGCCTGTCTGTCGGCGTA